>JAYUEE010000027.1:0-113110 GCA_043739405.1 Mucilaginibacter sp. | reverse complement strand
AAAAGTATATGCGCTGAGTTAGGCGAGCGTAAAGAATCCGTTCAGCAGGAAGAGAAACAAAATAATGTACTGGATGCCAGCTTCGCAGAAAAATACGCAATGGATATTTTGATAGCAGAGGATAATCCTGTGAACCAAAAACTAATAGAGCGTATACTATTTAAACTTGGATACAAAGTTGTGTTGACACAGCATGGCCTTGAGGCTTTAAATGCCATTAGCAACAAACATTACGACTTAGTACTGATGGATATCCAGATGCCCGAAATGGATGGATATGAGGCCACCAGGAGCATCCGCAAGCTGGACATACAGCAGCCTTATATTATTGCCATGACGGCCAACGCCCTTTCGGAAGACCGCGACATTTGCCTGAGCCACGGAATGGATAATTATATATCCAAACCAATGAAATTGGAAGCGCTTACCGATATTTTAAAGGAAGCTTACAAAGCCAAAAAGGGATCGGTAGTCAATCAGTAGTCATTTAATAGGGTCAGTTTATTTCCAGTTGGGACGATGATTTTTCAGTAACATCATTTTCACAGCTTCTGCTATAAAAGGCTTGCCATCACGATAGGGATCCAACTTTTCGCCATCCTCATAAATCTCATAATTTATATTACCGCTGCCATTGCTTTTGGCTTCCAATTTTTTATTGTTAAACTGGTATTTTACATATCCTCCCCGCGAAATGCTACTGATCGCGGTACCCTCACTATTAAAGTATACACTTCCTGAATACTCAATTTTCAGGTAATAATTGTTGCCCGTTTCTACTATGGTGGAGTGCCTTCTGCCCAAATGGCAAGCGCTTAGTCCGGCAAAAGCCGCAACTAATAACAGTATCGTTAACTTTTTCATGTCGATTGCTTTAATAAACAATGCAATGATATGTAAAATATTAGTACTATCCAATACATAGTACTATAAAATAATAAATATTGACGATTTTGCTTTATTTGGAAAAGCTGTATAAATAAGGTGCCTTGTGCGCACCGCCCGTCCATTTTTTTGCGATACGTTGCAGGATATTCAAGCTAAGCATTTTACGCTGAAAGGCAGGCCTTAATAGCTTCTTATTAAGTATAGTTTCATACAGGGTTTGCAGATCGTTCATCGTAAATTGTTCTGGCATCAGGTTAAAAGCCACTAGTTTGTTATCGAGGTCCCTTCGCAGACTTTCCAATGCTTTTTTGATGATGTGCGTGTGGTCCTGCATTAATTTCGGTATATCAGCGAGAGCATACCATGCGCTATTATCGAATATTTTATCGGGCGTGGGAGTAACTTTGGTAAAATCAACCAAAGCATAATATCCTACAGAAATAAAACGCTGTAATAGCCAATGATTATCGTCGGGGACAACCCCATTAGCCATCATGATATTTTTGAGCGGGGTTGGATCGAACCGGGATGTATCGCCAAACACATGGAATTGGTCCAGGTAAATATTTTTTAAGCCCGTTCGCTCAGATACAACACGGTGGGCGGCATCATCCAGGTTTTCTTCTTTATGAATAAACCCTCCCGGCAAAGCAAAAATATCGGACTTTTTGTATTGCATCAGCAATACTTTCAATTGTTGGTCGTGAAAACCAAATATCACAGCATCAATGGCCAGGCCATGGATATAATCACTGCCAGTGGTATCGGTTGCTTCTGAAGTTTGCCGGTCTTTCATGAATGTTTGTGCTAAAATAAATTAAAAAATTTGATAAAGTATCGAACTTCGCCTATTATTGTAATAAATTGTTACAATAATAAAATCCAATGATAAAAAACCAACTTTAAAATCCAACTAAATATTTCTGCTAATTCAAATCATAATGAGAAAATTATCTTCTGCTTTACTGGCCTCCGCTTTATTGTGGGGTGCAGGTGCATTTGCCCAGGCGCCCCAGGTGAAAATCGCCAATGGAACACTTGAAGGCACTATTGATTCCATAGGTATACACAGTTTTAAAGGCATCCCCTATGCGCAACCACCCGTTGGTGACTTGCGCTGGAAAGAACCACAACCCGCAGCAAACTGGAACGGTGTGCGCAAAGCCGATCACTTCGGCAATAATGCCATGCAAAAGAATGTATTTGGCGATATGAATTTCCGTTCATCCGGTATGAGCGAGGATTGCCTTTACCTGAATGTATGGACCCCGGCTAAGCCGCCCAAGGCAAAACTGCCTGTACTGGTTTACTTTTATGGCGGTGGCTTTGTAGCAGGCGATGGTTCTGAGTCGAGATATGATGGTGAGAGCCTGGCGCAAAGAGGTATAGTAACTGTAACGATTAACTACCGACTTGGGATTTTTGGATTTTTTACGCATCCTGAACTGACCAAGGAATCCCCTAATCATGCATCGGGCAACTATGGGTTGCTCGATCAGAATGCTGCCCTGGTTTGGGTTCAGCAAAACATAGCGGCCTTTGGTGGTGACCCCAAAAAAGTAACTATTGCGGGTGAATCGGCAGGTTCGTTCTCTGTTTGTGCACAAATGCTTTCGCCTTTATCAAAAAATCTTATCGCAGGCGCAATAGGCGAAAGTGGTGGGGTTTCGAAGCTTACTACTTTACCAGAGGGCGAAAATAACGGGGTAGCGTTTGCAAAAAAAATAGGCGTAAAATCCTTGTCCGATTTACGGGCGCTTACTGCGGCACAATTGCTTGATTCTGCGGCCAAGCCAGGCTATGCACGTTTTGGACAGGTGATGGATGGTTACTTTTTCCCTAAACAACCTTTAGAAATCTTAGAGGCAGGGGAGCAGGCCCATGTTCCTTTATTGGCCGGCTGGAACTCCACAGAAGTGCCGTACCAGATGATAACATATGGTGATGCCCCCACGCCGGAAAATTATCTCAAGAAGATCAAGATGTTTTACCCCAACAATACCGATGAGATATTGAAATTATACCCGGGCTCGACACAGGATGAGGTGATCAAATCAGCAACCGAACTAGGTAGCGCCCGGTTTATTACCTACGGTACCTGGAAATGGGAGGAATTAAGTGCAAAAACAGGTGGACAGCCGGTTTATAGTTATATTTTCTCGCGCCCAAGGCCAGCCATGGTAGCCGCTATGGGCAATGCTCAAGCTGGTTTGGCCGGTGGTATTGTGAAAGGAAATGCTAATGCTGCACCGAGTAAAATGCCGCCCCCATATTCAGGAGCAGTGCATTCTGCCGAAATAGAATATGCGCTGGGAAACCTGGGTGGCAACAAAATTTATAATTGGGGTCCGGATGATTACAAAGTATCGGCAACAATGGAGGCTTACTTTGCAAACTTCATTAAAACCGGGAACCCTAACGGTAAGGGACTAACTAAATGGCCGGCAAATAAAGGCAGTATTACCAATTACATCAACATAAATGTAAATACCATGGCCGAGCCTGCAACTAATTACCCTGGCTTTTTATTGCTCGATCAAATTGCCAATAAAAAATAACCAAGACCCTGACTGACCCAGCGAGCCGCTTCGATATCCGGGGCGGCTTTGTTTTTGAAACCGATTACCCGGCGGATTTTTATAGATTTGTTTCCGGCTGAAACGGCAACAATGGATTTTATCAAACCCGAACTTCGCACCGTAAATGTAACCCGCTATGTAACGCCATTGCGTGAAGGGGGCTCGTTGCCCGCTATTGCCGAAGCGGACGACGGCTTTTTGTATGTGATCAAATTCCGTGGTACGGGGCAGGGGGTTAAGGCATTGATTGCCGAACTGCTTGGCGGCGAAATTGCAAGGGCATTGGGTTTTAAAGTCCCCGAACTTGTATTTGCTAACCTTGATACTGCCTTTGGCCGCTCGGAGCCTGACGAGGAAATACAGGATTTATTGAAGGCAAGTGTAGGGCTTAATTTAGGGCTGCACTATCTTTCGGGAGCCATTACATTTGATGCATCAGTGATGCATGTACCTTATAAGCTGGCCTCGCAGATCGTTTGGCTGGATTGCCTGCTGACTAATGTTGACCGCACGCCACGCAATACCAATATGCTGACCTGGAACAAACAATTGTGGCTGATTGATCATGGTGCAGCACTTTATTTTCACCATTCGTGGGACAACTGGCTGGAGCAGGCCACGCGGCCATTTTTGCAGGTAAAGGACCATGTTTTATTGCCAAGGGCGAGCGAACTGGAATTGGTTGATGAAGAATTTAAGTTGATTTTGACGCCCGAACGAATCGCTACTATAGTTGCCCTAATACCGGATGAATGGCTGAAAGGGGAGTGGCACGAAACCCTGGACGAGGTACGTGATATTTACTTGCAATTTTTAAACACCCGGATAGCGGCATCCGCTATTTTTGTAAACGAAGCACAACATGCCCGCGAACAACTTATTTGAGTACGCTGTGATTCGCGTGGTACCACAGGTAGAACGCGAGGAGTTCCTCAATGTGGGGGTGATATTGTATTGCCCAAAATTGAAGTTCCTGCAATGTATTTGCGCAGTTGACGAAGAGAGGCTTTGCTCATTTTCGAATAAAATAGATATTACCGAATTGAAATCGCACCTGCATTCATTTGCCGAAATATGCCGTGGCAGTAAACATGGGGGTGCCATAGCGCAACTGGATATGCCCTCGCGTTTCAGATGGCTGACGGCTACACGCAGCACCGTGGTGCAAACCTCCAAAGTGCACCCCGGCCTTTGTGAGGATCCTGCGAAAACACTTGAGAAATTGTATGAAGAGCAAGTGCTGTAGTCCGGCATTTTTCATAATTTAGAGAAACATTCATCTTAAAATCTTGGGTCGCTATAAACAGATCTTTATTTACGGTATTGCCCTGGCACTGCTGCTGTTCCTGCTGAAATGGCTCGAAATGCGGTATATTATCGCTGATACGCAATTGGATACCTATATCGGGGTCATCGCAATTATCTTCACAGCTCTTGGGGTTTGGCTTTCATTCAAACTCCGCAAGCCCTCTTTGCAAACAGTAGTTGTCGAAAAGGAGGTCTACCGTTCTGATTTTACTTTGAATGAAACCGAGGCGAAACGGCTAAACCTAAGCAAACGCGAGTTAGAAGTACTACGGTTAATGGCTGAAGGGCTAAGTAATCAGGAAATAGCCGAAAAACTTTTTGTGTCTCTAAATACCGTTAAGACCCATTCAGGACAGCTATTTGAGAAAATGGGGGTCAAGCGCCGCACGCAGGCGGTGGACCTGGGCAAAAAACTGAGTATCATCCCCTGAAATACTCATACTTAAGTATTAAATTGAAGTTCTTTTTGTAAAATCACCCGAAAGGATGACCGCCAATTTGTTCATATCCATCAATTTTGGGCAAACAAAACTTAAAACGATGAAAACAAACACAATTATTTACGGACTGATCGCGGGGCTGGTTGTTACCGTGATTACGGTAATAGGTATGGCCAAAATTTATGATACCGACAGCGAAGGCAGCATGCTGCTCGGTTTCACCACTATGCTGGTTGCCTTCTCACTTATCTTTGTTAATATAAAAACCTACCGCGACAAAGATGGGGGCGTTATCTCATTTGGCAAGGCGTTCAGGATAGGCTTGTGGATATCATTGATCGCTTCCTCGATGTATGTATTAGCGTGGATGGTGGAATACTATGTATTCTTCCCCGACTTTTATGATAAATGTTCCATTCACCAGGTGGCTAAACTCAAAGCTATTGGCGCGCCGTTGAGCCAGATACAGGCGAAGGTGCAGGAGTATCAGCAGGTAAAAGAGTTGGCAAAGAATCCGCTTGTCCATGCTTTGGTGACCTATGCCGAAATATTGCCGGTGGGCTTGTTGGTTTCGCTGGTGGCAGCACTTATTCTGAAGCGTAAACCCGGTGATCCAAAAGTAGCAATGAGTTAGTTAATTCATAAAAAACTGCTGGCGAACTATTTTGCCGCTCTTTACATGATAAACGCAAAGTTCTTCCAAATCGGTACGCCCCTTGTCATCAACGGTAAAATCCATGCGGATATTGATAGCGAAGTAATTACCGGCGATAAGCGGCTCGGAGACTTCGATCTTATGGATGGTAGTTTTTGCCAGGAACTGTTTTTCGCGTTCTATCAACGTTATCAGTCCCCTTGCCGGCGGCATTAGCGAGTGCATAGGGTCGACGCTTTCGGCTTCTTCTCCAAAAAGTTCGCGGTAAGCTTCTATGAATTTTTGTTCCCGGCAAAGGGTGACCAGGCGCTCTGCTATTTGTTGGATAGTTTTCATTTGGTTGCGATTAGATGCAGTACAAATATCGCCAAATAAAAACTTGGGTTACTACTTTACTTTCACATACGTTTCCACAATAATGTGGTCAATATGTAAACTGTCAATTTTCTCAACGCCGCGCTGCGTAATCGTATCCTGACCGATTTTCATCGTAAAATTGAAATCATGATTTTCCCATTCACGCTCGCTGCAATATTTAAGATGCTCCGTATAGTTTTCGCCTGCAAGGGTATAAGTCCCGGCACCGGAATCGTAAGTTGGTGCAACGCTCTTATCAGTATTATGGGTAAAGAATGTAAAATGGGTATCGTTATAGATCTTCAAAGTTTCAAGGCCCTTCTTTGGAGAGGTATCTGTGGTGTCTTTTTTGGTGATGGATTTGCTGCTCAATAGTTTCCAGGTACCGTTTAAGGGCGATCCGGTAACTGTTGTTGCGGCGTTTTGTTTACACGCAGCAAGCGCGAGTACGGCGAGCGCAAAAAATGGTACTTTCTTCATGGCAGGGTTGCATTTAGGTTTATAAAATTGAAATATTTTCTTCCGGTTGTAAATATAATATTCATATTTGCTTTATCAATATTCGCCGCATCATGAAAATAGCAGCAACCCTGTTCCGGTTTTAACGCCACGGGCTTCAATTTAAATTCTTCTTCAGCGTTCGCTGAATGGTTCAATTTTCACGTTACAATTTTTTTTCATGACGACATTTCAATCGGCTGCTACAAGCAAGCTATCCCGAATATTTACACTTCTAAAGCAAGCTGTAAAAGGCGGTAACCACGATTTTACGAAAGGCAGCATCCGCAGGGCTGTACTACTTTTGGCCATCCCGATGATGGTCGAGATGGCAGGGGAATCGGTATTTGCCCTGGTCGATCAGTATTTTGTCGGTCATTTGCGTCATAGCAGTTACGCCATCCAAACAGTGGGCCTTACCGAATCGGTTTTATCCATCATCTATTCTTTAGCGATTGGCATGAGCATGGCCGCTACGGCGGTTGTCGCCCGCAGGGTAGGTGAGCAGGACCCGTTGGCCGCATCAAAAGCCGGTATGCAGACCGTCACCATAGCATTAATAATTAATATAGTGATTGGCCTGGCGGGTTTTTACTATGCGGCAGACATCCTGTCGCTAATGGGCGCTTCGGCCGAAACCGTTAAGCTGGGTACCAATTTTACCCGCATTATGATGGGTGAGACCATAATCATCGTGCTGCTATTCCTCATCAACGGCATTTTTAGAGGCGCCGGCAATGCCTCAATTGCCATGTGGAGTTTGTTCATCGCAAATGTGGCCAATTGCATTCTGTGCCCTTTATTTATCCGGGGCCTTGGGCCTATACCTGCCTTTGGACTTACAGGAGCCGCTATTGCCACAACCATCGGCCGGAGCATAGGCGTTTGTTATCAGGTTTACCACCTGTTCAACGGCAAGCATATCATCAAGGCACGCCTGGCCTACCTGAAACCGCATTGGGAGCAAATAAAAGCGATATTGAGGATCGCAGTGCCCGCTATTTTCCAATTTGTTATAGCCTCCGGAAGTTGGATAATCCTGGCGCAATTGGTTGCAAAAACAGGTGGGGATCATGGCTCGGCCGGCTACCAAACGGCGATACGGCTGATGTTGTTTTTTATGCTGCCGGCGTGGGCATGAGCAACGCTGCCGCCACACTTGTCGGACAAAACCTGGGCGCAAAGGAACTGGAAAGGGCCGAGGACTCGGTTTATAAAACCATGAAATACAATGTAATCTATATGGGCCTGGTAACGGTAATTACTTTTTTGGCAGCCAACTACTTAACAGCTATTTTTACCAACGATGCCCAGGTGCGCGAAGTAGCCAGCCGCGCATTACGCATATTGAGTGCCGGATATATCTTTTATGGTATAGGCATGGTGATGATGAGCGCCTTCAATGGGGCAGGAGATACCTGGACCACTACCCGGGTCAATTTCTTTGGTTTCTGGCTGGTGCAAATACCTATCGCCTATTTAATGGCCAAATCCTTAGGAATGGGGATAACGGGCGTGTTCCTGGCTGTGCCGATATCCGAAACCGGGATGGCTATTGCCAGTTTCTTCCTGTTCAGAACGGGTAAATGGAAGAAGGTAAAGGTTTAACCATTGCACATATTGGCAGCCGGGATTCCCTGGTTGTTAATATGTGCATAATTAGAAAATGGGGGCCGCTATAAGTGCTTTATCTTTATCATACCATTTTATCGCGAAACTATGAGCAAGCTGATCCTTATTGATGATGATGTACTGTACCATCAAATGGCCCACATTATGTTAGAGGAATACAGTCCTGTAAAGGAAGTGATTTCGAGTACAGACGGCAAAGCGACGCTCGATTACCTGATTGACAATAAGGAAAACGAAGAAAACCTGCCTGATTATATTTTTCTCGATCTTACTATGCCCGAATACGACGGCTGGGATTTTTTGAACGGTTATAAAAAGGTGTATAACTCTTTTAAGAAGGCTATTCACGTTTATATTGTTTCGTCGTCCATTAACCCGGATGATATTGAACGGTCAAAAGCTTATTCTTTTGTGGATTCGTTTATCATTAAGCCCTTAAGAAGAGATTTTTTAAAGGGATTGATCGATGTGTAATGATGCCTGCCGCTAAGGTTGGTTAAAACTTCAGCCTAAATAAATTCCGAAATAAGTTATATTTGCCACGATTTGCTTCCGTAGTTCAATGGATAGAATTATGGTTTCCGGTACCATCGATATGAGTTCGAATCTCGTCGGGAGCACTTTATTATCTCGAACAAAAAGCCGCCCATAAAGCGGCTTTTTGTTTTGAACAAGCTTAAAAATTCTTTAAGGCTCTTCGCATTTTAACCGCCTCCATATAAAACTTACTCGCGGTTACCATCGTATAAGGAACTGAATTTATGCCGGTTTACCGCTTTATATGAATTATAAACATTATTTTTTTCTTTTTCTGCTGACCCTTTTCTGTAAAATGGCCTCCGCACAAGGCGGACTGTCATCAGATGAGCTTTTTCAGCAGGCCCGCAAGGCTGCATTTGATCAGAAGGATTATTCTAAAGCGATCAGCCTGAGCAAACAAGCACTTGCCAAAAGCCCCGATTACTCGGATATCCATGTTTTTTTAGGACGTGTTTATACATGGTCTGACAAAACGGATAGCGCACGCGCTGAATTTAATACGGTATTAAGCAAACATCCTGATAATGAGGATGCGGCATTCGCCTTTGGCAGCCTTGAATACTGGAACAATAATTCGCCAAAAGCGTTGCAATATGCCCAGGATGGTTTAAAATACCACCCCCAATCAAAGGACCTCTTGTTACTAAAGGCTAAAGTGCTGAATGATCTGAAGCGTTTCAGCGAGGCCAACGGTACCCTTGATACCCTCATAAAAGCCGATCCTACCAATTCGGATGCCCGTGCGCTGGCCGCGAGGGTAAGGGATAACTCTTCGGTAAATAAAATTGGTATTACCTACGATTATATTCATTTCGATAAACAATTTAGCGCCCCATGGCAATTAGCCAGCATTGAATATGGCCGACAAACCGGTATAGGTTCAATCATCGGCTTTGTTAATTATGCTAACCGCTTTAATACAAATGGCGTTCAATATGAAATAGATGCTTATCCGCATATCTCAAAAACTTTTTACGCTTACGTAAGCGGCGCTTATTCCGGTGATGTTGGCGTCTTCCCGCAATCCCGGGCTGGTTTCTCATTATATGCTAATCTGCCATCAAGTTTTGAAGGCGAGCTGGGTTTCAGGTACCTTCATTTTACAGGTGATACCTGGATATACACAGCTTCAGTTAGTAAGTATGTCGGGAATTTCTGGTTTAATTTCCGTACTTATTTAACTCCGTCAAATAGCTCTGTTTCGCAATCATACACGCTTAAAGCAAGGTATTATACAGGCGGGGCTGATGATTATCTATCCTTGGGCATAGGTACCGGTGTTTCACCGGATGACCCCAAAAATATCATTCTGCTAAATGGAGGCAACAACTATAAGCTTACCTCGGATAACGTTTCCGTTGCGTGGTATCATTCCTTTAAGCGCTTAAATGTGTTTTTCATCACCGCCAGTCTGGACAACCAGGAATACCAGTTCAATACACGCGGAAACCAAATAGATATAGGTGTAGGTTATTTAAGAAGATTTTAATCGAATGAAAAAGAGACATCTCCTATTATTCTATATATTCCCGATTTTACTTTCATTTCCAATTTGGATGTGGGGGTCATGGTACTTTACGCCTAAAACTAAGCTTGTTGTAGCCATTGTTGATAAAACGGTACTGGATCGCGACGGGCAGGAGCATATTTCGCTTACCTGGTTGCTCAACAACATGCGTTATACCAAAACCAGCAACGACCGTTACCAGATCGGTGATGATTATTTCGGTTTTTTTCCAAAGGCAAATCAAAAGTTCAGGATCAAGGGCCTGGAGCGATTTTCGTCCCAGCAATTGAACCAGCTGAGCAGCGATGCCGATCTGGCGTATTTTACCGACACCTACGGTATTTATAAAAACGAATGGTATAGCCAGCAGGGCAATACCGAGCGCTCGGGCATATTGTATGGCGGGATGAGCGCGCAGGATGTGGAGTTTTTGGCCGATATGAAGGCTAAACACAAACTCATCATCACCGAATTTAATACCATAGGTTCGCCAACCAGCGTAGATAACCGCAATAAGTTTGAAAAGATGTTTGGCATGCACTGGACCGGCTGGACCGCGCGCTACTTTGATAGTTTTGATACCCTTAAAAATAAAGAACTGCCCAGGTGGCTCATTAATGATTACTTACGTGATCATGCCAAAAAATGGCCGTTCCATAAGGCTGGACTGGCATTTGTAAATAACGACGACCAGGTAGTAGTACTGGAAGACAGCACGCATTTAACTGATCCGGTGCCGCATATTATCACCCTTGGTTATGGTCAAAAGAAACTTTCGCTGCCCGAAAAGATGAAGTACCCCTTTTGGTTTGATGTAATAACGCCCGATCTTTCGGTAAATCACGCCATCTCGCGATTTGATATCAGTTTGAACCCAGCCGGTGCGGCCGAATTGAAGAAATATAACATCCCGGCCACTTTCCCGGCTATCATTATGCACAAGGATAAGGATTACCAGTTCTATTATTTTTCAGGTGATTTTTGCGATAACCCCATCGGCATGACCACGTCCTATTTTAAAGGTGTCGGCGCTTTCAGGTGGTTGTTCTATAACTCCGATGATCCGGCCGAACGTAAGAGCTTCTTTTGGACCTTTTACCGCCCGATGATGACGCATCTTCTTGAGGAGACTGCCGCAGCTAAAAAGTAGCCGGTTTCGACCCCATTTTTTCCCGTTTCAACCCGGTTTTATCCCGTTTGCGACCGGTTTTAACCCGTTTCAACCCCGTTTTTACCGGTTTGTTTCGAGTGTTTTACTTTGTATATAGCTTATTATCAGTTTGATGGTTTAAGAAAACTTAATTTTTGGATTTTTTTGAAACGTTTTTAACCATTTTTTGCCCGGTCAACTTACAACAATATACGATTTTTTTACGGGATATTCAAGGTTTGCGAACTAAGCCGTTACTATAAAATACGAATAGTGATGCAAGTCATTTTTTAGCCGGATAAGGAGAAGTATGTTTAAACATGAAAACTCTGCTCGTTATTGAAGACAATACGGATTCGCGCCATATGGTAAGTGTAATGCTTCAGGATGCAGGTTATAGTGTTATTACTATCAGCAGGTACATCAGTGTACTGGAGATCCATGGAATTAACCCGAGGGTTGTTATAATCGATTTCCTGCTTCCTTTTGGCTTAGGGGATGAACTATGCTTTGATATTAAAAACCACGAACTCACAAAACACATACCCGTTATCCTGCACTCTTCAAGCGCTGCTTTAGATAAGATAGTTGGTAATTGTAAGGCTGACAAATTGATCTCAAGGCCATTTGATGTGGGCCATTTTTTAGCCGAGGTTGAAAGGCTTGCCGCTTGAGGGCACATGCCTCAACACCATGTCATTTCGAACGAGCGCAGCGAGGAGAAAACCTAAACGCCCTGCACGGCGGACAATACAGGGCGTTTAAGCTCTCTCACTATCGTTCGAGATGACATGCAGGGTGAGGCTTTAAAGGTAAGAAACCTTAATGCTTCACCGGGCTATAATGCTGGTGTATCGAATCGGGTATGATAAAGTTACCGGTAACGATCTGGTTGTTGCGTTTTTTAAACTGGTCAAAAGCATTCCGCAACTGATTGGCCTTGTCATCATCATGTATCGGGTCCTCGCCAAGTTCAGCGTTTAGTTTAAACAGGTTGTCGCCGTTCAGGTGGTACTCACCGCTTATAAAGTCGATGATATCGGTTTTGGTCTGCATAAGCGGGTAGTTGTGCAGGTTCTCAAAATTGCGGTTGGTATCCAATCCTTGTCCCATCCAGCTTACTAATCCTGGCCCTTTTGTTTTATAGTTATGGTGCAAATAAGCCAGTAAGCTCGGACTAATATCAAAATGCGTCGACACCGAAGATATTTGCGCGGTACGTTTCAGCAAAGGCGAATAAACGATCAGTGGTACATGGTAACGGTCTATCTTATCGCTCATCGGTATCTCCGGCATGCGGTGGTCACCTGTGATCAGGAATATCGTATTGTTATAATCGGCCCTTTTCTTGTACGCGTTTATAAATCCGCGCAAAGCATCATCCAGGTACATAATACTGGCGTACTGCAGCTTGTAGTTACGGTGTTCGGCCTTTTGCGCATCACTAAAACCCAGTTGGGTCATACGCTGCTCAAATTGCGCCATGTATTTATCTTCTTCGTTTATGGCAAAAGGGTTGTGTGTTGACACCGTTAAAACCACGCTCAGTTGAGGTGTTGTAGCTTTTTCACTTCGTGTAAGCAGATAATGCCTGAACAGTTCCTTGTCGTTATATCCCCATGAAAAACCATTAGGTGCCGGTAAGCGGACATATCCTGCCGGGAACGATTTTTCGTCGTTGATTTCATCCGTGGCATTTTTTTCCAGGAAGGTTTTCATATTATCAAACTTCGAATCGCCGCCGTAATAGAATGAGGTATGGTAGCCATTATATTTCAGCAGGCTCAGCAACGATAAGTGGGTCGGCATGTTTTCACCCAGTTCCAAAAAGCCGCCTTTGGCAAATGGGAGCGAACCCAATATGGATGGCAGCACCGCGAAAGTACGGCCGCCCTCGCTTAAAAAGTTTTTCCAATACAGGCTCTTGCCCGATAATGAATCGATAAAAGGGGTAAAGTTTCCTAAATAACCACCGTCGTTGGTAAACGCGCGGCCTAAACCTTCAACCAAAATAATAACAATGTGAGGTGGTGTTTTTGGGTTGCTTTTTATAAACGGTGATAATACATCGGCCGCGCTGTCGCTATGCAAAAATGGGTAGTGTTGCGGGTCGGCATATTTAAAGGCAAAGGATTTGTCTTTTGACGATGTACCATAATCATTGATATAGCCATCGGCGTAAATATCAACCTCATCGGGCCCCGGGAAAAAGTGTTTGTATGAGGCTGTCCAAAAATGATCAGATTTATTGATAACCAAATTATTGTCGAAATCAGATTTAAAATTTGGCGCGCCGGTAAATGACTGCAAACCAATCGCCACAACAAGCAATGATATAGCCGGCAAAGCAAAGGTTAAATACCGTTTTACATTAATACGCGGCGCCAGGAACCATATGGCGCTAATAGTGCCTGCCAGGAAGAACACAAAGGCTACGATCTCAAAGAAACTGATACCGCCCGAAGCGCCAACAGTTTGTTTGATGTCTTTCATAGAATAACCGTAGAGGTCGGCGCCCAAAGGCACCAGCGAAGTAGTAAAATAGCTGGTTAAACTGAGTTGTATCACCGCCATTAAAACAATGAATACCGAATAAACTGCCCGCGCAAACTTTTGCGAGAACACATTTAGCGGGATGTAAACGATAAAGATGTAGATGAGGCCCTTAAACCAGAAGAACAGGTCGTTTAAAAATGACCAGGCCAATACCGCTCCAAAACTTTTTGGAAACTGGTGAACTACGCCATTGTAAACTAGTTCGAAGATGCTTAACACCAAAATGACTAATAGCCATACAATTGAAAGCCTGGCAAATTGCGTTGCGGCTTCAGCGAACTTATGCAATAAGTTTCTTTCCCGTGTTGCTTTACTTTTCATTACTTAAAATTATTGAGGGCTTTACTTCTTGTGCAAACCCTGTCCTGGTCATTTCGCCCCAGGCGTTACGTTTTCTTAATAAATCGATATTTCCGCGGATGGACGACCATACTACAAATGGGT
Source organism: Mucilaginibacter sp. (assembly GCA_043739405.1). Taxonomy (GTDB): domain Bacteria; phylum Bacteroidota; class Bacteroidia; order Sphingobacteriales; family Sphingobacteriaceae; genus Mucilaginibacter. The sequence goes on along the minus strand of JAYUEE010000027.1, from coordinate 98,556 downwards.
GGAATATAAAGGGTTCCAATACGGCCACCAGTACGAGGTGTAGTATTTCTTTTTTCTTTTTATACTGATGATAGGTTAATACTTCCATCATGATGGCAAAAATTGAATACAGTATCCCGATGCTTATTACACCTGCCATAATTAAAATGGCCTGCCAGTTGATAGCGTACATGGAACAATATATGATCAAGCCTATTGTTCCGAGGAATTCGATAATAGGGGCAAGGAATTCGAAGAAAAACCAGTAAGGATAGCTAAGCATCCCTAATAACCCGTAACGCGGGTTAAAGAACATTTTTTTGTGTGTGCGAAGGGTTTCGATGGTGCCGCGCGTCCAGCGGTTACGTTGCCTTCCTAATATTTTGTAGGATGACGGAGCTTCTGTCCAGCACAGCGGATCGGGAATAAAACTTACCCTGTAAGGCACTTCTAACTCTTCCATATAGCGGCGCATACGCACCACCAGCTCCATATCTTCGCCCACGGTATTTGGGTCGTACCCACCGCATTTGATCACGATATCACGGTCAAAGGCTCCAAAAGCGCCCGAAATAAGCAATAAACCATTCAGCCTTGTCCAGGCCATACGGCTTAATAAAAAGGCGCGTATATATTCCAGTGTTTGTACACGGGGTAAAAACTTCTTAGGCAGGTTTACTTTTACAAGGCGGCCGTCTTCAATTTCGCAGCTATTGGCAATACGCACTACGCCGCCGGCTGCAATAACCCGCTCGCTTGAGCTCTCTAAAAATGGTTTTGCCAGTTTTAAAATAGCATCCTGTTCCAAAACGCAATCCACGTCAATACATACGTAGTAATCGTTTTTGGCAACATTTACGCCCACATTTAACGCATCGGCTTTGCCGCCGTTTACTTTGTCGACAACAATTAGTTTACGGTAAACAGGGTTGTGGCTTTTATAAACACCCCTGACAGGTTTGGTTTTGATTTGTTCATTCACAAAAAAATCAACCTTATACAGGTCATAGGCGTTGATGAGCTTCTGTAGGGAGTCGTCCTTACTGCCATCGTTGATGATAATAACTTCGAGATTGTTATAATGCAGGGAGAGGAGCGATCGGACGTTTTCGATGATAGAGGCACCCTCATTATAGGCAGGCGCCAAAATGCTCATACTTGGTGCTTCGGTTGATGATGCAAGTACCCGGTAATCGGTAAAGCTGTTTTTATTAAGATATAAACGCGTTTCGCTGATCGAAAATGCGCCTATCAAAAAGTAACATACCAATAGCGTTATGGAATACAGCAGAATGCCATATGTAAATACGTGTAATAGGAAGGTCTGCCAACTCATGCTGCTAATTCTCCTTTTATTTGTAAGGCTATCTCGGTTAACGGATATCCCAATTTTTTAACCTGGTCCTGTAACGAACTCAAACCGCGATCGCCCATTTTAGCCAAAGCGCGGGCGGCGCAGCGTTTCATTTCGTTGTTGTCACTTTTCAAAAGATCTACTAAAAACAGGATATCTTTTTCAGAGGCTATGTGCTGCATCGCATCGATCATAGCCAGCTGGTGTTTAAACTCTTCGCCCAAAAACCTGGCAATAAACGCATCAGATGTTTCATCGGTAGATATCTGGCTAAAATAATTGATAGCCTCCGTGCGCACCCTCGGATCTTCGTGGTCAAGGCAGGGTAATATATCATCGTGCAATTCAAAGCGGTGATAGTTACGGGCAAGTTTTAATGCAAATACAACCACGCTGCTATTCTCAGATTTGAGCCAGCCATCCAGGTCGATATCTGCAGGAGGCACTCCCGAAAGTTTCTGTAATAATTTAATTTGCTGCCAGTCTGATATAGGATAGCTCACAATATCTAAGAAGCTGAGGCCATCAAAGCCATTAAATTGAACCAGGGCGCTCTGGGCTTCCATACGCACGTGCTCGTTCTGGTCATTCGTATAGGGGTATAGCAGTGCCACAAATTCACCTATTTCCATTACGGTAAGTTCCTGTATAGCTTTTGCCTTGATATACCATTTGCGGCTCTTTAAACTTTTTAAAGCATATTTTTCGAGTTTCAATTGCAAAAAAAGCTTTTGGAGGTTCTCAGATGCGGTGCCCGACATATTCTTTTTTACACCCATGATCTCATCAATAAGCAGTTTTCTGAAATGGGCATTGGGCATCAGCTTGATGATCTCTTCCGGAACCGGGATGGGCCCTGTTTCCTCCTCGTCCATAAATACTGCTTCGTGGATAAGCGCATGAACCATGGGCCGCCAATTGTGGTGCCTTTTTTCATTCAGGCTTTTAAAATACATGTAAAATAGCATGTAGGTTAAAATGACCCCCATTAAAAGGAGCACAGATAACACTGCTATTTCCTGGGTTTGCAACCTTACGGAAGAAAGTAAAAAGGCTTTAACCATTAATTATTTCTTTTTAAACTAAATTGGATAAAAAGATTTGAAGTTTTCTTAGTGTTTAACTGCTGAACCCTCAAACCTGCGTACCCGAACCGATAGCTCATTGGGGCTAAATGGTTTGGTAATATAATCGTCGGCGCCAAGCTGAAATGCTTCAAGCACAACGTTCTCCTGGCCCATTCCCGAAAGAATGATAACAGGGGTACCTGTTGGATATTTCTTTTTTACCGCGCCAATAACTTCAAGGCCCGATAAATAAGGCATCATAATGTCGGTTATTACCAGGTCGGGCTGAAATTCTTCGAGCTTTGCCACCGCCTCGCGACCATCGTGTGTTACGATGATCTCATGTCCGTCCTTTTTTAGACGGAACTCTAACATCTTGAGCATCAATTGATCATCTTCAGCTACCAATATTTTCATGATTCAAAAATTAAAATTTTATATAAATAAGTAGTTTATACGTTTTAAGTAATACGCCTTTATACGTGCCGACATTTACAATAGTTCAGCTATCTGATATTTCTTATAAAGAGGGAGTTATGGATTGTCGGGCGATTGATTAAAAGTTAAAAAATCCCGTGTTTTGCTTTTCGCTGGTTTAGTTAATAAGCTACAGTTTTTCCGGTAAACTAATCAAAAACGGCAGCTAACCTTAATTAAAAATTAATATTTTAATTGTTAATTGATTAATAATTTCGTTTAATAGAATGATACAACTTGTTGGAGTGGAGCGCCCTGTACAATTAAATAAATGACCATGCAAAAGGATTGTGAATAAACAGCGCATGTCTTTTTGATAGGGGCACTCCCTTTGCAGTATAGTTCCCATGACTGAATTGTTCATTAGGAATATGATAAGCCCGCCAATCAAAGCAATTGTACGGTGGGAATTAGAAAATATGGGACTTTGTTGCACCGAAATAGCGTTTGGAAGAGTCGAAATAATAAGCCCGGTTTCCCCTGATCAAATGACGGAGATCAGAAAGGTAATGTTCAGGTACGGATTAGAATTAATGATCGACAAGAAAAGTATCCTGATCGAAAAGATAAAAAATGTAGTTATCGACATGGTTCATTATTTAGATGATGACCCCTTGAAGATAAATTTTTCAGGGCACCTGAGCGAAAAATTAAATCTTGACTATACTTACCTTGCCAATTTATTTTCTGAGGTGCAGGGAATTACCATCGAACAATTCATTATCAGGCATAAAATCGAAAGGGTGAAAGAGCTGATAACGTTTGACGAGCTTAACCTTACCGAGATATCATGGAAGCTGCACTACAGCAGCGTTGCACATCTATCAACTCAATTTAAAAAAGTTACAGGCATCACGCCATCCCAATTCAAACAGAAAAATCACCATCACCAGCCCGAGCTGGAGAATGTGTGATTTATATAACTTATTCCCAAAATTATGTAACATCCCGCCCATTAATGTAGCCTAGGTTTGTTCGGCCTGAATTACAATCGAAAACAGCCAGGAAAATTAAACATCTACCATTTATTTAAAAATCATTATGAGTGAAAAACTTACTTTAATTGAGTATGCTTCTGTATTTTTTAAAAATCGGAAATATTCCAAAATCCACAATATTATATTACCCGCTATAATATTACTGTCGGTTTTTTCGGCAGGGTGTAAAAAGGATAATTTTAAGGGAGAGGTCAAAGGGGTATGCCCTGTGGTAGTTTCTACCGACCCGATGGACAAAGCAGTCGACGTTGTTCTTAACAAGGTGATTTCGGTAACCTTCAATACCGCAATGAACCCGGCAACTATCAATAGTACATCATTTACTATTAAACAGGGTGCAATAACCGTTCCCGGAACAATAGCGCCAACAGCAAATGCCGCAGTTTTTACTTTTACACCAACAACACCGTTATTGCCCTTTACGGTTTACACGGGTACCATCACAACTGCTGCTAAAGATACTTTTCGAACTTCGCTGGTCAGCAATTATGTTTGGACCTTCACAACTATTCCACAGGTAACATTAACATCAAACCCTGTTGCCGGCGGAACAACAACGGGAGCGGGCACATTTGCCCAGGGCTCGGTGGTTGCAGTAGGCGCAATACCCAACGCTGGCTTTACATTTACCAACTGGACCAATAACGGGACTATCGTTTCAACAAGTTCAAGTTACCAGTTCACAATGGCAGGTAACAGCACGCTGGTTGCGAACTTTGCTGCGGTAACGCCAGGGAATTTTGCAGTAAATCTTTCATCAAACCCGGTTGCAGGCGGAACAACTGCGGGCTCCGGCTCACATGCTTCCGGCTCTTCGGTTACTGTAACAGCATCTCCGAATGCCGGGTATGCTTTCATTAATTGGACCGAAGGCGGCGTTATCGTATCAACCAGTTCCAGCTACTCATTTATGCTGAATGCAAACAGAAGCTTAGTAGCTAACTTTCAATTGATAACAGGATCACAATTTGCGGTAATATTATCGTCGAATCCTGCCGGCGGCGGAACAACAGCCGGAGGCGGTTTATATAATGCCGGGGCTTCAGTTACCGTAACGGCGAATCCAAGCATCGGTTTTACATTTATCAATTGGACAAATAGTGGCGTTGTCGCATCTACAAGTTCAAGTTATACCTTCCCGTTAAATGCAAACACCACTTTAGTGGCTAATTTCTCGCAGATAGCTGGAGTTGGCCCTGGTCAAATAAACCTTGGGACAGCAGGTGATTTCTCCATCTTAACAAAATCAGGCATCTCAACCACGGGTATCACATCCGTTGGAGGCAATATCGGCGTAAGCCCGGCATCCTCAACCGCCATAACCGGCTTTGGATTGATAATGGATGCAAGCGGACAGTTTTCGCATACGCCTATCGTAACCGGAAGTGTTTTCGCTGCTGATTATTCGGCTCCAACACCTGCTAAAATGACCACGGCAGTAAATGATATGCAAACCGCATTCACCACTGCAAATGGCCTGGTAACACCGGCGCCTATTGTCGACTTATATGCCGGCGATATCAGCGGCAGGATATTACCTCCGGGTTTGTACAAATGGAGCACCGGCGTTTTAATATCAAACGCAGGGGTAACCCTTAACGGCGGCCCTAATGATACCTGGGTTTTCCAGATAGCACAGAACCTAACCGTGAATAACAGCGCAATCGTTACGCTACAAGGCGGCGCACAAGCTAAAAATATCTTCTGGGTTGTAACAGGGCAGGCGACCTTAGGATCGAACGTTGACTTCAGCGGGAATATCCTGAGTAAAACGCTCATCTCCCTAAATACCGGCGCTAAAGTTACCGGTAAGTTATTGGCACAAACAGCAGTTACATTAAACGCCAGTACGGTAGTTCAGCCCTAACTGATAAAATCAAATTAATGGCCAGGTAAGTCTCCTTAGGGGGATTTTACCAAAGCCGGATAAAAAAAACGATTCATTTAAAAGAAGATATCAAATGTTACCTACAAATAAAATAATTCAAAAATATATCGCCTGTTCGCTAATGTTGCTTTTAGCCTGCACTACTGTTAAGGCGCAAACCACGCAGCCAACCTGGTGGTATGGTGTGTCAGCCGCGGCGAATTTTAATTTCTATGATGGCACAACCCAAAGGCTTGATAATTCATTTATCGTGCCATCTGCTTTTCACAAAGGCAACGGCGTGCGCCCTTTCGGGTCCGTGCTGGTTGAATATCGCCCCGGGCGGATATTTGGATTGATGCTGAACGTGGGATATGACGGCCGCGGGGCTAAATTAGACGATGTGGTTGCCGCGTGTGATTGCCCCGCTACATTAAAAACCAATGTAAGCTATGTTTCGGTTGAACCCAGTGTGCGTTTGGGCTTTAACTCGTCCAATTTATACTTTTTTGCCGGACCACGTTTGGCTTTTGGTTTACAGAAAGAATACGAATACACGCAGCTAAGACAGCCAAATTCAAATGGCGAATTGAGCGCGATGCACAACACTATTATATCCGGCCAAATTGGAGCAGGGTATGATATTCCTGTTTCTTCGGCCACCAGCGCTACTGCGGTTAGTCTTTCGCCATTCGTGTCTTATCACCCTTATTTCGGGCAGGAGCCGCGAACCATCGAGAGTTTATCTATTTCAACGGTAAGGGCAGGGGTGGCGCTTAAATTCGGAAAACGTCATGCACCGGCCAAAACTGTTGCAAAAGCCGACGTCATAATTGCTATCCCGGTACCGGAAGTCACTTTTTCAGTTCGCGCCCCTAAGGCGGTACCATTAAAGCGCGAGGTAAGCGAAACTTTACCTTTGCTCAATTCGGTGTTCTTTGATGAAGGCTCAACTGAAATCCCGTCTCGTTATGTATTGCTTACAAAAGAACAGGCATCCGGTTTCAAACAAGATGGTTTACAGAAAGAGCAATCGACAAGCATGACCGGCCGCTCGGCAGGGCAATTAAGTATGTATCATAATGTGTTGAATGTTTTGGGTGATCGCATGCGGTCTAACCCAGGTGCTACCATATCCCTGGACGGCTCTTCAGCAAAAGGCCCCGAAGATGGCAAAGCGCTTGCTGAATCAGTAAAACAATATCTCGTAGTTGATTTTGGAATTAGCAGTTCGAGGATTACAACCCGTGGACGCAATAAACCGCAACCTCCATCCGAACAACGGGGTGGTACAAAAAACCTTGAGCTTCTTCGCGCGGAGGACCGTAGGGTTGATATTGAAAGCTCATCGCCCGAATTGCTTTTGGAAGTCGGTGGTGGCATGATGAAGCCTGTGCAATATAATGCCACACAACTGGACCCGCTTGATAGTCACGTTATTTTTAGTGTCGATTCAGCCAAGGAACTGCTTAAATCATGGTCGATAGAAGTTACAGATTCAAAAGGAACTGTTCAGCATTATGGGCCTTTTACCAGCGATAAGGAAAGTGTTCCTGGCAAAACCATTTTGGGTGATAGCCCCAGCGGAGACTATAAAATAGTTATGGTTGGTGAGCGGACAAACGGAACAACTGTAAGGAAAGAAAGTACTGTGCATCTGGTGCGCCAGGATGATGCGGTTTCAAAAGGATTGCGTTACAGTATTGTCTTTGATTTTGACAGGGCAAAAACGATAGCTTCCTATGAAAAGTTCCTAACCGATATTGTATCACCTTTAATAGCAATTGGGTCCACCGTTATAATTCATGGTCACACAGATATAATCGGCGATGGCGACTACAATCAAAAATTGTCCGTCGACAGGGCGCAGCAAACACAAAAGATCATCGAACGTGCCTTGGCTAAATCGGGCAGAACTGATGTTAAATTTGAAACCTTTGGTTTTGGCGAAGACCCCAGCCATGCACCGTTTGAAAATAATCTTCCCGAAGAACGTTTTTATAACAGGACGGTTATTATAGATATCATTCCGGCTAAGTAATAAGACTTTTGCAAAATCAAAGAAGCCGCACCGAATTAACGGCGCGGCTTCTTTATTAAATGGCTCTTATAAATGCTGTCTACACGTTAAACCTGAAGTGCATGATATCGCCGTCCTGCACAATATAGGTTTTACCTTCGATGGCCAGTTTTCCGGCTTCTTTAATAGCGGCTTCGGAGCCGTTATATTTTACAAAATCTTCGTATTTAATAACTTCGGCACGGATAAAGCCTTTTTCAAAATCGGTATGTATCACACCTGCCGCCTGCGGGGCGGTAAAACCTTTGGTGATGGTCCATGCGCGCACTTCCTGTACCCCGGCAGTGAAATAAGTAGCCAGGTTGAGTAGTTTGTAAGCCGCTTTGATCAGTTTGTTTACGCCTGATTCAGTTAATCCCAAATCATCCAAAAACATCTGGCGCTCTTCGTAAGTCTCCAACTGGGCAATTTCCGATTCTATCTGTGCCGAAATGATCAGCACTTCTGCATTTTCTTCCTTTACGGATGCCTTTACCTTGTCTACATAAGCATTACCGGTATTTACGGAAGCTTCGTCCACATTGCAAACATAAAGAACCGGTTTGGCGGTTAGTAGCCATATATCGGCTATATGTTCCTGGTCCTCTTCGGCAACAGGCGCCGTACGTGCCGATTTCCCGGCAAGCAAATGGTTCCGGTAAATAGTCAGTACATCAAAAGCTTTTTTGGCTTCCTTGTCACCGCCTGTTTTGGCCATTTTCTCGATCTTACTGATCTTCTTTTCTATCGAATCCAGGTCCTTCAATTGCAGTTCGGTATCAATGATCTCCTTATCGCGTATCGGGTCCACCGAACCATCCACGTGTATCACATTATCGTTATCAAAACAACGCAATACGTGAATAATGGCATTGGTCGAGCGTATATTGGCCAAAAACTGGTTGCCCAAACCTTCGCCTTTGCTGGCGCCTTTTACTAGTCCGGCTATATCTACTATCTCGATAACATTTGGCACCGTATTTTTGGGCTCTACTATCTCCACCAGTTTTGTTAAGCGCTCATCAGGCACGGTTATCACACCCACATTAGGCTCGATGGTACAGAACGGAAAATTAGCCGCCTGCGCCTTGGCATTTGATAAGCAATTAAAAAGTGTCGATTTACCCACATTCGGCAAACCTACTATCCCACATTGTAGTCCCATTATTAGTTGATTATGTTGATTTAGTTGAGTGGTTGATTAAGTTAAACCATGGATATCGAATCGGCATTAACCAACTCAATCAACCTATTCAACTTAGTCAACCACTCACTTTAAAAGCCGCAAAGATAAAAGAAAAAACCTGCCTTGTATTTTGAAAAAAAAAACGACTTTTGGCGAGCGTTTTTCGCATAGCAAACCGATTAGTCAAGATGTAAACAAAAGAGGGCCTTTTTATGGAAGAAATGGTTGAACAGATAGAATTGCTGCTGGAGCAGAATGATCCTACAGAACTGCAGGAATACCTCAACAACCTGAATATATCAGATGTAGAAGTGCTGATAGGTGAATTCCCCGAACAAGGCCCCTTATTTATCGAGTTGCTCTCCATTAACCGGGCGGTAAATGTTTTCAGGATACTTGATTTTCCTACCCAGGAAAGGATATTAAAAAAAGTTTCGGGCGCTAAAGTGGCAGAACTGGTTAAGGGCTTGCCCCCGGATGACCGTACGTCGCTTTTCAGCGAGATGCATGGCGATACGGTGAAGGTGCTTATTCAACAGCTCCCTGCCGACGACCGAAAGGAAGCCTTACAATTACTTGGTTACAAGGAAGACAGCGTGGGCCGACTGATGACCCCTGACTATATTACGGTGAAAAAAACCTGGGATGTGGAACGCACTTTTGCTCACATCCGTAAATACGGCAAAGATTCAGAAACCATCGACGTGCTCTACGTGGTTGATACCAATGGCGCACTGCTGGATGACATCAGGATACGCGAAGTACTGCTTGCCGACCCCGATACCAAGATAAGCGCACTGATGGACGGCCGCCTGATAGCTTTAAATGTGAACGACCCGCAGGAGGAAGCCATTAACGTATTCAGGATGAACAACCGGGTGGCCCTGCCGGTTACCGATGACGCAGATATTTTGCTGGGTATTGTTACCGTCGACGACATCCTGTGGATAGCTAACGAAGAATACACCGAAGACATACAAAAGATAGGTGGTACCGAAGCATTGGACGAACCGTATTTGGATATTAACCTGTTCAGGCTTGTGCGAAAGCGCGTGGGGTGGCTCATTATCCTGTTCCTGAGCGAGATGCTGACTTCAACCGCCATGCAGCATTTCAACGACGTTATAGCAATAATAATCCCGCTGACTTTTTTTATACCGCTGGTTATGTCAAGCGGTGGTAATAGCGGTTCGCAGGCGTCCACGCTTATTATACAAGCCATGGCATTGGGTGAAGTGAAACTTGTCGACTGGTGGCGGGTTATGCGACGCGAGATATTATCAGGGATAATGCTTGGTTTAATTCTCGGTGCGATTGGTTTCCTTAGGATAATTATCTGGGCGCAATTCAGTGATATTTACGGCCCTCATTGGATGCTGATCGCTTTGACTGTCGGGGTTGCGTTGATCGGTATCGTGCTGTGGGGGTCGCTCGCCGGCTCAATGCTGCCAATCGTTCTGAAAAAGCTTGGCTTTGACCCTGCTACGTCGTCGGCGCCGTTCGTGGCCACTTTGGTCGATGTAACGGGCCTTATCATCTATTTCACTGTCGCCTTGCTCATTATGCATTCGGTCATGCATCCTGCGGGCGTGCACCACTAAAATAAAGCAGCCTGGGATAAAAATTTTGTTTTCAATTTTAAGAGTGATATTTTTAAGGAAAACTTAAATCTTAAAATAATGGAAACAAACGAACCTGAATTACCACCAATGCCGGAACCAACGCCGCAACCTGTACCGACACCAGCTCCGACACCAATGCCAGCCCCAATTCCACAACCTGAAGGAATTGTATTATCCCCCGAGGCCCTGACCTATTTACGAGAAACCGGAAAATGGGCGTCTTTTTTAAGTGTGATAGGGTTTGTTTATTGCGGCTTTATTTTAGTTGTTGCAATTTTCATCGGCACATTCTTTTCTTTTATGTCGAGGATTCAGCCTGCTTATGGCAATATGCCCCAGACAGCATTCGGTTTTGTGAGCGTAATATATATTCTGCTTGATGTGTTGTATTTCTTCTTTCCTTTTTATTTATATCGTTTTGCTGACAAAATTAAAAAAGGAGTAGTTTTTAGTGATTCCTTTCATATAACTCAGGCAACAGAAAACCTTAAATCATTTTTTAAGCTTTGGGGTATTGTTACAATAATTGTACTTGGTCTTGTTATTCTAATATTCTTTTTTGCCATTATAGTGGGTTTAGTGGCACATTAATAATGTCACCGGGAGGTGTAAGATATTTATAAAAACAAAAAACCCCGCCAAAAGCGGGGTTTTTGTTATATCAGTTTTTTACTTTTAATATTAAATTTCGAAAGAAAAATCGTCGTCGGCAGTTTTGGCTACTTCAGGCGCTTCGCTGTATTCATAGCGTTTTTCAGTTACTTCCTGGTTGGCTTTGATATACTCTACGGTATCCTTCAAACCTTCGGCAAATTTTTCAAAATCTTCCTTGTACAGGAATATTTTGTGCTTTATAAATACCCCGTCCTCAAGCCTTTTTTTGCTTTCGGTTATGGTAATATAGTAGTCGTTTGATCGTGTTGCCTTAACATCAAAAAAATAAGTCCGCTTCCCAGCCCTCACCTTTTTAGAGAAAACCTCTTCACGCTCTCTGTTTTCAAAATCACTCATATTAAATAATTGTAATTAGTTTTTGATTGGCATAAATATAAATAAATTTTCAAAGTACAAGTATTAAAAACAATATTGTTGTCTTTTTTTCAAACATTAGGCTATATTTTTAATGTATTAGTTAAAATTCAGGCGTTTTCTTCCTCTTCAAGAAGTTGTTTTTCGTATAACTCAAAATAAACCTGCCGCCGCTCCATCAGCTCATCATGGGTGCCATGCTCCACAATTTCGCCCCTGTCCATCACTAAAATTTTGTCGGCATTCTTTATGGTCGATATACGGTGGGCAATAATGATGCTGGTTTTGCCCTTCATTATATTGCCGAGGTTACTCAGTATTTCCTCTTCGGTGCGGGTATCTACTGCCGATAAGCAATCGTCAAAGATCAATACCTGCGGATGTTTGATCATGGCCCTTGCAATAGATACCCTTTGCTTCTGCCCGCCCGAAAGGGTAACGCCACGCTCACCAATTAACGTCGTAAATCCTTTTTCCAATTCCATGATATTGTTGTATACGGCGGCATCTTTGGCAGCCTGTTCAATTTTTGGCATATCTAATACATCGGCACTAAAGGCTATATTATTAGCGATGGTATCCGAAAACAGGAAAACCTCCTGCGGTACAAAACCTACCTGCGAACGATAATTATCCAGGTTCAATTGTTGTAACGAAACACCATCTATGGCAATTTCGCCTCCCGTGCAATCATACATCCGCATAATGAGGTTGGCGATGGTTGACTTTCCCGAGCCTGTGCGCCCTATAATGGCTATCATCTGGCCCGGTTCGGCAGTAAACGTTACATTTTTTAGCGCTTGTATACCCGTTTCGGGATAAACAAAAGAGACATTTTCAAAGTTTATCCGACCTTGTACATGGTGCGCCGGTGCATTTGGCGATACAATTTCGGGCTGTTCATGTAAAAACTCGTTTATCCTTTTTTGCGACGCGGCAGCGCGTTGTATCAATGAAGTAACCCATCCAAGAGCCATGACCGGGAAGGTGAGCATATTAAGATAGACTATAAACTCCGCAATATTACCGGCGCTTATATTACCCCTCATCACTTCGACACCGCCGATATAAATCACGATCACGTTGCTGAGGCCGATCAACAAAAGCATGATAGGATAAAACATCGCCTGCACTTTTACCAGCGACATGGAATGTGTCTTATATTGTTCGCTTTCACTGATAAAACTATCGCGAACGGAATCTTCCCTTACATACGATTTAATAACCCTTATGCCCGAGAAGTTTTCCTGCACAAAACTTGACAGCGCCGATAGCCGCTGCTGTATCTTCTCGCTACGAAAATTGATGATATTATGGACATAAAAAATAATAAGGGCAAGAAGAGGTAAGGGCAATATTGAAAATATGGTCAATCGTAAACTGACGCTAAGCATAAAACCAATTATGATAACGAAAAGTGTAATCGTGTTGATGGTGTACATGATGCCGGGCCCCAGGTACATGCGTACACGGCTAACATCCTCAGTTGCACGATTCATTAGGTCGCCGGTATTATGGCGGCGATAAAATGCCAGCGAAAGTTTTTGATAATGATTATATATCTCGTTTTTCTGGTCGTATTCAATATGACGCGACATCAGGATGATAGTTTGGCGCATCAAAAACAGCGCTATACCTCTAAGAAGGTATAGCGCTAATATTATAAAACCGAACAGCAGGGTGATATAGCCAAATAAACGATAAATAGACGTTTGACCATTGAACCCGGAAAATAAATGGTACAACGATATATTTTCCGTTACCATGTTAACAGCGTTGCGAACAACCAAACCAGTCGTCGCCTGGAGAATGTTAGATATAACAACAAACAGGATGCCCGGTATTAGCCGCCAGCGGTATTTGTAAAGAAATTTATTAAGGTATGCGAGGCTCTTCATGCTTTGCAAACAAAAGTAAGATTTTTAGTGCCAAAGTATATGGGTGGAAATATGCCCCCCATTTGTTTTACACGCAGATGTCAGATACTTTCCGGGTTAGATATGTCAGTAATTAAATATCATTTAGGTGAATCCTGAAGACTGCTGAACAATAGTCTATTAAATAAAGTCCAAGTTAAGGCGTATTAATTATTATGTAAAAAATACAATTATTATCGTAACGTTTTGTCGCGTTTCGCGGTATAAGGACTCAATCTACCGATTGGTTTAAACGATAATGATGATGAGGATTACAGCGCTTTTTGGGTTTCTTTGCTTAATTCTATTGTTTTCATGCAAGAAAGATAGCGTGGTTCCGGACGTTGTCCCTGTAAAAGCAACAGCAACACATCCGGATACGACGTTAACCACCAATACGGGCACACCCGGAACTACGACGCCAGTTACAGGTACCACGACTACAACACCAGCAGCCAGCACACCCGGAACTACTACGACTCCGGTTACAGGTACTACGGCACCAGCGACAGGTACAGTAACTACGCCACCAACGACAACAACTACTAAGCCAGCTACGGGCACTGCTACCGGCGCGACAACCGCCCCCACAGCTACTAAACCAGCGACTACTACAACCCCGACGACTATAACCAAACCAGCTACTACTACAACCCCAACGACTACAACCAAACCAGCGACGACCACAACCCCGCCTGTTGTAAAAACTACTCCACCGTCATCAACTGGCGACGATACAAAAACGCTCCAGCAGTTAATAAATGCAGGCGATGTTACCTTAACCGCAGGAAAGACTTATAATATTACCGGGCTTTGGGTTCCGCATTCGCTTAATTTGAACGGGGCGTCTATTAATATGACCAATACCAATAAATGGGCCGCGGCTATTACATTGACGGCACCGGGCGCAAGCATTTCTAACGGAAATTTGACAGGTACCTGGAGCAATAGCACCCCAGGTGACGTGAATGGAGCCCTTGGGATACAGACGCAGGCTAATAATTGTTCAGTATCGCACGTTAGTATATCCTCATTTCCTTCTTTCGGAATATTGGCCGGCCCATACAATAACACGTCGGTAACCAATTGTTCCATAGCAAATACTGGTTATATTGGCTTTTATTTTGATGCCGAGACCGCCATCACATCGGGTGGCACATTTAGCAATAATATTATTGACCGCAGCATGATACCCGCCGCTAAAATAGTGGAATCGGCAGTAGCCATCAGGGGCAGTACAGCCATATCGAATATCACCACATCCAATTGGACCATTAGCGGGAATACGTTTAAAATGCCTGCGCTGCCCGCCAGTATGAGTGCCGAGTGTTTAGAGGTTCGTAATATGCTAAACAGCACCATCAGTAATAATACATTTTCTGCCGGGTCGATCGGCTGTAGTTCGGTGAGGTGCTCAAACATAACCGTGAGCGGCAATAAATTAAGCGGCAGCACCGAGGAGGCCATAGAATTTGCCGATTGCAATACCTCAGTTTCTCAAAATAATATTATCACTAGCACCCGCAACGTTGGTGAACTGCTGGATGGAGATTACGGCTGCAATGGCATTACCATCACTAATGAGGCGGTATCTGGTACGGTAACAGAGTGTATCCATGCTTACAAGAATACCAAAAACGTAACCATAACAGGTTGCACCTTAAATGCCGCCAAAGGCGCTATGGCCATTAACCTGCAGGCTACCAGTAATGTAAAAATATCCGGTACCATATTTAACGGGAATAGCGTGGCTACCGAAGCGGTAATGCTGGATACTTGTCCGGGTAACCTCACCATAACCGGCGGCACTATATCCAACTTTAAGACCTGTGTGATAGCTATATACAATGTTAAATCGGGCCTCACCACCAATAATATTACTATGAGCGGCGTTACGGTAACCGGCGTAGCACGGGCTTTGGCAAGTGATGTGGGAAACGGCGCTATACTCGGTACCAATGTTGTAGTATCCCTTTGATAAATAAAGAAATTTAAAATATACCCCTAAACCTTAAAAGGACCGGTTTCATATAGATTCCGGTTTTTTGTTTTTAAGCAATTGCGATGAACTAATAAGTAATTAAGTTTGTGACAATCAAAAAAACCTATACTTTTGTCGGTGTCCTCAACAGACGCATTTACCCTATATAATGTCGGCCGAAAACACAAGCGAATCACTATTTGAACAGATGAATGCCTACGGCCATCAAAAAATAGTTTTTTGCAGCGATCCCGACACCGGCCTTAAGGCTATCATCGCAATTCACGATACCACTTTGGGCCCTGCATTGGGCGGTACACGTATGTGGGCCTATAAAACCGAAGCTGATGCGCTGAATGATGTTTTGCGCCTTTCTAAAAGCATGACATATAAAGCAGCCATCGCAGGGCTTAACCTGGGCGGCGGTAAGGCAGTTATCATTGGCGATTCGCGTAAGGATAAATCAGAAGCTTTATTGCGGAAATTCGGGCGGTTCATCAAAAACCTCAACGGCGAATTTATTACGGCCGAAGACGTGGGCACCAATCCTAAGGATATGGAATATATCCGCATGGAAACCCAGCATGTAATGGGGGTCCCCGAATCTATCGGCGGCAGCGGCGACCCTTCGCCAATCACCGCACTTGGCGTTTTTATGGGTATTAAAGCCTCTGTAAAAGAGTTGTATGGTAATGATAACCTGGCAGGTAAATCGGTAGTTGTACAGGGCGTGGGCCATGTTGGCGAGAACCTGGTGCGTTTGTTGCGCGATGAGAACGCAATGGTGTATGTAACCGATATTAATGAGGAGCGTATTGTGCAGGTTGCCAAGAAATATGGCGCACAGGCGGTGTCAAATAATACTATTTTTGATATCGAAGCGGATATTTATTCGCCATGTGCCTTGGGCGCAACTATAAACGAGCAAACAATTAGCAAGTTAAAGTATTCTATCATTGCCGGTTCCGCAAATAACCAGCTGGATAATGAATATGAGCAGGGGAGAATGCTGCTTGAAAAAGGGATATTATTCGCCCCCGACTATGTAATTAACGCAGGCGGTGTTATCAATTGTTATTCGGAGCTGATGGGTTTCAGTAAAAAACGCACCTTGCAGCTTACCGAGAATATTTATGAAGCCACAAGGAATGTACTAAGACTTTCGAAGGCCGAAAATATTTCGACCATTGAAGCAGCTAATAAAATTGCAGAAAAACGTATAGCCGATATTAAAAAAGTAAAATCAACCTATTAAATTGAAAACAGTCCGCTCACAAGCGGGCTAAACCGTTCTTTATACCATGTTAAACAGAAGACACTTACGCGTAAAAGTATTACAGGCGTTATACGCCTATCATCAATCGGATAACAAGGAGATCAAGCAGCACGAGAAAAACCTGCTGCAAAGCGTCGAAAAGGTGTACGAAATGTACATCTGGATGCTTTCGTTGATATCAGAAGTTGTGCAGTATGCTGCGATTGATGCTGAAGAAAGGGCTCACAAGCATTTGCCGACAGCGGACGACCTTGTGCCTAAACTCAAGATACTGCAAAATAGGTTCATCCTGTCCTTAAATAAAAACGACGAGTATTTAGCCGCCGTAAAAAAATATAAGATTTCCTGGAGTTTTGAGCCTGAACTGGCAAAGTCGCTGTTTATCATACTCAAAAGTGCCCCGGAATATATTGCTTACCTCGACAAGGCGGACGATACGCTCCACAGCGATAAAGATATCATCAAGTTTATTTTCAAAAAAGTGATCCTTAAATCGATGCTTGCTGAACAGGTTTTTGAGGATAAATTCCTTTTCTGGCCTGTTGACAGGGATGTGCTGCAGGCGCTTATAGCTAAAACCTTCAAGAATTTTTCAAATGATAACCCCAAATTAAATAAATTAGCCGAGGTTACCG
Organism: Mucilaginibacter sp.; assembly: GCA_043739405.1. Classification (GTDB taxonomy): domain Bacteria; phylum Bacteroidota; class Bacteroidia; order Sphingobacteriales; family Sphingobacteriaceae; genus Mucilaginibacter. The sequence continues at coordinate 81,110 of JAYUEE010000027.1, read as the reverse complement.
GCAATTGGGAAGAGGACCGCGAATTCATTATCGAATTGTTTCAGCAAAGCATCAGGCATGATGCTAAATACCAAGAAATGATCAGTAAAAAGACGCAAAACTGGGAGCCTGAGCGTATTGCCATGATGGATACTTTGTTGATGAAGATGGCTATCGCAGAATTTATTAATTTTACATCGATTCCTGTTAAAGTTACCATCAATGAGTACCTCGAAATTTCGAAGGAGTTTAGCACTCCCAAGAGTAATTCATTTATAAACGGTATCTTGGACAAGATTTTATACGAATTAAAGGCCGATAAGACGATCAAAAAAGTAGGAAGAGGCCTGATTGAAGAATAAATATTGAACCTGAATATTAAACAATTTTAAAAGAATAGTATTCCAATGAAAAAACTGTTTTTAGGGCTTATGGCAGCAAGCATGCTGATGGTGGCCTGCAACAATAATTCAAGTCAAACCAGTGACGCCACAGGAACAACTGCTAATGCAGGCGACGGCCCGGTAATGAAGTTTGAGAAAGAAACGCATGACTTCGGCAAAATAAAAGCCGGCGACAAGATAACCTACGAATTTAAATTTACCAATACCGGTAATTCGCCGCTGATTATCTCTGATGCCAGGGCATCATGCGGGTGTACAACGCCGGTTTGGCCACATACCCCCGTTAAACCAGGCGAAAGCGCAGGTATAAAAGTTACCTTTAACAGTGCAGCAAAAATGGGTTTACAGGATAAAATGATTACAATTACCGCCAATACCAAGCCTGCCCAAAATATGGTGCACCTGATTGGCGAAGTGACTTTAGCAAATTAATATATAAAAATGATAGCAACTATTTTATTAGCAGCAGCGGCGCCGGATGCAGGCGGTGGATTTGGAATGTTTCTCCCAATGGTATTGATCATTGTGGTGTTTTATTTCTTTATGATCCGTCCGCAGGTTAAGAAACAAAAGGACCAGAAAAAATACGTAACTGAGCTTAAAAAGGGCGATAAAGTGATTACGAATGCCGGTATTCACGGCAAAATTGCCGAAGTAGGCGATTCTACCTTTTTAATTGAAACAGAAGGCGGTGGCAAAATACGCCACGAAAAGTCGGCCATTTCCCTTGAGGCTTCCAAAGCATTAAATACTCCTCCGCCTGCAAAAGTGGAAAAGGTGGAAGCTAAGGCAGACGCCAAAGCAAAGGCTTAATACGGAAAGTATATACACAGCGGAGAGCGCAAAGCAGAAAGCGAAAATATATCATTTAGCTTTTACCTTTGTGCTTTCCGCTTTTAGCTTTAAAAATGGCTTTAGTAAAATTATCGGCCACTGAAAGAAGACGCCTGTCGGCGTTTTTTACCTGCCTTGTACTGGCAGCTTTGGCATGGTTATTTACTAACCTGACGGGATCGGTCAAATTCGGGGTGAAGATAGTGCTCAACTATAAAAACGCCCCCCAGAAGCGTGCATTTCATTCGTTGCAGTCTGATACCGTGGTCACCATACTGCAAGGCACCGGCTGGCAGATGCTTTTTCAGAAAATGAATACTCCGACTAAAGTTATTAATGTCGACCTGCATACGCTGGAAAGCAAAGATTACGTGGTGTTGAGTTCCCAGTTAAAACAACTGAACGATGAAAAGGAATTTGACCAGCAGATAGTCTCGTTTAGCCCGGATACGCTTTATTTTGATTTTTCGGATAGGGCGACAAAAAGGGTACCCGTTAACTTGGTCACCGACATTAAATACCAGCACCAGTTTGCACAGTCGAATAATATCACCTTGAATCCATCGTACGTAACCCTGAGCGGACCGGAAAACTTAATTGATAAAATAAAATCGTGGAATACCGACTCACTGATATTGGATAGCGTTAGTCAAACGGTGAAGACGAGTGTGGCTATGCAGCCCGTGAAAGAAGGGAATTTAAGTATTTATCCCAAATCGATACAGGTAAAAGTACCCGTTGACGAGTTCACAGAGAAAACGATACAGGTGCCGGTTAAACTGGTCAACAATCACGGTTTCTACAATGTGAAGATATTCCCGCAAAAGGTTAAGATCACCTTTACCACTTCACTAAACAAATACCCGGAGATGGATGAGGATTTTTTTGAAGCTTCCGCAGACCTCGACCTTTGGCGCAACGGAAATTACAGTACGTTGCCGGTAAAACTGGCGCGTTTCCCGGCGTATTGTAAGATAGTGAAGATAGAGCCGCAAAATGTTGATTTTATTATCCGTAAGTAATGCTTAAAGTAGGTATCACAGGTAACATCGGCGGGGGTAAAACCACTGTAAGCAAGATATTTGAGATATTGGGTATCCCCGTTTTTTATGCCGACGATGCCGCCAAAAACGTAATGACTGCCGACCCTGTATTAATTGCGGGTATCAAATCTGCCTTTGGTGTGGCCTCTTATTTTGAGGACGGTACTTTGAACCGTAAACATATTGCTGGTATTGTATTTAAGGATGAAAAAGAATTGGCTAAGCTAAATGCGCTGGTACACCCTGCTGTGTTCAGGGCATTTGATAGCTGGGTGGCACAAACTAAAGACGCGCCTTATGTGATGAAGGAGGCTGCTTTGCTGTTCGAAAGCGATTCATACAAAATGTGTGATAAAACCATTATGGTTACTGCCCCGTTGGAGCTTCGGATCGAAAGGGTGATGAAACGCGATAGCCTAACTCGTGATGAAATTATGGCCCGCAACGAGAAGCAATTCGCAGAAGAAAAGAAAATAGGACTAGCCGATTTTGTTATCCGTAACGATGATACGGAGTTGGTTATTCCGCAGGTTTTGGCCTTGCACGAGCAATTCGTGTCATTAGTCAATGGTCATTAGGCATTTTAAATATTCAATGACAAATGACTAGTGCACAATGACAAAGCCGATGATATTAGACGATTTCCTATACATAGACACCACCGGCCTTTACTGCAAATACGGTAATTTTTATATCGACCCGAAGCAACCCGTAACTACCGCCGTAATTTCCCACGCTCACGCCGACCATGCGGTGCCGGGTAATAATGAAATTTATTGCACCGAAGCAACAGCCGCATTTATGAAACTGCGCTATGGAAAAAATGCGGGCAAGGTTTTTAATATTGGCGCTTATGATAAGCCTTTTGAACTCGGGGGAGTGCAAATTACATTTATCCCGGCGGGCCACATGCTGGGCTCTGCGCAAATATTAATGGAATACCAGGATATAAAATACCTGTACACCGGTGATTATAAATTACAGCCCGACAGCACCTGCGAGCCTATTGAATGGGTTAAAACGGACGTATTGATAACCGAAAGTACCTTTGCCAACCCTGCTATTATTCACCCTAACCCGGTTGCCGAAATACAAAAGCTGAATGATATGAAGATCAATATTCTGCTTGGCGCTTATGGTTTGGGTAAAAGTCAGCGTTTGATACGAATGATAAACGATTACGCGCCGCAGAAAACTATCCTGGTACATCATAGCATTATGCCGCTGAATGCCATTTATCAAAAAATGGGAATTGACATTGGTAAGCACCAGTTATATGGCCGTAAACTGATGAAGAGTCAAAATGAGTACGTGTATATCGTTCCGCCTTTTACTTTTGACAGCTATTTTCGGGCGACAGGGGTGAAGCGCCTTTTTGCTTCCGGCTGGAAAAATTTGCAGGTTAACCAGAACGATACCCTGTACATCTCCGACCATGCCGACTGGAATGATATCCTGCAAACCATCGAACGCACCCAACCCACCGAGGTTTGGACCCTGCATGGCGACGGCAACCCCATCAAAAAACATTTTGGCGACAGTATATTTGTGAAATTGCTTAATTAATGATGCTTGTTGAAGGAGTAGATTATTACATAAATGAGGATGGCCTTTTTGTATTTACCAAAGAGTACCATCTGAAACGTGGACTTTGCTGTCAAAATAAATGCCTGCATTGCCCCTGGGATTATGGTAAACCCAAAGAGACTAAGCAACTTAAAAAATAAATCAGCATCTTTGCATTATGCGCATTGAAGAGGAAATCCAAAGTACAAACTTTGAGGATAGCTACCATAAGGCGGTTATCAATATTTCTTATACTTATGGCTGGCTGAACAACACATTCAAATGCAAGTTCGAAAAGCATAAATTGACAAACCAACAGTTTAATGTCCTGCGTATCCTGCGTGGGCAATACCCAAATCCTGCCACCGTAAACCTGATCAAGGAGCGGATGATCGATAAGATGTCCGATGCTTCACGCATAGTCGATCGCCTGGTTCAAAAGGGGTTGGTGTCACGCTGCACCAATAGTAAGGACCGTCGCGCAGTAGATATCCGCATCAGCGACAAGGGGCTTGAAGTGTTGGGTATCATGGATAATGAATTCAAAACCAAAGAGGTTCTTAAAAACAACCTGTCCGAAGAAGATGCAGTGAAATTGAGCGAACTGCTTGATAAGTTGAGAGGATAGTTGATTAAGTTAGATTAGGTTGATTGGTTGGATTAAGTTAAAAGACCTTCAAACCTAATCAACCACTTAACTCAGTCAACCAGTCAACTTTAAGCTACAATTCACTCACAAATCCCACCAACGCAATCCCCACACCTAAGAGTACAGCCACCATTTTACGCAGGTTAAACTTGTGATCGGTACTTGATTCGAACAGGATGGTGGTGGAGATATGCAGGAATATCCCTATAACAATGCCCATGATGCGGCCGTAATATTTCTGCAGGTTGCCAATTCCGCCCGCGCTGAGCTCATCGCTAAAAAAGTAGCCCAGGGGCGCCATGATCGCGAAAAGTACCACAAAAAATATCGTTTTGCCTTTAGTTTGCCCATTAGCCATTAATACCGTAGCCAATGCGAATGCTGCGGGCACATGGTGCAGGGCAATCCCGTACACCAATTGGTTTTGATTGCCTTCTGCTAAGGGCATACCTTCTAAAAAAGCATGAATACATAAACTAACCAGGATACCTAACGGGAAGGCAATATGCTCGTGGCTGGGTTTGTGCATATGGCCATGTTCGATGCCCTCCGAAAATTGTTCCAGCACGATCTGGAAAAGGAAGCCGATGAGGATAAACACACCTACATAATTATCGTTACCGTGATAGGCATCGGGTATTAAATGCAGAACCGTAATGCCAAACAGGAATGCCCCGCTGAATGACAATATCAGCTTCAGCGTTTTATGATTATCGCCCCTGAATAAAAATACCGACATACCGCCGGTAAAAGCGCCCATAAATAATAAGAGAACCTTCCAGAGCTGCATCAGAAATTAGGTTGAAGTTTTTTAAATAAGAATGACATCAACCAGCCAACAAAAAAGCCAAACAAAGCACCGACAAACACGTCAATTGGAAAATGCACGCCTACGTATACCTGCGCAAAAGAGATAGACCCGGCCCATAATATGGCCCAAAACCATATCCAGCGCCATTTACGCCGGAATGCCATGATCAGGAAAGCCGCCATCGCAAAATGGTCCGATGCGTGGGTAGATGGGAAACTATAACCTGTTCCGCAATTACTTACCCGCAAAATAGCCGGCGGCGAAAGCGTAGTATCGTTGCAGGGCCTCAGCCGTTTTACCTGGAATTTAACGATCTCGCCCGTGGTAAAGTCGGCAACACCCGCGCTCAAAGCCAGGAGTATAATTAATACTGCCCCTTGTTTTTTGTACTTCCACAGGCAAAATCCAATAATGATGATATATAAGGGTATCCATGATTTTGCGTTACGCAGAATCGGCATCAGCCAATCAAAAAAACCATTGGCCATATCATGATTGATGAAGTAGAATAAATGCCGGTCGAACTGTACCAGGTGGTCAATCATAGCTTTCAAAAATAGTTATTTATCGCATAAGCTTGGTATAGGTAACCTCGTTATGTTTATTATGTGTAAGTAAATAAGTTGTTTATAGAATCAAACTCAATATAGTTTTTGCTCTCTGTGAACTTTGTGCCCTTCTTTGTGCTCTCCGTGGTAAAATTAACCACAAAGAAGGCACAGAGATTTACACAGAGGAGCACAAAGAAAATATCAACTTGGCCGATTTTGTACGGGTATAGCCCAAATATTTTTAATTTTGCAGGCAAATACATTTACGCTTTGACATTAATCAAATCAATTTCCGGCATACGTGGCACTATAGGAGGTGCAGCGGGCGATGGCTTAACGCCATTGGATATCGTCAAATTTACTTCGGCATACGGCACCTGGGCGGTAAAACAGTCTGGTAAAAAGAAGATCGTTGTTGGTCGCGATGCGCGCATATCCGGCACTATGGTGAATAACCTCGTGATAGGCACTTTGCAGGGATTGGGAATTGATGTGATCGATTTGGGACTTTCTACAACGCCAACGGTTGAAGTTGCAGTTCCTTGCGAACAGGCCGCGGGCGGTATTATTTTGACAGCAAGCCATAATCCCAAACAATGGAACGCCCTGAAATTACTGAACCAAAACGGTGAGTTTATTAATGATGCCGAAGGTAACGAGGTGTTACGGATCGCGGAAAGCAGCGAATTTAAATATGCTGATGTAAACGATTTAGGTAAAGTAATTATTGATAACAGCTACTTAAAAAAACATATCGACCAGGTGTTGGCTTTGCCTTTGGTTGATGTTGCAGCGATAACCAAAGCTAACTTCAGCGTGGTAATTGATTGTGTGAACTCGACCGGCGGGATATTTATACCGGCATTGCTGGAAGCGTTGGGCGTTAAAACAGTTCATAAGTTGTTTTGCGACCCGGATGGGAATTTCCCACATAATCCAGAGCCGTTGCCCGAAAATTTGGTGGCACTGTCGCAGGAAGTAGTAAAAAAACGCGCCCATTTGGGTATTGCAGTTGACCCGGATGTTGACCGTTTAGCCTTTGTTTGCGAAGACGGCAACATGTTCGGTGAGGAATATACTTTGGTTGCCGTTGCAGACTACGTGCTGAAAAGCAAAAAAGGAAACACGGTATCCAATCTTTCATCAACGCGTGCTTTGCGCGACGTAACCGAAAAAGCCGGGGGTGAATACTTTGGGGCAGCAGTAGGCGAGGTGAACGTGGTAAATAAAATGAAGGAAGTAAACGCCGTTATAGGTGGCGAAGGCAACGGCGGGGTAATTTATCCTGAATTGCATTACGGTCGTGATGCTTTGGTTGGGATAGCCTTGTTTTTAACGCATTTGGCAAAATATGGTAAATCGGTTTCCAATTTGAGGAGCACTTACCCGGGCTATTTTATATCGAAAAATAAGATCACGCTCACGCCAGAAATGGATATTGATGCGCTTTTGATCAAAGTCGAACAGAAATATAAAAAGCAACCGCATACCACAATTGACGGCTTAAAAATAGAGTTTGACAAAGAATGGGTACATTTGCGCAAGTCAAATACAGAGCCTATTATCCGCATTTATTCGGAAGCAGACTCTGAAGCGGTTGCTGATAATTTGGCGAACAAAATAATAACGGACATAAAAGATATCCTGCATTTAAAAGACTGAATTATTGAATTAATGAATTATTGAGGTGTGTTCAATGGTTCATAATTATAATTCGATAAATCATTAATTCAATAACTCAATAATTAAAAAATATGAAGGTTTATTTCGATAATGCTGCTACAACGCCAATTGATCCTGAAGTTTTGAAAGAAATGTATAAGGTAATGGAAAACCAATATGGTAATCCGTCATCCATACATGCGCATGGGCGTGAGGCAAGGTCATTGATCGAAAAATCGCGCAGGACGATATCTAAACTGCTCCAAACTTCACCATCAGAAATATTTTTTACATCGGGCGGTACCGAGGCTGATAATACGGCCATCCGGTGTGGCATTATTGATAGCGGTATCACGCACGCTATTTCCAGCCCGCTGGAACATCACGCGGTAATACATACGCTTGAAGCCATGCAAAAGGCAGGTACTATTAAGCTAAGTTTTGTTGATATCGATGATAAAGGCAATATAGACTATACTCACCTGGAAGAATTATTGAAAAATAATGACCGCAGTTTTGTGTCCTTAATGCACGCCAATAACGAGCTGGGCACCATCAGTGATATGGAACGTATTGGCGATTTGTGCGAACAGTACAATGCAATCTATCATGCCGATACGGTACAAACGATGGGTCATTTTCAGCACGATCTGAGTAAGCTTAAAGTTCATTTTATGGTTTGCGCAGCACATAAACTGCACGGGCCAAAAGGCGTAGGTTTTTTGTATGTGAACCACAAAGTGAAGATCAAACCATTCATCTATGGCGGCGCACAGGAACGCAATATGCGTGGTGGAACCGAAAATATTTACGGTATCGTCGGCTTGGCTAAAGCGCTTGAAATTGCTTACGCCGAGATGGAGCAGCACCATCAGTATATTCAGGGCCTTAAAACCTATATGATGGAGCAGCTGAAGGCAAATGTATTTGGTGTTGAGTTTAACGGCGAGACAAATGCTGACAAAAGCCTATACACGGTGCTTAACGTATCGTTCCCATGCAGCAATATGGCGGACATGCTTCTATTTAACCTCGATATAGCCGGTATTTCTGCTTCAGGTGGCAGCGCCTGCAGTTCGGGTACTGATATTGGTTCGCATGTATTAAATGCCATTGGAGGCGATTCTACACGTCCATCAGTACGTTTTTCGTTCTCTAAATACAATACTAAAGAAGAGGTTGACTACGCAGTTGCCAAACTCAAGGAACTGTGCCTGGTGCACGCATAATTAGCCAAATCATTTCTTTTTAAGAAAAAAAAGAAAACAATAAGGCAATTAGCAGGGTTTATCTTATATATATTGAAAGGATAAACCTATGTTGAACACGAAAAATAAATCCGGCCAACGGCAGGATAATAAAAGCAATCAAAATAACCCCGGTCCGGGCAGAATGCCCAATGAAAACGCCGGAAATCGTACATCCAAAAACGAGGTAAGCCAGTTGCACGAAACCGAGGCTGCTGTGCCCCGTGAGGGCGCTGACGCAACATTCACAGAACGTAATGATGTAACGCCACCAAACCGTAAGGAATTTCCATCGGTAGGTAATGTAAAAACAGATTTTGAAAGCCGCCCGCAGGGACGTACAACCGGCCGCATGATTGGCCATGAGCCCGGTACTGAAGGCATTTAATAAAAGAAACCGGGAATATCAAAAACCGGGTAGAGGGGGGAGCAACAATTGTTAGTGCAAGTTCCCGATTTGCCGGACGCTATAAGCAGACGGTTGCGCTTACCAGGCGCGTATAAAGAAAAAGGCTGTGACGAACATCACAGCCTTTTTCTTTATGTTTTTTTAAGGTAACGATATACAAGTTGGGACAAGAGTTAATTAGATTGTAGTTGGTATTGATGAGAGAATAAAACCTATTCCACAAATAATCAGAGCAACGACCCATATCCAGTTAATAACCTTGTTGCCATAATAGTTCCAATAGTTTTTGTCCCAGGCCCATTTATTCCATACACGAAGAAGGCACGCCAAAGCAAAACAACCATTTCCAATTAAAAAATTCTGCCAGTTCATCGCTTAAGGTTTACCCGAAGTTATTAATTCAGTTGGGACAAAGGGAGCTATAGCCAATATGCACAGATTTTTAAAATCAAAAATAGTGAACCACCAATAATAAAATACAGCCAATATTTTTTTAAGGCGCTCCATCCATCATTATGCGAAAACTTAGCCATGGTTCCTATAAATAAGAGAGATAAAGGAGCAAGAAATCCGAGCAGGGTGTTAGTATTCATGCTGGTTTAGGGTTTGGTTAATAACAGTCTAAAATGTTGAAATGCAAGATAAGAAACTTATTTCTTTTCGCCGAGACTTAGTTAGCCATCAATTTCAAAAAAGTAGCCAGTTTTTCTTTCATCTCCCTGCGGTCGACGATAAAATCGAGAAACCCATGTTCCTGCACAAATTCAGCTGTTTGGAAGCCTTTGGGAAGGTCTTTTTTGATCGTTTCCTTTATAACTCTCGGCCCTGCAAACCCAATTAATGAACCGGGTTCGGCAATATTAATGTCGCCCAGCATAGCATACGATGCGGTTACACCACCCGTAGTTGGGTCGGTAAGCAATGATATATATGGGATTTTAGCCTGTCCTAACAGCGCCAGTTTAGCCGATGTTTTGGCCATTTGCATTAACGAAAATGCCGCTTCCATCATGCGCGCGCCACCTGACTTGGATATCACCATAAAGGGTACCTTATGTGCAATGCTGTAATCGATGCCGCGTGATATTTTTTCACCAACCACTGAGCCCATCGAACCGCCGATAAAGTTGAAATCCATACAAGCTATTACGATGTCCTGCCTGTCAATTTTACCATAGGCGGTACGTATGGCATCATTCAGCCCGGTTTTACTGATGGTTTCTTCAAGCCTGTCCGTATATTTTTTTGTGTCCTCGAAATGGAGTGGGTCGCCCGAGCGTAAGTTGGCATCCAATTCTGTAAACTCGTTGTTATCAAAAAGGATTGAAAAATACTCCTTCGAACCTATACGCAAATGATAGCCGCAGTAGTGACAAACGTATTGATTTTCAACTTGTTCGGTATAGTGGAGCGGTTTTTTGCAATTAGGGCACTTGTTCCACATGCCATCAGGGGTTTCTTTTTTTTCCTCTGTGGTGGTGATGATGCCTTTTGATTCTCTTTTAAACCAGGTCATTTCTTTATCTGAATCTTCCAATTATGTGCAAAGAAACGAAAAATATTAATGATGTGACGTAATAATAAAGCTTGTAAAGTAGGAGATTGTTTACAAGTGTTAATATACTTTTTCACTTTTTAAGTTCAATAGTAAGATTATTAATGGCTTAAAGCAGGATTTTTTATATCTTGGCAGCCCGAAATAAAAGCTCATGGATTTAAAAAACTATAAAGGCGTTCTGCACGGCGACCAGGTGCAGGAACTATTTGAGATCGCCAAAAAACACCAGTTTGCATTGCCCGCAGTGAACGTAACAGGTACCAACACCATCAACGGTGTTATGGAAACAGCAAAAGCTGTAAACTCCCCCGTAATTATCCAGTTATCACATGGCGGCGCGCAATTTTACGCCGGCAAATCATTAGATAATTCAAAATTGCAGGCATGTATTTTAGGTGGCGTTTCTGCCGCAAGGCACGTGCATTTATTAGCCGAGCACTATGGTGTAGCGGTTATTATGCATACCGACCACTGCGCTAAGAAGTTATTACCCTGGTTAGACGGATTACTGGATTACGGCGAAAAGTTCTATGCTGAAACAGGCAAGCCGTTATTTTCGTCGCACATGATCGATCTTTCAGAAGAGCCGATTCATGAGAATATCGAGATCTCGGCAAAATACCTCGAGCGTATGGCTAAGATGGGTATGACTTTAGAAATTGAATTAGGTGTAACAGGTGGTGAAGAAGATGGCGTTGATAATACCGATGTTGACAGCTCACGTTTATACACCCAGCCCGAAGATGTTGCCTACTCATACGAAGAATTATTAAAAGTTAGTCCGCGTTTTACCGTTGCGGCTGCTTTTGGTAACGTACACGGTGTTTACAAACCGGGTAACGTTAAATTACAACCGGTAATTTTGCATAACTCGCAGGAGTATGTGAAGAAGAAATATAACCTTGCTGCCGAAAAGCCGATCAACTTTGTGTTCCACGGCGGTTCAGGCTCGAGCCAGGAAGAAATTCGCGAAGCGATATCCTATGGCGCGATCAAAATGAATATCGATACCGATATGCAATGGGCGTTCTGGGAAGGCATAAAGGATTATTATCAATCAAAAGAAGGATACCTGCAAAGCCAGATAGGCAGCCCTGAAGGCGCTGATTCGCCCAACAAAAAATATTACGACCCGCGTGTTTGGTTGCGTAAAGCAGAAGAGAACTTTGTAAAACGTCTTACCGGCGCGTTCGAAGATTTGAATTGCATCGACGCTAACAGCAAGTTGTAGTCTAAAGCATAGAGGGTAAAGGTGAAAGGTTTTGTTCGGCTACGGATTTGACCTTTTGCCTTTATCCTTTTTAACTTTTACCTCAGATGAAAGACGTACAAGTAAGAAAAGTAACCGAACCCGCTGAACTGGAAAAAGTTTTCGCCATCAGGCGCGAAGTATTTGTAGGCGAACAAAACTGCCCGCCCGAGCTGGAGTGGGAGCACGAGGATGAATCCAATCATTTTTTGGCGACTGTTGATGGCGTTCCGGCAGGGGCCTCGCGCTGGCGAAAAACGGATAAAGGTTATAAGTTAGAGCGTTTTGCAGTGCTCAAAAAGTTCAGGGGAAATGGAGTAGGGCAAGAATTGGTAAAAACGGTATTAGCAGATTTACCTGCCGATGCAGATTATGTTTATTTACACGCTCAGGTTGACGCCGTTACCTTGTATGAAAGGTTCTATTTTGTAAAAACCGAGCCCGAGTTTGAAGAAGCAGGTATACGCCATTATAAAATGATCAGGCATAATGGTTAAATACCTTATCTGCATATTCCATCGCCTCCTGTAGTTTGTCCATATTAAGCCCCAAGTCGATTTTTTGAGATTGCAGGTAAGCAATCACGTTTTCGGTTGCGATATTGCCTGTGAGGTCGTCTTTGGCCATCGGGCAGCCGCCATAGCCTTTTAAAGCGGTGTCGAATCGTTTGCAGCCGCTGTTGTATGCAGCTTCTATTTTTTCAAACCAGGTGTTGGGTGTCGAATGAAGGTGAACCCCAAATACCGTTTCCGGGAATTGCGTTGACAGTGAGGTATAAAGATTAGCTATCTGTGCAGGATTGGCAATACCTATGGTATCCGCCAGCGAAATATATTTTACGCCTTCTTTGATCAATTTCCAGGCCCATTGCAATACCAGTTCCTTGCTCCATTCGTCGCCGTAAGGATTGCCAAAGCCCATGGATAAATAAACCAGGATGTGTTTGTTTTTGGTGTCACACAAATCCTTTATCCTTTTTACGGTTTCAAATGCTTCGCCTATACTCGCGTTAGTATTTCGCTGTTGAAAGGTTTCTGATATCGAAAAAGGAAAGCCAAGGTAAGTTATCTCATTATGCTGAGCGGCGTCCTCCGCACCACGGTAATTGGCAATAATGGCTAATAATTTGGATTTGGTATCGCTCAGATCCAATTTCTGTAAGACCTGTGCGGTATCCTGCATCTGCGGGATAGCTTTTGCCGATACAAAACTGCCAAAATCGATCGTATCAAAACCTACCTGTAGCAACAAATTGATATAAGCTCCCTTGATATCGGTTGGGATAAAGTCCTTAATGCCCTGCATCGCGTCACGGGGGCATTCGGTCAATTGAATTTTGGATTCGGCCATTTTTTTAAAAGCTGACGGTATAAATCTACTCAAATTGTTAATTAAAGCAGTATGGCACGGTTAAAGAAGATCCTCTAAAAAGTGACCCAGGTCATTTTTTTATCCGAATTAGTGTCATTTGTTATCCGCAACTATGCTATGATCTTTAACGTATTAATTATTAAGCAGATATTAAACAAATTAAAGGGTAACTTTAAACACGATCAATCGTTTGGAACCCCCAGCTAACATATAAAATTATGAAAAAGATATTCGTATCAGGGATTATAGCCGGTTTTACCCTGTTGATATTCTGTATAATTGGCTTGTATCTGGTCTCCTGGTTGTTTCCTGAGATGGCAAAAAAATTCTACAGCCCGGTACTCAATGCAAATGCCGGCAGAATCATTATTTACTCAGTGCACCCTATGATAACTGGGTTGGCCTTGTCCTGGTTTTGGTCCAGGTTTAAACAATTATTGACCGGATCCTTTATTAGCCGCGGTATCGAATTCGGATTGATATACGCATTGATAGCCATTGTGCCTATGCTATGGCTCGTTTATAGCCCAATGAATGCCTCATTTACGATGGTAGCCGGATGGTTTGGTTTCTGGGTTTTCCAGGGATTAGTTGCAGGGTTGGTTTTTGAAAGGACCAATCCATAATCATACAGCACTAAAACTTCGTGTTGTAAATTACCGCTTTGTGCTCTATTTCGGTATACAGCTCACCAGTAAGCCTAACCAGGTACTTTTCAAATGAGTCAACAATAGTTTTGGCATTTCTTTGTATGCGCCTCGGTTCATTGCCAGTTTCTTTATCATATAGCTCATATAGCGTCATCCTGCGGTTACCATTTAACGTAGGCAGGTAAAAGATAACATTGCTGATCGTATAACGATATCGGCCATTCTTCATGTCGATGGTTATGGCAAACTGCACTGTGTAAGGATTGGGGTCATCATTATCGCCATTAAACACGGCATTGGCGTTCAGGTCCTGCGTTGTGGTAAAAATCATTTTACCTTCTTCCTCGTAACCATAATTCTGTGTGAAATTTTTTGCCGACATAAACTGTAACGTCCGCAGGTATATCATGCTTATTTTGATGTTGCTGTCAATCTTTACAGTCTTTTGGTAGTACGCAGTATTACTATCTACTTTTAGCTTTACAGAATCGGGTAGAACCAGGGTTTTATTTTGAGCTTTTGCTGCGAATAACACTGAAGTCAGGGCGAAGCTTAATATCAAGGTTTTCATAGTGGGATTATATTAAGCGAATATAACAGGTTAATTACTGTTTGACAATGCACTTTAAGTCAGTAAAACTTCTATCCATCCGGATAACAAAAAAGGCTCCCCGATTTACCGGAGAGCCTTTGATAAAATATCCAATTGATATTATCTAAGGTCCTTTTTACCGAAATCTACGATTATCGGCGTAGCAATACAGATAGACGAGTAGGTACCAAAACATACACCCACCAATAAAGCGAACGAGAAGCCGCGTATTACGTCGCCACCGAATATGAATAACACGATCAACACGAACAACACAGTCAATGCCGTGATTATGGTACGACTTAAGGTCTTATTTATTGCGTGGTTAATTACTTCTTTAGGGTCGTCGCTTGCGGCATGATGCAGGCTAAGGAATTCGCGGATACGGTCAAATACAACCACTGTATCGTTAATAGAGTAGCCTATGACCGTCAGAATGGCCGCGATAAACGATTGGTCAATATCCAGGAATGGTATCCATTGCCTAAATAACGAGAAGAATGATAATACCATTAAAGCGTCATGAGCGGTTGCAATCATCGCACCCAAACTGAACTGCCATTTGCGGAACCTTATCAATATATAGGCTGAGATAACAACAATCGCAATTAATACCGTCCAGAATGCCGATTGCTTAAGTCCTTCGGCAATAGTAGCTTTCACTTTCTGACGGTGGCCAATATTGTCTGCGGTGATGGTCGTTAATGGATTCTTTGAAAGCGCGCTTATCAGCGTGCTTTCTACCTTAGCATCAGCCGTTGTCGAGTTATCGTCAATAAGATAAGTAGTGGTGATCGACATCTTATCGGCGCCAAAGGTTTTAACCTCACCGGCGCCTAAAACAGGATCTATTGCACTGTGGATATCCTGGGTAGTTACCCCAGGTTTGAATTGAATGGTATAATTACGCCCACCCACAAAGTCGACACCATAATTGAATCCCTGCGTAGCCATAGATATGATACCGCATAGAATAAAGGTGGTGGAAAATATGTAGAACCATTTACGGTTTTTTACAAATCCATAGTTCGCATTTTTAAAGGTATGTGAGCTCCATGGGTTTGAGAATTTGATATCTTTTCCTTTGGAAGCAAGCCATTCGAAGATGATCCTCGAAATTAGTAGCGAACAGAATAAGGAAGTTGCGATACCGATCATCAATACTACGGCAAAGCCTTTGATAGGGCCGCTGCCGAATACAAACAGGATCAAACCGGTAAGGAATGTACTGATGTTTGAGTCGAGGATGGACGAAAGCGCATGTTTGAAACCATCGGCTATAGCCAGCTTGATGGATTTACCCAGGGCGAGTTCCTCCCGCACACGTTCATAAATAAGCACGTTAGCATCCACTGATATACCCAGCGTCAATACGATACCGGCTACACCAGGCATGGTTAATACCGCATTGAGACTGACAAGCACGCCCATCAGGAAAAATACGTTGATCATTACTGCGATTACCGCGATGGTACCTGCACGGTTGTAATAGGCTATCATAAAGATAAGCACCACTACAAAGCCCATAACCGAGGATAATAAACCAGCGTTACGCGCTTGTGCACCTAAGGTTGGACCTACAGTATCCTCCGAAACAATAACAGCAGGAGCAGGCAAACGGCCGGCTTTTAATACGTTGGCCAAATCCTTTGTATCGTCCTGGGTGAAATTCCCGGATATTCTCGATTCGCCACCAGATATTTCATTTTCAACACCAGGTGCCGAATAAACGTTGTTATCCAGTACAATGGCAATGGATCCGTGAGTTGGGGCAGCATCGGCAGTAATTTTTTTCCATCTTTCAGCACCCGCCGAATTCATGGACATAGTAACTTCCCAATCACCTTTTGTAGGGTCAACGTCGCTTCGCGCGTCAGTCACCACATCACCAGTAAGCACAGGGCCGTTTTCAGCACCGTCCAGTTTTATCGCGTAAAGCTCAAATATTTTTTGATTGTCTTTGCTTTTGGCCTGATCAACACTAATTGGTTTTACACCCCACAGGAATTTCATATTTTGCGGTATACGCGCCTTCACATCCGGGCTTGCCAGCATTGTATTTACCTTTGCCGTATCTTTCATTAATACAGAGCCAACAATAGCTCCGGGATAATATTGCAATTGCCCGTTCTGCGCCTGTTGTACTCTTGGCCTGAGGATGCTAAACAATGGGTCACGATTAGCGCCTTTAGCACCTGCTAACGTGGAGGTGTCCTTAGCAGCGTTTTTATTTACTTTACCCAGCAACGAATTGAGACCGCCTTTTGCGGTGGTGTCCTTTTTGGTTGTAGCTGTAGTTTTTGTGCTTGTTTTAGCCGAATCAGCAGTTGCTTTTGCTTTAGCCGCCAAATAGCTATTGATGCCGTTTAAGGTGATAAAAGCTTCCTGGTTCTCGAAAGTTTTGAAAAATTCCAGTTTGGCAGTACCTACCAATAACTTACGCACACGCTCCGGCTCGGTAACGCCAGGTAATTCTATCAGTATCTCGTTTCGCCCCTTTAACAACTGAACATTGGGCTGCGTTACGCCAAACTGGTCAATACGTGTATTAATAACGGTATAAGTTTGCCGTACGGCTATGTCGCCCTGTTCTTTCAGGTATTTTTCCACGGTGGCGTTATCGTCGCTAAATTTCAGGTGTTCGCGGTTATCCTGGTTGGCAAATATGCTCGCCAGTTTCCCGTTGGGATTTAACTTTTCGTATTCACTTACAAACAAAGTGATGTAATCACTCTGGCTGGTACGGCTGTCGATATCGGCCTTATCCAAAGCTTGATTGAAAACTACATCAGGATTTTTGTTAGCTAAAGTTTGCACAAGGTCGCGCAGCGAAACCTGTAAGGTTACACTCATACCACCTTGTAAGTCGAGGCCGAGGGCCAGCTCATGATTCTCGCAATATTGATAGGTATGCCCCAATAACGGATATACCGGCTGTGTAGAAATAGAATCCAGGTATGCTTTTTCTTTTTTGGCATTTCCCTTAGCGTATACTACGGCATCCCCCTTCACTTTGCGCACTACCCATGTGAATGAAAGCTCGTATATGCACACGATCGCCAGAAAAATGGCGAAAAATTTAATAACCCCTTTACCTTGCATTGTTAATTATAATATGTAATAAATCAGTTTATAAGCTTTTTAAACAAGACGGCAAATCTAATAAAATTTTATAAGCATAAAATTTTATATTCAAACAAATTGAAGCAATTGAATGTTAGCGCCGTTCGAGCGTAATAAATGAGTAAGGCAGTTTGTTTTTCTCATCCGGCTGATGGTCTTCGTGCTCAGTTTCTACCCATTTAGTGAAGTCTATTTCGGGAAAAAAGGTATCCGCATCAAAAATTTTGTGGATGATGGTGAGGTATATCCTGTCGGTTTTATCCATGGCGAGCCGGTAAATTTCGGCGCCGCCCCCAATAAACACTTCATCCTCGCCTTTGCATAGGGCAAGAGCATCATCGATTGATTTTACTACTTCGCAGCCTTCAATCTTAATATCCTGGCGGGTAACCACAATGTTGCGGCGATTTGGTAAAGGCTTGCCTACCGAATCAAAGGTTTTGCGGCCCATAATAATGGTATGCCCGGATGTTTTAGTTTTGAAATACTTCAGGTCCGCAGGCATATGCCATAACAACTGGTTGTTTTTGCCGATGGCATTGTTTTCGCCGATGGCGACTATGATACTAACGATCATACTGCGACTGCTCCTTTAATATGTGGCCACGGATCATAATTTTCGAGCGTGAAATCCTCAAACTTAAATTTAAAAATGTCTTTTACCTCCGGGTTGATCTTCATCGTGGGTAATGGACGCGGCTCGCGGCTTAATTGCAGGTTCGTTTGTTCGATATGATTATTATATAGGTGTGCATCGCCAAAGGTGTGAACAAAATCACCATACTCCAGGTCGCAAACCTGCGCCATCATCATAGTTAACAGGGCATATGACGCTATATTAAAAGGTACGCCTAAAAATATATCCGCGCTGCGCTGGTATAACTGGCAGGATAATTTGCCGTCGGCCACATAAAATTGGAACAAACTGTGGCAGGGTGGGAGGGCCATGCGCTCCACATCGGCCACGTTCCATGCCGAAACCATCATACGGCGCGAATCTGGATTGTTTTTGATTTGATTCACTACCTGGCTTATCTGGTCGATATGCCCGCCATCGGGTTTTGGCCAGTTGCGCCATTGGTAACCGTATACCGGGCCCAGGTTTCCCTGTTCATCGGCCCATTCGTCCCATATGCGCACGCCATTCTCTTTCAGGTAGGCAATATTGGTATCGCCTTGCAAAAACCATATCAGCTCGTGTATGATGGATTTGAGGTGCAGCTTCTTTGTAGTCACCAGCGGAAAACCGTCCTGCAGGTTAAAACGCATCTGGTAGCCAAATACGCTTAAGGTGCCTGTGCCGGTACGGTCGTGCTTTTGGGCGCCGGTATCCAGCACATGCTGCATCAAATCGAGGTATTGTCTCATCTTGTTAGTTGATTAAGTTGGATTAGGTTGATTAAGTTGGATTGAGTTAACCTTTCAACCTTCCAACCTTCCAACTTTCCAACTAATTTCATCACAAAGAAAAATAATCTATTTTTGGTATCCTACGGTTGTGCAAAAATACATCCGTTGTTAATCAATCTGATGATCGTATTCCCGAACGCAAAAATAAATATCGGTATTAATATAACTTCACGCCGCAGCGATGGTTATCATAATATCGAAACCGTTTTTTACCCTGTAAAAATATTTGATGCACTTGAAGCGCTGCCCGCGAAAAAATTGACTTTTGATTCATCAGGTATTGATATTCCTGGCAAGGAAGAGGATAACCTTTGCATCAAAGGCTACCATTTGCTAAGTAAAGATCATAAGCTTCCACCATTAAATATTCACCTGCATAAAAATATACCTATTGGAGCGGGACTTGGCGGCGGTTCTGCCGATGCCGGCTTTTTTATCAAATTGCTCAACGAGCAGTTCAATCTAAAGCTCACCACCGACCAGATGATGAATTACGCCCGTGTTTTGGGTGCCGATTGTGCTTTCTTCATCCAAAACAGGCCCGTATTTGCATTTGAAAAAGGCGACCAGTTTGAAACCATCCGGCTCGACCTTTCAAAATACCACCTGGTTTTAGTAATGCCACCGGCGCATGTATCTACATCCGAAGCCTATCGTGGCGTCAAACCCATTGAAGTAAAACATTCGCTGTACGACACGATATTGGAACCCATACAGGATTGGAAACATTTGATCAAAAATGATTTTGAGGAATCCGTTTTTAAAAACCATGTGATTATACGGGGTGTAAAGGCCGCTTTATATGAAGCGGGAGCCATATACGCCAGTATGAGCGGGAGCGGAGCCTCCGTTTTTGGGATATTTAATGAAAAACCTGATCTGTCCGCTTTGGAAGGGGAAAACCAGGTGTTTTACGATATTTAGCCTTTGTCTTCCGCTACACCACGATCAAACGCTTCTACACAGTCACGGTCGCCCCAGCCTTTTTTAACGGCATCGGATAGCCTGTTACGGGTTACGTCAGCAACCGGCATTGGCGTTTTGGTTTGTTCCGCCAGTCCGTGCGCCAAACTTAGGTCCTTATAGCCTAAACGGGCTTTAAACCTTACCGGATCGTATTGTTTTTCGGCGATCAACCTCCCGTAGTTTTGATATACGGGCGCGTTGAATAATGTTGAGCCAAAGAAGCCAGCCACGGAGGCTCTGTCCAAGCCATGATCCTCAGCAAGCCTAAAGGCTTCCGCCATCATTTCAACTGAAGCGAAGATCATAAAGTTACCTATTACTTTTACCACATTGGCGCCGCCTACGTCTTCTCCAAAATCAAATACGCCTTGTCCCATGCATTCTAATATGGGTTTGGCAGTTTCTTTTGATTTCACATCGCCGGAAACGCATATAAATAATTTTTTTGCAGCCGCAGCTTCAGGACGGCCAAATACAGGAGCTGTCAAATAGCTGCTGCCTGCTTTTATATGAGCTTCGCTTAATTTTTTTGAAATGTCCGCAGAAACAGTACTCATGGAGATGTGCAGGCCATTTTTTTGCAAAGTGCTTAGTATACCATCCGTACCGTCGGTCACTTCCTCCAACACGGCATCGTCGGAGAGCATGGTTATAACTACCGGCACGTTTGCCGCGGCTTCAGCCGGGGTTTTGCAAACCGTGATAGATAATGCATCCAGTTCGTCAGCCTTGTCGGTTGTACGATTGTAAACCTGCAAATGATAGCCTGATGCGATCAGGTTTTTCGCCATGTTGAGGCCCATATTTCCGAGCCCTATAAATCCTAGTTTCTTTTCCATTGTTAGTTAATATATTCCCTGTCCTCGTCACTTAGTGTGTCGGATTCCTTTTTTGGATTGCCCGGATCTTCAACCTGCCCGGGGATATATTTTGGTTTGCCGGGCCTGGCGATCAGCACGCCGATAACGAAGCCGATAATAGCGACAATGACCATCACTACCAGTTTGGATGCATAGAACTTCGCAAACAAAAATTTGAAAGGTACGTCGTCGGTATTCTGCATGATCACTACGGTAAGTAATACCGTAATGAAGATGATAACCATCGTTTTTATTCTCATGGCGATTTAGTTTAAACAGTAAATAACAGTAGTGGTTTTGAGGTAATGAAAATAGTGATTGCGAACATTATACTAAGCTACAAAAAGAGGAGGGAGTTCACCAAATAGGCAAAATGTTATTCGCTGCTTTTACTTTTTTAAAAAGCGAAAAATTAAGCAAAGTGATTTTTGATTTTTTGCAGCCAAAAACAGCTGTGTTTTTTCTGCGAATTTTAGCTCTCAAAATCTTAAAGTTTTCACTCCTCTGGAAATCGGTATACAAGCGCCGATTATTTTAAAATCGCTCAATTTGATTTCGATACACTTTCGATAGCATTTTCACTGAAAACAGTCGAAGTAAATTTAAACTTCATATAAAACTATTTAAATTATTGATTAATATATGATTATATAATAAAATAAGCACCTTATTTAACAATTGCTAATTTATTTAGTATTTCGAATTTGTCGAAACTGCCAATTTGTTAACTTAACGATTTATATAATCTACATAATATGCCTGATTAAGAATTGATTAAAATTATTGATATATCTCAGTTTTCAAAAATAAATGCAATAAATAACGTACGAAATTGACCAAATAAGGCGACTTGCCACGATGTTTATCATCTCGTGCAGACTACACTAAGTGAAATGCTGATTTTGCCCTTGGTGGATGATAAATAAACGAATGGGAATTGAGCACTCGTTAATATTTAAGTCGCTTACAGGGCCTTATAATGCGTTGTTGTATACGGTATAAAACTCCTGCCCTACCCTGCCCCGTGGAAATAAGTATCTAGAAATAGCCCAATATCAGGCGTTTTTTCGCTTGATGATTTGTTTTTGTGCTAGCGGATGGAGAAAGATGGTGGATAAAATAATAACCGCGCCGACCCAAAAACCGGTAGTCATTTTGTTCATCTCACCGAAAAAAACGAAGGACATGATGATGCCGTACACGGGCTCTAGGTTGGTGATCAAGGCAACGCGGAAGGCCGAAAGTTCGCGCATAACGGATACCCCGGCGACGTAGGCGAGGGATGTACAGATGGTCCCAAGTATCAAAAGATAGCCAATATCGGCAGGGGGTAATGCCATTGATTTATTAAAACCACCCGTCACTCCCAGGAAAATTGATATCCAAACAAAGGCCCCGATAAGCTCATAAAATGCGATCACAGGAGCCTGGTAATGCTTCACCTGCCGGGAATTTATGATGTAAAAAAGGCTTGCAAATACCGCGCACAACAGGCCTGTAACGATACCCTTAGTGTATTTAGGTTCGAATTTGAATATGACGAGAATACCTACGATAATGAGCAGGCCCGAGAATATCTCGAGCCCCGATATTCGTTTTTTATTGATGAGCGGTTCGAAAATAGCTGTGAATAAAGTGAGCGAAGAGAAGCACACCAGCGCTACCGAAACCGTGGATAATTTGATGGAAAGGAAGAACAATATCCAATGCCCGCCTACCAGCGCCCCGGTGAAAATAAGTTGCAGGAATGTTTTCCGGCTTACCTTAAACGCGGTCTTATTAAAGTTAAAATATAGGAATAAAGTAGCTGATGCGATAAGCACCCGGTACCATACCAGCGGTACTGCTGATACGGTAATTAGCTTACCCAATATACCCGTGAAGCCCCAGATAAAAACCGTAAAATGCAGGATAAGCAGGTTCTTATTCAGGGTTGCCGGTGTGCTTTGGTGCGACATTACTTAGGGGCCCTTACAAGTAAGATGTAGCCGAATAATCCGAATATTACGTTCGGCATAAATACTGAAAGCAGTGGGGGCACACCGCCTTTAATGGAGAATACAAGCGCAAATCTTTCGAAAATAATGTACGTGAAGCAAAGGATAATCCCTATTCCAAGCGGAAGGCCAACCCCGCCACGCACCTTGCGCGACGACATGGCTACGCCAATCAGCGTAAGCACATACGTAGATAAAGGATAAACAAAACGGTGATACTTCTCAAAAAGCATATCTGTAAGCTCGCCCGTGCCGCGCAGTCTGGCTTTTGCAATGTTATTGTCCAGTACTTTCATCGGCATGGCGAGGTAGGCATTGTCCTTTACTTCAAAGTCCTCGGGCTTCATATCCAGCACTGTATCTTTCACCGCGCCGTGCCATAGCATCGTTTCTTTTAAACCTTTTATATGCCTGTCGCTAAAGGTTCGGATGATCCACACCCTTTTTACCGAATCGTATGCAATGGATTGCGCCACCAGTTTTTCGGTCATAATATCGCCGTTGAATTTCTCCATGATAAACTCCAGTCCCGTTTTGGCAACGTTGTCAAACGATTTCACATAAACAAAGGTGTGCTTGTCCAGTTGCATGTGGACCTCGCTTTTAGAAGGGTCGCTGCCATCACTAAAATGGGTAAATTCAAAATCAACCTTCAAGCGGTTGGTATAGGGGATGAGGTAAACATTAGCAAAAAAAGATATGATAAATAATACCGTGGCGGTTACAAAATAGGGCCTTAAAAAACGGGCAAAACTGGCTTTTGAAGTCAGTATCGGTACTATTTCAGTTTGGTTGGCCATTTTGGCCGTGAAAAGGATAACCGCCAGGAAATTGATGAGCGGCGAAAGGTAATTAAGGTAAAAAGGGATAAAGCCGGCGTAATATTTAAAGGCGATGTCGTGAAAACTGGTGCCGGATTTCAGGAAGTTATCCAGGTGCTCGGATATGTCAAACACAACCATGACCACCGAAAAAACCGAGAGGGTAAAAAAGAACGTACTCATGTACTTCTTGATGATGTACCAGTCGATTACTTTCAGATATTTATCCAGGAAAGCCCTCATTTATAGTCTTTGTCC
Organism: Mucilaginibacter sp.; assembly: GCA_043739405.1. Classification (GTDB taxonomy): domain Bacteria; phylum Bacteroidota; class Bacteroidia; order Sphingobacteriales; family Sphingobacteriaceae; genus Mucilaginibacter. The sequence continues at coordinate 57,100 of JAYUEE010000027.1, read as the reverse complement.
TAAGCGTTTTACCATTGTTTCTTTCCAGTTATAAAACTCCCCGGCAATAATTTTCTCGTGTGCTTCTTTTACCAGCCATATATAAAAATGCAGGTTATGCAATGTAGCAATCTGCGCGCCCAATATTTCGCCGGAATGCACCAGGTGACGAAGATAAGCTTTTGTATAGCTTGTATCGGCAAACAGCTCGCTGTCAGCTTCTATTGGCGTGAAATCGTTCTTCCACTTCTCATTTTTGATATTGATAATGCCATCTTTTGTGAAAAGCATGCCGTTGCGGGCATTGCGGGTAGGCATTACACAATCAAACATATCAATACCTAACGCAATATTTTCCAATATATTTACCGGTGTTCCTACACCCATCAAATAACGCGGTTTTTGCTCCGGTAATATATTGCATACAATTTCTGTCATCGCATACATCTCTTCGGCCGGTTCGCCGACGGATAATCCGCCAATGGCATTGCCTTCACGCTCGAAGGAAGCGATCACTTCGGCTGATTTAATACGCAGGTCCTTATATACCGAGCCCTGTACGATCGGGAATAGCGTTTGACGGTAACCATACTTAGGCTCCGTACTATCAAAACGGTCGCAGCAGCGTTTAAGCCAGCGATGCGTCATGTCGATCGATCTTCTTGCGTAGCCGTATTCGCAGGGGTAGGGTGTACATTCGTCAAAGGCCATAATGATATCGGCGCCGATGATACGCTGGATATCCATCACGTTTTCGGGTGTGAACAGGTGTTTCGAACCATCAATGTGCGAACGAAAGGTTACGCCTTCCTCTTTTATTTTCCTGACATCGGTAAGCGAATACACCTGGTAACCGCCGCTGTCTGTCAAAATGGGCATATCCCAGCCGTTAAATTTATGCAAACCGCCAGCCTGTTCCAGCACATCTAATCCGGGCCTTAAATACATGTGGTAGGTATTTCCTAATATGATCTGCGCCCTGATATCGTCCTTCAACTCACGTTGGTGTACGGCTTTTACGGTACCGGCTGTGCCGACAGGCATAAATATCGGGGTTTGTATAGTGCCGTGGTCTGTAACAATTTCGCCTGCGCGGGCTTTGGAAAGCGGGTCCTGTGCTGTTAAAGTGAATTTCATTATAAGGGTGCAAAATTAGCACTTTGATTGCACCTATTGTAAAAAGATTTCACCGATGCAAAATGTGTATCCCGCTAAGGATATACTTATTAACATTACAGCCTTTCAACCTTACAACTTTTCAACTTCTTTAGAAATTCCGTTGATTTTTAACAACTTTGCCTGATATTGATAACAGCCTTGGAAGTCTATTTGCCCGGAATCCTTTTCGCATTACTATTCATTTGTTTTATAGTTCAGCTATACTATCTCATTTTTTATCATCGCAGGCTGTATGCTTATGTGCCCCTGGACGAGTTAAAACCCGTTAATATCCCGGTTTCAGTAATTATCAGCGCACGTAACGAGGCGAAAAATCTTGCTGAAAATTTGCCATCGGTTTTAGACCAGGCTTACCCTGATTTTGAGGTTGTGGTGGTTAACGATTGCTCACTGGATGATTCTGAAGAGGTGCTGAAAGAAATAGCTGCAAAATATCCGAAGCTGAAGGTTGTTACCGTTACCGAACATGAACGTTTCAAAACAGGCAAGAAATTCGCGATAACGCTTGGCATCAAAGCAGCTAAAAACGAACACCTGTTATTTACCGATGCCGATTGCCGGCCCGCATCACCCAACTGGATAAGCCGAATGGTGCTCAATTTTACCACGCCTGCCGAAATTGTATTGGGCTACTCGCCTTATACCAGTTCGGGAGGTTTCCTTAACGGCTTTATCCGTTTTGAAACTATACGAACCGGCATCAATTATTTGTCATCGGCATTAGCCGGGGATGCGTACATGGGCATAGGGCGTAATTTGGCTTATACCAAAACGCTATTCTTTAAAAATAAGGGCTTTGCCTCGCACATGCATGTGATGTCGGGCGATGACGACCTGTTTGTTAACGAGAATGCGACTGCTGATAATACCGTTATCGAAATACATCCCGAGGCATTTACATTCAGCCCGGCAAAAACTTCTTTTGCGACTTTATACCGCCAAAAGCGGAGGCATATGGGCGTGGGTAAAATGTATAAGAATAAACATCGGCGAATGTTGAGTTTTGATGCGCTCACCGGGTTTTTATTTTATATATTGCTCATATTATGCCTGGTGTTTGGTCACGATCCTTTATTGGCAGCGGGTTTGTTGCTTTTCAGGTCGATAACCCAGGGCATTTTATACTATAGGATATTCAGGAAACTGGATGGCAAAAATTTAATATGGTATTTGCCATTTTTTGACCTTGTTTATTATGTTTATTTAAATATTTTTGGATTGATAGGTACATTTATAAAAAATACCCAGTGGAAATAAACGCAAATTTTACAGAGAACGCCAAGAACGACTTCCACCTTGTTGTTAAGGCTCGTGAGGGGAATCAAAAGGCGTATGCCGACCTGATGCACAGGTACAAGGATTCGATTTATTTTATGGCCCTTAAAATGGTCAACAATAAGGAAGATGCCATGGACCTTACGGTTGAAACTTTTGCCAAAGCATTTGAAAAACTCGAGAAATACCAGCCTGACTACGCTTTTAGCACCTGGCTGTTCCGCGTGGCTACTAATAACTGTATCGATTTTATCCGGAAAAAAAAGTTAAATACAATGTCAATCCACGGGATGGTGGATGATGACGGCGAAGAAAAAACACTACAGATAAAAGCCGACGTACTGAACCCCGAGGAAACGTCTATCAAAAAACAACAAACCCAGGAACTGAAGATATTAATAGAAGGCTTGCCGCCACGCTATCGCAACCTGATAACCCTTCGCTATTTTGATGAACTATCTTATGAAGAGATAGCTCAGCAGCTTGACCTGCCGCTGGGAACTGTTAAGGCACAGTTATTTAGGGCAAGATACCTGCTGGGTAATATCATAAACCGTTTTAACAGGGATGACATCTGATATCGTCTTTAAATATTTCTCCGAATTAACGCCCGAACAAAAGCAGCAATATCAGCAACTGCCCGACCTTTACAACTTTTGGAACAGCCAGATCAACGTCATATCCCGCAAGGATATTGATTTACTGTTTGAGCGCCATGTTCTACACTCCTTAGGAATAGCCAAAGTAATGCCCTTTTTGCCCGGCGAGCGCGTGCTTGATGTAGGTACGGGCGGCGGTTTTCCGGGTATTCCATTAGCAATTCTGTTTCCCGAAACACAGTTTTACCTCGTTGATTCTATCGGCAAAAAGATCAAAGTCGTTAATGAGGTTGCGAAAGCCATCGGTTTAAAAAACCTTAAGGCTGAACACATCCGCGCAGAACAGGTTGCCGGTAAGTTTGATTTTGTGATTTCCAGGGCCGTAACGCAGCTAAAAGACTTTTACCCATGGGTAAAAGGCAAGTTTAATAAAGAATCTAAAAACACTTTACTCAACGGCATTTTATACCTGAAAGGCGGCGACCTTGAAAATGAAATTGCCGAATCGGGTTTGACCGTCCGGCAATTTCAACTTAAAAAATATTTCGAAGAGGAATTCTTTGAAACCAAGCAGGTGATCTACGTTAAAGGATAATCGCCCTTAAACAACGCTTAGTCTTTCTTATTTTTCCTGTTACCATTATCATTATTTTTCGGCTGCTGCGGCTGGCGCTCTTGTCTTTGTTGCTGACGCGGTTGTCCTGCGGTGTTATTAGCAGGCTTGTTAGCGTTTGGCTGAACAGCGTTATTAGCGGGCTTATTTCCATTTGGCTGCCCGTTTGGATTACTGGCCGGGTTTCTATTCCCATTTGGCTGCCCGTTCGGATTTGGGGATAGATTTTTGTTTTCATTAGCCTGTCCGTTCGGATTACCGTTGCCGGCCGGGCTTCTATTTCCGTTTGGCTGTCCGTTCGGATTAGTTGGACGATTCTTGCCCTCGTTTACATTTGCAGGAGCTCTGTTAGGAACTGCTACAGCAGCTTGTGTCGGATGACCGCCGTTTTCGCGCGCGAATTGCCCTTTGTCTGAAGCTGCCGCTTGCTGATGTGAAAGCTGCTCAGAAGTCGCCTGCACATGCCGCCCCCTCATGGCCGATATTTCTTCAGGCCTTGGCCTTGCGGTAACGCCGCCTGGCCCGTTAAAGCTCGTACGGGTTACAGGGCGGTTAACAACAACGGTTCGATCAACATAGACGTTATGTACAACGGTTTCGTTAACGCGAACAACTGCGGTGTTGTAACGGAAGCGCCCTTCGTGCCACCTGCCGCCGACAAAGCCCACACCCACATAGCCGTAGCCATAATTTATACCGCCATAATAACCAACGCGTTCGCCCCAATAACCACGGTGAAATACATAGACGCCGCCGTCATAACCCCAATAGCATGGGGTCCATAGCAAGCCGGGATTTGGGGGTGCCACCCAAACGCCGGGTACCCAGAAAAAGCCATTTCTCAAATTAAAGGCCCAATAGCCTGGTTGCCATAAATAGCCGTCGGTAGGGCAGGCAGGCTGTTCGTAAGTAGGTAATTCAGGCGGCGCCTGGCTGGCCTGCGGGGCAGCATCATCCACGGCAGCTTCAGCAGACTGTAGTTCGTTGTCACCGGAGCCTGCATTTTGCTGTTGATCATTAGGTGCAGTATTGCCTCTATTGATCATGGTAGTTACCAGGTCGTCAGGAATACCGTTATCTTTTAAATCTACCAGCCCGGTCGTTGAAAGGTCAAAGTTGCAGGCTGTGTTATTGATTTTAGCAGCAATAACGCTTTTGCTTATCCCGGCCCTGTATAACTGTATAATTGTTCGATTGGTTAGTACTTCTTCATTCCCCTGGGCGTACAAGCGGGTTGAAAGTATTCCCATTAACAGGACTAAAAAAAGTGTCCGTAGAAAAATGGTTGGGGTAAATTTTGAATGGATCATGTTTAATGATTTAGGTTTTTTTTGCAAATTATCTAAAAAACGTCTTATTCAGACATCATATCACGCCAAAGGTTTAATGCAAAATTGCATAATCTAATTCTCTTTTTATGGTGTCTTTTTTCTCTTGAAATACCTCTTAAAAATATATGCGTTAAATCAAAGGTTGAGTGGGTTTAGGTGCAGCTGGTTTCTTTGTGCCAGTTGCTTTCTTTGTTTTTTTCTTAGTGCTTGTATGTTTTACCGGGGTGTTCGGCTTAACTGGATCGGGTTGCACAACCGGCGCCGGCTGTGGTGGCGGTACCGGGTCAGGTGGTTTAACAGGCTCCGGGGTCGGGGTAGGCTGTGCATCACCTTTATGTTTTTTAAAGATATTGATCTTATTCACCATTTCTTTTAGCGAAGGCGGTTTTGGATGCGGCGGTGGTTGGGGATGCCCTCTTCGTGCGGTAGTATCGCCCTGTGCAAATACCTTTGGCGAAATACCGATTAGACAAACCAATACAATTGAAACCAACAGGTATTTTAATACCGGGATACCCGGACCCTTTCTGCACTGCGACATGTTTTTTGAGCTAAATTGTTTTGATAAAGCAATTTATCAAATTTTAGTTGAATAATAAAAGGTATAGTTTAAACAAAGAAGCCAGTATAATTTAGAGTAAAAAAATATTTTTTGCTAAAAATTTGAGCAAGAAAAGTTTTTGTTTTAACTTCACTTTGTAAACACCTCTAAACCATGTCACGTCTTCACCAAATTGCTTTAACATTCATTAAAAATATAGGCCCTGTATCTGCAAAGGCGCTTTTGACTGCTTTTGGCGATGCCGAACAAGTGTTTAAAGTGTCTAAATCTAAATGGCTGAAAGTACCGGGAATAGGAGAGTGGACCTTAGAGGGCGCCGATCTGCACACCGCGCTTTCAAGAGCCGCAGAAGAGCTTAAATTTATTGAGAAGAACCACATTGAGGTGATTTTTTATTCGGATATGGCTTATCCGAAGCGGCTAAAGAATTGTATTGATAGTCCGGTTGTTTTGTATGCTAAAGGCAACATGGACCTTAACCGGCAGCGTGTAGTGAGTATTGTAGGGACGAGGCGTGCGACTGATTATGGCAGGCAATTATGCCGCAATTTGATTGAGGAGTTGCAGCAATATAATGTGTTGGTGGTAAGCGGACTGGCGGCAGGTATTGACACGGCCGCTCATAAAGAATGTATGAAACGAGGTTTGCAAACGGTGGGTGTGCTTGGTCACGGCCTTGAGCGGATGTACCCGGCGCAAAATCGCGTCACGGCCGAAAAAATGATGGAAAACGGCGGCATATTGACCGAGTATCCTTCGGGGACGATACCTGACAGGGAGAATTTCCCGCAACGTAATCGGATTGTGGCTGGTATGTCGGATGCAACGATCGTGGTAGAAGCAAGTATTAAGGGCGGCGCATTAATAACTGCGGAAATCGCCAACTCTTATAACCGTGACGTGTTTGCTTTCCCAGGAAGAATAGACGACGAATACTCAGAGGGTTGTAACTTCCTGATACGTAATAATAAGGCCGCTTTGCTTACCGGAGCTGCCGACCTGGCTTATATTATGGGTTGGGAAATTAATAGTGAAGCAAAACCTTCAAAAAGTCAGTTAGTATTACCGATGGACCTTTCAGATGAGGAGCGGGTTATTTTTAATATTATTCATCAGCACAAGTCCCCATTGGCGATAGACGATCTGACCCTCAAAGCCAATATGCCGATGAGCCAGTTAACCATGACGCTATTGAATATGGAAATGCAGGGCTACATCCGGTCGATGCCGGGTAAAACTTATTGCCTTAATTAACTTGGCCTGCCGTACCATTTCAACTTGCCTGTTCCGGAACTGATAGCCCCCCACTCGTCAAAATCAAACTCGATCAAAACAGCCGCGCAGGTCGGGAATTCGGGCATTTGACTGGTGAGATAATAGGTGATGTCCTCCATGGTGGGGTTGTGGCCAACCAGTCCTATAAAATCATATTGGTTATCCAATCCATTGATAACGTTTACCAGGGTAAGCCGGCTGGCTTCATAAATTCTTTTGTCCTCTATGGATTTTGGTAATGACAGGAATTCCGAAAAAATATCCGCAGTAGCCAGGGTGCGTAGCGCGGGACTCGTGACCAATAACTGTGGCTTTATCCCTTCACGAAGCATTTTTTCGGCCATAAACTCCGCATCCTTTATGCCCGAAGGTTTTAAAGGGCGCTCGAAATCGTCATAAGAATTATCGTGGACTGCTTTGGCGTGGCGTATTAACAGGAGCTTCTTCATAACTATTCAATAAATATTGGCATCAATTGTTTGCAAAATCTACCACAACGGCATCCGGGATGTCCTTCATACATTTAAAATGGCCCAGGGGGCATTTCTCCAGCCCGAATTTGGAACATGGCCGGCATGAAAGTTCGATGCCAATCACCTCCGCGTCTTTTACCATATAAGGCTGTACGCCTAAAAGTTCGGGTACAGTGCCACCCCAAATGGAGCCGATCGGCTTATCAAATGCTTCGGCGATATGGGTAAGGCCGGTGTCAAAACCAAGTACTTTTTGCGCTTTTGAAACCAGGAACACGGATTCGTCCAGCGAAGTGGCCCCACAGGCATTATAAATTTCACTTCCCAACGCGTTGGCAATTTCGTTTCCGTTGGCTTTCACATCTTCGCCACCTAAAAGAACAACGGGCTTTTTAATTTGGCGGCAAATGCTGATGATCTTTTCATTGGGCATACGCTTGGTAAAATGCGTGGCCCCGATAACAAAAGCGATGTAATTATTTTGGTGCGACGATGGGAGTAGTTTGGTTATATCATGCTGCGCTTTGATGTAATAATCAATTGGTTTGCCGTCATTTTTTATACCGAGGAACATAACTGCTTTCATATAGCGCTCCACCAAATGAATCGGCTCAACAAGCTTTAATTTAAATTTAAAACTCAGCCATTTGCGTACAGGCTGTTTTTTGTATGCCGATGACTTGATCCCGGTTCTTAGCTTGATCAGGAACGTGCGCAGGTTATTATGCAGGTCGATGATATAATCGTAATGCTCTGCTTTGATCTCATCAATCGTTTCCGATAATGTTGGTTTTAGCAACAGTAGCTTATCGACGTACGGATTGTTATCGTAAATGTATTTAAAAGCAGGTTTGGTTAAGAAATGAACCTCAACTTCGGGTATCTGGGTTTTGAGGCAGCGCACTACGGGAGTAGTGTAAATGATATCGCCCATGGAGCTAAAGCGGATAACCAAAATTTTCATGGCGTTCAGGTTATCTGTTTCCGTATTTTTTGGATGATGGAGGTAGATGAGTATCCCTCAACAAAATCGATGGTTTTTACTTTGCCGCCATTTGCCAGTACTTCTTTGGCGCCCACAATATTTTCGACAGCATAATCGGCGCCTTTTACCAAAATATCGGGCAACAAGGTGCTAATTAAGTTAAGCGGCGTATTCTCGTCAAATAAGACGATCGCATCCACAAAAAATAAGGCGGCTAATAGCGCAGCGCGGCTATCCTGGTCATTTACCGGCCGGTCGTCGCCTTTTATCCTTTTTACCGAGCTGTCCGAATTGAGGCCGATGATCAATTTATCCCCGAGTTCAGACGCCTTAGCCATATAAGTGATGTGCCCGATATGCAACAGATCGAAAACGCCGTTGGTAAAAACCACCTTTTTTCCCGCATTCTGCCAGGCCGATACTTTGCCTTTGAGCGTGGGAAGGTCGCTTATTTTATCCAGCAGTGTTTTTTCGATATCGGTTCTCATGGTATTTCAGAATGAATCGTCTACCGCTTTGCACAAAATATGGCCTATCAAAATATGTATTTCCTGTATGCGTGCGGTAATATCCGATGGTACGATGATATTCAAATCGCACAAACCGTTCATCTTGCCGCCATCCCTGCCGGACAGGCCCAAGGTTTTGCAATTCAATTTCCTCGCTGACTCCAAAGCATTTAATATTCCCTGGCTATTTCCGCTGGTAGAGATACCGATAAACAGATCGCCCGTCTGCGCCAACGCCTCCACCTGCCGCGAAAACACATGCTCATAACCATAATCATTGGCTATCGAAGTAAGGGCCGAGGTATCGGTAGTCAGGGCTATACCCGGTAAGGCTTTGCGTTCTTTTACAAAACGACCGCTTAGCTCTGCCGCAATGTGCTGGGCATCAGCTGCGCTGCCGCCGTTACCGGCCAATAAAACCTTATTGCCTTTTTTTAAAGTATAAACCATCAGTTCGCAAGCAGTTTCGATATCGCCCGTAAGCGTATCAATCACTTTTTGGATTAAAACCTGATGATCTTTTAGTTCTTGTGTTACCATATTTTATTTACTGAATTAGTAAATTTCACTTCTCCTGATCACTAGTCTCTGATCACTAATCTCTAACCCTCAATATCTTCAATAATTTCGTCAATTGTTGTGGTTGCGCTGCCAACGCGCCGTATCACAATGGCCGCTGCATGGTTAGCCAGTTCGCAGGCATCCTCAATGCTCAAACCTGATGCGATAAAGTAGGCCATCGTAGCCAAAACCGTATCACCCGCACCCGTCACATCAAAAACAGCTGTCGCTTTTACAGGCAGTAATTTATACGTGATGGCATCCAGTATGACCATTCCCTCTTCAGACAAGGTGACTACCAAATACTCCGCTTCGGTTTGTTTTAATATCGTTTTAGCAGCTTTTTGCAGGTCATCGATATTTTTGATCTTTTCCGTTTTAGCAGCTTCAGCCAGCTCTTTGCGGTTGGGTTTTATCAGGTACGAACCTTTATATTTTTCGTAATTAAGCCCTTTAGGGTCGATAATGACTTTTTTTCCTTTGCTGTTTGCCAGCTTGATCAGGCGCTGGGTAAGTTCCTCCGAAAAAAGGCCCTTTCCATAATCTGAAAAAAGGATGATGTCCGCTTCTTCAATATATTTAGCCAGTTTACCAGCCAGTTCGTCGGCCAGGTCGTTGTCTAAAGCATCAGTTATCTCTCTGTCAACGCGCACCAACTGGTGACTCCCGGCAACAACCCTTGTTTTTACTGTCGTGGGTCTTTCTTTATCTTCAATAATAGCATCGGTGGCGATGCCTTCGTTGGTCATGATCTCTTTTAACCTTGCTCCGAATGTGTCGTCACCAATTACACCGCTTAAGGTTACTTTAGCACCTAATGCAACCAGGTTTTGGGCCACGTTAGCGGCCCCGCCTAAAGTTGTAGATTCATTCTTTACGTTTACTATCGGGACAGGCGCCTCCGGTGATAAACGTGTAGCATCGCCCCAGATATAGTGGTCAATCATCAAATCACCGATAACCAAAATGGCCGGCTGCTTTTGTGATTGTTGTATGTGGCGTACTTTATCTGTTAACATTTTTGTCATTGGTCATTGCGTCATTAGGTCATTGGCCGCGTGGTCAATTCTTTCGGACTTTCGGTCTTCCGGACTTTCCGACTAATTAATGTAATATTTTCTTCTTGAATATAGCCTTTATCTCATCCAGCGAGAACGCATTCAGGCACATTTCCTTATTCAAACCGCCTTTTCGCGCTGCTAATATACCATAATGCATGTCCAAAAAGCCTTCGTTGCGATGGGCGTCCGGGTTAACCGAAAGCATTACGCCTTTTTCAAGCGCATATTGGTGCCAGCGCCAGTCCAGATCAAGCCTTAGCGGGTTGGCATTTATCTCTATCACCACATTATTTGCCGCACAGGCGTCAATCACTTTTTTAAAGTCGAGGTCGTATCCTTTACGACTCAAAAGCAAACGCCCGGTTGGATGCCCCAATATCGTGGTATAAGGATTTTCAACTGCTTTGATGACCCGAGCCGTTGCTTTTTCTTTCTCCATTTTAAGGTTGGAATGTACCGAAGCCACAATAAAATCAAAGCGTTTCAATATATCTTCGGGATAATCCAGCGAGCCGTCGTTCAAAATATCCGACTCGATCCCCTTAAAAATATGAAAGTCGGTAATTTTTTTATTCAGGTGGTCAATTTCTTCCTGTTGCTGCAACACGTATTCAATACTCAGCCCTTTGGCATAAAAGGCGCTCCGGCTATGGTCGCACATGCCTAAATATTCCAGCTTCAATTCATCACGGCAATACAGCGCCATTTCCTCCAGCGTATTTACGCCATCGCTCCAGGTGCTGTGGTTGTGCAGCGTGCCTTTCAGGTCGGCATAAGTAATAAGTTGTGGCAGATTATTTTGCGCGGCTTTTTCAATAAAGGTATCACCTTCGCGCAATTCGGGTGGCATCCAGGTAAGGCCGGCTTTTTTGTAGATCAGTTCCTCATTTTCAACTTCGCTGGTATCGCCTTTTATCCGCGAAAGCACAGCCTTAACATGCTCTTCGGTACCCGTTTGCACAAACAGCTCATGATAAAATGATTCACTGTTGATCACTTCGATATTAACCAAAAGGCCATTTTCCGTTTCGCCCTTGATCTGGTTCCCGGTAAGGGATAGATCTTTTAATAATTCTGATTTTGCCAGGAAATCGATAACCGGCTGCGGGTCAGCAATCCCGGCAAGTAACTTTAATTCCGTAATAATTTCGTAGCGCCTGCGGTATTCACCCGTAAAACTAAGTAAGGCATCCGGCAGGGCCTTTTTTATTTGCTGAAAAAGTTCATTAGCGTCCGGTTCAACACGGGCATAAAGGAATTTGCCGTTGTTGGCCATCCTGAACTCAATGACTTTCTTTATCTCTTCCTGGGTTTTTAAGCCAAAACCTTTGGCCTCGATGAGGCGGTTCTCGTTACAGGCATAGTACAGTTCGCCTACGTTTTCGATCTCGAGGTCGTGCCATATGATACCAATCTTTTTGGGACCAATACCCTTAATACCCAGCATTTCTACAATGCCTTCGGGAGTCGCATCAACCAGGTTTTTTAGCTCGGTGATATTTCCCGTTTCCAGCAGCTCAATTATTTTGGTCGCAGTGCTTTTGCCAATGCCGTCGATTTTTTCCATGTCGGCGGGGCTTTTTTTGGCGATAGGGAAGGGCAACTTATCCACCTTAAAGGCAGCGTTAGCGATCGATTTTATTTTGAATGGATTTTCATCATGGAGTTCCATTAATTGCGAAAGCAGTCGAAGGGTGCGGGCTATCGGTTTATTTTCCATAGAAATTCAGCCCGTAAAAGTACAAATAGTTCATGGATCATGGTTGATAGTTCATAGCAAAATTAACCATGAACTATCAACTATGAACTATATGCTAATGTATCACAATATCATACGGCATACGCATTTGAGGGGTGCGCATCATTTGGGTAAGGCCCTTAATTTGCTCGTAGTACCTGTAATTTTCGCCCAATTCTGATTTTACAGCTTTCATGCGCATTTGTTCGCTCATATTGCCGCCAAATTTGCTGAAGATGCTTTTTTGTTCGGGATAAGCCTCCAGGGAGTAGGTTTTAACTTTGGCCATTTTTGCGGCGCATTTGATGGCATCATTGATATTGCCAATTTTATCTACCAAACCCAATTTTATAGCTTGAGTACCGGTCCATACCCGGCCCTGGCCAATACTGTTGACATAAGCCTGTGTTTTATGACGGCCATTGGCTACGGCCTTTGTAAATTCATCGTAACCGCGGTTGACCTGGTTTTGCAGGATAGCCTTTTCTTCGGCAGACAATGGACGGCTAACATCGCCCAAATCCGCATATTTCCCTGTTTTTACACCATCAAAGGTAATGCCCAGTTTATCGTTAAACAGCTTTTGCATATTAGGGATGATCGCAAATATGCCAATGGAGCCGGTAATGGTATTAGGCTCTGCGATGATCGAATCGGCCGCACAGGCGATATAATAACCTCCCGATGCCGCGTAATCGCCCATGGAAACAATAATGGGTTTATTTGCCTTTTTAGTCAGCATTACTTCGCGCCAGATCACGTCTGATGCAAGCGAGCTTCCGCCCGGAGAATTGACACGTAAAACCACCGCTTTCACATCATTATCTAACCGTGCTTTGCGCAGCGCTGATGAAATTTTATCAGAACCGATGGTATTATCATCGCCATCGCCGCCGGTAATTTCGCCCGAGGCATAGATTATCGCGATATGATTTGTTGTTTCCTTTTTTTCGGGTTTATTGATGCTATTAGTATAGTCGGCCAGTTCTACATCATGCAAATTTGATTTTATGGATGTATTGCTCTTTTCTTTCAATTCATTCAAAACCTCATCGCGGTATTTTAAACCGTCAACCAGTTTGAATTTGAGTGCGTCCTCGGGGAATTGGATAGTCAAATTATTGGCCAATGCAAACAGCGAGTCCTTACTTACTTTACGGCTTTCGCTGATGCCGGTTAAAAAATGGTCGTACAACGAACCCAGGTACGAATTAACCTGCAAACGATTGGCGTCGCTCATTTTGGTGAGCACAAAAGGCTCAACAGCGCTTTTATAAGTACCCACTTTAATTACTTGTGCTTCGATGCCCAATTTATCCAATGCGCCCTTTAAAAAAGTTATTTCGGAACTAAACCCGCGGAATTCGAAAATGCCTTTTGGATTCAGGTATACCTTATCGGCTACGGAGGCCAGGTAGTAAAAACCCTGCGTATAAACTTCGGAGTAGGCGATAATAAATTTGCCCGATTTTTTGAAATCAATAAGGGCGTTTCTAATTTCTTCGGTAGTGGCCTGGCCGGATAGCATATAGCTTTCGTCCAGGAAAATACCACGAATATTGCTATCGGTTTTTGCTCTTTTAATATTGGCGAGTATATCGTTTAACCCGAGATGTTTTTCGCCGTCGATACCTAAAAAGTCGAGACCGGCTAAGGGGTTATTTGGTGTACGTTCAGGAATAGTAGTATTAAAACTTATGTGAAGAATTGAGTCGGGATCGACGTCAATGTGTTTGTCGCTGCTGGTAGCAGCTGCAATAATCCCAACCACAGCAAGAACAAGTATGACGATGACAATTATACTTGAAAAAATAAAGCCTAGCATTGAGGCGAAAACAAATTTGAAGAATTCTTTCATTAAATGGGGTAAATCTTTTTAACTATGCAAAAGTAGCAATTCACATGCTATAATCTTAAGAGCCTCATCTATAATATTTGTTACAACAATGATTGATGTTTTTTTACTGTTAGGAAGCAATTTAGGCGACCGGGAAGCATACCTGCAAACCGCAGTGCACCATATCGAAACCGATATCGCGCCTGTGGTTAAAAAATCGGCGATATATGAAACGCAATCATGGGGCAAAACGGATGAGCCAGACTATCTGAACCAGGTTATTGAACTAAAAACGGGGTTGCAGCCAGCAGTTATCCTTCAAAAAATATTGGCTATTGAAAAATTAATGGGCCGGAAACGCGAGATAAAATGGGGCTCGCGAATTATTGATATCGATATTTTATTTTACGGGCAAGAAGTGATTGACGAACCCGGCCTTCAAATACCGCATCCTGAGCTGCATAAACGCATGTTTACTTTGATTCCGATGAGCGAGATAGCCCCTGATTTTATTCATCCGGTATTGGGAAAAAGTATTTTTCAATTGAAAAGTGAACTTAACAGCGACTTGATCGTAAAAAAGTTTTAATTTTGAACCGCTTATAAACTAAAAGATGCCAGATACCCCCTCTAACCAGGATCTTGACCTTACTTTTTTATACGAAATTGCTGACGGCAGTAATGAGTTTATAATTGAATCTATTGATATGCTTTTGCAGCAGACACCTGAACAATTGAAAAGTATTGGCGATTCAATTAAGTCAAATGACTGGGTGACAGCCGCAGCCGCAGCGCACAAGTTAAAGCCATCCATGGGTTTTTTTGGCATGCTGATATCGCAGGAGTTATTGCAGGAAATAGAAATGCTTTGCAAAGCAGGAGGGCATCAGCCTGAACAAATCCTGGCTAAATACAATGATGCCTGCGACCTGATAAACAGTAATATACCGGTGCTTGCCCGGGTCAGGGCAGAAAAAGAGGCGGAACTTTAAACTTTCCGGACGCTAAAACTATAACTTTCCATGATCAGGTTGGCCAGCAGGCTTTTGCAGGCTTGTTCCACTTTGGCATGTGCCGTTTCTTCGCTGTCGGCTTCAATTTCGAGTGAAATATGTTTGCCAATACGTACATTTTGTATTTCGGACAGGCCAAGGTTTTTCATGCTTCCGGTTACTGCCTTACCCTGCGGGTCAAGTATTTCTTTTTTGGGCATTACGTCTATTTCGGCCTGGAATTTTGTCATCGTAGTTTTTTTATTTGTCTTTCTGGTGGCTGCTTACCGCAGTATCATTAGAAAACTTAAATTGAATAATAGATAAAGTGATATATATAAATATGACCACCGGAACGGCAGCAAATTTAAAAAATAGTATCAATATAGCCGAGAACAGGAGCAATAAATAACGGTAAATATTTTTGTTGAAGTCGGTGTTTTTGAATTTTAGCGACATCATCGGTATCTCGGCTACCAGTAACGCACACATAACCAATACAAATACAGTCAATATGTATTGATTCAAAATATAATATTTTGCAAATACCGGATAGTGTTCCCATATCAAAGGCAATGAGGCGATCAGGATAGCATTTGCGGGCGTCGGCAAACCTATGAAGCTATCGGCCTGCCGCGTATCGGTATTAAACTTGGCAAGCCTGAGCGCCGAGAAAACCGATATCAAAAACGCTATAAAATTTAAATAAGGGCTCACCTGGGTAATCTGCGGCGATTGTATGAACAATTCGTACATAATAGCTGATGGTAAAAATCCGAAGCTTACCATATCTGCAAGTGAATCAAGGTCCTTACCTATTCCCGAAAAGGAGTGCAAAACGCGCGAAGCAAATCCATCAAAAAAGTCGAAAATAGCAGCCAGGAAAAGGGCGTATGCAGCATAGATCAGGTTGTCCTGGAAGGTGAAGACAATACCCACGCAGCCACTGAACAGGTTAGCACAGGTGATGGCGTTGGGAAGATGTTTACTTATACGCTTCTTCATTTCGGGCACGAAGGTATGCTGGATTTATGTAGAAATTATGAAGTTACGGACAATTCTGTAACCTCATAATTTCAAAAGTATTAAGAATTCATCGAGATAAGGAATTCTTCATTGGTTTTTGTGCCTCGAATTTGGCTCTGCAAAAATTCCATCGCTTCCTGCGAGTTCATATCTGCAAGGTGATTGCGCAAAATCCAAACACGTTGCAACGAATCGCGGTCAAGCAGCAAATCATCGCGGCGCGTACTGGATGCAGTAATATCAATAGCCGGGAATATACGTTTGTTGGAAAGTTTACGGTCGAGCTGTAACTCCATATTACCTGTCCCTTTAAATTCTTCGAAGATCACTTCGTCCATTTTAGAGCCGGTTTCAGTCAATGCAGTTGCAATGATTGTCAACGAGCCGCCGTCTTCTATATTACGGGCGGCGCCAAAGAAACGTTTTGGTTTATGCAGCGCGTTAGCATCCACACCACCGGACAATATCTTACCAGAAGCCGGAGCAACTGTATTATAAGCACGGGCGAGGCGGGTGATAGAGTCCAATAGGATAACCACATCGTGACCGCATTCAACCATACGTTTAGCTTTTTCTAATACGATGTTGGCTATCTTCACATGGCGCTCGGCAGGTTCGTCAAAAGTAGATGAAACTACTTCGGCGCGTACGCTTCGGGCCATATCGGTTACTTCCTCCGGGCGTTCGTCGATGAGCAGGATGATTAAATATACTTCAGGATGGTTTTTGGCGATGGCGTTAGCCACATCCTTTAGCAACATCGTTTTACCTGTCTTTGGTTGCGCAACGATCAAACCGCGCTGACCTTTACCGATAGGCGAGAAGAGGTCCATAATACGGGTCGAATAGTTATTCATATCCGTAAAAAGTTCCAATCTTTCCGATGGGAATAATGGCGTTAAGTGGTCAAACGGTACACGGTCGCGCACTTCGGCAGGCATGCGGCCATTAATGGCTTCAACACGCACCAAAGGAAAATATTTTTCGCCTTCTTTTGGGGGGCGTATGCTTCCGCGAACGGTATCGCCAGTTTTAAGGCCGAATAATTTTATCTGCGATTGCGATACATAAATATCATCCGGGGAAGTAAGGTAATTATAGTCGGAAGAGCGCAGGAAGCCATAACCATCGGGCATAATTTCAAGCACGCCTTCATTTACGATTACATTATCAAAATCAAGGTTTATAGCAGGTTCCTGGTTTTTTTGTGGTTGGTTTGGATTGCGGCGCTCAAATTTCTGCGGCCTTGCTTCGGTAGCAACGTCATCTGACCTAACCGGTCCTTCGCCGTTTTGCTCAGCCTGCCCATTCTGTTCAGGTTGCCCTGATTGTTCGGGTTGTTCGGGCTGCTCTGCAACAGGGGTAAACTGGGCCTCCTCTTCGGCTTCTTCCGCCGGGGTTTCGTCATCTGGTGCATCAAACAGGTTGGTATCGTCAAGCGGTACTTCAATTCGCGGCGCATTGCTGGCGCTTTTTAATGTACGAACTCTTTTGCGTGTCCGTTCGCCCGTTTCCTGCGGTTCCGGAGCGGCACCTGCAGGACTATAATTTTGTGAAACAGCAGCCTGCTGTAGCCTGGCAGCTTCTATTAATTGTTGTTGTTCAACGATATTGCTTATCAGTTGGGGTTTTCTGAGTTCGTCTGCTGCTGCAATACCTAAACTCCTGGCAATTTCGCGCAACTCAGAAACGAGTTTGTCGTTCAATTCGGTTATATCAAACATGAGATAAATAATAGTTCAAAAGGAATATTTTATTTGGAGAAATTAACTTGCAATTTTTGCTAATGCAACATCTAAAAATTATGAGTATAGTGGATTTTTAAATTGTTTCTTTAGTGCAAGAAAAATTCAAAGGATAACATTGCAATTTTAGGCATTATATATCACAAAACAAAAATTTTGAAAAAATATCTTTTACCGCTTAACACTTACCTTAATTTTTAGTTTTTTTGTACTTCGAAATAATTTAACTCCCGCCGATGCTATCGCGACAGCAATTAATCCAGCAGATCAAACAAAAAAAATCGTTCTTATGTGTCGGCCTTGATACGGATATTAATAAAATACCCGCCTTTCTAAAGGAGTATCCCGACCCGGTATTTGAGTTTAACAGACGGATAATTGATGCCACGCGCGACCTTTGCATAGCCTATAAACCCAATGCTGCTTTTTATGAGAGCCGGGGCATAAAAGGGCTACAGAGCCTCATCGCGACAAGCGCATATTTACCAAAAGATTGCTTAAGCATTATCGATGCAAAACGGGGGGATATTGGGAATACGTCTGCAATGTATGCCGCCGCTTTTTTTGACGAGCAAGCTTCAGGGATGAATTTTGACGCGATAACCGTTGCCCCTTATATGGGTAATGACAGTGTAATCCCTTTCCTGGCATTCGAAGGTAAATGGGTCATTTTACTGGCGCTTACGTCATCAATTGGCAGCAAGGATTTTCAATATTTAAATACAGATAACGGATTGCTGTACGAAGCCGTAATCAAAAAAGCCAATACCTGGGCCGGTGCCGACCGCATGATGTTTGTGGTGGGCGCTACCAAAAGCACCGAGTTTACCGGTATCCGCAAATATGCCCCCGACAATTTCCTATTGGTACCAGGCGTAGGAGCACAGGGTGGTAACCTGGAAGAAGTTTGCAAATACGGTATGACCAAAGATTGCGGTCTTATCGTAAATGCATCGCGCTCTATCATCTTCGCTTCAAATGGTGAAGATTTTGCCGAAGCTGCCCGGGCCGAGGCTTTGACTCTTCAGCAGGCGATGCAAGTGGAGCTGGAAAAAGCCGGGGTGATCTGATTTTTTTTGATTTATGAGGTTTAAAAGGTAATTTCTACCTTTCGGCAGAAAAACGTCACATTTTGCTGAAAATCCCGTATAAATTGCGCGTGTATAAAATGCTTATCCAATAAGTGTTTTGCTTTAACGAGATCAAATATGAAGAGAATACTTATATCGGCATTTGCCGCTCAGCCAAACAGGGGTTCCGAATACAACATTAACTGGAATTGGGCCGTAGGGCTCGCAAAAATGGGGTACGAAGTGCATTGCCTGACTATGGGGAGTAATCGTCCATCCATTGAAAGTATAGAAACGCCAAAAAATCTGCATTTTCAATATGTTACAGCGCCACTGGGTTTACAGGCTATGCACAAGTTTTCTGAAGGCGCGTTATATGTACATTACATCCTGTGGCAATGGCTGGCCTATAGAAAAGGGAAAAAATTGCATAAAAAACTAAAATTCGAAGTTGTTCATCATGTGGGTTGGGGGAGTATTCAGCTCGGCTCGTTTTTATATAAACTGGACGCGCCTTTCATTTTTGGCCCGGCAGGTGGCGGACAAAGGGCGCCTGAAGCTTTTAAAGAATATTTCAAGGGGTATTGGTCGTCCGAAGTAAAGCGGGACAAAGTAACTAACCTATTAACAAAATACGGCCCGTCATGCAAGAAGATGCTCAGAAGCGCACATACGGTGATTGCCGCTAACCCGGAGTCGCTGCAATTAGTAAAAGATATTGGCGCTAAAAACTGCCATCTATCCATGGACCATGGCTTGCAGGATGATTTTTACCCCGAAAATTTCACTCCAAGAGTGCCTACACCGGGCACTTTAAAATTATTATGGGTGGGCAGATTTATGCCGCGAAAGGCTGTATTGCTGACCCTCGATGTAATGAACCGGCTAAAAAAATATCCTAATATTACCTTAACAATTGTGGGCGACGGTGAAATGAAGGAAGATATCGTCCAAAAAATTAAGGATGACGGACTGGAAGATACCGTAAAACTCACTGGTATGATAACTTATGACGAAGTGAAAGCATACTATGCGGTTTCGGATGTTTTCTTCTTCAATTCATTAAGAGATTCGTGCCCGACACAATTAACCGAGTCGATGGCTTTTGGCCTGCCGATAGTTACCCTTAACCTGCACGGCCAGGGATTTGTTGTGAATGACGAGACCGGTATCCGCTGTTCAGCCGTTACCCCTGCACAAACTATCACCGAACTGGAGGAAGCTATAATTGACTTGTATAACAATCCTGCCAAAGTAACCAAAATGAGCCAGGCTGCTTACGACTTTGCGCGCAAGCAAACCTGGTCGGCAAGGATAAGCTCGATTGTTGAAAAGCTTTACCCGGTACAGCCTTGATGTTTTAGTAAGTTTATTGGTTGCCGCGTAACATGCTATGAGAGTTTGCTTTGCTCAACCCCATAGCGCATTGCCGCTTCAAGTATATCGATATTTATATCCTTCAGCGTTTTGAACCTAATGCAATACCCGGTTACACTTGCCTTGCCTATTTTCTTTCCAAACGTTTGGGGTAAGTATGTTCTATCTTTGATACCAATAATATAGACAGAGATTCCGGCTGTGTTTGGACTGATACCAATTTGATAAAATTCCTTGCTCGTTCCATCAGCATACTTTATGGTTTGAAGTCCATATCCTATATCAGGATTAGTAACAATTTTACCTTTATCGTCCTTACCATCTAAGAACCATAATTTACATTTTGGCAATATTTGAAGTACGTGCTGCTGCAACACTTGTATTTCGCTGCGCTTTGGTTCAGGTTGGCTGGCAATATACTTTTTGATTTGTTCTTGTACGTCCATGTGAAATGTCTGATTATGGGTTGCTGGGAGAAATTCCGATTATACCAGCACGTATTTATTGACTATTTTTCCATGTTTGAAGGCCATAGAGCTTTCCAGTTCCAGCACCTTTCTCTCTTTAAAAATGGAAAGTCCGCTGCCGATGGCGATAGGGCTGACGATAAGGTAATATTCATCGATGAGGTTAAGGCTGACCAGCGAGCTAACAAAGCTGACACCACCGTAAACAAGGAGGTCCTTGCCAGGCTGGTTTTTGAGAGCCTGTACTACGGTAGCCAGGTCGCCATTTTCCACCTCGACATTATGCCCGGCGATGACAGTTTCGGTATGGCTGAAGGCGATCTTGCGATGGCTGACCATAAGCTTCCCAAAAGGATTCCAGGGATTGTCGGGCTGGTTTTCGCCTACATTTTTCCAGTAATCAATAAATCCCCCGTGGGACAGCTTGCGTCCAAGTAAAATGGTATCGCAGCTGGCTGCGAGCTCAACGCTGAAGTCGACGATCTGTTGTAGCGCTTCCGGGTTCGATTTGCCGGATGCGAATACCCAGTCCTGCTCACCGTTCGGGCCGGCTACGAAGCCGTCGACGGTCATTTGCATTTGCAGTTTTAATTTTCTCATAATGTTTGTTTTTTAATTGATCGTTGTTTCAGTTATTCTCCGAAGCCAGTAATTCATCCAGTTGGTTATAGCCCATGATAGTGCCTTGTTTAAAGCCCATTTCGACGAACATTTTAATGGTGGCCGCGTCAGTAAAGGTTTTCACCACATCGACCTTTGTTCTGTTACCTTCAATAGCTATGAATTTAGTCTCAGTATATGATTTTGGCGCACCGGCAGCCGTGTTACCGTCCTCGTCCGAAAACATATTGGTTGATGAAAAAGAACTGCCATTTTCTATCGCGGTAAATTCAAAGCGGGACCAGTGTTTCTGTCCTTCGGGGCTAACCATCGCATACAGCCATATTCCACCAGCGGTAAAATTCATTATTTTGGTTTGGGCGATCCATGGTTTGGGCGCTATCCATTTTTCAATCAGGTCGGGTTCTGTCCAGGCTCTCCATACTTTTTCAATTGGCGCATTAAATTCGCGTACGATGTGAATCGTTTTAGCGTCCAGGTCGGGTTCGAATACAAAATTGTTTGCCATGATCGTTTAGTTTATAAGTCATTTAATAAGTTGTCCAACTGGTCAAAACGGATCTCCCAAAGCTTGCGGAAAGCTTCCATCCAATGGTCTATCTCTTTCATTTTATCAATATTTAGTTTATAATAAATTTCACGCCCGCGTTGGTCCTGGTTAACAGCGCCGCATTCGGCCAGTATCTGTATGTGTTTTGATACCGCCTGCCTGCTGCTGCCAAAGTGCACGGCGATGGTATTAGGCGTCATGGCGCCTATGGTAAGTAGGGTCAGTATGGCCCTGCGGGTAGGGTCGGCTATGGCCTGGTAAATATCTCGTCTAATGTCCATTTGCAACTATTTGATTGCAAATATATATGCAACTATTTGATTGCGCAAACTTTTTTGAAAATATTTTTTAGACGCGCGGTAATTAACAGCGGGTAAATGGCAAAAAAGGTGGGATTATTTTCCATTCGTCGGCTGTGTCTTCACAGGCAATGGGTGTGGGATTATAAATCTAAAATCAAGAGAACACCATCGTCCGCTCGGGATATTTAATGGCGTAGTTGGATACCATATTGCGGATGTAATCATTCCCCGGGTAGGGGGTAAGATGGCTTTTTAATTGCTCGAGGTTGTCGGCTTCAAAGTAGTGTGAGATATAACCCATCCCATAAAATTGCCCTTTTTCGACCAGGATACAGCTGTGCTCATCCAGGCTGCGGCCCTCATCACGGACAGCAAAGGTTGGCAGGGTGTCTTTTAGTTTATCAATGGCCCATTGAACTTTTTGATTATAAGCCTCGGGGTTTTCGATTCCTTCGCAGGCACAAATAGGGCCATTAACGCCCGAGCATGGCCCATGATTGGTTTGGATGAAGCACAATTTGGGGCAAAGCTCAAATTCATCTATCAATCGGGTAAGCAGGTTGCGTCCGTCCAGCAATGAATTGCAGGTGTACAGCGGCGCAGTCATTTTGCGTCGTTTATCAACAGCCAAACGCAGGTAACCGCGCTGGTCCTCAAAAGCAAACAGGCCGTAAGCGTGTTCAAATCGCTTTAACGAACGGTTATATTGGGGCCATAGTCTTTTTATCTCGATGGCTTCCAGCACAAAGGCAATTAATTCCGTTCCACAGTCCTGGAAAGAAATATGGTGGATATTCCTCAAAAACTCCTGCCTTTGGAAACCGGCATTATTCCCGCTGAAATGGCTGGTGACACGCTTTTTGATGTTACGGGCCTTGCCTACATAAATCACTTTGCCTTTTTGGTTATGGAAATAGTACACGCCCGGTGTATAAGGTAGGTTGGTTACATCTTCTTTTGGCAGGTTTGGCGGCAATACCTGTTCTTTTGAACGCTGTTTAAGGGCGTCGGCAATATGATTACCTGTATCACTTTGTAGCAGCAGCGAAAATAGGGTGGCGGTAGCTTCCGCATCTCCGGCAGCACGGTGGTGGCTCTCGTTATCAATGCCTAAATAATGGCATAGTTTGCCTAAGCTGTATGAGGGCAACCCGGGCAATATTTTTCGACCGAGCCTTACGGTACATAGCTTATTGGATTGCAGATCGTACCCGGCGGCGGATAAATGATGGCGTATAAACGAAAAATCAAAATTGACATTATGCGCCACGAAGATCTTACCGTGCAACAGGTGGTAGATATCAGCAGCCACATCCTCAAAAGGCGGCGCATCCTGTACCATCTCGTTCGAAATTCCCGTTAGGGCACGGATATACACGGGGATATCCATTTTAGGATTAACCAGCGTGGTGTAGCGCTGGGTAACCTTCTTGCCGTCATGCAGGCAAATAGCCACTTCGGTAATGCCGTTCGCGCTGGCATGCCCTCCGGTGGTTTCAATATCTACAATGGCGTACATGAGGTAAATTTAGTGATTAGTTAATCAGCGATTTGAGATTAGTTAAATTTTTACAAAAAAATGCCCTGATTTAATACCAGGGCATTTTATACTTTAGGTTGGCCTAATCTCTAATCACCAGTCACTAATCACTTCTTCTTAGCCTGTATCTGTTGCTGCTGACGCATCATGTCTTCCATGCGTGCCTGGAAACCTGATTTCTTTTTCTTTTCCTCGGGTTTCTTTTTGTTTTCCTGTATCTGTGCGTGGATCTTTTTATCGTCCACCATCAGCCTGATCAAATATTGCTGAGCAAAAGTTAGCATGTTGGCCAGGAAGTAATAATAGTTCAAACCGGCCGGATAGTTGTTCAGCGTAACCAGGAATATAACCGGGGTAATGTAACCGATGTATTTCATCTGCCCGGAGGCGCCTGATATCTGGTTATTAAAGTAGGTATAAACCAGGGTAGAAATGGTCATCAGCAAACACATCAAACTGATGTGATTGACGCCGAATATCGGTGCAAAGTGGATCACGGAATCATAGGTCGAAAGATCGTGCATCCATAAAAAACTTTGACCGCGCAGCTCAAATAAGCTCGGGAAAAAGCGGAAGAATGCAATAACGATAGGCATTTGCAGCAGCAAAGGCAAACAACCACCCAGCGGGTTAACGCCTGCTTTTTTATACAATTTCATGTATTCCTGTTGCAACAGGGTAGGGTTATCATCACCAACTTTCGCTTTTATCTCGTCCATTTCAGGCTTCAATATCCTCATCTTCGCCATTGACAGGTAAGACTTGTAGGTAAGCGGAGATAAAACCAGTTTGAGTATGATGGTTAGCGCCAGGATAACAAAGCCATAGTTCCAGTTAAACTTCTTTAATAAATCAAAAAGTGGAACGGTGGCAAAACGGTTAATGTATTTCAATGGACCCCAGCCCAGGCTCACCACTTTGTCCAGGTCATTACCCTGCGCTTTGAGGATGCTGGTTTGATTAGGCCCAAAATAAAACTCCATTGGTATACTGCCATCGGTAGCGCGGCTCAGTGCTAAATCGGCCTTCATTTGCTTTACATGCGATGTGTCGGCAATATCTGTTGCTACTGTCAGCGACGATTTATCAATACCTTGTTTGGATATCAGGATATCAGAGAAAAAGTGCTCCTTAAAAGCCACCCACTGGATTTTTTTATCGGCGACTGTCTTTTGATCATCTTTGGTATCGCCAAAGTCGCTAATTTCATTGTCTGTGGTCTTATAGTAGATCTCTGAGTACTGGCGCTCCTGTTTCATGTCCATTTCCTGCTTGGGCAGGGTGGCAGACCAGCTGAGGTTAAGTGTATTGCTGTTGGCAATCACGTTATCAAGGCCGGTAGTTTTAATCGTAAATCCTAATTTGAAGCCAGTACCTTTCAGCGTATAGATATAATCAATATACTGTGTTGGACTATAGTTAAGACGCATCGAGATCGTCGACGAATCTTTTCCGGATACGGTTAAGTCTTGTGCGCTTGGCGTAAAGTAAAGGTCGTTGGTGTTGATAGGCTTATCCATCGCCCTAAGGTTTAAGCCAAAGGTGTTGGTATCGCCTTTGAACAATACCAAAGGTTTCTTATCAAAGGTTTTGTAGTTTTTTAATTCAACCGAATAGATACGGCCGCCGCGGCTGCTTAGTTTTACACGCAGATCCTGGCTCTCAAGCGTAATCAGTTTTTCCGTACCTTGGGTAGCCGCTCCGAAAGGCGCCTTTAAAATTGAAGAGTCAACTCCTGCCGGTTTTGCTGTTACGCCGGCTGTTGAAGGCGCGGCTGCTTTTACTTTTGCTAATGAATCAACTCTTTTTAGCGAGTCCTGCTGCTCTTGTTTTGCTCTTTCCCGCTTAACCTGGTCTGCCGGGGCCTTCAAAAAGAAGTAAGACCCTATCATTATTGCAACTATAAGGAAAAACCCTATGTATGAATTCTTGTCCATTTTTGTTCTTATCGTACTTTAATTACTTCTTGCGGGCATACTCCAGCGAAGCGGCGACAAAGTTAACAAAAAGTGGGTGAGGATTCGCAACTGTTGATTTTAATTCCGGGTGAAATTGTCCGCCTATAAAAAACGGGTGTTTTTTAAGCTCAATGATCTCCACGAGGTTGTTATCAGGGTTAATTCCGGAGGGTAACATACCGGCATCTTCGTACTGTTTAAGGTACTTGTTGTTAAACTCGTAACGGTGGCGGTGGCGCTCGGTAATATGGGTTTTTCCGTATACGGCGGCCGCTTTTGTGCCTTTTTTGATATCGCAGGCGTAAGCTCCCAAACGCATGGTGCCGCCCTTGTTTTTGATTTTCTTTTGCTCCTCCATCATGGCAATAACCGGGTGCGGAGTGTGCTCGTTCATCTCGGTGCTATTGGCGTTTTTGAGCCCCAAAACGTTGCGGCCAAACTCTACCACGGCGCATTGCATGCCGAGGCAAATGCCGAAGAACGGAATATTATTCTCGCGAACGTAACGTATCGCTTCAATTTTTCCTTCAAAACCACGCTCACCAAAGCCGGGAGCAACCAGTACACCATGCACGCCTTTTAAGCGTTCGACTGCATTCTCAGGAGTTAACTGTTCTGATGGGATATATTCAACACGTACTTTGCATTCGTTTTTTGAACCGGCGTGAATGAACGATTCGTTTATGGATTTATAGGCATCCGGCAGCTCGACATATTTACCTACCAGGGCTATACGCACTTCCGAAGTCGGGTTTTTTAAACGACCGAGGAAATCTTTCCAGCTTTCCAGATCGGGTTCGCTGGAATGGGCGAGCTTTAACTTGGTGAGCACTGTTTTATCCAGTTGTTCCTTCAGCATCAAAAGTGGCACATCATAAATGGTAGATGCGTCAATCGATTCGATAACGGCATTGATATTCACGTTACAGAACAGCGCTATTTTTTTGCGGATATCCATGTTGAGGTGATGCTCGGTACGGCAAACCAGAATATCGGGCTGAATACCGTATTCCAGCAGCATTTTAACCGAGTGCTGGGTAGGTTTTGTTTTAAGTTCGCCGGCAGCGGCAAGGAATGGTATCAGCGTTAAATGGATAACCAGTGAATTGCTTGAGCCAATTTCCCACCTGAACTGCCTAACTGCTTCTATATAAGGTAGTGATTCGATATCGCCAACGGTGCCACCTAATTCGGTGATGACGATATCGTAATTACCGCTTTCGCCTAAAAGGCGGATATTTCTTTTTATCTCGTCGGTGATGTGCGGTACTACCTGTACGGTTTTACCTAAAAAAGCGCCTTCACGTTCAAGATTTATGACATTTTGATAGATGCGGCCCGTTGTAATATTATTCGCCTGCGACGTCGGGGTATTTAAAAAGCGCTCATAGTGGCCCAGGTCCAAATCGGTTTCGGCGCCGTCTTCGGTTACATAACATTCACCATGTTCATACGGATTAAGCGTTCCGGGATCAATGTTGATGTAGGGGTCGAACTTCTGGATGGTTACGCGGTAACCACGGGATTGTAGCAGCTTGGCTAATGAGGCAGAAATAATGCCTTTCCCCAACGACGAAGTAACGCCGCCCGTCACAAAAATGTATTTAGTCATGATGATCAGTTGTGTATTGCGCCGGTTTTTAGACCTCCGCAAATTGTTTGTGTACGGGATACAAAAGTAACAAATTTTTCAGACTACCTGCTACCGGAATCACAATTGTTGAAAAGGTTTTGGGATGTTGAAAAGCTGGGACTGTTTTAAGGTTGCAATCTTGAAACGTTAGCTGAATTAGCGACATTTCACCGAATACAAAAATTATACAATCTGTGTAATAAGTTAAATTTAAAAATCTGTTTCAGACGATTGACGCGAATTATTTAGCAGCTTTGTGAATTTCTGCATATTCGTCATTATACATTTTGATATAATTACGAATCACATCCCAACCATAATCTTCATTTTTGATCTCTTCTTTAAATTTTATTAAAAGAGTTGGATTATCAGCAAAAAGATCACGGCGGCGATATGTAGAGTCCCTCTGAGCATCTTAATCAGTTTTAACGAATCATTATCTTTGTTGGCGTACCAATAGCTTTCTGTTCCATTGCCAGTCGTTGTAAAGGACCCATTGACTTGCCTCATGGTACTTGCCCCTACGCTTGTTGAAAATTCATATAAGTTTATTTTGCCACGTTGCAGTAACTTAATAAATATACGGTAATCTGTTCCGGGCAAATATTCAGATAAATAGAAGCTTGAATCTCTCGATAGATAGTAGGCCTTAATACTATCGGCATCTACATTTTTTGAACCGCGAACTCCGGCTACCTGATATTTTACTCTTCCATTTGCTGCTTTGCGCGCTGATTGAAATGCGGTGGTAAATGTGCGGAACTTTATTTTACAACTGATAGTATCATTGTTCAAATTGACCACATAATCATGATCCTTAAACTTTGAGGAATCGTCCTGAGCAAGCGCTTTCGTTAGCAAAAAAAGCACACAAATTGAGGCAAACAGCAATAGTTTTGATATCATGATAAGTTTTTTGTTAGTTAAATATAAGCTTTTTCAAATCCTCCGGCGTATCTATGGCTTAGGTTTCGAGTCAAGCTTAAATTTATTGAAGGGTATTCACTTCGCTGCTTTATGGTTCTCTAAATATTCGTTGTTGTAGATTTTGACATAGGCGCGTATTAATTCCCAGTCATAGTCTGTGCTTTTGCGAACATCTTTAAAGTGAGCAGCCAAATCGCTATTATCCGCCAGCATGGAAATAAAGCCTGCTTCCTGTATTTTTCGTGATGTGGTACCCACATTTTTGCCATGTGGAGGCCAAACGCCGTCGGTCCTAATTAATTTTAAAGTGTCATCAGTAGCTTTCCCAACATACCAACAAATAGACGGTGCGTAACTCCTTACAAAATTATCATATTTTAATATAGCAAGTTCGCACAAGTTCAGCCTGCCATGTTCCAGAAGTTTAACAAATTCTGGACTTCCATTGCTTGGCAGATACTTTAATTCATAATGGGTGGAATCACTTGATAAATAATAAGCTTTAATACTGTCAGCATTTATTGGACGGTAGCCTTTCTTTTCGGCAACTTGATATCTCAGTTCTTTACTAAGGAGTTTGTTGCTTATCTGGCATCTGACAGTGTCATTATTGATTTTCACTACATAATCAACGTACTTATTTTCCGCAGAATCCTCCTGGGCAAATGCTTTAACTCCAAAGACAAGCAGACCGATTGAAGTAATTAACAAGAATTTAATTTTCATGATAAAGAAAAGGGTTTATTATTCAAATATAATCTTTTGCAAATCATCCGGCGTATCAATCGCAAACGTTTCCAGCTCAGTTTCAGCCACTTTAATTTTATAACCATTTTCAATCCAGCGCAGTTGCTCCAGGCTTTCGGCTTTCTCTAAGGATGATATGGGCAGTTTGGTTATCTGCTGTAAAATATCCGCCCGATAACCGTAGATGCCAATATGCTTATAATAGGTAAAATGCTGTAACCAGTTTTGCGGCTCCTGCCCGCGGATATGCGGCAGCGGGGAGCGTGAGAAGTAAATGGCCTCTGAATTTTTATTGACGATGACTTTCGGCGAATTGGTGTTGTGCAATTCCTCATTAGTCAGCACTTTTTTGATCAGGGTTGCGATTTGAGTACTGCTATCATTAAAGCAGCCGATTAATTTGCTGATCTGTTCCGGGTCGATGTAGGGTTCATCGCCCTGGATATTGATGACGGCCTCATAGGTGGGGTGTATTTGGGCGACTTCAGCGCAACGGTCGGTGCCGCTCTGGTGGTCGGGCGAGGTCATTATCGCCTTTCCGCCGAAAGCTGTTACATAGTCGTAAATCCGGTCGTCGTCCGTGGCAACAATGACTTCTGACAAGTGCCCACATTTTTTGGCCTGCTCATAAACCCGCTGTATCATGGTTTTGCCGGCAATATCCACCAAAGGCTTACCCGGGAAGCGGGTGGAAGCGTAGCGGGCGGGAATGATGCCGAGGATTTTCATTTGAGGCCTTTGTTGGTGTTGTCAGGAAACTATATACGTGTTAGACCACCCGACTGCGCTTGATTATATAAACTATTCCAATGATTACTATAACTACAAGTAGTATTTGCCATAATTTAATATGAGCAATGAAAAAATAATCTGCTAAAGTACCACTAGCCAATTTGCTCATATCTTACTTTTTAGGTTTAGCCTTTGGCTTATCTTTCTTTTCAGCAGCCGTTTTGCTAACGCTGGCTTTCCGTGATCATTTTGATTAACTCACATGCTCAATATGTAGTGGTACTTGTTGTTGACAACACCAACAAGGGCGAAGACGTACAACGTATAACCTAAAACAACCCATTTATCTCACGCTCGATCATCTCCACTATAGTGGCCATATCTTCGGTATTGTTGGCAAAGTCGAGTTTGTCCTTGTCCAGTATCAATAGTTTTCCCAGTTTATAGCCTTTTATCCATTTCTCGTACTTGTCGTTGAGTTTGGATAGATAATCCAGGCGGATGCCAATTTCATACTCACGGCCGCGGCGGTGGATGTTGTTAACCAAAGTAGGCACCGATGCTTTCAGGTAAACCAGCAGATCTGGTGGCTTGATAAAAGCGGTGATATTATTAAAGATGGCCTCGTAATTTTCATAGTCACGAGTGGTCATCAGGCCCATATCGTGCAGGTTCTCCGCAAAAATGTAGGCATCCTCGTATATGGTGCGGTCCTGTATGATATCGCGCTTATCTTTCTGGATGTCAATGATCTGCTTGAAACGGCTATTCAAAAAATAGATCTGCAGGTTAAAGCTCCAGCGTTTCATGTCGCTGTAAAAATCCTCCAGGTAAGGATTATTGTCAACAGCCTCGTACAGCGGCGACCATCCGTAATTTTTAGCTAATAATTCGGTCAGCGTAGTTTTACCCGCGCCAATGTTTCCTACAATTGCTATGTGCATTATTTAGTTCTTGGTTTATGGTTGATGGTACATGCACCAAAATTCAGTTAACTATATGCGACTAATATACACCTTGAACGATGAACTATCAACTATTCGCTTAAATTAAAAACTTCTAAAGCCGATAATTTCCCTTATCTCTTTAATTGTTTTGGAGGCGCTTTCGCGGGCCTTGATAGCGCCATGACGGGCAACCTGCCTTAAATATGGCGCATCATTGGCAATAGCGTTAATTTTTTCGCGGATAGGGGTGGTTGCGATGATCATATCCTCGGCTAATTGTTTTTTCAGGTCGCCGTAGCGGATGTTGCAGCTATTGTAAAGTTTATCGAAATGTTCGTACGTATCAACGGATGAAACCACCTTCATCAAATCGAACAGGTTTTGAATCTCAACCGGTTTTTCCTGGTTCTCGACAGTCGGGCCGCTATCGGTTACTGCACGCATTACTTTTTTGCGGATAACTTCGGGCTCGTCGGCCAGGTTAACCACATTGCTTTCCCCTTCTGATTTGCCCATTTTCCCTTTACCATCAAGCCCCGGAATTTTTACCAGCTTATCGCTGAAGTTGAAGGCGTAAGGCTCGGGGAAATAATCGTTATTATATAATCGATTAAAACGGTTGGCAAATGTGCGAGCCATTTCCAAATGCTGCTCCTGGTCCTTGCCCACAGGTACTTTCGTTGCTTTATGGATGATAATGTCTGCTGCCATCAAAACCGGGTAGGTCAATAGTCCGGCATTAACATTATCGGGCTGGGCGCGTATCTTATCTTTAAAGGAAGTGCTGCGTTCCAGTTCGCCAACGTATGCATTCATGTTGAGGTATAAATATAATTCGGCAACTTCCGGAACGTCAGACTGTATATAAATGGTAGCTTTTTCCGGGTCTAAACCCGCAGCAAGATATTCAACTAAAACCTGTTTGATATTCCCGTGCAGGTCAGCAGGGGTAGGATGGGTGGTTAGCGAATGCAGGTCGGCGATAAAAAAATAACAGTTATACTCATGCTGCATTTTTACGAAGTTTTGGATAGCCCCGTAATAGTTCCCTAAATGCAATTTCCCGGTCGACCGGATACCACTGACAACAGTTTCCATAATGGGGCGAAAGTAAGGAATTTTTATATTTTTGATACCGTGAAATTGATATTGAAGAAAGCCCATGTTTACCTGTATGTATTCAGCGTGACTCTTTTCTACTTTTTGATGTTCCCGCTGCTTTATCTTTTTTCGCGTAAGCAGGCCAGCTATATCTATATGAATAAACTGCGGCGCGCCTGGGGGTTTTTAAGCTCAGCCTGTGTGGGGATTTTTTACCGGTTTACGTATGAAGTACCGTTCGACCGCACAAAAACCTATATCATTTGCCCTAACCATACTTCCAATCTCGACATATCGGCCATGTCTGTGCTGGTAAAAAGCGATTGCAGTTTTATGGGAAAAGAGGAATTATTGCAGGGCATTGTGACCGGTTTGTTTTTCAGGACGGTGGATATCCCGGTAAATCGCGAAAGCAAAATGTCGTCCTACCGGGCCTTTAAAAAAGCGATGGAAAAACTGGAGCAGGGCATTACGATAATTATCTTCCCGGAAGGGGCTATAGCCGAAGAATACCCGCCTAAGTTACAGGAATTTAAAAACGGGCCATTTCGGCTCGCGATCGAATCGGGGATACCGATCGTGCCGGTAACAATGCCCGACACCTGGAAGGTGTTGTGGGATACAGGAACAAAATTTGGCAGCAGGCCGGGTATTTGTGATATATTTGTGCACAAACCCATAGAAACGGCAGGCATGAGCCTCGATGATGCCGACGTTTTGAAGGACAGGGTTTACGATACAATTAAGAAAAAACTGGCAGAAAATGATCATCGATAAGGATACGATAGACAAAGTGGCGCACCTGGCGCGGCTTGAGCTTGCTGAAGACGAGAAGGCTAAGATGATGGAGGATATGGATAAGATTTTGGGTTTTATGGCCAAGCTTAATGAAATTGACACCAAGGGAATAGAGCCACTGGTTTACATGACCGACGAGATAAATATTTTGCGCGAGGACGTGGTGAAACAGGAGATAACCCACGAAGAAGCGCTATTAAATGCTCCCAAGCATGATGATAATTACTTTTTGGTTGCGAAAGTAATAACCAACTGAAATCCTGTTATAAGGTCAACTCGTTAATCTTGCAAAGCGCCTGTGCGATTTTGGGAAATCCATGCCATAGGCACATGTTGAAATCAACCCAAAACCGAAGGCGAAAATCATCGAACCTGGGTAAAAGCCTACTTTGAGGAACAGGCTGCTTGGAACGCAGGTTACCGCGGCGCCGCCAACCATACTTATTAAAGCGAGCCACTGGTAAATCCGCAAGCCTTTCCAATATGCGGTTTGAGGTTCGCCGCGCAATGCTTCCTCCACAAACCTGGCCAATCCGTTCAAAATAAAATAAAGACCCGTAATAAATGATACCGGCATTTGCAGGCTTACGCACCTTATCAAAAGAAATGCTATCAGTAAATTTGAGCCTATGGAATAAAGCTGGGTTGGGTGGATCGGCACGCCCTTTAGCGAAGCAATTTTTAACACTCTTGATTGTGGGCTTGTGAAACGTATACCAATTGCCGAATCGCACGGTTTACCATGACAGCAACCCTGAACCAGGCAGCGCAATCGTCCGATCAACTGGAACCAGGGAGCAGCAAGAGCAAATGCACCCAATAGATACATTAGATTTATATCATAAACCAGGCTCGCGATAGTTCCGGCTATTAATCCGCCTACAATGCTTCCGTAGTAGCCGAAGGGCCGTAACAGTTTTGGGGAGCCCTCGATAAATTGGGCCCAAAGGGCGGCGCCTATCATAGAGGCAAGCCCGATCAGTAAGCCTGCAGGAGCATTACCTTTTCCGAGGGAGGATATCACGATCAATATTCCGGTAAAACCGGCCGCACCAGCATATAAACCATGATTGATCAGTCTTACGGGTCCCCAATGCCATTCTTTCCAGCTGTTTGCAATCCGTTCGGCAGCTATGCGTATTTTATTCCAAACTATTTGCCTGTCGGTCACAAGCCAGTAGATCAAAACCCCGGCAATAACATCGAGGATCGAATGACTGCCATTTGTAATGCAACTCAATGAAATAAGAATGGCCAGCACTTGCCAATACCTTTTATAACCGAACTTCGCCGAAAAATATTTTGAGACAAGAAATGCCCACACCACGTGAAATGAGGGCAGTGCGCCAACTTCGCCATCATGGCCACGCTCCCAATAAATAAACCGGCCCAGGAAATTGCTGGGCGTAAATTCACGCTGATGCACGGCAAAAGGGAACACGATGTAGAGGAAAAAGACAAAAAACATTGCCCACCATATATCCTGGATAAAGTTTCGGACCTGCAGCTGTGTCTTAAGTATAAAAGGAACGATAATAACCAGGAAATAGGGCAGTAAATAAAAAAGCTCCGACCATTCAATTACAGGCAGCCTTTGCTCAAAGGAAAGATTTGTAAAAGCCACATCTTTTGGTGTGCCTATATAAATGAATAGCTCATATATGATCAGCCACGGAATAATAGCGAGTACAAAAACGTTTAGCCGGTCCTTGTACGCAGGAGCTGTTTCGTTTTTCCCGGGCAAGGAGAAAAACACGTTGTTGTCAAAATACCCTGTTGCCGCTTTGATGTTTTCATTTTCAAACCCTGCAACATATGCCAGCATGGCAATGCAAAACAAAGGGCTTACTAACCAAAACCCGGACGATGATTTGAAAAATAGCGATAGGCCAAATGCGATCATCCCGGAACCCCAATAAATAGGATGTTTAAATACCGAGTAGATACTTTTAAAAACGTACAATTTTGGTGGATACGCATTCATGGGCAGCCCTTTTCCGTACAAAAGCAGGCTGGTCATTCCCCACAAGCCGATCACACTCCCGGTTATCAGCGATGCTATTCCGATAACTGGCATATCCGGTACCGGCACATGTATGATGTTTTCGGTGCCGCGTGCCCATAAATATAAGCATAACGGCAGTACCACCATAAAGATAAAACCGTAGGCTATCTTCCCGGTAAAATTCGCTAGTGTTCCCATTTTACAACTTCAAATATTGACCAGCCATGATGAACCTCGCCAGACGCATCATGAAATAATGTTTTTGATTTGTATTTTGATTCGACGGAATCCAAAATCCGTTTATTTAAAAATACCCTAAACCACGGTACTTTGGAAAGGTGGTCGGAAAACTTTACATGGCGTATAACGGAGATATCAGCGAATTCGAGCTTGTTTTTCCCCTCATTAAATGTAACTGATTCGTCCGAATGCCGGGCATCGTTAAACTCTTCGCCATTGAAGTAAATTTTGTTGATGGGATTTTCTCCGGCCCATTGGATCCAGGTAATAGCAACGCCAGGGGCCAGGAAACGCCCCCACCTCAATTCATCAATGGGTAATAACCAGGGCTTGATCGATAAAAAAAGCGTTTCTACGTAGCCCAATCCCGAAAAAGATCGATCATTGTAATGGATGTGGCTAATGGAAAGCGGGTGGTGGCAATTCCAGTTAACAATTCCGTTAGCATTATTGTATAGCAGAGCCTCAACCGGATTTTCTGCTTTCTCCCAGCTGCCATTTATTTTAAGATATTTATTGAAGTAAGTTAATTGCTGGTTGTGCGAGGTAACAACACCTTTATGAAGAGATGATCTTTCGGTTACTATATTGAATGCATCTGAAAAAATAAATGCCGCGTAATTGATTTTAAAAAGTAACAATTTGACCGTTGCAGAATACAGGATGAAACAATTGCCGGATTGATCCACACAATCCATGTAGGTTTTATCAAGAAAGAAACTACTTTTTGAGTTGTTTGGCACCCTGTAAGTTAAAGCTAATTTGCTGATGTTTATTTTTTTTGACCTATATTCCCGAATTAACTACTGGAGCTTTATCAATAATAAGATATTGCCGGAAGTCTATAAATGATAAGCGTCATTTATAAACTTCTGCACTAAAAAATAAATGTCTGTAACATTTGCCCTATCACCTTAGTCAAAACAAGAAAACGGATGGAGCCACTAATTACCATTAAAGATATCGGGCGTAAATATATTATCGGGTCGGAGATTATCCACGCGCTTAAATCGGTATCCTTAAATATCAATAAAGGTGAATTTGTGGCTTTAATGGGGCCTTCCGGCTCGGGGAAATCAACCCTGATGAATATTTTGGGCTGCCTGGATACACCCACTAAAGGCGAGTATATCCTGAATGGCATCAACGTTAGCCACATGACCGACAATGAATTGGCTGAGGTGCGTAACGAGGAAATAGGCTTCGTCTTCCAGACATTTAACTTGCTTCCGCGAAATACCGCTTTAGACAATGTGGCCCTACCGCTTATTTACGCGGGTATAAATAGAGAGAACCGCAGGGAACGTGCAAAAAATGCACTGAAAAATGTGGGACTTGCTGATAGGACCGACCATAAACCAAACGAATTAT
Organism: Mucilaginibacter sp.; assembly: GCA_043739405.1. Taxonomy (GTDB): domain Bacteria; phylum Bacteroidota; class Bacteroidia; order Sphingobacteriales; family Sphingobacteriaceae; genus Mucilaginibacter. The sequence goes on along the minus strand of JAYUEE010000027.1, from coordinate 20,974 downwards.
CCGGCGGGCAGCGCCAGCGTGTAGCTGTGGCACGTGCGCTTATTAATGACCCATCCATCATTCTGGCGGATGAGCCTACAGGTAACCTGGATACCAAAACATCCATCGAAATTATGGGCCTGCTGGAAGATATCCATGCGAAAGGTAATACCATCATCTTAGTAACCCACGAAGAAGATATTGCCAAGCACGCCCACCGAATTGTGCGTATGCGTGATGGCCTGATCGAGAATGATTATCCTAACCCAGATATACAGAAGGTTGACAGGCACGCGGCAGTTTCGGAATAAGGTATCAGCAGTTAGAACACAGCCGCACCACAAATTCAGCCAATAGTACAGATGCTTCGGGCGAAACCGGCCTGTTGTGGCCTATGATAAGTGTGTGGTCAATGATCTCGATCAAGATGTCTTCATGGCGAATATCCATTACCACATTGCGGAAGTTACGGTCCATCCCGATATCGGCTTTCCAGCGGTCATTTACCAATACATAAAAAGTATCGCTAAACGCTTTATCATCATCAAAATCCAGTTCAACGGGATGTACCAGTTCGATGAGTTTGTCCACTAACGTTTCCGGACGAATCATTACCCTGCCGAAATCCTTTTTTAAATAAGCTAATGCCCAGGTTTGGTATTCCATCACACTATATAAACCTGTAGTCGTTTTGGCGGCTGATTTTAGTAAGTTCTCAACCTCAACAAATAGCATATAGCAATCCGTGCGGGCGCCTTTGATCACATATGAGCCCTTGAGATTGACGCCGGCATACCCTTTGAACACCTGGAAATCTGGCAAATGAAAATTGATATCGCCGGTAAGTTCGACACGGAACCGGGCCTTTAAGGCCTCGTAAGTTTCCTGGAATATATCGATCTGGTCCGAAGTAAGTCCGACGGTATCAAAAGGGTAGTTCATATACAATAATAATACACGATTTGCAGGATTTAAAGGATTTTGGCGATTTTAATTCACTAAATCACTCGTTCACCTATTGACTAATTACTTATACGCTCCCATATTCCCGCAGGAGCAGGAGCAATTCGGATCGCTTACGCTGAATTTTTTGAGAAAATACTGGTAAAAGCCGATACGGTCGTTCATGTTGAACATGGTATCGCCCTGCCCGCATTCTACCGCGCCGTTGATGATATTGATGGTCATGCCGAAGCCGGGTTTGCGGTTTTGAGCGATGTCAGCGGCTTTGGGCTGCCATTTACCTGTCATCACATCATGTGCCGACGGTTTGAGGGTTTGCGGCGTCATCCAGAAATAAATGGCAACCTCGAAGGCAACAACCGGGTCAGTTTGCACCAGGTCGGGATTATTTAATAAGACTTTTTTATCACCAAAAATACAATCGGAGGCATATCCGTAATTGCCGTTATAGCTTAACTGCAGCGGACCGCGGCCATAATATTTTTTCCCGGGAACGGCAGGGTAGTTATCGTTATCAGCAACATATGGCAGGGTTGTATTGAGTTCGTGGACGTACATCAGCCCGTCGTTGTACTTGCCGTTCTCGCCGTGCCGGGTTTCATGGGCAATATTAGCCAGGAACGCGGCTAATTCCTTTTTGTTGGTCAGCAAATCCTTCTCGCTGCAAAAGCTGCCGTAATCGACTGTATAGGAGCTATCGGGCTTCTTTTTGGCCCAATCCTCGTTCCAATCCTCGTCCTGGCGGACAATAACGGATCTGCTGGTCAATTTATCAGTCCGGGTGATCTGGTAAACCGAAACAGCGCGCCTCACCACTTTTATTTTGATATGCCCCAACTGGTTCACTGCTTTGATAAAAGCGGCGTAGGTATAAAACTTGTCGCGCTGCGGGAAAAGGTTATTAAATTGTTTTTCGCTGAGGAAGCCGCTTACGGGTATTTTTTGCGCCGTGACAGGCTTATTATTAGTGCCCCCGCAACTGAGGCTCAACAGCAATAAAGCAGGTATGAAAAGAAAGGTTATTTTGACTAAGGGCGCAAAGAATTTCATAAGATGATTTTTATTCCCTGAAAGGGAATCCATAATAGAGTCAAATTTAATAACATAAATAATACCTGAGGGTTTTATGTCGCATTTGAGTAATTAGATTAAAAAGAATAAATCCGAAATTGTACATTCGGGATTTAAAATGAAAATATACACTAAAACCGGCGACAAGGGCTTTACTTCATTGATAGGGGGTACGCGCGTGCCCAAGTATCATTTGCGCATCGAAAGTTATGGGACAGTAGATGAACTGAACTCCTACGTAGGCATGATACGCGACCAGGATATTAGTACGCACGATAAGGATTTGCTAAAACAAATACAGGACAGGTTGTTTACCATTGGGGCGTCACTGGCGGCTGACCCGGAGAAGTCGAAAATGATCATACCTGACCTGAATTTGGAAGATATTGAGCTGCTGGAAAAGCAAATGGATGCGATAAACGAACAATTACCCGAATTGCGTCATTTTATATTGCCTGGAGGAAATAATGCCATTTCATTTTGTCATATTGCAAGATGCGTGTGCCGGCGGGCCGAACGTTTGGCGGTTCACCTGGCAACGGAAAGTAACGTTGACGAGAAAGTTACCGTATACCTGAACCGATTGAGCGATTACCTGTTTGTATTGGCTAGAAAGATCGGGAACGAACAAAAAATTGCCGAAAATCAGTGGATACCACGTGTATGAATTTTTGGAAAAATTTATTTGATAATCAATTTAAAAATATTATACTTTTGCCAAAATTTAAAATTACCTGTAATTATTAGAAATATATGTATTGGACACTTGAACTAGCATCACACCTTGAAGATGCGCCATGGCCGGCAACAAAAGATGAATTGATAGATTACGCTATACGTTCTGGAGCACCTGTCGAGGTTATTGAGAACCTGCAGGCCCTGGAAGATGATGGTGAGCCTTATGAAAACATTGAAGAAATATGGCCGGATTACCCAACAAAAGACGATTTCTTCTTTAACGAAGACGAATATTAGAAAAATTTACTTTTATTACTAAAGCCCTGAATTATCGGGGTTTTTGTTTTTAAAACCTTTTCGAATGTTTTCAGTTATGATAAATAACATTTTATCTAATTAAAACATTCACACTATGAGAAGTTTACTTTATATCATCGCCGTTATACTGGTTATCGGATGGGCAATTGGTTTCTTTGCTTATTCGGCCCCGGGGATAATTCACGTACTTTTAGTAATAGCCATTGTCGCTTTACTTTTAGGCGTAATAAGAAGAGCGTAACGACGTTTTTTTTAATAATCATAGCCATTCCTCAAAAGGGAGTGGCTATTGTTTTAAAAGGAATTCGGCAATGGCAATATCTTCGGGGAAGGTTATCTTCATATTCTGGTAGCTGCCGCCAATCAGGTTGATATTGACGCCGGTTTGTTCAACCACGCTTGCATCATCCGTGAAACTTTCCTGGTAGGGTTGCAGGTAAGCCTTTTTTAGCTGTTCGGCCTGGAAGGTTTGCGGGGTTTGTATCAGGTATATCTCATCCCGGTTAAGGCTTTGCGAGCGGTTATCTTTTATTTGCCTTACCGAATCGCGGCTTTTGATGGCGACAATAGCATTGCCATATTTTTCGGCGCAATCGTACGACTCATCAATAATTTCTTGAGCGACCAGCGGCCTTACGGCATCATGGATCGCAATAATAGCATCATCTGCTTCAATAGCATTTATCCCGTTCTTTACAGAGTGAAAACGGGTTTCACCTCCGTCTATGAGCTGGTACGGGATTGTAAAATTATGTTCGGCGCAGAGTTCATTCCAAATGTCGTGTGAATCAGGATGCAGCACAACGATGATCTGCGGCTGCGTATGCGCGAAATGGAAGGCGTTGATGGTGTGCATCAACATAGGGATGCCATTGAGTAATAAAAACTGCTTGGGCACTGCAGAACGCATCCTTGTGCCCGAGCCGCCTGCTACTATAATGGCGTAGTATTTCATGAGTTGTGAGTTATAAGCTGCGAGTTTTGAGTCGAAAAGGAAACTTATCACTCAAAACTCGCCACTCAAAACTAAATAATCAGCATGGCATCGCCATAGCTGTAGAAACGGTATTTTTCTTTAACAGCCACCTCGTAAGCGTTCATCACGTGCTCGTATCCGCCAAAAGCACATACCATCATCAACAAGGTTGACTCAGGAGTATGGAAATTGGTTATCATGGAATTGGCTATGCTAAAATCATATGGCGGGAAAATGAACTTGCTTGTCCAGTCGTTTGCCGATTTTAAAGTTTTACCGGCAGATACTGCCGACTCAATTGCGCGCATTGAAGTTGTACCAACGGCACAAATACGGCTTTTTCTTTCGAGGCCCCTATTCACAATGTCAGCTTGCCTTTGCTCGATGATAAATTGCTCAGAGTCCATTTTGTGCTTGGTCAGGTCCTCCACTTCAACCGGGCGGAAAGTTCCAAGGCCAACATGCAGGGTAACTTCGGCAAACTCGACACCTTTCAGTTCAAGGCGTTTCATCAGTTCGCGGCTAAAGTGCAAACCAGCGGTAGGTGCAGCAACTGCGCCTTCGTGCTTAGCGAAAATGGTTTGGTAGCGTTCTTTATCTTCGGCGGTAGCTTTGCGTTTGATATATTTTGGAAGCGGTGTTTCGCCCAATATTTCAACATTGCGGCGGAATTCTTCGTCGGTCCCGTCAAAAAGGAAGCGGATCGTACGTCCGCGAGAGGTGGTATTGTCCACAACTTCGGCTATCAGCAGGTCGTCATCACCAAAGTAAAGCTTATTTCCTACGCGTATTTTACGTGCCGGGTCAACCAAAACATCCCATAAACGGAGCTCTTTATTCAGTTCGCGCAGTAAAAATACTTCGATGGTTGCGCCTGTTTTTTCTTTGTTACCGTACATACGTGCAGGGAACACTTTGGTATTGTTCAGGATCATTACATCCTTATCATCAAAGTAATCCAGTACGTCTTTGAATATTTTATGCTCAATTTTGCCCGAATCCTTATGTAATACCATTAAACGCGATTCGTCGCGGGTATTGGCAGGTGTGTTAGCGATCAATGATTCGGGTAGATTGAATTTAAATTGAGATAATTTCATGTTAAAATGAATGATTTTTTAGGGCGCAAATGTACGAATATATTCTATGATTTCACCGATTATTTTTAGATGATTACACCGATTATTTTGTTGGATTTCGCCGATTATCGTTTGATTGCACCGATTGGATATTTTTATCAAAAAGTGTACGCTAATGTAACTATATTGCCTATGGTACGTCTAACCAATAACATCATTTTTACAGTTTTGATTTAAAAATCGATTTAATCAAAAATGGAATCGGTGTAATCACTTTAAAATCGGTGTAATCCCAATATAATATGATCATTTTAAAGCTTGTCCGCGAGAGTTTTGTGTTTGCCTTTGATGCTTTAAGGCAGAATAAATTGCGTACCCTGCTATCGCTGCTTGGCGTTACCATCGGTATTTTTACGGTAATAGCGGTTTTGTCAGCCGTGGATACCCTGCGGGCAAACCTCCAGAACAGTGTGAATAAGCTTGGCGGAAATACCGTCTATGTAAATAAATGGCCATGGGTAGGCGGCGAAGATTTTCCCTGGTGGAAATACCTGCAGCGCCCGGTACCCAAATTAAAAGATTTTACCGAATTACAGCGTCGCAGCCAAACTGCGCTGGCTATATCTTATGAAATAGGTATCGGCGACCGCACGATCAAATACAGGAGCAATACAGCAGAGGGTGTACAGATCAACGCGGTATCGCAGGATCACGACAAAGTATGGGCATTTGACCTGAAAGAGGGGCGTTATTTTACGGATATCGATTCGCGGACCGGCGCCCCCGTTGCACTTATCGGGTATGATATTGATGAAAATCTTTTCCCGCAGGGCGGGGCCATTGGCAGACAGATAAAAGTGATGGGGCGTTATGTCACCGTGATCGGGGTTTTTGCCAAAGAGGGTAAGGATATGTTCGGCAATTCGGATGATAAAACAGTTTTGGTGCCCATTATTTTTGCAAAAGACGTTATCGATATACAAAATGATAACTACCAGCCAACGATAGTGGTAAGAGGCAAACCCGGCCTGTCGGACCTTGACGTTGAAAGTGAATTGGAGGGCCTCATGCGCTCGATACGGAGTATCAAGCCGGGGCAGGAGGATAATTTCTCATTAAACCGCGCCACATTGATCTCTGATCAGCTGGATAAGGTGTTCAGCTTCTTGACAGTAGCAGGCTGGATCATCGGCGGATTTTCAATACTCGTAGGAGGGTTCGGTATAGCTAATATTATGTTTGTTTCGGTGAAGGAGCGTACCAATATTATCGGTATTCAAAAATCGCTCGGCGCCAAAAACTATTTCATTTTACTTCAATTCCTGATAGAATCTATCATTCTGTGCCTCTTGGGCGGCTTGCTGGGGCTGGGTATTGTGCACGTGTCCACCTTTTTGGTCGAGAAGGCCTTTGACCTCAAGATAGTACTGGATCTTAAAAACATTATCATCGGTATCAGCACTTCGGTTACCATCGGCGTTATATCGGGTATTATACCGGCTTTTTCAGCGTCAAGAATGGACCCGGTTGAGGCGATTCGGTCTAATTAGTTGATTAAGTTAAGTGGTTGAATAGGTTGATTAAGTTAAGCGGTTAACAACTCAATCAACCTATTCAACTTAATCCAACTCAATCAACTCTCCAACCCATCCACATTTTTACAAATAGTGACCGTCGTCCTCATTTATAATACTTGGATTTAATTACATTTGCGTCAATAAATATAACGTCTATGTCGGAAACAGCGCAATTAAAACTAGGTGATAAAGCCTATGATTTACCGGTTATTGAAGGTACTGAGGGCGAGAAAGCCATTGATATTTCAAAGCTGCGTGACCAGACGGGTTATGTCACCCTTGATATTGGCTATAAAAACACCGGTGCTACGCAAAGCGCCATTACTTTTTTGGATGGCGAATTGGGTATACTAAAATACCGTGGTTACCCGATAGAACAACTTGCAGGAAAATCAAGCTTTATTGAAGTTGCCTATTTGCTGATCTATGGCGAACTGCCAACTGAACAGCAACTGGCTGATTTTCAGTTGCACATCAGCCGTCACACACTGGTACATGAGGATATGAAGAAGTTTTTTGACGGCTTTCCGTCAAAATCGCATCCGATGGGTATGCTTTCTTCTTTAGTTTGTTCCTTATCTGCATTTTATCCTGAATCGCTGAAACAAAACCAGACCGAAGAAGAGCTTGACCTTAGCATTATTAAAATGCTGGGTAAGATGGCCACCATCGTATCCTGGATATACAAAAAGTCGCTGGGACATCCGTATATATACCCGCAGAACAAGTACGACTATGTAACCAATTTTCTGCACATGACCTTCGGGCAGCGTACCGAACAGATCACTATCGACCCGGTTATTGTGAACGCCATGAACACTTTGCTTATCCTGCATGCTGATCACGAGCAAAACTGCTCCACATCCACTGTAAGGATAGTAGGTTCGTCGCAATCTAATATCTATGCTTCGGTATCAGCAGGTATTTCGGCGCTCTGGGGGCCGCTGCATGGCGGCGCCAACCAGGAGGTGATAGAGATGCTGGAAAAGATCAAAGAGGATGGGGGAGATACCGATAAATGGATCAAGAAGGCCAAGGATAAAAATGATCCTTTCCGCCTGATGGGATTTGGCCACCGGGTGTATAAGAATTTTGACCCGCGTGCCCGCATCATCAAAAAAGCATGTGATGATATTTTAGAGAAACTGGGTATTGATGACGAAGTGCTCGAAATTGCTAAAAAGCTGGAAGAAGTAGCTTTAAAAGACAATTATTTTATCGAACGCAAATTATATCCTAACGTCGATTTTTATTCAGGCATTATATACCGTGCTTTAGGCTTCCCAACCGATATGTTTACCGTGCTGTTCGCATTGGGGCGCCTTCCGGGCTGGATTGCCCAGTGGAAGGAAATGAAGGAGCACAAAGAGCCAATAGGCCGTCCGCGCCAGATATATGTGGGTAAGGTGAATAGGGAATATGTGGATATTAAAGGCAGGTAGTCAATAGTCAATGGTGAATAGTCAATAGACCATGGCTATTATATAAAAGGCTTCCGAAGTTTGTAAAACTTCGGAAGCCTTTTTGTTTGAACACGATTACAGGATTTAACCGATGTGCACGATTTGAACTGGATTTTTATCCTGATAATTCTTTTAATCTCATAATCGTGTCCACAAAAAAAGCCCGCCCCGGTATTAACCGGAACGGGCAATTATTCAATCAATCAACTCTCTGTTATTCTTATTGTTTTACCGCTGTATAGGTAAGGGCGTTTAAATCTATCGTTACTATGTAAGTTCCATCAGCTGCAATAGAAATATTATTATTGTTAGCCTGATCAAGCACTCCAGCAGTAGTTACTGAGCCATAGTTTGTACCCCAGTCATGATTCTTTCTGAATTTGATCGCTTTACCGCCAATCAAAGTAACAGTAACCGACCATGTTTGCGTTCCATTGTTGAAATGCATATCTGTATCACTACCCCAACCGCCTGGCGTAGCATCACCAATTACGCTCCATTGTAAAGGAGTCATTACTATAGTGTTGGCGTTGAGATCTAAGTTGACCTGTACATTTCCGGCAGCAGGCGCAACAAGATTGCCACCCGAGGTACTTACCTTACCACCTCCGGCATCACCATAAGCTGTGTTCCAGTTTTTAACCGGAGTTACTTTAAAGTTCTGGTCGGCTCCTGCGTAGTTAATAACGCCAGTATAAATGCCATTACCTGTAGGTGATTGTAAACTATCGGCTGAGGCCGGGTTCCAACCCTGGTATGCGCCTGGTACATATACATAGGATACTAATGCAAAAGGAGTAACGGTCAAAGCAAGTACATTTGAATAAACAGGTGCAGTTGTTGCACTGACGGACGATTTAATACGTGCCTGAACCTGTGAAGCCACTCCGGTAGGAAGATTTAGTTTTAATAGAAGATTATTAAAATCTACCACACCAAAGCTTTGGCTAAGCACACCGGGGCTCAACGTAAACTCTTTAGGAGCAGCAAAGTTATCGCCATTTACATCGATCTGCAAAACATTTGATACGGCAGCTTTATAACCAAAATTGGCCGAAGTTAAATTAAATGTTACCGCTGTATTTGCAACATCGGCTTTGCTTAACACAATGGTCGTTGCAGATGCCTGAAGCGCACCCGATGTTCCGTTTGTCGCAATTACCTTTGTTCCTTCCTTTTTACAGGAAGCCAGCATCAGCAGCGCTATGCTGCTGATGGCTAAAAATTTTGTTAATACTGTTTTCATTTTATTTTTCTTAATTAACACTTATTTAAAAAGGGTCAAATATTAAATCTTTAATTATAACCGTTGTTTTGTTTCAAGTTCGGGTTATTGACGATATCCGTCGAAGGTATCGGCATCAGGTTACGGAAATCTGCTGTGGCTGTACCTGCATGCGCGCCGCCTTTCCATTGCCACAGGTAAGTGCCACCAGTAAACTGTCCAAAACGGACAAGGTCGGTCCTTCTGTGTCCTTCAAACAATAGCTCACGGCCTCTTTCGTCCAGTATAAACTGTAAGTTAAGCTGGCCTGCTGCGATGTTACCGGAAGGGTCGCCATCATAGGCGCGGGTACGAACTGCGTTCACATACTGAAGCGCCGTAGCAGCGTCACCACCGGCACCGCCGCGTAATACAGCTTCAGCATACATAAGGTAAACGTCGGCTAAACGGAACATTGGGAAATCGGTGTCAACAAAAGTACCTGTTGGGTCGCTACCTGCTACGCCAGCCTGTGTTACATTTTTGAATTTAGTAATGGCATAACCATTAGCAAAGGTATACTCATCTTTAATGTCCAGTGTTTGCCCGTCAGTAAAGAACAAAGCGCGTTTATCTGTGGCGCCGCTTGGATCGGCAAACAGGGCTACATATTGCGGTGTGGTGCGCAAACCGTACCAGCCGCCTGAAGCGATACCGTAATCTGTTTTATTCATGTTGCCACCAACAGAGGCATGTATAATATAAGTCATACCGCCGTAACCCTGCGTATGAATACCATCAGATTCGATCGGGAAGATGATCTCTTTAGAAAGATTGTTATCTGCAAGGAACAGGTTTTTGAAATGTGGTTCAAGCGCATAGCTTGCGGCTATCACCTGTTTGGCATAAGTAATGGCATCGGTGCTGCGGTCTGTGCCGGTGTAGACCTTAGCATTCAGATACAGTTTAGTCAACAGTGTCCATGCAGCACCCTTATCCGCATGTCCGTACGAGAACTGTGGAGCACCAAGGTCGCCATCAATAGCTTTCAATTCACTTTCGATATAATTGAATACATAGGCCCTTGGTTTTTGAGTTGGGAAAAATACGCCAACTTTATCTGCATCGGTTACAAACGGAACGTCGCCGTAAAGGTCAATGGCATGCCAATAGCTTAAAGCCCTCAAAAAGCGGGCCTCGGCACGGTATTGTTTTGCCAGCGTAAGGTTTGCACCTGTAATGCCGTTTGCAGCTAACTGGGCATCGGTAGTGTTACGGATAAATTCGTTATCCAATGAAATTTCGTAATAGATACGGTCATACATAGCACGGATAAATTCGCATTGGTTGTTCCAGTTACCGTCATGCAGCGTATGCACAGTTCCGTCGTTCCAAACAATTTGAGCCTCGTCAGTGGTAAGCTCCTGCATATTAAAATATTCGCGCAGGTAGTTACCAAAGCCTTCGTCGATGCCGACGATGTCCGCATTACCGGCAGGGCCTTGTTGCCCGCTGATGGCATAGGCATTATACAGTTTACCTAAAACCTGTATGTAATTGCCAAAATCCTTGTAAACACTTGCTGTAGTAGTTTGGCCAATTGGTTCCAAATTCTTTTTGCAGGAAGTGATCGTGACTGACACAGTTATTACTGTAATAACCGTCAGTAGTTTTAAATGTCTTATCCTCATGATAATTTTTAATTCTTAATTTCTTTTATGTTGTTAAAAACCTAAATTCAGACCAAGTGAAAATGTGCGCGGGTGCGGGTATATGTTATTATCTATACCGCTGCTAACTTCTGGATCAAGTCCTGTATATTTTGTTACTGTGAATACATTCTGTACGTTGAAATATAGCTTCAGGTTGGCTGTGCGTGCAACTTTTCCAAAGTTGTAGCTCAGGTTCGCGTTATCCATTTTCAGGAATGAAGCATTCTCAACATAAGAGTCAGAATATAACTGGTACTGCTGGAACTTGTTAGTCAAAATGCTGTTAGGTATATTGTTTAAGTATCCCTGGAATTTTAAGCCGGCATAAGCACCATTACTTGCCTGTGCGGCATTATAAACGTAGTTACCCAGGTTTGAACGTAGGGTGAAACCTAAACCCCATTGTTTGTAGTTGAAGTTGGTATTGAAGCCCATAAAGATGGTTGGGTTTGGATGCTGGTAAAGGTATTTGTCATCCAGCGTTGAACCGTTACCATTCCTGTCTACATAAACACCTTCAAGCGGTGCGCCTGTAGGGCCGTATACTTGTTGGTAAACATAGAATGAGTATGGCGTATACCCAGCCTTAAGCAACTGGATGGTATTACCAACACCGCCCGGGATGCCGCCTGTAGCAATGATCTGGTTAGGATCCTTAGTTGCCGAAATGTTATCAACTACAATTTTGTTGTAGGAGATATTGAAACCAAAGTTCCATTTAAAGTCTCTGCTGTCTGCTGCCACAACATTGATGTTGAAATCAACACCCTGTGAGTGCAGGTTACCAATATTTGCATAAACGTGGTTCGTTAAGTTCGTTCCGTCAGCCACTGGGGTATCAAATAACAAGTCTTTAGTTTTCTTGTAGTAATATTCGATACTACCATTGATTTTGCCATTCAGGAAGCCGTAATCGATACCAAAGTTACTTGTAGCTGTTTGCTCCCATTTCAAATTGGCATTGTAAGCATCAGCACGCAATGTATTGGTAAAGGAATTGCCGAACTGGTATTGTGCACCAAGGTTGCTTGGTTCGTAAACGGCAAGATAGCCAAATAAAGGACCGATATCCTGTTGGCCGGTAATACCGTAACCTGCTCTTAATTTCAGGTCAGATATAAAGTCAACGCTTTTCAGGAAGGATTCTTCCTTAATACGCCATGCTATACCAATAGCAGGGAAATAGCCGTTGCGGTTTGAATTGGAGAAGCGCGATGAACGGTCGTCACGAATGGTAGCGGTCAACAAATACTTTTCCATAAAGTTGTAGTTTAACCGGGCATATGGTGATTCGATAAAATATTGCCCAGGGAAACTAACAGCCGGATTTGATTGAACAGTTACACCATCAGCTGCATAGCTTGCTTCAGGCTTGCTATAAAAATGGAAGTATTGGTATGAATAACCAGCCTGGAAATCCAAATGACTATTGATAGATTTAAAATCCTTGCTGTATTTCAAATAATAGTCAGCATTGTAAGTATAGTTTTCGCTGAAATATTGAGAGTAAGCGCCCACACCTGTTGGTACAGATGCAGATATAGGGTTGGTAAAGTTATTACCCATACCATCAGTCATGTCACCACCAAAAGTAGCATTAGCCTGCAATGCCTTTAAGAAAGGAAATGTATAGGTTGCTGATAAGCTTCCCAATTCGCGGTGTGTGTACCCGTGACCTGTTGTTTGATTGATTAAGGCAAGCGGGTTCTTAGGGGCCAATGTATTCACTGATCCATCATTTTTATTCAACCACTCGTAATAACCGCCGTGTACGGCGTTATTACCCGTATATACCGCTTGGGTAGGGTCGAAAACAACTGCAGAGCCTATAGCGCCCTGGTTAGCAAAAAGCCTGTCGGTATAAGTGCCTTTTAAATTCAGGTCTATTTGTAAGCTTTTATTCAAAAAGTCCTTATTAACGTTCAGGTCAATGGTAGTTCTTTTTAAGTTATCTCTTTTCAATATACCGTCCTGGTCAAGATAGCCAATTGCTAAACGATAAGGCAAACCTTTTATACCGCCGTTAAAGCTGATGTTATTATCAGTAGAAAAAGCCTGGCGATAGATCTGGCTCTGCCAGTCGGTACTTGCGTTTCCCGCCTCAGCCTGCTGAGCAGCGGTTAGAAGTGAACCGGGGTCGTTGATCACCTGGCGGAACTGTGCAGCGGTTAAAACAGGAAATTCTTTAGTTATTTTTGCCAGTGAATTAACCGAACTGAAATTCACATTTAATTTACTGCTGCCTTTACCTTTTTTGGTAACGATGATAATTACGCCGTTTGACGCACGTGAACCATATATGGCTGTTGACGATGCATCTTTTAGGACAGTGAATGATTCGATGTCGTTAGGGTTGATCGTAGCTAAAGCATTATCAATACCTGCAATGCCCGAATTGCTTACCGGTACTCCATCAATTACGATCAAAGGGTCGTTGCTTGCACTAATCGAAGCTCCGCCGCGGATACGTATAGTACTACCAGCACCAGGAGCACCACTGTTTGAAGTGATATCAACACCTGAAACTTTACCCGTGATCAATGATTCCGGGGTTGTAACAGGACCCTGGTTAAAATCCTTGGTCGATACAGACACTACCGAACCGGTGAGGTCTTTTTTCCGTGCGCTACCGTAACCTATTACTACCACTTCATTCAGGTTTTGATTTTCAGGTTTTAAACTGTAATCCACTGTAAGTACGGAACTTGATACCGTTATGGTTTTCTTAACTGATACATAACCTATAAATTTTGCGGTTAATGTATAGTTACCGGGATTTACACCTGTAATTGTGTAAACGCCGTTTGCATCGGTAGTGGCACCAAGGGTGGTCCCTTCTATAACTACGGATACACCAGGCATGGATTGATTGGTCTCATCAATCACCTTACCTTTGATACTTCCTTTTTGTGCAAATGCCATTACAGACATCATTAGAAATGCACAAAGAAGCATGTACTTTTTTGAGTAATTTTTTCTCATACTTTTTTTGTGTGTTGAATAAAAATGGCGCAAGACGCCGGTTGTAAATTGGTTTGTTAACTTTGCTTAAACAAGCATGTGACTAATTTACACTAAGAAGTAATAAATCCAAATTTTATATAAAAGATAATTTTCAATCAATTAATTAAGTGATTTTTAACTTTAAAGAAATATTTAGCCTAAGGGTTTTGATTGAAAAAAAAGCAATTTTTGTGGGTAATTTTATCAAAATGTCGGTTTTGGTGCAAATCAAAGTGTCAAAATTACACATTTGTCAATTTTACTTTAATGAAACCGTTTCCGGGAACGTTCCCGGAGAAATAACTGTAAAACAGACACTTTAAAATGATAAAAAAAATAATTTTCTGCGCGTTTTTGCTTTTTGGCCAAAGTTTTTTGTTGTTTTCGCAGGTAAAAGTAACCTTCAAAACAAGCCAGGTACCGTCCTCAAAAGACCTTAGTGTACACCTGTTTTTGGCGGGCGATTTTAATGGCTGGAACCCCTCAGATAAGTCCTCGGAAATGCTCCATGATAGCGCCGGGTATTATTACATTGTGAAGATATTAGCCCCCGGGCTTTACAACTTTAAAGTGACCCGCGGCGACTGGCAAAAGGTGGAAAGCACCGGGACGGGTAAAATGACGGGGAACCGGAGCGTTACCGTAGCACACGATACAACCATCGTGATGACAATCGCTGGCTGGCAGGACAATTTCAAAGCTGAAGAAAAGAAACATACAGCGAGCGCCAACGTGCATATCATCAGCGAAAAGTTTGAAATGCCGCAACTGGGCCGGCAGCGGCGCATATGGCTATACCTGCCCGCTGATTATGCATCGTCAGGGAAAAAATACCCGGTAATTTATATGCACGATGGACAAAACCTGTTCGATGAGTATACGTCAGGCTACGGCGAATGGGGCATAGATGAGATTTTGGATAAACTGCCGGCAAAGGAACAGTGCATTGTTGTGGGTATTGACAACGGCGGCGAGCACCGGATGTCGGAGTATAATCATTATGATACCAAATACGGCAAAGGAGAAGGGGATGAGTATATTGATTTTATTGTAAAAACGCTGAAACCTTATATCGATAGACAGTATCACACCAAAAAAGATGCCCGCAGCACTACTATTGCAGGCAGCTCGATGGGGGGATTGATATCCATGTACGCTATACTGAAATATCCGAACGTTTTTGGCAATGCCGGGATATTTTCGCCATCATTTTGGCTTACGCCCGAATTATACAAATACGCCGAAGGGCAGCACTTGCCTAAATACATCCGGCTTTATTTTGCCTGCGGCGATGCTGAAAGCGACAGTATGGTGAGCGACATGGAAAAAATGATCGCCCTGGTACGAGCCAAAGGAATAAGTGTGCAAAATACCACCGAGTTTATAGCAAAAGGCGCCAAACACAACGAAAAGCAATGGAATGGTGAGTTTTCGGGGTTTTATGGGTGGCTTATTAAGAGGTCGGAAGTCGGAGGTCAGAAGTCGGAGTAATGTTTTCTGACCTCCGACTTCTGACATCATCTAATCTCCATCCTGGCTGCCGTATAAATACGTTTCAATATTACCAACCGGCAGGTTTAACGATTCGCCGCGGTTCATCTGCCACCAGAAACGCAGGCGCGGTTTTTCGCGGTTGCCTATTTCGTTCATGGAATCGGCATCATACAGGCGACCGTTAACCATTACATATTTAATTTTCTGGCTGTTGCGGATGTCCTCGAGCGGATTATCGTTCAGTACAACCAAGTCGGCTAACTTCCCTGTTTCCAGCGAACCGATCTCTTTATCCATACCCAAATAGGATGCACCGTTGATGGTAGCACAACGGATGGCCTGTAAAGGCGTCATGCCGCCCTGTGCCAGCATCCAAAGTTCCCAGTGAGCTCCGAGGCCCTGCAACTGGCCATGCGCGCCCAGGTTTACTTTGGTGCCACCGTCGGCGATCTGTTTTACATAGCGCGAAACCTCGATATGGCCATAATCGCCATATTCGGATGTCGTACGCCGGCGTGACCGCGCATCAATAATTGATTGTGGTGTGAAGGCCAGCAAATGCTCGTTTTTCCAAACCTCAGTACGATCATACCAGTAATTTTCGCCAAACTGGCCGCCATAGGCAACGATCAAAGTAGGGGTATAGCCTGTTTTGCTGGCATTCCACAGAGACTTGACATCTTTATAAACAGGTACCACAGGTATAGCATGCTCAATGCCGGTATGGCCGTCCAGTATCATGTTCATGTTGGTGAAAAACGTTGAGCCGCCTTCGGGCACTACTTCCATCTGCAACTCGCGTGCAGCCTCTATGATCTGCTGACGTTGCTCGCGGCGCGGCTGATTATAGCTTTTTATCGAAAATGCACCTACATCTTTTAAACGGCGAATGTTCGACCGGGCATCGTCCATGCTATTGATCACCGCTTTAAAGTCGCCATCAGCTCCGTAAAGAATGGTGCCCGTTGAATATACACGCGGACCAACCATATTACCTGCCTTCAGCATTTCGGCCTGGCTGAAGACCATTTCGGTATTGGCTGATGGGTCGTGCGAGGTGGTTACACCAAAAGCGAGGTTGGCAAAATAGTTCCAGTCCTGCTGCGGCGAAATGCCGTCCGGGCTGGCGTGAAGGTGTGCATGCACGTCCACAATACCCGGCATAATGGTTTTGCCGCTGGCGTCATATATTTTGGCATCAGCCGGGATTTGTATATCGGAGGCTTTACCAATAGCGACAATTTTGTTTTTTTCGATGACGATTGTGCCGTTTTGAATCACTTCATCGCCCTTCATGGTGATGATACGCGCATTTTTGAATGCGATCTTACCATCGGGCACATCGGTTTTCAATTTCAGGTTAAGATTAATGCCCACGGTATCAATTACCGGGGTTTTGTCTTTGGCGCCTTCCATAAATGGGAAAGCGGTACTGATATCTTTCTTAAAATATTTAGGCCCCAAGGTCCACATCAGGTTTTTGCTGTCCTTGCTCCAGTGCAGGTAGGTTCCCGCGTCGCGGGTTAGTTTACTTAGCGGGATAGCCTTATTTGAGGCTGACAAATCCTGCGAATTACCGGTACTTACCATCGGTGTGATGTAACAGTTGAATAATTCGGTAAAGGCCATCCACTTACCGTCAGGACTTGGTGCAAACTGGGTGGTATATTTTGAGGTGTACAAGGTCCGCTGGTTTGCCCCCGTGGTATCCATCACACGGAAAGTCTTATTATCGCCCTCCGAACTTTGATAGTATATTTTGGAGTCGTCCGTTGAAAATTGCGGCCAGATTCCATTATCGATGATCATTTTTGGTTTGCCACCGGTTGAGGACATGATGTAAATTCCGGGATCCTTACCAAAAGCAAAGCCCAGGTCATCGTTCCCTTCGCCTTTGCGGAAAATGATCTTATCGCCTTTGTTCGAAAATTTAGGCGCATAATAGAAGCCTTTGTCGACCGTCAGTCGGGTTACGATATGTGTTGTAAGATCGATGCGGTTGATGGCGCCTTTCAGTTCGTCGCTCCAATCAACATATACCAATGATTTTCCGTCAGGACTAAAATCCGGTTCATATTCAAAATCGTTCGTCGTAGTAATCCGATGCGGGATACTATCCGGCAGGGTTTTTACATAAATATACCCGGCGGCATTAAAAGCTACCTGCTTCCCATCCGGCGAAGTGGTCAATTGGCGTACCATTTTAACCGTAAATTCATCCTGGAAAACCTTTTGCTGAAAATGAAGGGCGTCCGTAATGGTTTGCTGCGTGGTCACTTCGAAAGGGATCTCCACTACATTAAGCGTAGTAACATCGAGGTTCCGTATCTTCCCTTTGGCGTAAAAGATGATGTTTTTGCTGTCGGGAGTCCAGTTGAAATTGGGATAAACGCCAAAAACGGCCCAGGTTTCTTGCTGATCCTTGGATAGGTCGTCATATACAGGCCATTCTTCACCCGTTGCTAAATTCTGTAAAAACAGCACCGATTTAAGACTTACCCGTTTTACAAAAGCCAGCAATTTGCCATCCGGTGATATTTGGGGGCGACAAGCGCCGCCGGTACCACCCGCTACGTCTTCAATTTTCCCGGTTTCGCGGTTCATTCGGCGGATAGCGTAAATACCCGCATTGGGGTCCTTATTATATTGGAAAGATGGACCGGGTGTTACGTCCTCGCTCCAGTAAATGTATTTGCCGTCTGGTGAAACGATGGGTTCGCCAGCATCCTGCTGATCGTTTTTGCGCTTGGTTAGTTGGATACCTTCGCCGCCGTTAATATTATAGAGCCACATTTCGCCTGCGCCTAATGAGCGTGTGCCGGTAAAATGCTTGCGGGCCACTACATATTGACCGTCGGGTGTCCAGTAAGGGTTATTTAATAATCGAAAGTTTTCTTTGGTAATGGGATGTTTGTTGGTGCCATCACTGTTCATCACCCAGATGTTATCGCCACCGTCCCTGTCGCTGGTATAAGCTATTTGTTTGCCATCCGGGCTGTATCGTGGCTGTATTTCCCAAGCCTTGCCCGTTGCTAACGTTGTCGCTTTGCCGCCCTTAATGGGAATGGTATAAATATCGCCCAAAAGGTCAAAAACAATATTCTGCCCGTCCGGACTTACATCCAGGTCCATCCAGGTACCTTCATCGGTAGTAATGGTTACTTTTTTCGAGGGGCCGGGGGGGGCTTCCACGTTCCATTTTTGTGCGTAAAGTATGTCGGTGGATAAGGTTAACAGTAATGCGCAGAGAATATATTTCATCATATTATTGAGTTAACGCTGCGAAGTTAGAAATATTGGGGCATTTTGATAGCTTTGAATCAGCCACAAATTCAATGACTATCCAGGAAATACTAAAGCACTATTGGAACCACGATACCTTCCGGCCCTTGCAGGAGGAGATCATCCAGTCGGTTTTGCTAGGACGGGATACTTTGGCGCTGCTGCCAACCGGTGGCGGTAAATCCGTTTGCTTCCAGGTGCCGGCAATGGTGAAGGAGGGGATATGCATCGTGGTTTCGCCTTTGATCGCTTTGATGAAGGACCAGGTGGAGAATTTGAAGGCTAAAGGGATAGAAGCGGTTTCCATCGTATCCGGCATGAGCAAGCGCGAGATAGATGTCGCGCTGGATAATTGTATTTACGGCGCGGTGAAGTTTTTGTACCTGTCGCCCGAGCGTTTGCTGTCGGAACTGGTGCAGGAACGTATTAAATACATGCACGTGAACCTTATTGCGGTCGATGAGGCGCATTGTATATCGCAGTGGGGATATGATTTTCGTCCGCCATATTTGCATGTGGCTGATCTGCGCGATTTGCACCCGGGTGTCCCGGTTTTGGCGCTTACCGCGACGGCTACCGCCGAAGTACGGGAGGACATTCAACAAAAATTGCGGTTTAAGTCACCCAACATTTACCTGCAAAGTTTTGAGCGGAAGAATATCAGCTACGTGGTGCAACATGATGAGAACAAGTTCAAGAAACTGCTTGATGTGGCGAACGGGGTGAAGGGAAGCGGTATAGTATATGTTCGCACCCGCAAGGAAACCGAGGATATTGCCAAATTTTATAATGAAAATAACTACCGCGCCGACCATTACCACGCAGGCCTGCCTATGGAGCAGCGCTCGGCTAAGCAGGAGAACTGGCAGAATAACCGTACCCGAATTATTGTAGCCACCAACGCCTTTGGGATGGGGATAGATAAGCCGGACGTGCGTTTTGTGATACATAAGGATATGCCGGATAGCCTGGAGGCTTATTACCAGGAAGCAGGCAGGGCAGGGCGCGATGAACACAAGGCCTATGCGGTATTATTATACAATCATGCCGACCGCCTGAGAAACGAAAAGAAGTTTTTGTCGGCTTTCCCGACGATAGATGAGATCAAGCAGGTTTATCATGCTTTGGGCAGTTATTTTCAATTAGCTTACGGAACAGGCGAGGGCGTTAGTTTTGATTTGGATATAGGTGATTTTTGTACCCGTAACAGGCTGGATGCCACCAAAACCCTTAATGCTCTAAAGTTTTTGGAGCAGGACGAATACCTGGCCTTTAACGAAAGCGTGTTTTTGCCTTCGCGGTTTAGGTTTGAGGTATTTAACGAAGAATTGTACAGCTTCCAGGTGCAAAATTCCAACTGGGACCCGTTCATCAAAACGCTGTTGCGATCCTACGGCGGCGCGTTTGAGAATTATGTTCGCCTGCGCGAATTTGATTTAGCGCGGCGAAGCGGGCTGAGCGTGCAGCAGGTGATAGAGGGCCTTAAACAGTTGCAGCAAATGGGCATCCTTAACTACATGCAGCAAACCGACCTGCCGCAGGTAACTTACCTGCGTCCGCGGATGGATAACAAGCAACTGATCATCAATAAACCCAATATTGAGCAGCGTAAGGCTACTTACCGCAAAAAGATGGAGGCGGTTTTTGCTTACGCTGAACATAAAAAGTGCCGCAGCCGTATGTTGCTGGCCTATTTTGATGAGGACGACGCACCCAAATGCGGTATCTGCGATGTGTGCCTGGAGGAGAAGCGGAAAAAAAGCCTGGCCGAAACGATGGATGATATTACGGAGGAGATCGTTCAGCTATTAAGTTCCGAGGATATGGAGACGACCGATTTGGTGACAAGGGTTCGCACCGGCTCTGAAAAAGACCGTATTGAAACGATTCGCCTTTTGCTTGATGCGGGGAAGATCAAGACGGATGGCGAGAAGTACTACTTGTGATTACACCGATTTGATTTTTGATTACAACGATTAATTTTTGAACACGATTAAACAGATTAAAGGATTGACAGGATTGTCCCGCTAAAATCTTGGTAATCTGGCAAATCATAAAAATCGTGTTCAGGCAATCTTGCGTTAGCGATTTCTATGGCAAAGTCAAGAAAAAGAATAAGTTTTTTCAAAAGGACTATTTCTTTTGATTACTGCTAAAGCCAGGGCGATCAATTTG
>JAYUEE010000026.1:0-115440 GCA_043739405.1 Mucilaginibacter sp. | reverse complement strand
TGTCCCGTTCGCACACCTAAATTAAACTTTATGAAGAGTAAGCCCAATTACTATATCGTAGCACTCATCATGCTCACATTTTTTGTGATCTCTTTCCTTACTAACGTGATCGGGCCGTTATCACCGGAGTTTATAAAGAACTTTAAGCTGAGCGATCTCCTGGCCGGGGTATTGCCTTTTGCTTTTTTTATCGCGTACGGGGTAATGTCTATCCCCACCAGTATGCTGGTTCAAAAATACAACGAAAAAAAGATCATGGTGGCCGCTTTCGTGGTCGCTTTTTTAGGATCACTGCTTTTAGCAGCAGAGCCGAATTATCTCACAGCGATATTATCTCTCTTCCTCATCGGTTGCGGTATGGCCATGCTTCAGGTGGTTATCAACCCATTGCTGCGTACGGCAGGCGGGGCCGAGAATTATGCCTTTACTTCGGTACTGGCACAACTGATATTTGGTGGGGCTTCCTATTTAAGCCCACTGGTTTATTCATACCTGGTGCTGGGTTTGCAGAACAAAAGTAGTTCGGCCGTTATTTCCATCTTACAGCCCTTGGTACCACCCGGTTTGACATGGATATCACTTTACTGGCTCTTTACCGTCATTGCGCTATTGATGTTCGTGATCATCCTGCTTTCAAAATTCCCGAAGGTTGAATTACAAAGCGATGAAAAAGCCGGACCGTGGAAAACTCACGTGGACCTATTTAAAAAGCCTGTGGTGATTGCCTATTTTATCGCCTTATTCTGTTATGTGGGTACCGAGCAGGGCGTATCCTATTGGATGTCGCAGTTCCTGTTCGAGTACCATAAGATCGACCCACAGGTTGCCGGGGCGCACGCGGTTTCTAACTTTTGGGGACTGATGCTGGTAGGAGGTATCCTCGGCCTCATCCTGCTTAAGTTGATGGACAGCCGGAAGTTGCTCGTCCTGTTTACTATTCCTGCTATGATTTGTCTATCGTTTGGTTTATTTGGCAGCGCACAGGTTTCGCTATATGCATTTTCCATCACAGGTTTTTTCATGTCAGTGATGTATCCTATTATATTTTCGCTTGCGCTGAGTTCGGTCGATAAGGATCATGGCTCCTTTGCCGGTATATTGGTTACGGGAATTGTCGGTGGGGCCGTTGTACAAATATTGATAGGTTTTTTGGGCGACCTGATCGGGTTGCGCGGCGGCATGATGTTTTTATATATCACGTTCGGTTACATGCTAAGCATTGGCTTCTGGGCCAAACCATTAATTACCAATCAAACCGTTTTTGATAAAAAGGATAAAGCATAATGAGTACTAAAGTTATCGGGATAGATTTAGGGGCGACCAACATACGCGGCGCGGTGGTTAAGGGCGAGGATATTTCTGAGATCATCTCCAGGCGCATTCAAACCAAAGGCACTGAAGAACAAGTGCTGGAGGATGTTTACTCGCTGATCGATGCGCTGATCGACAATGAAGTTAAGGCGATAGGCATTGGTGTGCCAAGCGTGATAGATGTAAAGTTGGGAATTGTTTATGATGTGATACATATTCCGTCATGGAAAGAGGTTCATCTGAAGGAATTACTTGAAAACCGTTACCATATCCCTGTTTTTGTAAATAATGATGCTAACTGTTTTGCGTTGGGCGAGTACTATTTTGGAAAAGGAAAAGGTGTGGCGGATATGATCGGGTTGACGATTGGTACGGGCCTTGGGGCGGGTGTTATTATCAATAATCACTTATACGCCGGAAAAAACTGCGGCGCAGGTGAATTTGGCATGGTCGATTACCTCGAAAATAACTATGAATTTTATGCGAGCGGCTCGTTTTTCCAGAATGTTTATGGATTGAATGGAGAGGATGTTTTTAAAAGGGCAAAAAGCGGTGATGCAGAAGCTTTGAAGTTATATAGTGAATTGGGCGTTCATTTAGGCAATGCCATCAAGATGATCATGTACACGTATGATACGGAACTGATTATTTTGGGAGGCTCGGTACAGCTTGCTTTTGAATTTTTTGAAAAAGCCATGTGGGAGCGCATTAAAACATTCGGCTTCCCCAAAAGTATTAAATACCTGCAAATCAAAACATCTGCCTTGCAAAATAGCGGGATACTAGGTGCAGCGGCATTGTATTTTGATGCGCAATAATTGAAATTCATAACGATGGGTTTCAAACCCATCGTTATATAAATAAACATAATTATGAAGAAGTTCGGTTTGGTGATATTGCTATCACTATTCATTTGCCAGGCGTTTGCACAGGACATCGAAAATTTCAGGGTGATATTAAAAGAAGACTGGCAGATGCAGTCGGCGCTAAAGGTTTCGGCGGCGGGAAGTGCTATCTCACGGGCAAAATTTATCCCAAAAGGCTGGTATAAAGTGAGTGTGCCGACCACCATTATAGCCGGGCTGCTGGCTAATAAAGCGTACAACTTCGATCCGTTTTACGGGATGAACTTTGAAAAGCTTAAAGACTCATCGCTCGACAAGCCCTGGTGGTTCAGAAAGAAATTTAGTTTGCCTGTTTCGCAAAATGGAAAAAATGTGGTGCTGAAACTGCATGGCATTAATTATAAAGCCAATGTTTGGCTCAATGGCGTGCTTATAGCGGATTCGACCAAAATCATGGGGTCGTTTCGCATTATTGAACTGGACATAACCAAAAATATTAAGCCGGCCGGGAACAACGTACTGGCGTTGGAAATCAAAAGGCCCATTAATCCGCAAAAACGTGGCGGCGATTTGGCTATTGATTATGCCGACTGGATACATTACCCGCCCGATTATAATGGTGGTATCGTCAATAATATCGAAATCAAAACTTATGACAGGGTTGGGATTCAATATCCTTTAGTGACGACCAATTTTGACTTGCCGTCATTGGCCGTGGCGCATTTGACGGTAGACGCTTTAGTGACCAATTACTCAAAAAACCCGCAGTACGTGGTAGTAAAAGGGAAAATAAACGACAATATTACTTTCGAAAAAAAAGTACACCTGGGGCCTAACGAAGTAGCCAATGTTACTTTTACGCCGGCTGATTTTTCGCAGCTCAACATCAATAACCCTAAAATATGGTGGCCATGGCAGTATGGTAAACCTGAATTGAACCGCATTGAGCTTTCTATTGTGCGGGGAGCTGTGACGAGCAATACAATTGCCGAGAATTTCGGAATACGTCAGATCACATCCAAATTATTGGATAATGCTTCACGCGAATTTATCGTGAACGGTAAGCCCATTATGCTGCGGGGTGCGGCCTGGTCGCCGGATATTTTTCAGCGCCGTTCG
The DNA here is from genome assembly GCA_043739405.1 of Mucilaginibacter sp. Taxonomy (GTDB): domain Bacteria; phylum Bacteroidota; class Bacteroidia; order Sphingobacteriales; family Sphingobacteriaceae; genus Mucilaginibacter. Next base: position 112,165 of record JAYUEE010000026.1, on the reverse strand, counting down.
CCGGAAAGGCAGGAACAGGAACTGCGCTTATACCGTGATATGAACATGAACATTGTTCGTTCCGAAGGTAAGCTGGAGGATGATCATTTTTATGCACTGTGCGATAAATATGGCCTGCTGGTAATGACCGGCTGGATGTGCTGCGGCGCGTGGCAATACCCTGAGAACTGGGACGTAGCAAAACGGTCGGTAGCAATGGCATCAGACAGTAGTGTGATGTACTGGCTGCGTAACAAGCCCTGCCTGATGGTTTGGCTCAACGGCAGCGATATGCCGCCACGCGATACGACGGTTGAACGCGGTTACCTTAATATCGAAGCGGCATTAAAATGGCCCAATCCTACGGTATCAACAGCAGATGCCAGTAAGTCAAAAGTATCGGGCTATAGCGGGGTGAAAATGGCCGGCCCGTATGAATGGGTGCCGCCCATCTACTGGGAAACGGATACTACCCAGAAGTTTGGCGGTGGCACCTGGAGTTTTGCTACCGAAATTTCGCCGGGGCCGTCTATCCCACCTTATGAGAGCCTGATCAAGTTTATACCCAAAGATTCACTCAACTATACCACAGCTGATTGGAATTACCATTGTGGTACCATGACCTTTGGAAATACTAAGACGTTTAATGCTGCTTTGATAGGCCGCTATGGTCAGCCAGCCAATATCAAGCAATACGTTGCCGAAGCACAGGCGCAAAATTACGAGGCGCACCGGGCCATGATGGAGGCATACGGGTTGCATAAATACCATTCGGCAACCGGTGTGGTGCAATGGATGGGCAGCAACCCCTGGCCGGGACTGATATGGCACACGTATGATTATTACCTCTATCCTGCCGGAACCTATTTTGGGATGAAGAAATCGATGGAGCCGCTGCATATTATGTATTCATATGCTAACAATGAGGTGGATATTATCAACTCGTACCTGCAAAAATTCAGTGGGTTGAAAGCAGAAGCCACTATTTACAATTTAGATGGCACTCAGAAATACACCAATTCGGCTACTGTTGATGTTGACGCAGACGGTACGGCAAAATGCTTTGCACTTCCAGCCGTTGACGGTTTATCGGATGCTTATTTCCTGCGCCTGCAGCTGACAGATGATAAAGGTAGTTTAAGGAGTATTAACTGGTACTGGCTATCCAAAAAAGGTGATGTGCTAAACTGGAAAAAATCCAAATGGTACATGACACCGGAAACGTCTTATACCGATTTCTCTGCTCTGCAAAGTTTAAGTAAAACACCATTACAAGTATCTTACTATACCGACAAGGCGACAGACAGTACCTGTCATGCTATTACCATCATTAATACAGGCAAAACCGTAGCTTACCAAGTGCACCTGCGGGCGTTGAAAGGCAAGGATGGCGATGATATCCTCCCGGTAATTTTCAGTGATAACTACTTTGAACTGGCGCCCGGCGAAAGCAGGATAATCCGTTGTATTTATGCCAATAAAGATGCAGCGGGTAAACTGCCCTATTTCCTTACAACAGCATGGAATTTGGATATGAATGCAAGCAAAGCGGGTAAAGAAGCAGGGTTTGAATAAAAATTTTCAAAGAACGTTTGGGTTGTTTTCGCAAACAAGCGGGAAATAATTGGGAATGATTTTGCTGGCTGGAGCAGGATATACACAAATATACCGGGCTGAAATGATTATTGTGGTGACAGGGTTTTGACAGTAGTGCAACAGACGGATTAAGATATTATTCTTCGGAAAGTCAAATTGATACGGGGGGTCATTGATTTGGCCGATTTAGCAACCTGGTGCTGCCAGTGATGCTGAATATCGCCTTTCATAGTAAGGACAGAGCCGTTACCCAATATGATCTGGTGCTTTACCTTATGGTCGCGTTTTAGGCGTAAGTCGAAACGCATTTCCTGGCCAAAGTTTACGGATGCTATGATAGGATTAGTACCCAGTTCCGGCTCATCATCGCTATGCCATCCCATCGAGTCGTTGCCGTCACGGTACAGGTTTAGCAAAACGCTGTTGAAAATTTCACCAGCCAAAGGTTCTATTTTTGATTTGATTGCTAATAATTCTTCCGTCCATGGCAAGGCGTAAAACGTTACCCCTGAATATTTATAGGATATATTTTCATCACCGTACCAGGCGGTTAAACGAGGTGTTAATACTTTCCTGCCGAACATCAGGATGGTTTCCTGCTTCCAGGCAATGGTATCCGTTAGTTTTTTGAGCAGTTCAATACTTTCGGCGTAATTAAATATACCAGACTTATAGTCAAATAGTTCAGTTGGTAGGAGCATCTGGTGATCCGACTCAAAAAGGCTGGTTTGTTTAAATGTCATTCGGCGGAGTTAACCCCCTAATTTAGCAATTGCTCAAAAAAACCGCCAATATTATTTACCCTGTCCACAAATTGGATCTCGAGTATCCAATGCCTGTCGTTACCGTCATTATCGTTTTGGAATATATCGCTGTGATTGTCGGGGTGGACATCTAAACCCAAATCGGCCGGGTCAAGTTGCTCATGCGGAAAATGACCGACGATGTGCCCGCCTATTTCTCCCCCAAATTCCCAGCCGTATTTCCCAGCCAGTTCAGTTAGATAACTGAAATATTCAGCTCCGGTAAGATGGATTTGTTTATCGTACCAGGCCTTTGCTTCGTGCCAGGCAGCTTCCACATCATGTTTCAACTTTAGCTTCAAGGGATCGTTACCCATTACATAGGTTCGGCCAAGGTCAGCCTCCCAGCCATCGAAAATAGGCCCGAAGTCTAAAAACAGGATATCGTTTTTTTGGATAATAAGATCGGGCGGGTTTGCGCTGTAAGAGTTTATCGTATTAGGACCGGTGCGTACGATTTTTTTATGCCAGAATTTTTCTATCCCGAAGTGTTTTTTGGCAACTTCAACTACGTCCTCTGCCAATTCCTTTTCAGATTTTCCGGCCACAATCAGGCCTAAGCCTTCAACCATATTGAACAATTCTTTTGCCTTTTGTTCAGCAAGGGCCAATTTATGTTTTGCGTTGTTCATATTTTAGATGTAGTGCTAATAAACCATGTCCTTACCATTTTGCAAATCCCTTATATTTCGTTCGATCTCTGCCTTATTGCCTCCTTTTGCGAATGGCAATGCTTTTTGCGCATATTCAAGCGCCTTTTTGTAGTCGCCCATAGCCGAATATGCGCTTGCCATCCCTATATTGGTAAATAAGGTATTCCCATATTTATCATAAACCATTTTCATTACAGCATAACCTTCCTTCGTCTGCTTGGCGAGGAGCAGGTTATAGCCATAAGTATAACCCTGTATTTGGTCCATAAAAGGCATTGCGCTTTTCATAGCCTCCGCCGCTTCGGCTTTGCGGCCGAGGCTATCCAATATCGCGGCCTTTGTTTGCCAAACATCAAAATTCCGGTTTCCGCCGAAGGTTGCGCTAAGCGCACTATCCGCCCACAATAACCCTTCTTCCAGGTTGGTTTTATTAGTAGCACAATAAGAGGCAGCCTGGTACCATGCCATCCAGTTTCCCGGCAGCGCCTTATCACTGCGCAATTCTTTACGGAAGGAAGCGATCTGTGTTTTTATAACGTCGACGTCAATTTTGAAAGGGATTGCTAGCTTTTCCCATTGTAATTGGACCGTCGCGCTTGATGAGGTTTGATCGGCAAATTCATATTTCAGCCACTCCACGCTGTTGCCAGTTTTTATCGGTTTTACTTTTACACGCAGCACATCTTCGGCCGGGTCATAAAAGAAATGCCCCCAGGATGTTGAGTTTTTGGAGAAGATGAGGATAGACTCGTCGGGGCCGTAAGCTACAAAAAAGCCATACCTGCCCGCAGGCAGGTCGTGGCCCTCAACCTTAACATCAGTACTAAACTCAATCGTCGTATTTTCATTAGCGCCTGCACGCCAGGGCGCAGGTTTTTTGGCGCCGTAGCCCAATTCGGTAAAACCTACAGGAATGAGCTCACCCCATATATGTCCTTCCCTTTTTTTGACACCGGGCCGACTGTAATTGATGGTCACATTGGTAATGCCTATCTGCTCACTTACGGAAGCCTTTTTGTTGCCGCCACGGGGCAATGTTGTTAATTGGGCAGTAGCAAGTCCGGCGAAAGCCAATTGGGCAGCAAGTAATAGTAAACAGGATTTAAATAAATTTCTCATTGTATATTTTGTTTGATCATGTCGGTGTTTACAACAGTTGCAAACTCGTTATTCAAGCTTGCCAATGCAGTTTCATGAATAAGTTCGGCGGGATAGTTTTGCCCGTCAATACCTTTTTTGTTAAAAGTGGCGGTTGCATCAGCAACCAGGTAGGTCTCGTACCCTAAATTGCCGGCCATGCGAGTGGTTGTCGAAATGCAATGGTCGGTTGTCAGGCCGACGATAACGAGCGTAGTGATCATGGCATTGTCGAGCTGCGCCTGCAGGTCGGTCCCAATGAAGGCGCTATTCACGTTTTTTTTGATCACCGGTTCGCCTTTGATGGGAGTAATAAAATCGCTAAACTGGTTGCCCGCATGGCTTTCATGCAATGGCGAAGTGAGCGTAGTGGAACAATGTTGTACATGAAAAACCGGAAGGCCATTATCTCTCCAAATGCTTAGCAGTTCGCTCGCCCGTAGCTCTGCATCAGGATTATTTCGCTGCCCGCCCCAATAGGCTATATCTTCAAATCCCTTTTGGATGTCGACAAGGATCAATGCCGGCCTGTCCGATTTCATCATATCAGTTAATTAATGTGTAATCACAAAAAAACGGTGTTTAACTGATAAAATAAAATACTTAATTTTGATTGATTGATAAATATTTTTGATTGAATGGATATTCAGCAACTCAAAAATTTCCTGGTTTTATGTGATACGCTCAACTACCGTAAAGCCGCGGGCGAGATCAATATTGTGCAGCCTGCATTGAGCCGTCAGATACAATTATTGGAAAACGAGATGGGGGCGCTGCTGTTTAACCGCAGCCGGCGGACCGTTACTTTAACCGAGGCCGGGATGTTTTTTCAGAAAGAGGCCGGCCGGATTTTGCAGGACCTGGACAAAACCATTACCAGGGCTGCACAAATGCATCATGGTGAGGCGGGCGAAGTAAGAATCACACATGCAAGTTCGGCCATGAACACCGTTGTGCCTTCCTTTTTGGTTAAAGTGAAAAACAAGTGGCCGAACCTGAAAACAATCGCACAGGAAACCTCAAACTTTGAGCAAATCGAAATGCTGCTGACCCGTAAAGCCGATATTGGCGTTGCGCCCAACATCATGTTGCCGCCTGAGATGAATTCAAAAACACTATACCGGGAAAACTATGTGCTGATATTACCCAGCGGTCATCCTTTAGCGAAAAATAAAACCATTGACCTTGCTGCATTGAAGGATGAGACCTTTATTTTGCCGCAGGTTTCTACAGGCGTTGGTTATGTGGAGGCGATTTTGCAGATATGCCAGGGTTTTGGCTTTAAACCCGACGTGGCGCATGAGTCGGCACATGCGATGGGGGTGCTTCGATTGGTCGAGGCGGGGCTGGGGATCTCTATTGAACCGGTATCATCTGTACGCGGCGCGGATATGAATATTAAACTGATCGAATTGAAAAACATTCCACAAAAGGCAGCCATGGTACTTTTTTGGTTACGGGAGAGGGAAGAAGAATTGCGCCGGTTTATTGAGATTTTTTGAGTGTCGCTTAACTCAATTCCTTCATCAACTTATCAAAAGCCTCTTTAAGCTCAGCTAATTCAGTTTCAACTTTGCTTAAACGTGCTTCCAACTCGCCGGAGGATCTTGGTGTAGCTTCGGCTGCAAAACTTTCATCCGACCAATCGGTTCCGCCAAGCAGGTGCACATAACGGACTTCTTTTTGTCCCGGCCTGCGGGGGAGTTGTTTTACGTAAGGCATATCTCCGGAAGAGAGTTTGTCCAATGATTCCTGCACATCTTCTATCGATTCAAATTCATACAAGCGGCCCGAATTGGTATTCAATTCGCCCGGCGTTTGTGGTCCGCGTAAAATGAGCAGGCAAATGATAGCTACTTCGGAGGGGATTACCGGGAAAACAATGGCAAAATTATGTTTGTACTTCACCACCCTGTCGGTACCTCCGGTGGCCGTTGAGATCAAGCCGCGGCGTTTTAAGGTATTGAGGGCGTTCACTACCGTTTCGTCATCATACTGAACAACCGGCTTACGCGAGGTTTTTTGATTGCAAGCGGCTACCAGACTGTTAACCGTCATGGGGTAATAGTCGGGTGTGGTGCGGCTTTTTTCCATCATCGAGCCTAAAACACGCAGTTCGGCATCATCCAGTTGCGGCAGTGTATGTGTTGAATCCATGCGCTAAAGATAGAAAACGAAGTCGGATGTCAGAAGTCGGATGTCAGAGATTTCCATTCACGGACAAGGCAAAGCAAAAAAGCATCGTAACCTGTCGCGTCCCGTTTACCAACCCCGACTTAGCTTCGCTCGTCGACCCTCCCTCCGCTACGCGCAAGGAGTGTTAAATGTGTTGGCTGTGGTTTTATTAATGGGGTTCAAAGTTTTTCAAACAAAAAAGCACCGCCCCAACCAGGCGATGCTTTCAACTTTTAAAAACGTATCCGAAAGTTAGTCTACAAAAATGTATGATTTGGCCTGGCCGTCGTCATAAACGTGCATTTGCTTAGTTACTACGTCCTTACCTGTTTTAACTTCAACAGTATAGTCGCCATCTTCAAGGCTTGTTACGATATAACCTTTAACAGCTGCGCCGCCTTTTGACAAAACGTCCTTAAATATTACGTTGTTGTTGGCATCGTAAAACATTACGATTGATTTGCCGGCTTCAACACTTACGCCAAAACCTTTGTCGTCTTTTAGTGAAGTGAAGCTTACTTTTTCAGCTGCCTTTGGAGCGTTTGATTTTGCAGGAACTGCTGCGAAAACACTGGTACCTAATCCTAATATCAGTGCTGCTAGTGCGATTGTCTTTTTCATTTTTCTAATTTTTTAATTTGTAAAACCTAATATGCTTTGTTGTTTCAATGACCAAATAAACGGCGACTTTTTCAATAAAAAATATCTATTAGACTATCGGTAGAAAGGTATAGACGAACGGTAGTTTTCACCTGATAAGGCACTATAAGTACTTAATAATGTGTGTGATACAGCGTTGGTAGGGTAAACAGGGGTGCTTGTAGGGTTATTTGGGAACTTCATCGATTATTTTGAGGAAAAGAGTGGGAAAATCGGTTAATTTGTATTGTAATATGGCTCTCTTCATCGCATCCTTAAATTCGGGCAGTAATGGCAACTGCTACTACATCGGCAACGAGCACGAGGCGGTTCTGGTTGATGCGGGCATTTCCTGCCGCGAGACGGAGCGACGGATGAAAAGGCTGGGCCTTTCGATACAAAAAGTGAAGGCGGTTTTTATATCCCACGAGCATTCCGACCACATCAGCGGGCTCACTGTACTATCAAAAAAATATAGCCTGCCGGTTTATATTACCCCGGCTACCTTGCAAGGCAGCAGGTTGAGCTTACAGCATGACCTGGTGAAATCCTTTAGAGCGTATGAGCCGGTTGTTATTGGGAATATATCGGTATCGGCTTTCCCGAAATTTCATGACGCCGCACACGCGCATAGTTTCAACATTACCGATGGTGATGTAACTGTGGGCGTATTTACGGATATCGGAATAGCCTGCAAGCACCTGACGGAACATTTTGCCAAGTGCCATGCCGCTTTCCTTGAAACTAATTATGATGCGGAAATGCTTGAAAAAGGCCGCTATCCTTTTCACTTAAAACGACGCATCCGCGGCGGATTGGGGCACTTAAGTAACGCCCAGGCGTTGGAAGTTTTTATAACGCATCGGCCCGATTTTATGAGTCATTTACTCCTGTCCCACCTGTCGCAGGATAATAACCGGCCCGAACTGGTTCATGAACTATTTAAAAAACACGCCAACGGAACAGAGATCATTGTAGCATCGCGCTATGCGGAAACAGCTGTTTATCATATCAATGGCTTGGCGGTTTCTGCGCAAAAACTTGTCGACGTCCAACCGGCGCAAGTGCAGTTTAGTTTGTTTTGAAATAAAACACCATTAATTCGCATTTAATACTCCCCATTTATTTTTACCTTCATACAACCTACTCATACAATTTTTAGAAGATGCACTGGAAGAAGATACTTTTTAGAACGCTGAAGATCACCGGAATTACCATCGCAAGCCTGTTATTGCTGATGTTCCTTTTACCCGTACTGTTTCCCAAAACCATCACACAAAAGATAAAACAGGTGATGAACAGCAATATCAATGGGCAGGTGAATTTTTCGGGTACGAGCCTGTCGTTCTTCAAACGCTTCCCTGAACTGACACTTACACTGGAAGATTTTTCGCTAAAAGGCAGTGCACCGTTCCAGGCTGATACGCTGGTAGCAGCCAAGGAAATCTCATTTGCAGTCGATTTGACTTCTTTACTTCGGTCGAAGATGAATATTAGTAAAATATACCTGAGTCATGCTTTTATCAATATAGAGGTTGACAGCCTTGGGCATAACAATTACAATGTTTACAAGTCGCAGCCGCAAAATCCGCAGGCAAAAACAGATACAGCAGCGACTTCCCTGGGGATACAATTAATACAGGTAGATAACAGTCACATGGTTTATGACGATGCTTCGTTACCGATGCTGATCGATGCACGCGACTTTAATTATACCGGCAGCGGCGATTTTAGTAAAAATGTGTTCGATTTGCAATCGCACCTCGAAGTGGGTTCAACAGATTTTATCTATAATAAGCAATCATACGTAGTCAACAAACATGTGAATGCCGACCTGGTAACCAGTATTAATACTAAATCGCTTGCTTTCACTTTCCAGAAGAATAACCTGATGATCAACAAACTGCCTGTGCAGTTTATCGGCAAGTTCGGATTTTTGAAGGATGGATATGATATGGACTTCGAGTTTACGTCCCACCAAAGTGATCTCAGCGATATTTTTACCGCCCTCCCACCCGAATATTCGAAATGGGTGGAGAAAACTGAAGTGAATGGCACGGGTGTGATACACGTTGGTTTAAAGGGGCAATTTATCGCCTCAAAAAATAAAATGCCCGATTTTACTTTCAGCATGCAGGCCCGCAACGGCTATATTTCCAATAATAAAACGCCTTCGCCGGTGCATGACCTTTATTTGGATATGAACGCCAAAGTGCCCGGCCTGAACCCGGATAGTTTGGTATTCAGTATTGATTCGCTGCATTTTAAAATTGACCAGGATCATTTTGATTCAAAATTTAGCGTAAAACGCGTCAAGTCGCCACTGATATTTGCACGTGTGAATACCGAAGTTGACTTGGCTAAATGGAACCGCGCGTTTGGTGTAAAATCTGTTGATTTGAAAGGGCGCTATTCATTGCATTTACTGGCCCAGGGCAGGTACGCTACCGGCCTGCAAAAGCGCGGCCTACGGCATGTGGATACCGTGATCACCAGCATCCCAAAGTTTAGCCTTAAATCGTCCTTTAGGGATGGTTATATCAAATACGCGAGCGTGCCCGAAGCGGTAAAGAATATCACTTTTGACCTTGACGCCTCTTGCCCGGATAACAATGTCAAGAATTTTACGATGGCGTTTGCCAACCTGAATGTAACAGCATTAGATAACTTTTTGAAAGGGTATTTTAAGCTGAGCAATAAATCGGGATTGATGATGGACGGCGCTTTACAGTCAAAATTTAACCTGGATGATATCAAAAAGATATATCCCGTTAAGGGTATGGACCTGCGCGGCGCCCTTACGTTGGATGTGAATACGAAAGGCCGGTACATTCCCAAAAGCAAAATATACCCGGTTGTAAAAGCTGAAATTAACCTGAAGAATGGTTATATCCAAACCAAATACTACCCTGCGCCGATAGAACATCTGCAAGTAAGCGCCAGCATAACAGATAATACGGGTTCACTAAAAGGTTTGCACGTTAACATTAAACCTGTATCGTTAAAGTTTGAGGGGCAGCCCTTCATTGTAAAGGCCGACCTGAAGAACTTTGCCGACCTGCAATATAATATCCACTCGCAGGGCACACTGGATATTGGTAAGATATACCAGGTATTCGCACTCAAAGGCTATGGTGTAAGCGGTTTGATCACAACCAATTTCACCCTAAAAGGCAAACAAAGCGATGCCACAGCCGGGCATTATGACCGCTTGTTCAATAGCGGCACCATGAATGTAAAAGATCTGGCATTGACTTCGGACCTGTTCCCCAAGCCATTCGTCATTACAACCGGCAAGTTTAGCTTTAACCAGGATAAGATGAATTTTGATGCCTTTACGGCGAATTATGGCAAGTCGGTAATTGTGATGAACGGGGCATTATCAAATGTGATCGATTATGCGATAAAACCTAATTCGCAGCTGAATGGTACTTTTAATCTCACGAGCGGTTTGATCGTTGCGGACGACTTTATGGCTTTCGCTGACGGGCCGCCTGCAGCTACGGGTAAACCGGCTGCAACAACTACAGCAACAGGGGTGATACTGGTGCCGTCAAACCTAAATCTCAACTTTACAGCCGATGTAAAAAAGGTTGTTTACCAGGGGCTGAACATTGACAGTGTTAAAGGGCAAATGACTATTGCCAATGGGCAGATACATTTGAAAGGCGCTGGTTTTACCATTGTGGATGCCCCGGTGGTTATGGACGCCACTTATGGCAGTTTAAGCCCGCAAAAAGCATTCTTTGATTATCACATCACGGCAAAGGAATTTGATATACAGAAGGCTTATAAGCAGATCAAGCTATTCCGTGATATGGCTACCTCTGCTAAAAGCGCCGAAGGTATCGTTTCGTTAGATTATCAACTGAGCGGCAAGCTGAATAGCAATATGAAGCCGATATATCCTTCATTAAAAGGCGGAGGCGTGCTTACGCTGAAAAAGGTCAAGGTAAAAGGCTTTAAGTTATTTGGCTCGGTTGCTAAAGAAACCGGGAAAGACAGCCTGGCCAAACCGGGCGATGTATCCAAAGTGGATATCAAAACTACCATCGCCAATAATATCATCACCATTGAACGTACCAAAATGCGGATGGCCGGTTTCAGGCCGAGGTTTGAGGGGCAGGTAAGTTTTAACGGCGACCTGAACCTGAAATTCAGGCTGGGGCTGCCGCCGCTGGGCATATTCGGCATACCGATGACCATCACAGGTACGCAAACCAATCCCAAAATACACCTGGGAAAGGGCAAAAAAGAAGATGAGCTGAAAGAAGATACCAGCGACGACCAGTAAAGGGGGACAAGCTTATTTTTATGACAATTTTGAGGTAAAGCTACCCCGGGGTAACAGATTGGTTTATATAGGATTTAATATATCTTTAGCTATTAAATATCCAAGCCGGTCACCAATTATGAAACGATACCTGTTGCTTTTAGCAATTGCCTTCCTTTTCACCTCATCTACAACACTTGCACAAAACAGGCAGGTTTTCCATTTAAACAAGCTATCGAAAAATGACACTTTATTAAGCGGGTGGGTATTTCATCCGGGCGACGATCAACAGTGGAAAGATCCAGCCGTTAATGACAACAACTGGAAATCTGTTGATCCCGGGCAGGATGTGGACCATTTTGAAGACCTCAAAAAAGCAGGAATATTATGGTTAAGGGTGCATTTGGTGGTCGACAGTTCTTTAACGGGCAAAACATTAGCCGTGCGTGTTGACCAATATACTGCATCTGAAATATACCTGGATGGCAGGTTGATAGCAACTTACGGCAATGTAAGCGCCGACCCCTCCAAAGTAAAGGGTTATCTGACGTCGAAGGAGCCATTGGTTATAAAACTTCAGCCCGGCAAGGATAACATTATAGCCGTGAGGCTGGCGTATCAGCCGGGATTGACTTATATCTCCTCGCTTTTTGAACCTATTCCCGCGTTTGCACTTTATCTGAATGATTTCCGATCAGCAACTGTTAATTACCAGGCTTACCTTGATAGTTTAAAAAACTTTATAATGGTTTTTAGCTTATTCGGCGGGGCCATTTTGATCATTTTTTCTATACACCTGGTTTACTTTTTTTTCGATCGCCGGAAAAGGGTCAATTTATATTATGCCCTGTTTTGCGCGTCTATTTGTTTTGTAACGCTGCCAAACGAAATGTGGGGCGTAGCACGTTTTGGAAACCTTTCCATTCAAATGTGGATGGCCTGGTTCGAGGGACTATTCTTTGTTATCGGCATGGTATTCCTGCTGTTGACAGTTTATGCCCTGTTCAATTATTCGCATCGAAAGATTTTGTTACTCCTGTCATTTGTCGGGGCGTGTGCGGCTGTTTATATGTATTTTAACGGGAGGACCGGTTTTACTATTTGCACCAATGTGATACCCGCGTTGTTTATGTTCGAGGGTGTGCATGTTTGCATTTGGGCTATAAAACGCAAGGTAAAGGATGCTGCTTTTGTATTGGGCGGCATTATCTCATTTGTCATAATCAACATTATCAGTGGCTCGTTAGATCAGGGTACTGTTCTGGCGCAGTTGCTTTGGGCCATCGGACTTATTTGTTTCCCGATAGGCATGTCGTGTTACCTTGGTGTTCAAACTGCCTTTACCAACAGAAAGCTATTGGCCACGCTAAACGAGGTGCAGGCGCTTTCAGCACAAAACCTGGCCCAGGAACAGGAGAAGCAACAAATACTGGCCAATCAAAACATATTATTGGAAACCCAGGTAACAGATCGGACCGCCGAGCTCAACCAATCTTTAGCTAATTTAAAAGCTACACAAGCCCAACTAATTCAATCCGAAAAAATGGCCTCGCTGGGCGAATTGACGGCCGGTATAGCACACGAGATACAAAATCCGCTCAATTTCGTCAATAACTTTTCGGAACTCAATACCGAATTGGTCGAAGAAATGAAACAAGAGATTGAAAAGGGCGAATTAGAAGAAATTAAAGCGATCGCGACAGATATTGAAGAAAACTCAAAGAAGATCAATATGCATGGCAAGCGCGCCGACGCGATTGTAAAAGGCATGCTGCAGCATAGCCAAAGCGGCAGTGGAACTAAAGAGCCAACGGATATTAACGGTTTGGCTGATGAATATATGCGCCTCTCCTACCATGGGTTAAGTTCAAAGGACAAATCCTTTCATACTGAGACGACCACAAACTTTGATCAGGCTTTGCCTAAAATAAATGTGATACCGCAGGACGTAGGCAAGGTATTTTTCAACCTGTTCAATAACGCTTTTTATGCCGTAAATCAAAAACAGAAAACGGCCGGGGCTGATTATAAGCCGGAGGTATCGGTAACAACATCATCAGAGAACGGCCACGTTGTTATCAAAGTAAAAGATAATGGAACTGGTATTCCTGATGCTATTAAAGAAAAGATAATGCAACCTTTTTTTACTACCAAACCTACGGGTGAGGGTACGGGATTGGGCCTTTCTTTAACTTACGATATGGTGGTGAAAGGGCATGGGGGGAGTATCGATGTGGAAACACATGAAGGCAATTACACTACGTTTACCATCTTATTACCGCTATCATGAATAAACTCCTCTTTGTAATCCTTTTTTTTGGGGTTTCGTCCGCTTACGGGCAATCGGCTGATAACGGCAACTTTAATCTCAATTCCCTCCCCGCCAATGTCACAAGCCAATGGAAGTTTCAAGCAGGCGATGATCCGACCTTCCCGGATACCGGCCTTAACGACCATAGTTGGAAGCACATAGATCCTACCCGGTTCATACATTTTTTGCCACAGGTACGCACCGCGCCGATAGGTTGGTTCAGGCTAACGCTAAATGTTGCGCCGAAGTTGCGCGGAAAAGCAGTTGCCCTGACAATCAATCAATATGGCGCTGCCGAAATTTATTTCAATGGCGTATTAATCCGAACTATGGGAAGGATTGGGTCCGGTAATAATAAAGAAGAGGACCGCAGGTCAATTTATGAGCCGTTAACCCTGCAACTCAGCGCAGCGTCGAAACAATACATCGCTATCAGGTACTCGTTTAGCCGTTCAAACCCGATAATAGGCTACGGCTTTCCGGTCATTCGCGCTACATTTAACCGGCCGGATAGCAGCTGGGATATTTTTTTTCAAGAAGTAAACTTCTATACGACACGGGCATGGGTTTCGGGATGCTTTATGCTGCTGGCCATCCTTCAACTCGCTATTTACTTTTTCGACCGTACGCGAAAGGTAAACCTTTACCTTTCACTCTACGCCTTTATGCAACTTTTTACTCTTTGGGACGGGCTTTTTAAGCCTATACTGCAAGGAACTAACGCTTACACGATGATGCTTATAGTATTTAATATTGCCGCACCACTCGACTTTGTTTTTTTAATGCTGATGACGTTTGCGTTTTTCGGATATCCGGCCAATCGATGGTTCAAGATACTGGTGGCGCTTTGTTTGCCTGTTATGGTGATCCAGTTTATAGGCGAAAATGCCGCCAATCAAATTGTATTGGCTGCTTACAATATGTTGTTCTACATAGCGATCATTATCGTATCCATTAAAGCACTAAGGGATAAAAAAGAGGGAGCCGTACTTTTCCTTATAGGCATTATCGTCGCTGCAATCTTTTTTTTACTATTTAACATAGGCGATTTTTTGACCTTTCAGTCCATCTCGCTTATAGCTTTTGAGGTAGCGTTTGCCTTTTTACCGCCGGCAATTATCCTCTCTATACTGCTGGCACGCGAGTTCGCGTACAACCTGGTCTCACTGCGTCAAAAGCTCGCTGAAGTGGAAAGTTTATCGGCACGAAATCTGCAACAGGAGGTTGAAAAACAATACATGCTCACACGGCAGAACGAAACCCTTGAACAAAAAGTGACCGAACGCACTGCAGAGTTGAATCAGTCACTTACTAATTTGAAAGCTGCGCAAGCCCAGCTTATCCAGTCCGAAAAAATGGCTTCTCTGGGCGAACTTACCGCCGGCATTGCCCATGAGATACAGAATCCGCTCAATTTCGTCAATAATTTCTCCGAGGTGAGCGCTGAATTGATTGATGAGATGGATGAGGAACTGGATAAGGGCGATATCACAGAGGCCAAAGCTATCGGCTCAGACCTTAAGCAAAATCTTGAAAAAATAAGCCATCACGGCAAGCGCGCAGATGCTATTGTGAAAGGTATGCTCCAGCATAGCCAATCGGGCAGCGGGGCTAAAGAACCGACAAATATCAATGCACTCGCCGATGAGTATTTTCGACTGTCCTACCATGGTTTGAGATCAAAAGACAAAGAGTTTAATGCCGAACTGGTGACGAATTTCGATGAGACACTACCGAAAATAAATATGATACCCCAGGATATTGGACGTGTGTTGCTTAACCTGTTTAATAATGCATTTTACGCTGTCAATCAAAAGCAAAAAACTGCGGGAGCTGATTACAAAGCTGAAGTATCGGTATCTACTTCAAAAGAAAACGGGCAGGTCACTATCAAAGTAAAAGATAACGGAACAGGGGTGCCTGACGCTATTAAAGAAAAGATCATGCAGCCGTTTTTTACAACGAAACCGACGGGCGAAGGCACGGGATTAGGATTATCTTTAACATACGATATGGTTGTCAAGGGGCATGGCGGAAGTATTGCTGTTGAAAGTATTGAAGGCGACGGGTCGGAGTTTATCATTAAATTGCCTTCGTAAACAGTATGCGGTGGTACCATGGTTGGCAGGAGCGAGTTATTAAAGTCGTTAAATGACCCGGACAAGCAATGGGATATTATCATTGTTGGTGGTGGAGCAACAGGATTAGGTACCGCACTGGATGCCGCCTCGCGGGGATATCAAACCTTACTACTTGAACAGGCTGATTTTGCCAAAGGAACGTCAAGCAGAAGTACAAAGCTGGTGCACGGCGGTGTGCGTTACCTGGCCCAGGGAAATATCGGCCTGGTGCGGGAAGCATTGTACGAACGCGGCCTTCTGCTAAAAAACGCGCCGCACCTGGTAAAAAATATATCCTTTATTATTCTGAATTATAGCTGGTGGGAACGGATATTTTATGGCGTCGGCTTAGCACTCTACGACCTGTTATCCGGGAAGCTGAGTTTCGGCAAAACAAAACACCTCTCCAAAAAAGAAACGCTTAACCGTTTACCGGGGATCAATCCCAAAGGTTTATATGGCGGCGTGGTTTACCACGACGGCCAGTTCGATGATGCACGGCTTGCTGTAAACCTGGCTCAAACCTGTTTGGAACAGGGTGCAACGGTACTCAATTATTTCAGGGTAACTGGTCTTATCAAATACGGCAAGGGAAAAATGTCCGGTGTGGCTGCGATAGATGATGAGACAGGCAAAGCCTATCAGATCAAAGCTAAAATAGTCATCAATGCGACGGGGGTTTTTGTGGATGACCTGCTGCAAATGGATTCGCCCGGAAAAAAGCCATTGGTGCGGCCGAGCCAGGGCGTGCACCTGGTTTTGGACCGATCGTTTATGCCTTCGGATGATGCTTTGATGATCCCGGAAACGGAAGATGGCCGTGTGCTTTTTGCGGTTCCATGGCATGATAAATTGGTAATTGGTACGACGGATACACCATTAGACGAGTACCAGCTTGAGCCGATGGCATTGTATTCGGAGGTCAACTTTATATTAAATACGGCCGGCGAATATTTGACCAAAGCCCCGAAGCGAAAGGACGTGTTAAGTGTGTTTGCAGGGCTGCGCCCATTAGCGGCCCCGCAGGATGAATCGTCGGCAACAAAGGAAATATCGCGCAGTCATAAAATTATTGTCTCCGAATCAGGACTAATAACCATAACCGGGGGCAAATGGACCACCTACCGAAAGATGGGTGAAGATGCTGTGGATAAGGCGATGCAAACGGGCAATTTAAACCCAGCAAACTGCAAAACCAGCGAATTGCCTATTCATGGAAGTATGCAGGGAGTGGATTGGGATGATCATTTATACGTTTATGGAAGTGATCAGGAAAAAGTGCTTGCTCTGATAAAAGAGAACGCGGAGTGGGCCGTTAAACTACATCCTCGATACGCGTATTTGCAAGCTGAAGTGATATGGGCGGTACGATATGAAATGGCGCGAACAGTAGAAGATGTATTGGCGCGCAGGGTGAGATTACTGTTCCTGGATGCAAAAGCCGCAATGGAGGCCGCTCCTTTAACTGCTAAATTGATGGCAGCAGAACTTGGAAATGATGACAAATGGGAGAAAGAACAGACGGCATCGTTCGTAAAACTAGCTAAAGGATATTTATTATATTGAGGGTGTATTTGTGCTGAAAATATAATTAGATTTATAAACCAATTTTCGATTAAACCTGTAATGGAACAATATATTTTGGCCCTTGACCAGGGTACGACAAGCTCACGCGCTATTGTTTTTGATCATAAGGGACAGATAAAATCAATCGCGCAAAAGGAATTTACACAGATATTCCCTCAGCCGGGATGGGTGGAGCATGACCCGAACGAGATATGGTCGACACAGGCAGGTGTCGCTGCCGAAGCGACCGTAAAGATGGGCATCAACGGTACCAATATCAAGGCTATCGGGATTACCAACCAGCGCGAAACCACTATAGTTTGGGACAGAACAACCGGCGAACCGGTGTACAATGCCATCGTTTGGCAGGACCGGCGCACCGCCGCTTTTTGCGATCACCTAAAAAATGAAGGCCTTGCTGATTTGGTACGTTCAAAAACAGGTTTGGTGATCGATGCCTATTTCTCGGGGTCAAAGGTTAGGTGGATTTTAGAAAATGTTCCGGGTGCACGCGCTAAAGCCGAGGCCGGCGAGCTGGCCTTTGGTACAGTGGATAGCTGGCTGGTTTGGAAGTTTACGCGAGGCAATGTTCACGCTACGGACGTAACCAATGCCAGCCGTACGATGCTCTTCAACATCCGCACATTGGACTGGGATGATGAGCTGCTCAAAATATTCAATATCCCCAAAAGCATGCTGCCGGAAGTAAAGCAAAGCAGCGAAATTTATGGCGAAACGGCTACAACCATCTTCGCCTCAAAAATACCGATTGCAGGGATTGCCGGCGACCAGCATGCAGCGCTGTTTGGGCAGATGTGCATCGGTAATGGAATGGTGAAAAATACCTACGGTACAGGATGTTTTATGCTGATGAACATCGGCGAAAGCTTTATCGAGTCAAAAAACAACCTGCTGACTACCATCGCCTGGAAAATTGATGGTAAAACCCATTACGCTTTTGAGGGCAGCATATTTATCGCAGGCGCCGTGGTGCAATGGTTGCGCGATGGTTTGGGTGTTATCAAAACTTCGGCTGAGGTGGAAAAGCTCGCGTTAAGCGTGCCTGATACCGGCGGTGTATATTTTATTCCCGCTTTTGCAGGATTAGGTGCACCTTACTGGGACCCGGAAGCGAGGGGAACTATCGTAGGACTTACGCGTGGCTCAACAGCCGGGCACATTGCGCGTGCGGCTTTGCAATCTATTGCCTATCAAACTATGGATGTGTTAAAAGCGATGGAAGCGGACGCAGGTGTGCCGATAAGGGAGTTACGTGTTGACGGCGGCGCTACAGGGAATAATCTTTTGATGCAGTTCCAGGCAAATTTGCTGCAATGTAAAGTGATACGTCCGAATGTTGTAGAAACAACGGCTTTGGGTGCGGCTTACCTTGCGGGACTTGCAGTTGGGTACTGGGAAAGTCAGGATGAAATAAGGGAACTTTGGCAGGCTGAGCGGATATTTGACCCTGTTGCAGATTCGCCCGAAGTGCAAAAGGGCGTCGCAGGCTGGAAGAGAGCAGTCAGCGCAGCGCAGGCATGGAGCTTAAATGAGATGCAAGAATAAAGAGCCAGGAAACAAGAAAAGAAAAACCGGGCTGTCAATAAGTCTTGGTTCTTATCTCTTGCATCTTGTCGCTAACATCAATATATTTAAATCATAAACCCAATCCACATGACTCCATTTATGGCTGAACTTATTGGTACCATGCTGCTTGTCCTGTTAGGCGATGGCGTGGTAGCGAACGTTCTTTTAAACGACACCAAAGGTAACAACAGCGGTTGGATAGTGATAACTACCGGCTGGGCGCTGGCGGTTTTTGTAGGTATTACGGTTGCCGGACCATACAGCTACGCACATTTGAACCCTGCTGTTACCATCGGGCTGGCTATAGCCGGTAAATTTCCATGGGAAAGTGTGCCGTTATATATAACCGCTCAAATGATTGGTGCTTTCATCGGGGCATTTCTTGTCTGGCTGATGTATTATGATCACTTTCAACGTACCAATAACCCGGGTTCGGTTCTGGCAGTTTTTTGTACCGGGCCGGCTGTGCGCAATTATGTTTCCAATATCGCCAGCGAAATAATCGGTGCTTTTGTGCTGGTCTTTGTTGTTTTTTATGTGACCAAAGGCGAGATCGAACCTACTAAAACTGTTGTCGGGTTAGGCTCGGTTGGGGCTCTACCGGTGGCTTTTTTGGTGTGGGTGATCGGTCTTTCATTGGGCGGAACGACAGGTTATGCTATTAATCCCGCCCGTGACCTTGGTCCGCGCATTATGCACGCCATACTGCCCATCAAAAGCAAAGGCACCAGCGATTGGGCCTATGCCTGGATACCGGTGTTTGGACCAATTATTGGCGCTGCGATAGCGGCCCTTATTTATATGCAATTGCGTTAGAGAAATATGAAGAAATTGCTGTTTTCAGTTCTGTTGTTGTGTTTGATCAGCTTTTGTTATGCGCAGGACAAACCGGTTATCATAGGCTATGTGGGAGGCTACAAGGGCCTGATTTCCGTAAATGTTTCGCCTAAGAAATTATCCATCATCAACTACGCCTTTGTGGATGTAAGGAATAATCGCGCATGGCTGCATCGTGAAGCTACGGATACAGTTAATTTCAGGCGGTTGAATGAGCTGAAGAAGATAAACCCGGCGCTACGGGTGGTTATCTCCATTGGTGGCTGGATATGGAGCGGGAAGTTTTCGGATGCAGTGCTGACTGATACGGCGCGCGCTGCTTTTGCCGCCAGCGCCGCGGATATCGTAGGAAAATATGACCTGGATGGTGTAGACATCGATTGGGAGTACCCCGGGAGGCCGGGGCTGGAAGGTAATATTTACCGCCCGGACGATAAGCAGAATTATACTTTGATGTTTCGGGATATCAGGCATTCGCTGGATAGTTTAAGCAAACTGACAGGCAAAAAGTATTTAGTGAGTACCGCAGCAGGCGGTTTTGCAACCTACCTGGACAATACCGAAATGGGCAAGGCATCGCAATACCTGGATTACATTAACTTGATGACCTACGATTTTTCGGGAAACATAGCCGGGCATCATACCAACCTGTACGATTCCAAATTATACAAGACAAAGGAGTACGCTGATAATGCAGTGAATGCTTTTGAAGCGGCCGGAGTACCGCCATCCAAACTGGTTATGGGTATGGCTTTTTATGGCAGAGTGTATAATTTGTCGCCGAATGCTAAAAGAGGCATAGGTGACACAATACTCACCCGCGACCGCGGCAAAGGTTATACGACATTAAGAGATAGCATTATCAACCAAAACGGTTATGTAAGATACCGTGACCGCAAGGCAAAAGCCTCGTACCTGTACAATACCGAAAAGCGGCAGTTTATAACCTATGATGATGAATGGTCGGTAAAGAAAAAGTGCCGTTACGTGCTTGCAAAAAAAATGGGTGGTGTAATGTTTTGGGAATATAGCTCGGACCCGAAGGAGTATTTGCTGGACGAGGCTAATGCCGTATTGAGATAAAAACATTCAGTTTGGCGCCTAAACTGTACCGTGCCAACACTGTTTTTACTGCGTAAAACTACGTGATATAAATTGGGTGTTATTCTTATTGTTTGGAAAAATAGTGTTGTTAATCAGATAGTTAGATAGATTTAACAATAATTTCATACTGGATTCCGGTTATTCGTACTTGTTGGTTAAGTAACCAATAAACCCTATTTTTAGTAAAATAAACCCTAAAATCATCAATACAAATCATGGAAACATCAGTTAGAACTTCGCCCATCACCGGGAAGGAAGGAGCCGAAATTGAACTGGCCCTTGCTGCCGAATGGACAAAAAATCATCGCGAAAGACACTCACACGCCTCTATCTCCCAATTTTTTGGGATAGAAATATTGCAGCGCCTGTTGCAGCAACCAAACTGTTTGGGGATACGCATTTATTATGCCAACAGCCTGAGACTTAGCAGATGGCAAAAATTCATCGTTTCGATAGCAAATTTTCTGACCAAAAGCGTGGGCGCTGTCGGTGAAGACCATTTTATCCTGGTAGGAGCAACCGCAGAAGGTCTGGATCAATTGCCCAAGGACGGCAAAGTTGAAATAGCAACAAGCAATGTACAGCCGCAGGCATTCACAAGCAATGTAGCGGCACCAAATACTGCCACACAGGACCTGGTTGTAGAGCAATCGCACCCTTGTCCCGGCTCGGCCGGATGCCCAAAAAATGTGTTGACCGGCGGTAACTAAGCCACGTATGACCAAGGAGCTGCTATTTGATTATTTTTCTTCGGCATCGGGACTTTTCCCGGTGCTTGCATTCTTGTATAATTACAAGCATCTCGACAAAACATTTAAGATAATAGCAGCTTTTTTTATTGTGGCGGTGGTATTTGACGTCATACTGAGGTTATGGGGACCAGGTAATAACTACCCGGTAATACACGTGTTTGTGATCACCAATATTATATTTTTTGGCGTTATCTATTACAAGGCATTTTTTATCAGGGAAGGAAAAAAGCTTACGATAATATTATCGGCAATTGCTTTTTTAATAGCCGTTTATTTTACAAAGAACTTGTATGATTACCCGTCGGAAGGTAATACCGCTTCGAGCATTGGGTTTATTGTCTTATCGCTCATTTACTTTTACCAGCTTTTAACCAGGCAGGAATTTGTATTGATAGAAAAACAGGGCCTGTTTTGGTTTAATGCCGGGGTGTTGTTTTATTTCTCGATCAACATTTTCTTGTTTATGCTTTTTCCTAAAATACCTAAGGACCAGCAAGCCTCCTACTATATCATTAACAACATAACCAATATAATTGCTAACTTGTTATACACAACAGGATTACTTTGCCAGCCCCAGAAAACAACATAATACCAGTATTAATTATAGGGACACTCGTGGTAGTTGTGCTGATTACCGGTTTGTTTTTTTTCGTTATAATTTATCAACGTAAGATGATTAAAAACCAGGTTCAGTTGCGACGTCTCGAGGATGTGCAGCAGCAGGAGTTGCTAAAAGCAGTGATCGAGACGCAGGAGACGGAACGAAAGCGCTTAGCCGAGGACCTGCATGACAGCGTGGGACAGGTGTTATCCGCTATCAAGCTAAAACTGCACCGGCTGGATAAGTTAAACGAGGTTGAAGGTGTAAATGAACTGCTTGTTGATACCCGTAAACTGACGGATGAATGTATACAGGAAATCAGGAATATCATCCACAATGTATTGCCGCCGGTATTAACCGATTTCGGTTTGATAGATGCGCTAAAGGCCTTATGCACCAAAATGGATGAGAACACGCCCATACAGGTGACATTTTCAAAAAAATTGGATGACCAGCGTTTTTCATCGCAAATAGAGCTAACCCTTTACCGTATTGCACAGGAGTTGTTCGGCAATGCAGTGAAACATTCGGAGGCCACTTCAATCCACGTAGAGCTTTCGAAACAGGGGAATACGCTGGTAATGTCATTCAGGGATAATGGTAAAGGATTTGATATTGACAGTGTAAAACATGGTTTCGGGTTAAAGAACCTGCGCAGCCGGGCGAGCCTGATCAACGGTAAAATTGATATTTATTCAAAACCATCAAGCGGCACGGTGACCACGATAAACGTTCCATTGCCTAAAGGGTAAACTTATAATTAATATATTTACTCTAAATTTACCTATCCATGAAGCCGATAAATCTAGCTATAGCCGACGACCATAAAATTTTTAGGAACGGTTTAAAAGCCACGCTTGAAGATTATCCTGATTTTAATTTACTGATCGAAGCATCAAACGGTAAGGAGCTGATAGGGCTGCTAGCCGATCATGAGCCAGATGTAATACTGATGGACATCAAAATGCCCGAAATGGATGGCATGCAAACAACAGCCTATATCAATCAGAATTTCAAAAACATCAAAGTGCTGGCGCTTTCCATGCACAACGAGGATAAATATATTGTCGACATGATGAAATCGGGTGCATCGGGTTATTTATTGAAAAATGCAGAACCTGAAGAAATCATAGAAGCCATCCAAACGGTATATAACAAAGGCTTTTATTTTAACGAGCACCTTTCGGTAACGCTTATCAAACAACTGGTTGGCCCCGGTCATGCTGACAATACCGGCCAGCAAGGCGTCGAATTAAACGAAAGGGAAATAGAGGTATTGAAATTGGTTTGCCAGGAGTGCTCCAACCAGGAGATAGCGGATAAGATATTCCTGAGCGTGCGCACCGTGGAGGGCTACCGGGCAAGATTATTTGAGAAGACAGGTTCCAAAAACCTGGTGGGACTGGTGATATTTGCCATTAAACGTGGGATTATAAGCGTTTGATTTTTGAAGTCGGAAGTCGGAGTACCGAAGTCGGAATTTTTAATTTCTCATTCCGCAATCGACATTTCGCAATCCGCATTACATTTGCGCTATGGAAACCATAACCTGGCACGATTTTGAAAAGGTAGAATTGCGGGTCGGCACGATACTCGAAGTTACCGATTTCCCTGAAGCACGTAAACCAGCGTATAAAGTAAAGGTTGATTTTGGGCCGTTTGGCATCAAATGGTCGAGCGCGCAAATCACCAAACATTACACCAAAGAAGAATTAATGGGGCGGCAGATGGTAGGTGTGATCAATTTTCCAAAAAAACAGATCGCTACTTTTATGTCGGAATTCCTGGTTACAGGTTTCGCGGACGAAAACGGCGATATTGTTTTAACTTCAGTCGAACATATAGTGCCCAACGGCAGTAAATTAATATAATGCGGTATTATAATTTTGGCGACGAGCCAACGATCTCACCGGACGATTTTTTTATGGCGGAAGCCATAAAAGAAGCCAAACAGGCCCTTGCGGAAGATGAGATACCTATCGGCGCAGTGGTGGTTTGCAAAGGACAGATCATAGGCCGCGGGCATAACCTGACCGAACGCCTTACCGATGTATCGGCGCATGCCGAAATGCAAGCACTTACCGCAGCTGCCAATTTCCTTAGCGGAAAATACCTGAAAGACTGTACGCTGTATGTTACCATGGAGCCCTGTGTAATGTGCGCGGGCGCTTGTTATTGGTTCCAGCTAAGCAAAATTGTTTTCGGCGCTTATGATGCGAAGCTTGGCTTTGGCCGGCTGAACCAGAAAATAACCCATCCCAAAACTATCATCACAGGCGGCATCCGCGAAAATGAATGCTCCGAACTGGTGCGCGAGTTTTTTAAGAAGAAAAGACTAAAATAATCGTTCATTCGGAGGCGTTACTCCCTTCAAACGAAGGTAAATAGTGGCCTGCCCGCGATGGTGGGTCTGGTGCTCAAACCCCTTCCCAAAAAGTCCACTCCTTGTTATCGTCGTTTTACTGCCAAATTTGATAACTTCCTGCATCTGATCAGGGGTCATACCCTCAAGTGTGTTGATCACAAAATCATAACTCTCCATTACGGCTTTAGTGGTTGCATCCTTTGTTTGGGCGAACGTTGTTTCAATCAAATTGTGCTTGGCCAAACTAATGCCGAGTGCATTGGGTTTGCCGCTGGCTGATGATGCAAAAAGATAGTTGGCATCGGCTAAGTGGAGCATCTGTTGCGCGAATGAGCGGATCTCTGGGGTTGGCTTGTAGCTGTAGCCGTCTTCCGGCATAGCATCCAGGTACGATTTGGTGTAATCTTTTGCGCGCTGCCATTCTGCTATCATCTCCTTTTGAGTGAATTGCGCAAATGCGGAGGTACCGATAAAAATCAGTGTCAGGACGGTAAATAATTGGACTAATCGTTTCATAGCCATAAAGCTAATTGGTAGGCGGGCATTGTAAAGTTATTTCAATGAAATGGGCAATCATTTTAGCGGAACAGGCATTTGTTTAAACAATAGCAGTAGCCAAATAAAATTGACAATATTTAGAACAAAAGTCACCTTCATACATTTATATTTGTACTCACAACAGAATTTAACCTTTTAAAAATAGTTCATTATGGCATTTACACTACCGGCATTGGCTTACGCAACTGATGCCCTGGAACCTCACATTGATAAAATGACAATGGAGATCCACCATGGAAAACACCACCAGGCTTATGTCACCAATTTAAACAAGGCGCTTGAAGGCAAGCCTGAAGCGGACAGCAGCATTGATGATATTATCAAAAACATTTCTAAATTTCCACCAGCGGTTCGTAACAATGGCGGCGGTCACTACAACCACAGCCTTTTTTGGACATGGCTTTCGCCAAGCGGCGGCGGTGAACCATCGGGCGCACTGGGAACAGCAATAGCCAGCACATTCGGCTCATTTGCTGATCTGAAAACTAAAATGTCAGAAGGTGGAGCTACCCGTTTCGGTTCAGGCTGGGTATGGCTGATCGTTACCCCGGATAAAAAACTGGCAGTATGCTCAACTCCAAACCAAGACAACCCACTGATGGATATTGCCGAAGTGAAGGGTACCCCGATATTAGGTATCGACGTTTGGGAACATGCTTATTACCTAAAATACCAGAACCGCCGCCCGGATTACCTGGCAGCTATCTGGAGTGTGATCAATTGGGGCCATGTTGCTGAATTGTACGCAAAAGCTACTTCTTAATACTAAGATAAAAAAATACGAACGGCGGGTTTTCCTGCCGTTTTTTGTTTAATAAAACTTGTCATTGCGAGGAGGTACGACGAAGCAAACTCGTCGCCAGTGCATATCCGCCATGTATAACGACGAGATTGCCACGCTATCGCTCGCAATGACAAGTTGGGTTAGTTGTATTTCCATGAAAGCCATTGTATTAGAAGCGGCGGATAAGCCACTCATCTTAAAGGAAGTTGAAAAACCTGTTTTACAGGTGGACGAAGTTTTGGTGCAAATTAAAGCCGCAGCCCTTAACCGCCGCGATTACTGGATAATCATTGGCAAATATGCCGGGATAAAATACCCTTCGATTTTAGGCTCGGACGGTGCCGGGATAGTAGCTGAAATTGGAAGCGACGTTGATAAAACCTGGCTCAATAAGGAAGTTATCATCAATCCGTGCCAGAACTGGGGAACTCACTCGGAATACCAGAACCGGGATTTTAGCATACTGGGCCTGCCTGAAAACGGCACTTTTGCCGAGTACGTAAAGATCAAGGCAGAGTACCTGTATCCAAAACCTGCCCATTTAAGCTGGGAGCAGGCCGCCGCTTTACCTTTAGCGGGAATGACGACTTTTCGTGCTTTGTTTACCAAGGGTAATGCAAAAAAAGGCGACAAAGTATTGATAACCGGCGTTGGCGGTGGTACGGGTACTTTTAGTTTGCAATGGGCGGTTGCGACCGGATGCCAGGTGTTTGTGACTTCGGGTTCAGGAGATAAAATTGAGCGGGCACGCCAAATGGGCGCTGCGGCCGGGGTAAATTATAAGGCGCAGGATTGGGCCGAGCAGTTGAAGTTGATGGCCGGCGGTTTTGATGTCATCATCGACAGCGCTTTGGGCGATGGTTTTGATAAACTGCTCGATTTAGCTAATCCGGGCGCACGGATTGTGTTTTTCGGTGGTACAGCGGGGAATATACCGCCGCTTAATGGGCGGAAGATATTCTGGAAACAATTGCAGATATTAGGCACCACGATGGGTTCGCCCGATGATTTTAAAGCAATGGTCGATCTTGTAAATAAACATCAAATTGTGCCGGTAATTGACGAGGTTTTCCCATTGGCGCAGGCAGATAAGGCCGTGCATAAAATGGAACACTCATCCCAGTTTGGTAAAATTGTGCTTACAACCTGACCGCAATGCTTCAGCTTAAAATTGAAGCCATAAAATGGGAACTACCCGATACTGCTACATTCTTTCTGAAAGCGGTATCAGGTAAAAGGATAGTCTATAAAGCCGGCCAGTTTATCACGCTGGTATTTACCCATAGAACGGAGGAAATACGGCGGTCATACTCCCTAAGTTCATCTCCTGATGAAGATTTGCTTGCTGTCACGGTGAAACGGCAGACAAACGGTGAAATATCCCGATTTATGCTTACCAAGCTGAAGATTGGTGATATATTAAATGCCGTTGAACCTGCCGGTCGCTTCACGGTCAATAATTATCAAACTAAAAAAGATATCTTCTTCTTTGCCGCAGGCAGCGGTATTACACCGGTTTTGTCACAATTGAAATATATCCTGAACAGGAAAGGGGATAGTAAACTTGCGCTGATTTACAGCAACAGGGACGCCAATGTTTTATTCAAAACCGAATTAGATGCGCTGGCAATTGCCCATCCTCAAAGGTTAAAAATCATTTATCTTTTAAGCAGTGAGGTTAACAGGCTAAACAACCTAAAAGTGGAGCAATTTGTAAAACAGCATATTCAATTCGAGCTGGCTAATGCGGAGTTTTTTATCTGCGGGCCGTTCGTCTATATGCGAATGGTAAGGCTGACATTGATTTATATTGGGGTTGACCCGGAGAAGATCCGCAGAGAAAACTTTGTTATAGAGACGGCGGCTGTTGCCGGAAATTTGGTTAATTATCCTCCCGGCAAAGTGAAAATACACTTGAATGGCGAGGTTTATGATATCGCGACGGGTGAAAATCAAACGATATTGCAGGCTGCGCTACAAAACAAAGTGCAATTGCCTTACAGCTGCCGGGTTGGCTCGTGTTCAGCCTGCGCGGCGATATGCAAGAGCGGAAAAGTGGTGATGTCGGCTAACGAGGTGTTGACGGATAGCGACCTGGTGCAGGGATGGATATTAACTTGCACAGGGCATGTAGTGAGCCAGGATGTGGTGATTGAGTATGGCGTGCAAGGCCTTTAATTTCGATTTAGGATTTTCGATTTCGGAAATGACCAGTAAAAATAAATCCGAAATCAACATTCCGACTTCCGAAATCCTTATATCTCCATCACTTCCTTTTTCTTTTTGGTTTTCATGCGTTTGGGCACAAACTCGAGTATCTCAGTTTTCAATGCCTCTATCATACGCCGTTTCAGGAAGTTCTTTTGGATAACAATGCTCACCTCACGGGCGGGTTCAGGCGATTTAAAATAACGTACCTTATCCATTTGCTTATCGCTTAATTCGGCTAAAGCCAGTTCGGGTAAAATAGTGGCGCCATTGTTTTGGTCGACCATACGCTTCAAAGTTTCCACGCTGCCGGTATTATATTCGAAATGGAGGAAGCCTTTGGTTGATTTTCGGCGCTGGCAAATATTTAAAACCTGTTCGCGCATGCAATGGCCCTCGTTCAGTATCCATATCTCTTCCATATCGATATCTTCGGGCGTTATGCTTTTCTTTTTCGATAGTTTACTGTGCTTGGAGGCATAAGCCACAAAATTCTCATAGAAAACAGGTATTTCGGTTAGATTGGCCTCATGCAGGGGGGTCGACAAGATACCGCAGTCAAGCGTACCCAGTTTTAGTTGCTGTACGATCTCCTCGGTGGTCTGCTCCCAGACGATCAGTTTTACTTGCGGGTATTTCTGTACGAAGCCGGATATGATCTTAGGCAGGATGTACGGCGATACAGTGGGAATGATACCAACCTTGAGTTCTCCGGATAGCTCTTTTTGCCTGTCGGTGATAATTTCCCTTATTTTTTCGCCTTCAGCCAATAAGATACGAGCCTGTTCTATGATCTCAATGCCAATTTCGGTGGGCGTTACAGGTTGCTTGCTGCGGTCGAAAATCTTCACTCCAAGCGTATCTTCGAGCTTTTGCACTTGCATACTGAGGGTCGGCTGAGTCACAAAACACTTTTCGGCTGCCATAACAAAGCTGCGATAGGTATCAACAGCTACAATGTACTCAAGTTGGGTGATGGTCATATAGAATAAATCTATTCAAATATAATAATTATTGATTTTTTCTATTGAATTATTATGCAGAAGTTTGATATAGTAAAACCAAACACCATGCAAAGTAATAAAAAGAAGCTGACTACGGCATCGGGCATACCGTATGTTGAGAATGAAAATAGCATGACTGTAGGCCCCCGTGGCCCAATCCTGTTACAGGATTTTATACTACACGAGAAAATGGCTCACTTTAACCGTGAGCGTATACCGGAGCGTGTGGTGCATGCCAAAGGTTCCGGCGCCTATGGCACGTTTACCGTTACTCATGATATATCAAAATATACACGTGCAAAGCTTTTCAATACTATTGGCAAGCAAACTAAAGTGTTTTTGCGCTTTTCTACTGTAGGCGGAGAAAGGGGCTCGGCTGATACCGAACGCGATCCAAGAGGATTTGCCATAAAATTTTATACCGAAGAAGGTAACTGGGACCTTGTTGGCAATAATACGCCCGTGTTCTTTATAAAGGATCCTAAAAAGTTCAGCGATTTTATTCATACCCAAAAACGCGACCCTTACACCAATTGTAAAAGCGCCACGATGATGTGGGATTTTTGGTCCTTAAACCCAGAGAGTTTGCACCAGGTAACTATCCTGATGTCGGGCAGGGGCACGCCATACGGGTACCGCCACATGGACGGCTTCGGCAGCCATACTTTTTCGATGATCAATGCGAAGAATGAAAGGGTTTGGGTGAAGTTCCACTTTAAGACCGCTCAGGGCATTAAGAATTTTACCAATGATGAGGCTGTTGAGATGAAAGGCAAAGACCCGGATTTTTCGCAACGCGACCTGGTGGCCGCTATTGATAACGGCGATTTTCCGAAATGGCACCTTAAAATACAGGTAATGACCGAAGAGCAAGCAAAAACTTATCACTGGAACCCATTTGACCTGACCAAAGTGTGGCCACATGGTGATTTCCCATTGATAGACGTGGGTGTAATGGAGCTTAATGAAAATCCGGATAACTATTTCGCTCATGTGGAGCAATCGGCCTTTGCACCAGCTCATGTAGTTGATGGTATCAGCTATTCGCCGGATAAAATGCTGCAGGGCCGCATCCTGTCGTACCCCGATGCACATCGCTATCGGTTGGGAGCTAACTATGAGCAAATACCGGTGAATAAATGCCCTTATGTGGTTAGCAATTATGAGCGTGACGGCCACATGCGCGTGGATGGCAATGGCGGCAAATCGCCGAACTATTTCCCGAACAGCTTTGATGATATTGAAGCTGACAATAGCTATAAGGAACATGCGTGGGATTTGGGCCCTTCGGTTGCAGACTGGCATGACCGTAATTCTGAAGGCGAAAATGACCATTATACTCAACCGGGCAATTTATACCGGTTGATGGACGAGGAGCAAAAGCAGCACCTGATAGCAAATATTGTTGGTGCGATGAGCGGTATTGACGGGCCAAAAAATGAGATCATAGTTAACAGGCAGCTTTGCCACTGGTTCAGGGCTGATATTAAACTGGGTATGGCAGTAGCCAAGGGACTTGAACTCGATTTGAGTGAAACGATGAAGCAAATGCCGGCGACGGTGTAGCAGCCTATAGTTGATGGTTCATAGTTCATAGCCGATTTTGCCATGAACTATGAACCATTATCAATGAACAATAACTACTCCACCGTCACCGATTTCGCCAAATTCCTTGGCTGGTCGACATTACAACCACGCATTACGGCGATATGGTAAGCCAATAACTGTAAAGGAATCGTGGCCAGCAGTGGTACAAAAGCTTCGGCGGTTTCCGGTATTTCGATAACATACTCGGCCATTCCCTTTACATCTACGTCCCCCTCTGATACGATAGCTATTACATGGCCACCGCGGGCTTTTACTTCCTGGATATTGCTAACCACCTTTTCGTACGATGAGTTTTTTGTTGCAATAAATATCACCGGCATTTCGTCATCGATCAGCGCGATTGGCCCATGCTTCATTTCGGCGGCAGGATAACCTTCGGCGTGTATGTAAGATATTTCTTTCAGTTTTAATGCTCCTTCAAGCGCTACGGGGAATGAACTGCCGCGGCCAAGGAACAGGCAATTGGTCGAATCCTTAAACTTAGCTGCTATCACTTTGACATGATCGTTTGATAGCAGCGCTTTCTCAACTAGTTCAGGTATCTGATTCAGCTCGGTTAGGTATTCTACAAGTTTACTTTGCGTGATGGTACCGCGCTGCTGGGCGATATAAAATGCGATCAGCGTAAGCACGGTAACCTGGGCAGTGAATGCCTTGGTTGATGCGACACCAATTTCTGGGCCAGCATGGGTATAAACGCCTGCATCTGTCGTGCGTGGGATAGATGCCCCTACCACATTACAAACGCCAAATATCGTCGCGCCTTTTTCTTTAGCCAGCTCGATAGCGGCCATTGTATCGGCGGTTTCGCCAGACTGGGATATCGCTATTACCAGGTCCTTTTCACTAATTATGGGGTTACGATACCTGAATTCAGACGCGTATTCCACCTCTACGGGCACACGAGCGTATTCCTCTATCAGGTACTCGCCCACCAGGCCTGCATGCCACGAGGTGCCACAGGCAACTATAATAATCCGGTCGACATTTTTTAACTTTTCAGCATATTCTTTAATGCCGCCTAACTGTACTTTACCCTGCTGCGGATAGATACGACCGCGCATGCAATCGCGTATGGAGCGCGGCTGCTCGTATATTTCCTTCAGCATGAAATGGTCATAACCGCCTTTTTCAAGCATTTCCAATTTCAGGTCGAGCTCCTGGATGTAAGGGGTTTGTACCGTATTGTCGATATTTTTGATCAGCAGGTCATCACGACGGATATAGGCAATCTCGTTATCATTCAGGTAGATCACATTTTTGGTGTACTCCACAATGGGCGTCGCATCCGAAGCAACAAAATACTCTCCCTCGCCAACGCCGATAACCATTGGGCTACCTTTGCGGGCGGCTATCAATTCATTGGGATCGTCAGCGCTCATAATCACGATTGCATAAGCCCCTATCACCTTATTCAGCGCTACGCGTACGGCCTCGCGCAGATCAAGACGAGTTTCCTGTTGGATATCTTCAACCAGGTGAATCAATACCTCAGTATCAGTATCGCTTAAAAAAACATGCCCTTTGGCCATTAAAGCTTCTTTGATAGTAGCATAGTTTTCGATTATCCCGTTATGGATAATGGTAAGCTTGCGGTTGCCCGAAGAATGTGGGTGCGAGTTACGGTCGCTTGGCGCGCCGTGCGTGGCCCAGCGGGTGTGGCCCATCCCAATTGTAGCTTTTTTTGGGATGTCTTTTACAAAGGCTTCAAGGTCACTAACCTTACCGGCCTTTTTATAAACTTTAAGATCTTTATCAATTAAAGCAACCCCGGCGCTGTCATATCCGCGATATTCTAAACGATGTAACCCTTTGATAACTACGGGATAAGCCTCCCTGTAACCTATATAGCCAACTATGCCACACATAAATAGAAGTTTTTAAATTTAAAAAGAAACAAAAATAATTAGCTACGCGACATAAACAACACAAACGGCTAATAATAGTTCAAATTAATAAAAAAGGCCCGGTTAAGGGCCTCTTTCTATTTATTTAATTTCGTGTAGATAATATTGAGTTTTATTCGCGAAGAATAATACGGAGAGTTTTTATCGGTTATCGTACCTATTGCGATGGTGCGCCCGGCCGTTTGCGGTGTTGGGTTAATATCGACAGTTGATTTATTTGTGGTGTCGATTGGGGCAAGATAGGTGCCATAATCAACCGTTTTGCCATCCATCAAGTCCTGTATGTAACCGGTAACCACAAAATGGTAGCTTCTGAGCGCCTTGTTATAATACCCGCCAAATGTATTGATACCGCCCGAGCGTGGATCGTTGCCTGCAGCATCCTGCAACACTTGGGGTGTATGGGTTAGATCATACTGGTACATGGTTAGTTTTGGCTGTGCAACAAAAGGAATAGTGCTGCCCGGTACCGGAGTAATTACCAGCTCGGCCCTGTTTATCACTATCCTGCTGCCTACCGCGGTTAGTATATTTTTAAGATAAGGGAAACTGATCTTAGTTTTAAGACCGGCAAGGCCCTGTAAATAAATCACGTTCCGGCCGCCGCTGGTTGTATTTGCCAATTCGGTTAATACAGCGTTGGACGGTGTTTGCTTAATTTCTGCAGCATGCGAGGTAAGCGGCAACTGCACTAAAGCGGTATCAATTGTGGTTCCGTTGATAGCGTGGTAGTAAACGTTCAATGAATCGGTCATGTTAAACATCAAAGTACCGCCAGCGCCTTGTGTGCCTGATTTGTCTATGGTTAGGTACAAGCCTTTTACTGAATTCAGGAAAACTGTATTTGAGCCCAGTTGTTCGCTGCTGGCAGTAAAAAGGATCTGATTAACAAAATTTTTGTTAATAGGTATCCTTAACTGCGGGCCTACCTTTATCAGCGTATCGGGTGCGCCGGTAATAATACGGTAAACCTTTAAACTATCATGCGTATGTGCGAAGAATGAACGGGTACCCACGAGAGGGCCAAGGTTTTTAGTCCAGTTGGTTGTGTTGTAGTAAGCTTTATTCAGTACACGTGTCCCCAATTGGTACACATTTACTTTAAATTTAGAAGTAAGCGAATCACCGTAAAAGCCATCGGCATAATGCAGGGCCAGTACAGCCGAATCGATGACAATGGTACCTGTTGGAAGCGTATAAGCTCCCAGCCCTGGCAGGTTAAGCGCAACAGCTATATTAGATTCGGTGGTGCCCAGCACCGGGTCCTGGAAATAGCCCAGGGGGGTTTTGGTAAGGCTAGCCGTTAGTATCGAATCCTTTGGTGTGCCCGTGGTGGGGTTAAAGCCTACATCGGCTACAGTATTTACAACAACTGTAGCTGTATCAATTAAAGAACCAGTTAGTTGCGTAGATGAGTCGATACCCAATCCCACCGTCCCCGGGTTCTTACAGCTATTTAAAATAAAAAGACTTATCAACAGGGTTAATAAGTCTAACCGGAAAAATTTCATATCTGATCTCAAAGCTTATGCAACAACGTTTACCAATTCTTCATTGGTAATTTCGTCGTAAAAATTGTAATAATTTTCGAAATCAGAAGTGGAATTAAACTCTAAAACGGATTTATGGCTGTTTTTAACATTATTTAACACTTCATCGTCTATGTTTTCGCTGCCCAAAACTATTCCGTCGGAATACTGGATAGCGCCTGCGTGCAACGATGAATTGTCGCCCGGTTTATATACTTCAGTGTGTTTTTCGGTCATGTCAGTCATAACCGCTTTATTCGCAAAATCCGGATTCAGCTTTCCTTCAAAGTCATTCTCGTAAACAGAATAAATTACTTTTGAATTTTTGAAAGTAGGATCGTCCTTGTAAGTTGTTTTTAAGTAAGCCGGCACCAGCGAGCTCATCCAGCCGTGGCAATGGATCACATCGGGGGCCCAACCCAGTTTTTTAACAGTTTCTAATGCACCTTTGCAGAAGAAAATCATTCTTTCATCATTGTCGGCATAGAATTTACCGTCTTTATCACCAAACACATGCTTACGCTGGAAGTACTCCTCGTTGTCGAGGAAATAAACTTGCATACGCGCAGCAGGAATCGAGGCTACTTTAATGATCAAAGGATTGTCATTATCATTAATAATGATGTTCATGCCCGATAAACGGATCACTTCGTGTAACCGGTTCCTGCGCTCATTAATATTACCGAAACGCGGCATCAGGATACGGATCTCGTAACCCTTGTCTTGCATTGCCTGTGGCAACTGACGCGTGATTTCAGCAATTTTTGTGAGTTCGAGGAAAGGTGACATTTCGTGAGTTATGAACAGAAGCTTAGATTTACCCATCACTAGTCGATATTAATATTATGTAAAGAAGTCAAAAAATTTGAGTGTGCAAATATAAGCATTATCTACGAATTATCAATGTATTATGCAAGTTAGTTTTGGTTATGTTTGATCAAATGCACAACTTTGCCCCATTTTTATAAATATCCGCTTCATTGAAGATCTTCACAACCCGGAAAAGCCTTGGCGAGTACCTGGAACAAATACGAACGGCAGGCAAAACCATTGGTTTTGTGCCAACCATGGGCGCTTTGCATGCCGGGCACCTGTCGTTAATTTCACAGGCGCAGCAGCAAAGCGATGTGGTAGTTTGCAGCATTTTTGTAAACCCCACGCAGTTTAATGACCCGAAAGACCTGGAGAAATACCCACGCCCGATAGTATCTGATATCGAAAAACTGGAGAGTATTGGTTGCGACGTTTTGTTTAACCCGGAGGTTGGCGAGATGTATGCCGGCAATGAGCAATGGCATTTGGAGATAGGCGAACTGGAGCATTTACTGGAAGGGAAGTTCAGGCCAGGGCATTACCAGGGGGTTATGCAGGTGGTGTACAAGCTGTTTGATATTGTGAAGCCCGATGTGGCCTTTTTTGGCCAAAAGGATTATCAGCAGTTTATGGTTATACAAAAAATGGTGGAATTGATGCACCTGCCAGTGAAGCTGGTGATGTGCCCGATATTGCGCGAGGCGGATGGCCTGGCTATGAGTTCGAGGAATATACATTTATCAGCGGAGGACAGGCAGCATGCACTTGTGCTATCGAAGACATTAAATTGGTTCACCCAGAATATAGGTCACGATAATCGCAAGAATATTGCCTTGGCGCTTCAAAAAAGTAGAGAAATGATTAGCGTAGAGCCAGGAGTGCAATTGGAGTATTTTGAGGCTGTCGACGCAAATAATTTGCAACCGGCGGACGAGAACACAAGTGAAATTGTTGTTTTAGTTGCAGCGAAGGTTGGTAATACACGGCTTATCGACAATTCGACTATGGCCTTTTACACAAGGTCTTTTAGCTTCACCTTAGAACCGCCAAAACCACCAGGTCTGATAGCTTAAAGCCGGAAAAAGTGCCCCATCAACTATGAACTGTCAATGACACTAAGTTTAATTAAATAATCTAATTTTGCCCCATGATTATTGAGGTATTGAAATCCAAACTGCATCGGGCCAGGGTAACACAGGCTGAGCTGAACTATGTGGGCAGCATTACGATAGACGAGGATTTGATGGATGCGGCTAATATTATAGCCAACGAGAAGGTACAGATCGTAAATAACAACAACGGCGCGAGGTTTGAGACTTACGTAATAAAAGGTGAACGCGGCAGCGGTACGGTATGCCTTAACGGTGCTACGGCCCGGCTGGCCCAGGTTGGTGATATCGTGATCATCATGTCATATGCCTATATGGAGATGGACGAAGCACGCAATTATAAGCCGGTATTGGTATTCCCCGACCCGGATAATAAACTGGTTAAATAAACCAATAGATTTTCGTCCAAAAAGTAAATCAATGCAGCCCTCATCTGACTAAGCACGGCCATTTACTAAACCACAGCGTTTTTCATTGCTAATCAGTAATTGTTTCCGCGCATTTTTGAGTGACATTGAAGATCAGCAGATTTTTTTCAAAGCCTGTAATAATTGCATCGCTTGTGCTACTTATAGTTCAAAAAGTGTATTGATTATGGACATTTCAAAAGTGTACAAACCTTCCAACAGGTTCAATCGCCTGGTTTATTTTGCGTTTATCATAACGGGTATTTTGAATATCGCCTTGAAGCACAATGTCTCTGATGCTGTCATTTATTTC
Organism: Mucilaginibacter sp.; assembly: GCA_043739405.1. GTDB lineage: Bacteria > Bacteroidota > Bacteroidia > Sphingobacteriales > Sphingobacteriaceae > Mucilaginibacter. The sequence goes on along the minus strand of JAYUEE010000026.1, from coordinate 75,427 downwards.
GGGCTTGCGCTTGCATTTGACCCGTTTGACCAGGAGGTTAAGTGGGCGGACCGGAATGTTTACCAAAAGCTGCTGCTTAGCTTGCACCTGGCTTTGGTTCTCGGGCTCATTGTTTATTTAATTTTTTAAATAATAAATTTGCCAGTACCCCGAATTATTGCTTTAAACCCAGATCGATTTGAGCGAAAAAGATTTCCTTGCGTATATGCAGGAACATCAGCGCATTATTTATAAGCTGGTAAATATTTACGCCAAAGACGCGGACGATAAAAAGGACCTGCAGCAAGAGATCATTTTGCAGGCATGGAAAAGCTATGCCAAATTCAAAGGGGAGTCTAAATTCAGTACCTGGTTGTACCGTTTGTCGCTCAATACTATTTTAACCATGCGGCGACGGCCAGTTGTAGTGGAATATCGGGGCGACCTGGAAACCCTTAGCAATGCATCGTCGCCGTTCGACGCCCGGGATAATGCCGAAACGCTTTATAAAGCGATGCGACGGCTGGATGATGCCGAAAAGGCAGTGATGTCGCTGCACCTTGAGGGTTACGATAACAAAGAAATAGCCGATATAATGGGCATTACTGCAAACCTGGTAGCCGTAAAAGTGTACCGCGCCAAGCAAAAACTAGCTGAAATATTAAAAAAAATATGAAGATGGACCTGGAACAGCAGTGGAAAAATATGGGAACCGAGGCTGATACCCGCTTCTTGATGGGTTTTTTTATACCGGCCAATGCCGAACTCAAAAAAACGGCGTCACCACTTTATAAAATAAAGAAGGCGCTGAAAATAGGAATGTCCTGGATTGTTATTACTTTAATGATTTATGCCGCCGGTATTATTTTATTCAAACCGCTTTTCACTAAGCTCAGCCTGATAATCCTTGCTGGCTACAGCGTTTACTCTTTTATGCAAAGCTTAAAACTTTATAAGCAGATCGACCCAATGATCATTGCCGGCAATTCAGTAAAGGCCGAACTGGAACGCCATTGTCATAGTATTACGCAATGGTGCAAAACGCAGGAACGCAATGCCATTTTCCTTTACCCCGTAGCCCTGTTAGGCGGTGCTATTCTGGGCATGAGTTCGGTGGGGACGGAACAGATGAACCGTGCTTTGCAGAAGCCGGCGGTATGGGTGGCGCTCGGCTGCATTATCATTGTCCTGGTACCGCTTTTGTACTTTATTAATCGTGGTATGATGAAAGCGGCTTATTATAGCCATTTGAAGCAGTTGACACAATTGATCAAGTCGCTTGAAGAATAATTTGGTTGAATCAACACAGTAATTTGAATTCCTCGCAAGTGCAAAAAAGGTTGCCGGTGTTATCTAAATATTAGTACTTTCTAAGCCTTCGTGGTATATTTGATCTAACGGTTTTCACAAGCCATCGCCCAGGAAATACCCGAAACGTAGGGGAAGACCTAAGGCAGGCAATAACTGAGAAAGTATGCAGCAAATTACCCAGGCCATAAAGCAGATGATTGAGATTTCGGATAGTGAACTGATCGATCTTCTTAGTCGTTGCATTATTAAAAAGTTTAAGAGATATGAAATTGTTAGCCGGCCTGGTAGTGTACCCAACGAAATATTTTTTATCAATAAAGGATTAATACGTGTAATTGCAGCCGATAATGATGGCGCGGAACATTCGCTGCATTTCGCTTTGGAGAACCAGTTTATTGCCGACTACTCTGCATTTATACTTAAACAACCATCGCTTTACACCTTGCAAACCGAAGAAGAAGCAGAAGTGGTGGTTATGCCGCGCGCAGCTATTGAATGGGGCTACAAAAATTTGACCCAGGGTGACCGGTTGGGAAGATTGATAGCTGAATTTTATTTTATCTACCAGGACAACCGGTTAAAAAATCTATATGCACGAACTTCGAAAGAACGTTACGACAGGATTACAGAAGTGTTCCCGAACATTCACAACCGTGTGCCGCAACATATGATTGCATCTTACCTTGGTATAACTTCCGTCCATTTAAGCCGGCTGAAAAAGGCCGACGACAAAAAAGTATAAACATTTGTTATCGTTTTTGATTTAGCAATCCCTGATGTTTGCAGTGAAATTAAATGCAAACATCATGTTACACTTTTTAGAAGAATTAAAATCAAGAAACGAAACATTGTTCTATTTTTCGGCAGCACTATTTGTGATGTCAGTTATTTTTTACCTGCTTACAAAAATTACTTCCATACAAGTTTCGGGGATCAGTGCATGGTTCAAGCCGTTCAAGTTTGCGATCTCCATTAGCATTTATTGCAGTACAATGGCCTGGTTTTGTTACGAGTTACCAGACTTCAATATAAAACTTTTCAATTGGGCAAATATTTTCCTTTTCAGCTTCGAAATTGTTTACATCAATATCCAGGCGGCGCGGGCAAAGGAATCGCATTTTAACCAAACGACGCTTTTTTATAGGGCGATGTTTGGCGGAATGGCCATTGCCGCAATTGCCATAACGATTTACGCAGCGTATGTGGGAATCCTATTTTTCCAATCTAATTTCTCAAACCTGCCCGTGTATTATGTGTGGGCGATCAGGCTAAGTATTTTCATTTTCATCATTTTTTCTTTCGAGGGCCTATTGATGGGCGGTAGAGGAACACATACCATAGGTACCCGGGTGCAGACAACTTTTCTTCCATTGATGAAATGGAATATGACAGAAGGAGATTTACGTGTAGCGCATTTCATCGGGATGCATGGCTTGCAAGTTATTCCGTTGCTATCATTCTACATTTTAAAAAACACGAATGCTGTTTTTGCGGTGAGCGGATCATATTTCCTGTTTGCTGTGTTTGTTCTTATCCAGGCATTGAAATCAAAACCATTTATTAAAGTAAAACAAGACCAATATGAAATTACCGGATAAAGAAAAACAGCGGCTAAAAGACAAATATGGTGATTGGGCAATCGTTACAGGTGCTTCGTCAGGCATTGGCCTGGAACTGGCAACGCAATTGGCAGATTCAGGGTTTAATCTCATCATCATCGCAAGAAATGAAGAGCGGTTGAAGATTGCGGGGCAACAACTCATGAATAACAACATTCAAATTAAGTTGGTAATTGCCGACGTTTCAGAAAGCGATGGAGTGGAAAAAATTATCCAGGCAGCAAAAGGGTTGAATATTGGTTTACTCATCAACAATGCAGGTTACGGCACCTCGGGTTTATTTGTTGACTCATCTTTGCATGCTGAAATAAACATGCTCCGCGTAAACTGCGAAGCGGTACTTTCACTAACCCATTATTTTTCACAAAAGTTTAAGCAGCAGCAAAGAGGGGGTATCATTTTTTTGAGCTCGCTGGTCGCATTTCAGGGAGTCCCCTTTGCAGCCAATTATGCAGCAACCAAAGCGTATATACAATCATTTGCAGAAGCATTGGCGGTAGAACTAAAACCATTTGGCGTAGATGTATTGGCGGCGGCACCTGGGCCTGTCCAGAGCGGCTTTGGGCAACGAGCCAGCATGAACATGAATAACGCTATTTCACCTGGTAAACTCGGTATCCCGATTCTTAGGGCACTGGGTAAACAAACCAATGTAATTCCGGGACTTCTTTCAAAAGTTTTGGTTTACAGTTTACGAACTGTGCCAAGGTTTGTTAAAATCAAAATCATGCAAAAAGTGATGGGCGGGTTTACGAGACATCAGCGATAGCGCTGAATCCCGGATAGAGATATATCAGCGGTGCTTTTATAAACTCAATACTTAATAAGTATAGCGAAGCAAATTGATATTATATTTATTCCCAAAAATTCCCGGATGCCTCATGGATGGCACGATAAAACTGTTATCGAACCAGATGACGTGTTTATCCGAACTATAGGTGTCTTCGGTCTTAAGCGGTTCCAGTTTTAACCATTTTCCGGTCAAAAGGTCAAGTTGCCCGTATATCGGGTAATCATCAGTATTACTGACTATTTTCAAAGCGTTTTCTTCAAACGCAAACCCGGTAGTTAATTCTTCGGACGATGCGCGATAGACCGGCATTAGTTGCTGAAATTGTTTTTTCAGGTCATTATCATAACAATTTATGATAAATGCTTTTTCGTAATAGGTAGTAACATTGTACATGGTGGCAAAAAAAGACTCAGCCATAACCGTTACCAGTTTGCCATTATGTTCCCTAAAATATCTTACGGTTAGTTGTTTTTTTTGCCCTCCAATGTTAGCTTTCTGATAATAATCATTGACAGGGATAAAGCTCTTTTCAATGCCCCTGACGTATTTGCCTGTGAACACTTCATTGGAGGATTTTGCTATGTGGGCGGCGAAATCGAATTTGCCTATAAAAAGCTCCCGGTCGTCGTCGCTGTTATTGTGCGCTATGGCCAGGAAAAGAATATTCCTATCATTTTCGGAAGGAGTTATAGCATTGTAGCCCCTGAAAAGATCAAAATCCCCCAGGGATTCGCACTTTTGTGATATGGGTTCCGACGGCTCAATAGCGCCATACTCATAGCGCCGTGCTACTAAAGTAACATAGCCCTTATCCAAGGGCTCACCGGTACCGTGGCCCTCACTGGGGGCGGCTGAAATAATATCGTCTTTAGCGGTGAGTACAAACAAGTCACCTTGCTGGTTACCGGTCAAACTCACAAAAGTTTCGTTTGGAAATTTGGGCTTAAGGTATGTTGGCGCTAACTTTTCGTCCAACTTGATGATGGTCACGTCTTCGGTCTTGTCCTTGAAGGACAGCAACATGCCCAATTTCCGGTTTGTTTGCCTCACAATTAAACTAAAATCAGAACCATCACCTGTAAAAAAGGGGTATGCTATTTCCTGGTGCTTAGCCTGCTGTTTAAATATCTCTTTTTGCAGGATGGTTTTGCCGGATAGCGGATCTATCAAATAAGCGTAATAAGGATTAACAAACTCAGTTCGCCTGGAATAACCTGAATCGGCGATGGCAAGGAGGTTATCCTTAAACTTTCCGCAAGCTACACCATTGCCCTTAAATTGGTTACGCCACAGAATCTCCATTTTATTATTTAATGCGATCAGTTCAAAAGTACTATCGTTCAGGTTTACCTGGTAGACGCCAAGCTGATCGTTGAATCGGAAGGAAGAGGCTATGCCTAAAGTTTTTTTTGCAACATCGTTAAGCACATCCCACTGGCCTTGCGCAAGCGCGAAAATAGGTACAAAAAGAGGCAACAGGGCGATAAGGTATAGCAGGAAATTTTTTTTCATTTGATTTTTATACGTGGTACTGACGTAAATCTATTGATTTGACCAATGGGAATCAAAAAAATAGTTTCGATTTACTTCTGTGGTTTAGGGTAAGCTGCCAGTCCCAATACGACATGCAGGTTTACATCTATCTTATATTGCTGCCGTACTTTATAGGCCATGCGCACCCTAATGTTGGGTTCGCGCACCAATTCGTCCAAAAACTTTGAGTTATCAATATCCAGCGTAATGTTATTGCCCACATTGGCGCTGATATCGCTGCGGCTTGCTACCAGGATTTCGTCCTTGCCATCGTCTTTTGACAGGTAAATCTTTACCGATGCCAGGTTGCCGATATTATAATCGGTAGGGTCCTGTGACAATAGCTTCGCCGAGATAACACGCACCAGGGTTATCTTATCGGCGTTGTTGCCGGTTTTGCTAAAATTCTGGTCGAAACTCGTGGCTATGCTAATGGCCGAATACTCATTCCCCGGCTGTGATGCTGCCGGAACCGTAAACGTTGTAGTGTAAGGGAAAGAGGATTTAATGAGTGATTGGTACATTGCGCAACTACTTATTACTGCGCAAAGAATAGTCAGGGGTATTATATGTTTTTTCATCTTCACCGTGTCTGTTGGCTGGTTTTTCTGCAATGGTAAATATAAAAATTCTGTACTATTAAAAGCAAAATAGAGCGGCTATATCGTAATAAATGTTACACAATTAAATTTAAAAAAATCCTGCCATCGCGTTATCTATTTTTCTATCTTTGCATCCCGACGCTGAAGTCGGGTTTTTCGCTTTCAGCGCATAGAAAATGGTTCATAGTTAATGGATCATAGTTCATAGCCAACCGGGCACAGACCATGAACCATGAACCATGAACCACAACCCAAAAAACTATGCCCATAGATACCTCCATCAAATCCGTTTTAATTATTGGTTCAGGCCCTATCATTATAGGCCAGGCGTGTGAGTTCGATTATTCCGGTTCGCAGGCAGCATTATCCCTCAAGGACGAAGGCATTTCTGTATCCATTATCAACAGTAACCCGGCCACTATTATGACCGACAAGGTCATTGCCGACCATGTGTACCTGTTGCCATTGAACTGTGAAAGTATTGAGCAGATACTGCAGGAACAAAAAATTGATGCCGTGCTGCCCACTATGGGCGGTCAAACGGCGCTGAACCTTTGTATAGAGGCTGAAGAGCGCGGTTTATGGGAAAAATATAATGTGAAAGTGATCGGTGTAGATACCGCTGCGATAGAAAAAACTGAAAACCGCGAAGCTTTCCGCCAGCTGATGGTTGATATCGGGGTGGATGTAGCAAAATCAAAGATCGCCAACTCTTTCCTGGAAGGTAAAGAAGCGGCGCAGGAGATAGGTTTCCCATTGGTTATCCGCCCAAGCTATACCCTCGGTGGAAAAGGAGCAGGCTTTGTACATAAAAAAGAAGAGTTTGACCAGGCATTAAGTCGTGGCTTGCAGGCTTCGCCAACGCATGAGGTTTTGGTGGAACAGGCGGTATTAGGCTGGAAAGAATATGAGCTGGAGTTACTTCGCGATAGCCGGGACAACGTGATTATCATCTGCTCGATCGAGAACTTTGACCCGATGGGTATTCATACCGGCGATTCGATCACCGTGGCACCTATGATGACGCTGAGCGACCGCTGTTACCAGAATATGCGTAACCAGGCCATCAAGATGATGCGCGCCATAGGCAATTTTGCAGGCGGCTGTAACGTACAGTTTGCGGTAAACCCGGCAGATGAGCAGATCATCGCCATCGAGATCAACCCGCGTGTTTCACGCTCATCGGCATTAGCATCAAAAGCTACCGGTTATCCTATTGCTAAAATAGCTGCCAAGCTGGCTATCGGTTATAACCTGGATGAAATAGAAAACCAGATCACCAAAACCACGTCCGCTTATTTTGAGCCGACGCTGGATTACGTGATCGTAAAAGTTCCGCGCTGGAACTTTGATAAGTTCAAAGGCGCTAACAGGCAGCTTGGCCTGCAAATGAAATCGGTAGGTGAAGTGATGGCCATTGGCCGCAGCTTCATCGAGGCCTTGCAAAAGGCTTGTCAGAGCCTTGAAATTGGCCGCGCCGGTCTTGGGGCCGATGGCCGCCAGAGCCGCAACCTGGAAGAGATCATGTACAGCCTGGAGAACCCAAGCTGGGACAGGCTGTTCCATATCTACGACGCACTAAGTTTAGGTGTGCCGATTGAATCCGTAAGGAAAGCAACCAAAATTGACCGTTGGTTTTTAAACCAGATACAGGAAATAGTAAACCTGGAGGTTGAACTGCGCCGCTACTCGCTGAACAATATCCCAACAGAGTTTTTCTTCACACTAAAACAAAAAGGATTTTCGGATGTGCAAATAGCGCATGTGCTAACCAATGTAACGGAAGAAGAAGTTTACCAGCGCCGCGTGGGCTTGGGTATACGCCGCGTATATAAAATGGTAGATACCTGCGCAGCAGAATTCCCTGCGAAGACGCCTTACTTTTATTCGACTTACGAAGGGGAGAACGAATCGATACCATCTGGCAAAAAGAAGATCATTGTTTTAGGTTCGGGCCCGAACCGTATTGGACAGGGCATCGAGTTTGATTATAGCTGCGTGCACGGTTTGCTGGCAGCAAAAGAATCGGGTTTTGAGGCTATCATGATCAACTGTAATCCTGAAACGGTATCTACGGACTTCAACATGGCCGATAAATTATATTTCGAGCCGGTATTCTGGGAGCATGTGCGGGAGATCATCGAACTGGAAAAACCCGAGGGCGTTATCGTTCAGCTTGGCGGCCAGACCGCCCTGAAGATGGCGGAAAAACTGCATGAGCATGGCATCAAGATCATAGGTACATCTTTTGATAATATGGATATCGCCGAGGACAGGGGCCGTTTCTCTGACCTGCTGAAAGACCTTGATATTCCGTATCCAAGATACGGCGTTGCCGAGAATGCTGAAGAAGCTATTGAAGTGGCGCATAAAGTGGGTTACCCGGTTTTGGTTCGCCCGAGCTATGTGTTGGGTGGCCAGGGCATGAGCATTGTGATCAATGATGAGGACCTGGAAAAAGCCGTTGTAGGATTACTGAAGAATTTGCCGGGTAACCGTGTACTGATCGACCATTTCCTTGACCGTGCAGAAGAATCCGAATCCGACTCCATTTACGACGGCGACGATGTACATATCATTGGCCTGATGGAGCACATTGAACCTGCGGGTATCCACTCAGGCGATTCGAGCGCAGTATTGCCGCCGTTCAACCTTTCGGACAATGTGATCAAACAAATGGAAGATCATACCATCAAGATAGCAAAGGCCCTTAATGTGCGCGGACTATTGAACATCCAGTTTGCGATAAAAGATGAAAAGGTATATGTGATAGAAGCTAACCCGCGCGCTTCGCGCACGGTGCCGTTCATTGCCAAAGCATATGATGTGCCTTACATTAACATTGCAGCTAAGATAATGCTGGGTGTGAATAAATTGAAAGACTTCAAGATAGAACGCAAACTGAAAGGCTATGCCATCAAAGAACCTGTGTTCTCATTCGATAAATTCCCTGAAGTAAATAAGGAGCTGGGTCCTGAGATGAAATCAACTGGTGAGGCTATCCGCTTTATACCCGACCTGGAGGATCCATACTTCAGGCACCTGTATAAGGAAAAATCAATGTACCTGAGCAAGTAATAAACATTGGCATGGAAAGTGCCGTATTACTGGCATAGTGAGTATGGATACAGAATTTAATAAACTCCGGAAGTTCGATTCAACGGATATCGAAGCGGTCTTGGCCAGGATAGAAAAGTCATTTGCCATCAAGTTTGATTATGATAGCCTGGTAGAAGTCAATTCCTTCAGGATGCTTGCCGATATTATTGCACGCAAGATCAATCTTGAACATGCCGACACTTGCACCACGCAGCAAGCATTTTATAAACTACGCAATGCCATAACTGAAGCTATCCAAACTCGGAAATCGCTAATAACTCCTAAGACAAAGCTATCAGAGATTTTCCCACAGAAAAATATCGATCAAAATTTAACGAAAGTCGAAGATGAATTAGGCGTTGAACTTTGTATTTTGGGCCCAAAATACTGGGTAGTTCGCGTGTTTTTGATGCTGCTGCTGTGCTCTTTAGTATTATTCACAATCAGCTGGTATATAGCATTGGGAGGATGTCTGGTTTCATTTTCATGGCTTAAACTCGCGGGGAAATTTGGGAAAGAAATTCACCTGAAAACGGTGGGCGACCTGGCCAGTAAGATTTCGAGGGAGAGTTATTTAAAGGCCAGGAGAAATTCAACAATAAATAAAAATGAAATTGAGCAAAAGGTAAGAGAGCTTTTTGCAAATGACCTTGGCCTTCAGCCAATTCTAATCAGAAGAGAATCTTAATTCTGATCGAATACATTTATCCTTTCATCTCGCTATCCCGCCATCAATGCATTCTGTGTGCCCTTGCTTTTTTATTATGAGTAAATGCCGAAAGTGAAAATATCACCGCGGGTAGTAATAAAAGCGCTGTTTTCATCGTATTGTATTTTAATAATTTGTTTCCAGCTAACGGGCAATATTTTACAAGGTTTTATGGGCGGACGCATATTGTTAATATTTGTTAAATCAGTTGAGTAAGTAACATTTTTAAACTACTATTGAAATCTGTTAAAACTTAGCCTGATTTAGGTTAAGTTTGCGGAAAATATGAATTTTTGGAGCCATGGGCGCAGGACAACAGATTATCGCTCATGCATGATGTATTAAAACAATTTATTAAATGAAGAAACCCCTACTATCGGCTATATTATTTGTATCGTTTTTTATTCTGCTATCGGGTACAGGTTGTAAAAAAACCACCGCTACCACTAATACGAGTGTGCCAACTATCGCCACACAAGATGTAATACTGGACTTAACTTCGACCACTGCACAAAGCGGCGGAACAGTTAGCTCAATCGGAGGGGCTGTTGTTACTGCGAACGGCGTTGTTTACAGCACTACGAATAAAGTACCAACTTTGGCGGACCTTAAAACTACTGACCCTGTAATTTCGATCAGTAATTCCTTTACCAGTAATTTAACCGGCCTTACCCCCGGAACTGCCTATTACCTGCGGGCATATGCTACCAATGAATTTGGAACTGCTTACGGAGCTGTGGTGCAGTTTACTACCGGCACTAATATATCCTCGGTTACCGGCGTGGTAACCACATTTGCCGGTAACGGAACAGCAGGGTATTTAGACGGAGCAATTGCAGGAGCTGAGTTTAATACACCGGTGGGGCTCGCCGTAGATGCTTCAGGCAATATCTATATTTCAGACACATTCAATAACCGCATCAGGAAAATAGCCACCGATGGCACAGTCAGCACCATTGCCGGTAATGGAACGGCGGGTTACGTTGACGGTCCGGCGGCATCAGCCGAGTTTTACGCTCCAGAAGGCTTAGCCGTAGATGCGCAGGGCGATATTTTTGTAGCTGATTATGGCAATAACGTTATCCGCGAAATTACTGCGGCTGGTATAGTAAACACTTATGCAGGTAATGGTACCGCAGCCTTTGTGGATGGGGCCGCGAGCAAGGTGGCCGCATTTAATGGTCCCGCAGGTGTGGCTTTGGATAAAAATGGAAATTTATTTGTTGCAGATCGTAACAATAACATGATTCGTAAAATATCCCCGGCAGGCGGCGTAAGCCTGTATGCCGGCGTTTTGAGATCGGGTTATACGAATATAACAATAGATTCGGCAATTGGTTCATGGGGCGCATTCCACCACCCCAATGGCGTAGCGGTCGATGCCGCAGGAAATGTTTATGTAGCCGACCTGGAAAATAATGCTATCCGCCAAATAACGCCAGCCCGTGTGTTATCTACCATAGCCGGCGGCCCTGGTCAGACTACACTGGTAGGTTATCCTTCGGCATTGTGTTCAGATATAAATGGTAACCTGTTTATATCGGATGAAGCCGGGCGTATTTTAGAGTTAACCTCTTCCAAAATACTGTACGTGCTGGCAGGCGCAAAAAACGTAGCGGGTTATGCCGATGGAACTGGTGCAGCCGCACAATTCAGCACGCCGCAAGGCATAGGGGTTGATGGCAACGGTAATATTTATGTAGCCGATTTCAACAATAGCAGGATTCGAAAAGTTGTCGTCCAAACGAGTAATTAAGAAAACCTCATTATTTACCCGAATAAGGCGCTGAATACTTCTTCAATGCTGCCTACAGTTTTTACTTCGATGTGATAGCGGGAAAGGTCGATACGCTTTTTGTTTTGGCCGCCCGATTCCAGGTTGTATTTAGAGAAAAATATCTGCTCAAAGCCCAGTTTATGTGCTTCGGCTATGCGCTGCTCAATACGGTTTACCGCCCTTACTTCGCCCGACAATCCTATTTCGCCTGCAAAGCAAGTTTTGAAAGGGATAGGTATATCCTCGTGCGATGAGATAATGGCAGCGGCCAGGCCCAGATCGATAGCCGGGTCCTCAACACTTATGCCGCCCGTTATGTTCAGGAAAACATCTTTCGCGCCAAGCTTGAAACCACAGCGCTTTTCGAGCACTGCCAGTAGCATGTTCATGCGGCGGGTATCAAAGCCCGTAGCGGTCCTCTGCGGCGTGCCGTAAGCCGATGTACTTACCAGTGCCTGCGTTTCTATCATCATAGGGCGCGTACCTTCCAGTGTAGCCGAAATGGTGATGCCGCTTAAAGGCTCATCGCGCTGTGAGAGCAAGATCTCGGATGGGTTGGATACTTCGCGCAGGCCCTCGCCCAGCATTTCGTAGATGCCCAGCTCAGACGCTGAACCAAAGCGGTTTTTCACCGCGCGCAGGATGCGGTAAATATGGTGCCTGTCGCCCTCAAACTGCAAAACAGTATCTACCATATGCTCAAGTATCTTGGGCCCTGCGATCATTCCATCTTTGGTGATATGGCCTATCAGGAAAACCGGTGTGCCCGACTCTTTGGCAAAGCGCAGCATTTCGGCGGTGCACTCGCGCACCTGCGAAACACTGCCCGGTGTAGATTCGATATGTGCCGAATAGAGCGTTTGAATCGAGTCGATGATCACCAGGTCGGGCTCTAATTGCTCGATCTGTTTGAAGATGTTTTGGGTGGAGGTTTCTGTGAGGATGTAACAATCTTTTCCTATTTCGGAATGCGGAATTTCGATTGCGGAATTATCACTTCTGACTTCCGACTTCTGACTTCCGACTTCGAGCGGCCTAAGCCGCTCCGCCCTCATCTTTATTTGGCGCTCGCTTTCTTCTCCCGAAACATACAGCACCTTCATATTGGGCATATTGAGCGCCAGCTGCAGCATCAGGGTTGATTTACCAATGCCCGGCTCGCCGCCGATCAATACTAATGAACCCGCAACAATCCCTCCGCCCAAAACCCGATTGAATTCCTTATCCGGTGTGAGTACGCGGTGTTCCTCATCAAAACTGATATCGGATACCTGTACCGGTTTGTTGGACCGTTGCAAACTGGTGGATTTCGGCTTCCAATTAGGTATGGAGGTATTTTCTTTTTCGATTATTTCTTCAACAAGGGTGTTCCATTGCCCGCAGGAGGGACATTTGCCGAGCCATTTAGGTGATTCGAAACCACAGCTTTGGCAGAAATAAGCGATTTTAGTTTTGGCCACGTGTTGGTGTGCAAATTTTAGATGTGCAAATGTGCAGATTAATTTTTTGCAATCCAATATAATTACTAAAAAAATTAGTATTATTGCTCATCAATCATTGTCAAAAACATGGAGTTTACAATAGACGCCCTTAAACGATTGGAATTTGATTCGGTATTGTGTGACATCGTGAATCAGATCAACGCAATGGACCAACAGGCCAAATATGAGTACAAAGACCAGACACTAAGGGTTATTGTAAACGATAACCTGGTAAGAAAGATGAGTCCGGATCAGTTGAGTTTATTGCTGAAGGTGAAGTAGTGTCAACCTACCGTTATTCTATAATTTTGAAAACCCTCTTACCATCTCTTCAAATTCAGAGGTGTATTTCTTAATTTTAGTTTTGTCCAGCTCAAAATTGAGGAAAGGTTTTCTTTTGCCTATGACCATCACATCCCGGCCACCGATTGAATTGGATAGTTTGATATAAGGTTTAAAATAATTGCATTTTGTGTCAGGTAATTTCGCGGTTAAATAGGCATATTCACTTGTTTCGAACTGATTAGATAAATCCAATTCTTCCAAGCCTTTTAAATTGGCTATAGGAGTTAATCCATCTATTTTAACGTGCATATTTGCCAACCTTAAAAATTGGATTTTGGATAGCCCGGCTAACGGACTAAGGTTATCCAGTTTTAATGGTTTCCACATACCGCCTTCCAAAACCAAATACTCAAGATTACCTGCGTTTGAAATAGGATTAACAGTAGATATCTTCTGAAAATCTTCGATTACCAAAGCTTTTAACCCTTTATTATGAGACATATTCCATAGCTGATCAGATTTTGAATTCCATCTCAGCACCATCGTTTCTGTTTCGGTCAAAGTTTCTAAGATGGACAAGTCCTTCGCTAATATCTGGTAGATACTTATAAAGTCCGGAGATATGAATGATAGGATTTGTTGAAGCTGTTTTTCATTTGCTCCATATAACCAAAGCCTCTTAATATCTAAATCTTTGAGCCTATCAATATTTTTCACTTTTCCGAAAATAGCAAGGGAATCATCTAAAGAATTAAAATCCTTTAAATCTTCAAGATACTTTTGACCTTTGTAATATTCTCTTCTTAACATCTTCGATTACCACAAGATACGAATTTGAGTTATCCCAAAACAAAAATGCAGATGCTCTATCAAAACATCTGCACATCTGTTCCCGATAGCTATCGGGACTGCACATTCGCAAATTAAAATCTATAACTTGATCTCTTCATCCTTAGATGAGAAGAAGTGGAACTCGGTGATCTGGTAGGCCGGGTTACTTTTAACTTTTATCCACTGGCCATATTTGAAAAACCATTTCCACTGGCGGTTGAAGAATATAAAGCCTTTTTTGATATAAGCCTCAATGTATGGGTGTACCACAAGGGTAATGCTTTTCTCGTTTTGCTCAACTAAAATAAAGTTGAAGTTGTTCTCGATATCGTCCAGTAAAAGGATGGTTGGGCGGATGGTGCCTGTACCGTGACATGCCGGGCAAATCTCGCTGGTAACGATATTCATTTCCGGGCGTACGCGCTGGCGGGTTATCTGCACCAGGCCAAATTTGCTTGGCGGTAATATGGTATGCTTAGCCCTGTCGTGAGCCATTTCGGCGCGCAGGTAATCAAACAATTCCTTGCGGTTCTGTGGTTTGTGCATATCGATAAAGTCGATCACCACTATACCACCCATATCACGCAGCCTTAGCTGGCGTGCAATTTCTTTAGCTGCTTCCTTGTTTACGAGGTAAGCATTTTCTTCCTGGTTCTCCTTGTTGGCTGTGCGGTTACCGCTGTTGACGTCGATAACATGCAGGGCCTCGGTATGTTCGATAACCAAATACGCCCCGCCGGCTAAATTTACCGTTTTACCAAAGGCGCCCTTGATCTGTTTATCAATACCGTAATGCTCGAAGATGGGCTCCTTATGTTTGTGGAAGCGTACAATATTTTCCAATTCGGGTGATATCTGGTGCACATACGAGCGTATTTCCTCGTAAATGGCGTTATCGTTTACATAAATGCTCTGAAAGTCGGGGTTCAATATATCCCGCAACAGCGTTGATGTACGGTCAATTTCGCCCAGGGCTTTTTTACCCGGTTCAACTGTAGGCAGGCGGGTTATAAACGTTTCCCACTTGGATATCAGGTTGAGCAGGTCCGACTGCATTTCGGATACACCTTTACCTTCGGATACAGTGCGTATGATCACACCAAAATGCTTGGGTTTAATGCTCTCGACGATCTTGCGAAGGCGGTTGCGTTCGGTATTGCTTTTTATCTTTTTAGAGATAGAAATAGCTTCGGAAAAAGGCACCAATACGACGTACCTTCCGGCGATAGACAGATCCGAACTGAGACGCGGCCCTTTGGTCGATATAGGCTCCTTGGCAATTTGTACCGGGATGAGCTGGTTTTTGATCAATACCTCGGTTATTTTGCCCGATTTATTGATATCCTGCTCCGGTTTAAAATTGTCAAGCAACTTCGACTGGTAACCGCCGCTGCGTACCTGCTTGGTCAGTTTCAACAAACTTTGAACCTGCGGGCCAAGGTCGAGATAATGCAAAAAAGCATCCTTCTCGTAGCCCACATCCACAAAGGCAGCATTTAACCCCGGCATGATCTTTTTGATCCTGCCAAGGTATAAGTCACCAACGGTATAATTGTTGGTTGCTTGCTCTTTATGAAGTTCTACAAGTTGTTTGTCCTGTAATAACGCAATGGTAGCCCCGTTCGGGGTCGAATCGATAATTAATTCTTTTATCAAACGCTACTCCATTTCTAAAAGCGGCATAAATTTGCCGCTTAATAAAGTGGTAAAACAATTGGCGA
Source organism: Mucilaginibacter sp. (assembly GCA_043739405.1). GTDB lineage: Bacteria > Bacteroidota > Bacteroidia > Sphingobacteriales > Sphingobacteriaceae > Mucilaginibacter. Next base: position 59,687 of record JAYUEE010000026.1, on the reverse strand, counting down.
AGATAGTTTATTGGTTGATTAAGTTAGAATAAGTTGATCGGTGCATACTTTCGCACGGTAACTCAATCAACCACTCACTCATTCAACCAAAAACTTACTTCTTTTTATGTCTGTTTTTTCTCAAACGCTTTTTGCGTTTATGGGTAGCCATTTTGTGTCTTTTACGTTTTTTACCGCTTGGCATAGTAATAAGTTTTTTGAATGTGAAATTTTACTTTTTTAGTTCCTTTATATATTGGTCGATCTTTTGACCGACAATGGGGTCAGGGATCATATCCTTGCATTTTTGATAAGCATCAATGGCTTCCTTTTTCATACCCAACTGCTTATAACTTTCAGCAAGATAAAAATAGGGCTCAACCTCTGGTTTTTGCGCTATCATAGTTTTAAACCGGTTTACAGCCTTATCAAACTGCCCCGATTTCATTGCAAACAGCCCCAGGTTTAAATTGGCGCTGCGGTTGTTCGGGTCCTGCTTAACTACATCAAGCAGCAGCATGATACCCTGCATTGGCGAACCACCGTTCGGATCAGCAATACCCGAACTCGTTTGGTTGACATAAGCCACACCTAAACCTGTTTTTGCCTCCAGGTCTTCGGGTTTTTGTTTAACCGCGTTTTTGAAAGCCTCAATGGCGTTTTGTACAAAGGCAGGCTGAACCGAAGTGTCCTGTGTGCCTTTGTAGGCGTCGTTGAAACGGCTGCCTGCTTTTAGCCAGTCATCAAAGCTGTTTTCTTTGCGGGCAACAGCCTGGTAGTAAAAAGCAGCCGGCGCGGGCTGATTATCATCATCCCACTGTTTAGCCAGTTTTTTCTGAAGGCTCAACTTATCTGCATCCGTTGTTGCGTTTTTAAGCTGCCCTTCCAAATCATTTATCGTTGCAGCAAGTGCGGCGCCGATAGCGGTTTTGGCAGGAGAAGAGACATCATCCACGGAAACGTTAGCGACAGCGGGTTTTGAACCAGCTACCACGCCCGAGCCGGACTTGGTAACTTTAGGTTTAATGAGGCCCTTAGGAGAAAGGGACAACAAATAACCGGACATAACAATTATGGCTGATACTACGATTATCTGTGTTCCCTTCCTGGTCATGACGGGAAATTATTTTGCAGCTTTCTTGTTGCCCGATTTTACCTTTTCAACAAAGGTTTTCGCAGGCTTAAAGCTTGGAACGAAGTGTTCAGGAATAATTATAGCCGTATTTTTTGAAATATTACGAGCTGTTTTTTTCGCTCTTTTCTTAACCACGAAGCTACCAAAGCCTCTTACGTACACATTTTCTCCACTCACCATTGAGGACTTCACTACTTTGAAGAATGCCTCTACAGTCTCTTGAACGTCAACCTTCTCGATGCCTGTCTTTGATGAGATCTCAGCTATAATTTCTGCTTTAGTCATATCAGATTTTCCTTATAAATTTATGTAAATACTTAACTGTTTTGGGGTTGCAAAAGTATTGGTTTATTAGCAAAGATTGAAATAATTAACACTTTTTTTTTATGTAGACCTTAATTCACATATAAACGTTACAATTTTAAAACAATTGCAGCTCATCGTATTACATTTGGCATAAATGAATTTTTCTGACGAATTAGTACAATGGTACCTTAAAAACAAGCGACAATTGCCCTGGCGCGACACTTCTGACGCTTACGTAATTTGGCTCTCGGAGATTATTTTACAACAAACCCGGGTGGAGCAGGGTATGCCCTATTTTTACAAATTCCTGGAGAAATACCCTGATGTTAAGGCTTTTGCAGCCGCTGGGGAGGATGATATTTTGAAACTTTGGCAGGGCCTGGGCTATTATTCGCGCGGGCGTAACATGCTTAAAACAGCGCGGCAGGTGGTGGAGTTTTACAATGGTAAATTCCCGGAAGGATACGATGAACTCATTAAACTAAAAGGTATAGGTGAGTATACAGCTGCAGCCATATCGTCCTTTTCGGCCAATGAGGCTAAAGCTGTAGTAGACGGTAATGTTTACCGTGTGCTGGCGCGTTATTTTGGCGTCGAAGAACCCATCAATTCCCCGAAAGGGAAAAAGCTTTTCCAGGAATTGGCTGATGAACTGCTAAACCATGAGCACCCCGGATTGCACAACCAGGTCATGATGGAGTTTGGTGCGATGCTGTGCAAACCCAAATCGCCGGATTGCACGGTGTGCCCGATGCGGCAAGGTTGTTATGCTTTCAATAATGATAAGATCGCGGTGCTGCCGCAAAAGCTGAGAACAGTGAAAGTACGGGAGCGGTTTTTCAATTATATCCTGGTAACAGATGGCGATAAAGTGTTGATGAATAAGCGGGATGAAAAAGATATATGGGCCAATATGTACGATTTGCCTCTGATCGAAACCACCTCGTATACGCCCGCAGAGGACGTAACTGAATTGTTACAAACAAAGGAATTCTTCGGCAACAACATTAAGATAATCACTACATTTCGTGCGAAAAAGCACATCCTAACACACCAGCGCATCCATGCGCAGTTTATCCAGATCGAAGGACAGCCGAGTAAATTGGAAAAAAAATGGGTTTACATTGAAGTCGAAAAATTAAAATTACTGGCTTTACCGAAAATCATTTCTATCTTTATAACTAATTTTTTTAATTAGAACAATAAAATTGCTATTTTAATCTATGTCTGGAATAAACAAGGTGATCTTGATAGGACACCTGGGGAAAGACCCCGAATTACGTTCTTTGGATGGCGGGGTATCGGTAACAAGCTTCCCCCTCGCAACATCAGAAACCTTTAATAAAGACGGCCAAAAAGTTGAGCAAACCGAATGGCACAACATTGTCATGTGGAGGGGCCTTGCCGAACTTGCCACCAAGTTTCTTCAAAAGGGTAAACTGGTTTACATCGAAGGAAAACTCAGGACCCGCTCCTTTGAAGACAAAGGCGGGATAAAGAAATATACCACCGAAGTAGTTGCTGAAAACTTTACCATGCTGGGCCGAAAGAGCGATTTTGAAGGAGATAGTGTTCCACGTCAATTCGAAAAAGGGCCCACAAATAACGATACATTCAGCAGTAACGGCGCTGAAGACGACCTGCCTTTTTAAAACCTAACCTTTATCTAAAAGAAAAGCCCCGATTAAGGGGCTTTTCGCATTTTAGGAAGTCAGCGGTCTGAAGTCCAATGTTAGCTGTTTATGTTCTGACCTCCGACCTTTATTTCCCCCCCCCGGGACAATGCTCCTTTAAATAATTTGTAAACAAAGTGCGCAGGAACAAGGTTGTGCCGTCGCCTTCAAATATCCCGTGAGAACGGTTTGGGTACGACATCAGCTGGAACTGCCTGTTGTATTTGATCAGTTCGTTTATCAGCAGCTCGGCGTTGCGGTAATGTACGTTATCATCGCCTGTACCATGCATATACAATAGATTGCCGCGCAAATTTTTAGCGTAAGTTACCGGCGAACCTTTGATAAACGGTTCGCGCCCGGCATCATCTGTCGGCACGCCCATATAACGCTCCTGGTAAATGTTATCATACGATAGTTGCCAGCCTACGGCGGCTACGGCAATACCTGTTTGGTAAAGGCTCGGGTATTGGAACAACAGGTTCAGCGTAGTTGAGCCGCCGCCGCTCCAGCCATGCACCGCAATACGGGTCGAATCCACGAATGGCCATTTACGAATTACCGCGCAGCCCATAGCCTGGTCGCGGATATTGATGATACCAATGTTTTTATAGATGGAATGGCGCCATTGAGCACCTTTTGGCGCTGGTGCACCACGGCCTTCAATTGCCATGTAGATATAACCGTCGTCGGCCATATTGCCTACATATAAGCCATTGCGGCCTGCGCCGTAACGATCGACAACGGTTTGCCCGGCCGGCTCGGCGTATACGGAGAATACAACAGGGTATTTTTTGGTCGAATCAAAATTGGTTGGTTTTACCATCCAGCCGTCCATTTCAATACCGTCGGCAGTTTTAACCTTGAAAAATTCAGGCTTGTTTTTGGCATCTTTCTTTACGGCCATATGCGCACCGCTCACATGTTTATTATCTGGTAAGCTTACTACCTCAGTTTCGTACGGTGTGTAGCTGTTTGAGAACGTATGCATAGCTATCTTGCCATTAGGCGACACGGTATAAGTATGCGTGCCGGGCAAATCATTAGGCGTAACCCGTTCCGGCGTTTTGCCTGAGCCATTCAGTTTGGTGCGGTACAGGTATTCCTGTGTAGCATTATCCGGCGATGCAGTAAAATAAACAAAGCCGTTGGCTTCGTCGATGCAGTTCAGTGTGATCACATCATAATCACCCTTGGTGATCAGTTTTTCCTTGCCGTCGGAGGTAATGGTATAAATATGTTTCCAGCCGTCTTTTTCACTCACCCAGATGAATGACTTGCCATCCTTCAGCCAATCCCAGCCAACCGGGTTACCCCCGTTCCAGCGCGATTTACCGTCGATCCAGCTGTCCGATTTTTCTTCGTGGATGGCGTGTGTAGCTCCGGTGGAAACGTTGCCGACATAGATCTTGCTCTCATTTTGAGCGCGGTTCAATTGCTCTAATATAAGCTCATTTGAGTTGGTGGTCCACTCCATGCGCGGAATGTAATGCTGGATATTGTCACCCGGAACATCGATCCAGGTGGTTTTTGCTGTGCTGATATCTACTACTCCTATTTTGCACGAGCTTGGGTCCTCGCCGGCAACGGGGTACTCAACCGGTACGTTGTACGGGTAGATAGAATCGGTGGTGTTCAACATCAGGTAGTTTTTGATCTTGCGGGCGTCTATTTGCCAATAGGCGATCAATTTACTGTCCGGCGACCAGCGGAAACCGTCGCGGCAGTCAAATTCCTCTTCGTATGCCCAATCGAATGTGCCATTGATAATGCGGCTTGCACCGTCGGTTGTCAGTGGTTTAATGTCGCCGCTTGCCAGGTCCTCTACATAAACATTATGGCCACTTACATAAGCGGCCTTCGCGCCATCGGGCGAGAATTTGGCAAACATCAGCGACGATTCGGGTTTACCCACACCTAATTGCTTTAGTGTTTTGGCGTTGATGTCGTACACCCAATAATCGCCTTTGGTATTGTAGCGCCAAACGCGTTTGGTATTGGTGAAGACCATCACCTTGCTGTCGTCGGCAGAGAAAGCAAAGCCTTCAACAGCTAAAGCTTTTTTGCCCTGCGGCGTCAACATCTCTTTAGATACAACAACTGTTTTTTTGGCCGAATCGCGGGTATCGTATTCAGTAATGCCGGCGGGGCTTGCCCTGAAATATTGGTAGCCGTCTTTGGCCCAATTTACGCCGCCCCGCTGCGCTTTCGCGTTGACGGAAAGCAGCAGGATAAGTGCCAGGCACGTAATTCCTGCTTGATAAAACTTTAGTTTCATTGATTGAGTTTAATAGTTCAGTAATTTGAGAATTTGTAATCTGCTGATAAATTTCGCGTTAAATTAGTAATTTACCAGACCGCAAATTAAACATCCTTTATGAAAAAGCTATATCTATTAATGGTCAGTATTATAATATTTATATCTGCGGCAAGTGCCCAGCATACCGACCGGAGTAAATTCATCAGCGATAGTCTTGATAATTACGTGAACCGGGCCCTCACCAAATGGCGCATACCCGGGGCAGCGGTATGTATTGTGAAGGATGGCAAAGTGGTGATGATGAAGGGTTACGGCATCAAGGAGCTTGGACTGAATAACAAGGTTGACGAGAATACCCTGTTTATGATAGGCAGTAATACCAAGGCGTTTACAGCCACTGCGCTTGCCATGCTGCAGGACCAAAAAAGGCTTTCGCTGGACGATAAGGTCAATAAATACTTGCCGCAATGGAAACTGAACGACCAGTATGCCAGCCAGGAAGCCATTATTCGCGACCTGCTGTGCCATCGCCTGGGCTTCCGCACTTTCCAGGGCGACTTTACCTTTTACAATACCGACCTTACCCGCGACCAAGTGATGGAAAAAATGAGCCATGTGAAGGCGGCTTACCCGTTCCGCACCAAATGGGGCTATACCAATTCGGCGTTTTTGACAGCCGGGCAGATCATCCCCGTAGTTACCGGCAAACCCTGGGAGTTGTTTTTAAAAGAGAACATCTTTGCGCCGCTGGGTATGGGCAATACCCTGGCGCTAACCGCCGATATAACCAGGTCGCTCAACCGCACGGTGCCGCATACTTTGGTTAACGGTCAACTAACTGCCATACCTTATTGTAATATTGACGGGCTTGCCCCGGCGGGTGCTATCAGCTCATCTGCAAATGATATGAGTAAGTGGGTAATGGTACTGCTCAACGACGGCAAGGTGGGCCAGCGGCAGGTGATACCGTTGTCGGCAGTTGAGGCTACTAAGCAACCGCAGGATGTAGTAGGCAGCGACACCCACCTGAACGGCGAAACCGACTATGTACTCTACGGCCTTGGTTTTGAACTGGAGGATTATAACAACCATCGTATTGTGATGCATACCGGCGGGGTGAATGGGTATGTTTCCTCGGTTACCATGGTACCGAAGGAGCACCTGGGCATCATCATCCTCACCAATACCGACCAGAACTACTTCTTCGAGGCTTTGAAATGGGATATCCTGGATGCGTACTTTAAACGGCCTTTCAGCGATTACAGCAACAAATACCTGGGCTTCTTTAAGACGCAAATGGACGCCGACATGAAAAAGGATAAACTGTTGCGCGATACCATAGCTATGAACCACCCGCTCGCCTTACCGCCACCCGCCTATACAGGCAAATACACAAATGACCTGTACGGCAATATGACTGTAACCCAGGGATTGAACAACGACCTTGAGATGCGCTTTGAGCATCATAACAAAATGTACGCTCACCTGCAGCCACTTGGTGGCAACCGTTTCTATGTCACCTTCTCGGACCCGGCCCTGGGCAAGGCTATCTTCCCCTTTACGGTCGAAAATGGCAAAGTGACTGGGGTGCGTGTTAAGGTTGCCGACTTCGTGGAGTACGATCCTTACGATTTCACCAAGGTACCTTGATGGAGCTTAAGGCATAAAGCTAAAAGTCCAAAGCTATTTGCAATTTTATTGAGCTTTTCGCCTTAAGCTTTCGGCTTTCGGCTTAAAATTGGTTTATTCATCACCCAATAAAAAAACAGGCCGCCGACAACATAGAGGCCGGCGTCGATCCCATCGCCGGTGTACTTTTTGGAGATAAGCGGCAAAAATACCTCGAACGCCAGGGCCAGATAGACCACTATAAAAGTGACTTTGCCCGCTGATAATACATAGTAATCGCTACGGATAATAACCACCCGCTGGAAGCATAGCGCCAAGCTCGCAATTACCGGAACGGCGAATACATCGTCAATATAGCCGTTGAATATGGGAATAGGGTGATGGAACTTTCGGGTAATCATCACTAACGCCCAAATAACACACCCCGCTAAGAACCAGGGATTTAGCAATGTCCTCATTTACCCGGCGATAAAGCCCAGTATGGCGATTATTGATATTACGCTGATATAAAACGCTACTTCCGAATAGAATACGATCCAGCCGAACGCATTGATAAAGCCCTTAACTTCCGTTGTAATTGGGCCATCTCCCGCTTTTACAGGGAAAAAATCGGCTTGTTTGGGATTTGTCTTTTTCTTTGCCTTCTTTTCGGCGGCAGCCGAGAAACGGTGCGGCTCAATGTATCCACCACAGTGATGACATTTGTCGTCAACGCCACCCTGCCGGGTCGTCCATTCTCCGCAATGCGGGCATTTTACTTCGCTAACTCCGCTCATATGTAAAATGATTTATAGGTATAATCAAATTTAACATAAAAAAAGGGTTATAAAGTCAAGGTTTTTGAGAAAAAAATCAGGGCGGCCTTTTGTATGGTTAGAACGGCCATTGATTTACACGGCAAATAGGCTCACCAATAAAAGCAATACAGTGATGAGCGCGAAAAATATCAGTTGTACATAATATGCCGTCCAACGCAGCGAATTAAAGAACAATTTAACCTCGCGGGTAAAGGGGCCGTCGGAAGGTTTGATAGCGAAATAATCGTCTTCTTTTTTGAGATCTTTATTGATTTTCTTCTCTACCTCGCGCGAAAACCGCCGCGAATCCAGGAACGCGCCGCAATTGATGCAACGGTCATCAACATTGTCCTGCCACATGGTCCATTCCCCGCAATGCGGGCACTTGATCTCGCTTACACTCATTAATACAAAACTACAGGAAATTTGGTAGGATGTCAGAGGTCGGAGGACAGACGTCAGAGATATTCGGATAATGTGACTTTCAATATTTCGACCAGTTCGGGGTCATTGAATTGATACTTGTCTTCGATATCCAATACCACAATGGCTTGTTTATCCAGTTGAAAACGCTGTTTAACGATGTCGAGATGCTTTCGTTCCATGAAAAAGAGCACATCGGCCCAGTCGATCAGTTTTTGGTTTGCACGGATGCGCGCCTTATCGCTTGTACCGGCCGAACGGGCATTGTGAACCGGATGGTTTTTGAATAGCAATTCGGCTGTGGGGCTGCGCCATTGGTTTTTGCTGCACATGAAGAGGAGGTTGGGCAATTTGATATTATGAGGTTTTAAATATCGATCAGATACTCTAGTTTAATTAAACGCTGGTCCTTCCATCGAAACGTAAATATCCACCTTTCATTTAAATGTTTTCTCGATGCTGATAAGCTTATCGACAAATATTCATCCATATCTGTGCCCGAAAGTTGATTGTTTTCAGCAGCATCGGGAAAAAGTTTTTTGAAATCATCAATAGTAGTTTCATTGCTTATTTTAGCCCCATTCGTATTAATATACAATTCATTTGATTTTCGAAAGTCAATATTCCTGAGAACTAGTGTATCATTGTATTGCTCAAATTGCAGGCCTTTGACATAACAATATTTAAATTTTTTATTGTAAAACGAATTGCTGATCTCGGTAGAATCGGGTTTAGATGTGCTATCAGGTTTACCTAATTTATTTACAAGATCAACATAGTTACATATCGTGGATATTGTGCCATTGAGTTTAACGCTATCCCAATCAATATATTCCTTGTATAAACTTGAATCGATTTTAACATTTACCAGTTTAACGTCTTTATTTCGCCCCGGTAAATGACAAGCTGTTGTTACTATAGCAAATGAAATAATTGCAAACAGGATTTTCATACGAGCAGGATAAGACTTAAAACTCAGTACCCAACACTTTCGATGTTAAAATCACATTCCCCTCCTGGATATCCAAACCTGGCTCTTAATAAGCCATCTGCCGCTTTCCATCCTGAAAACGAAGGTAAATGCGCCCTCTTCTTCGAAAGGGTCGCCTTTGATCTCACCTGTATAATCCACCGGAACAACCACATAAACACTTTCGTCGGTTTGCAGGTAAATGTTGATACGGCCAATTTTACCTTTTAGTCTTTTAACTTTCAGGTCGCGGCACGTTTTCTCGATGCTATTAACCCACTGCGCGCCGGCTGTCGGGCCGTTCCACGAGAACGGCGGCTGCTCATCGGCAACAAGGGCATTTGGCGTGTACAGGTCGGCAAGCGGGGTGATATCAAAGCTTCCAGATGCAGCCACCACCGTGTTGATAATGGTTATCAGCGTTTTTCTAGTCGTTACGGAATCGTCTGAAATCCTGGTGGTTATATCATGCTTTACGGGAGCTTTGGCGTAGCTGGTTCCGTTGGCAATTACTGCCATTAGGAATACTGCAACGAAGATTTTTGATGAATGTTTACCCATGCCTTTGTGCTGTAAAAATACTCATTATTTGGTTTTCTCAGCCATATAATCCAAAGTCAGGTTGCACAGGGTTTTAACACCCAGCGGGAACACACTTTCATCGATAAAAAAATCGGCCGAATGGTTTGCCGGTGTATTCTTTGGGTCGCCGCCCTTTGGCATGCCTCCCAAAAACACATCTAATCCCGGTACTTTTTGCTGGAAGTAACTCATGTCTTCCGACCCGGTCATAGGCGGCCCCAATATTACGTTGGCTGCCCCAGCGGTTTGTTGAAGCGTAGGCAACATTTGCGCGGTAAGGGCCGGGTCGTTGTAAGTTACCGGGTAGTGCACGCTGAAAGGTATATACACTTCGGCACTAGCACCCTGCATCTCGGTGGTTTTGGTTACGATCTGTTTTACCCGTGCTATCAGTGTTTGTTCATCGGCATCGCTCATGGCCCGTAGCGTACCTAGCATTTCTACCTTTTCGGGGATGATATTGTGCCTGGTGCCGCCGTTTATTGCTGCAATAGTTACCACAGCAGGGTTTTCTTTCAAATTGATATTACGGCTCACGATAGTTTGCAGGGCATTGATGATCTCTGCTGAAGTAACAATCGGATCGACAGAAAACCAGGGCTCAGCGCCATGCGACGATTTACCTTTGATGATGATCTTCATATCATTTACCGATGCCATAGCACCGCCTGGCCGGTAAGTGATAGTGCCAGCCGGCATGTACGAAAAAATATGCTGCGCGAATATCACATCTACTTTGGGGTTTTCCAGTACACCTTCTTTCACCATTTCTTCGGCCCCGCCTTTTTCGCCAGCCGGAGCACCTTCTTCTGCAGGTTGAAAAATGAATTTTACAGTGCCATGCAACTGGCTTTTCATGGAGGATAGTATCTCGGCTACAGCCATCAGCATTGCCATGTGGCTATCATGCCCGCAGGCATGCATCACACCCACCGTTTGGCCATTATAAGTAGTAGTGATTTTTGATGCGAAAGGAACAGGGGTACGTTCGGTTACTGGCAATGCATCCAGTTCGGAACGAAGTGCTACCACCGGCCCAGGATAGCCGCCTTTTAATATACCCACCACGCCCGTAGTGGCAATGCCCGTTTTCACCTCTATACCAAGTGACTTTAAATAGGCGGCGACAATCCCTGCCGTACGTACCTCCCGGTTACCAAGCTCAGGATTCTGATGAAAATCACGGCGCCATGTTACGACCTGGCTTTGCAGCGAATCAGCTTTCCTTGCGACTTCTTTTTTCAGTGCATCATTTTGTGCGTAGGCTTCTGCACAAAAAAGGCATAGCAATAGGGCGTATATTTTCTTCATTTCCGGCAATTTTTCACCGAATATAAAAAATAAAGGGCGGTTAAATTAACCCCCCTCTTGTAATAATTTTATGTTGTTTGAGCCTTTTGTTAATTATTGAACCCAAGCAGGTCGACCGTAAATATCAGCACTGAGTTTTTGGGGATGCCACCGCTAACCTGGTTACCGTAGCCTAATGCCGAAGGTATCAACAACAATATCCGGCCACCTGTGTTGATGTGCGGAACGCCAATTTTCCAGCCCTGGATTACGCTCGATAAAGGAACGTTCAAGCCCGATTCCGTATCAAATACAGTTCCGTTAAGCAGTTTGCCGGTGGAGTTTACGGTAATTGTCGAATTAGCATTGGGGTAGTCGCCCGTACCGGGTGTAATCACTTCGTAATAAAGTCCGGATGCATCTTTCGTTGCAGTGATATTGTTGGCGTGCATATAAGCCTGTATCGAGGCATCATCGGCAGCCGCTTGCGCTGAAGCACTAAAACTTGCTTCCTTTTTGCAGGATGAAAATGTCGCAATTAATAATGTAAAGAGCAGTAAATATTTCTTCATTCAAATTTATTTAGAATAATAACTCAATTTTGATAAAAAAATTATACTGTCATTTTGATTTTCAGCTCGTTCATCTGCGCGTCAGCGATGGTTGATGGAGTGTCGATCATCACGTCGCGGCCCGAATTATTCTTCGGAAATGCTATTACGTCACGAATAGAATCTAACCCGGCAAAGATAGAACACAGCCTGTCGAAACCAAAAGCGATACCACCATGCGGAGGTGCACCATATTCAAAAGCATCCATCAAAAAGCCAAATTGTTTTTGCGCTTCTTCCCGGGTAAAGCCCAGGTGTTTGAACATTAAGGCCTGCAAATCCCTGTCGTGGATACGGATAGAACCCCCTCCAATCTCAGTGCCGTTAATGACCAAATCATAAGCGTTTGCCCGGACGTTACCCGGTGCAGTATCGAGCATCGCAATATCTTCTGGCTTGGGTGAAGTGAACGGATGGTGCATGGCGTGATAACGGCCGGTTTCTTCGTCCCACTCCAGCAAAGGAAAATCAAGCACCCATAGCGGGGCAAACTGGTTTTTATCACGCAGACCCAGACGGCTGCCCATTTCCAGGCGAAGCTCGCTTAATTGCTTGCGTACTTTTTCGGCAGGGCCGGCCAGTACCAGCATCAAGTCGCCGCGTTCAGCTTCAAAAGCTGCAGCCCAGTTGGTCAGGTCATCTTCGCTATAAAACTTATCTACAGACGATTTTAAAGTGCCATCGGTATTGTAACGACAGTAGATCATGCCGCCTGCACCGATCTGCGGGCGTTTTAGCCAATCGGTTAGCTCGTCAATTTGTTTGCGGGTATAATCAGCACAGCCTTTTGCGTTGATACCTACTACCAGTTCGGCATTATCAAAAAGGCCGAAGCCATTTCCCTGTGCAATACCATTCAGTTCAACAAATTGCATCCCGAAACGGATATCCGGTTTATCAGAACCATACAGGCGCATCGCGTCTGCATAATGCATGCGCGGAAACAGGGATAAATGAATATCCTTAACCGATTTGAACAAATGTTTCGTCAGACCTTCAAAGATGTGCAGGATATCTTCCTGGGTGATAAAGGACATTTCGCAGTCTATCTGTGTAAATTCAGGCTGACGGTCGGCACGGAGATCCTCATCGCGGAAACATTTTACGATCTGGAAATAACGGTCGAACCCGCTTACCATCAACAATTGCTTAAAGGTTTGCGGCGATTGCGGTAAAGCATAGAACTCACCCGGGTTCATGCGGCTTGGCACCACAAAATCACGTGCGCCTTCAGGTGTTGATTTGATCAGTATCGGGGTCTCAACTTCGATAAAGCCTAACCCATCCAAATATTTGCGTGTTTCCTGTGCCATTTTGTGGCGCAGCATCAGATTATTGCGGATAGGGTTACGGCGCAGATCAAGGTAACGGTATTTGGCACGGAGTTCCTCGCCGCCATCGGTTTCATCCTCTATCTGGAACGGCGGCGTTTTCGCCGAATTTAATATTTCAAGTTCCTCAACGGCAATTTCAATATCGCCGGTAGGCATTTTTGGGTTTTTGCTGGTACGCTCAATCACCTTGCCTGTGGCTTTTATCACAAACTCACGACCCAGTTCACGGGTCTTTTCGCGCAAAGCGCTGTCGCTATCGGGATTAAATACCAATTGGGTTAAACCGTAGCGGTCGCGTACATCAATAAAGGTCATCCCGCCCAGATCGCGCGATTTTTGTACCCATCCGCATAAAGTAACCTGTTCGCCTAAATGGCTGATATTTAATTCGCCGCAAGTGTGTGTCCGTAGCATAATATGTAATTGTAAAAGTTTGCAAAAGTACGTTTTTGAGGTGAAAGGAGAAAGGATTTGAGGTAAAAGGAGAAAGGTTAAAGCTGAAGGGTTGATTTAACAACGGCTTTAACTGTAGCGATGGGTTTCAAACCCATTGCTAAAAAAACAGATGTTATTTTGTTAATCACAACCCGTCTTGATTTATTTCGTAATAATTAATTGATTTAAAAACAAAAAGTATATATTAGGCTCAATAAATGAAACGACTTTTAACCCTGATTTGCCTTTTATTTTTGTGCGCAGCAGCAGCCAATGCTTCGCATGCAAAAAAAAGAAGCCGGGTTCATAAGGTTCACGCTCCGTTCATATTCTCGGCTACAGCCACCGATACCATATCGTCTTACAACCTGATATACTTTGCTCAATCGTTAATAGGCACACCTTATCGTGAGGCTTCATCAGATCCTTCGTATGGTTTTGATTGCTCCGGGTTTGTGAGTTATGTATTCAAAAGCTTTAATGCTGATGTGCCGCGTTCGTCAGAAGACTTTATAAACGTGGGCAGGAAAATCAGGCTTGAAGACGCCCGAACAGGTGATATTATACTTTTTACCGGAACAAAAAGTCACCATCCTCACCGGATAGGGCATGTTGGAATAGTCTATTGCAATGATGCAGGCGGACTTAAATTTATTCATTCAACTTCCGGCAAAGAATATAGTGTTACCATCAGTTCAATGGACGACACCTATAAACGCCGCTTTGTGCAGGTGATACGATTGCTGAAACAAAACGATGCCTTCCAGGCGCAAGCGAATTAAGCCCTTTCCAAAAAAATCTTCCGGTCTTTCACACTTATGCCGACTTTCGGACTAAAAACATATATTTGCCACATAATTCTCAAGGGGTGCCTTGCTTTGAGCAATCAAACTGAAAGACAGGCTGAGATCAAACCCATTGTTTAAGTACTAAGTCTTGAGTCGAAAGTCTTAAGTCCAATAAAAAGGACTAATGACCAATGACCACTGACAAATGACTAAAACATACACCTGATCCGGGTAATGCCGGCGTAGGGAGAGGTAATAAGAGTTAAGTGTACTGCGTGTTTACCCTGACACGGAGATGGTTTAACTAAATTAATTTATTCATTTTGAAAAATTTATTCACGGCGTTTATCGCCCTGCTGATGCCATTTTTGGCTTCGGCACAACTTTCCGTTTCCGGGAAGGTCACTGATTCATTAACCGGCGCTGCTTTGCCGGGTGCCGGTATTGTTATTAGTCCAACCAATCGCGTAATTTCTGACAACTATGGAAATTATAAGATTAACTCGTCCAAAGGCCCATGTGCGTTATATATTAAGTATATCGGTTACCGGATAAAGGTGAAAAATGTTGTTCTGCATACCGATACAGTTATCGATATCCAGTTAGATAAAAGCATTATACTTACTGAAGAGGTTACCATAACTGGCACGCGTGCATCCAAAAACGCGCCTATCGCTTTTACTAACCTCGGCAAAAAAGAAATTCAGAAAAACAATCTTGGCCAGGATTTGCCTTTCCTGTTAAATCAAACGCCCTCTGTTGTCACCACATCCGATGCGGGTTCGGGCATAGGTTATACCGGTATCCATATCCGCGGGTCGGATGGTACCCGTATCAATGTCGCCATAAACGGTATTCCTTATAACGACTCGGAAGAGCAGGCTACATTTTTTGTTGATGTGCCTGATTTTGCATCCTCAGTGGATAATATTCAAATTCAAAGGGGTGTAGGTACGTCCACTAACGGCGCCGGGGCCTTTGGCGCAAGTATCAATATACAAACCACCCGTAGGATAGACACGGCCTATGTGGAATTGAATAACACAGTAGGGTCATACGGTACAATAAAGAATACCATTAATATGGGCAGCGGTTTACTGGGCGGCAAATTCAGTTTTGACGGGCGCTTATCGCGGATACAATCTAATGGTTATATCGACAGGGCCTCATCTAATCTGCAATCCTATTTTCTAACCGGTGCCTACTACGGTAAAAGTACTACAATACGGTTCATTACCTTCGGCGGCACCGAACATACTTACCAGGCCTGGGACGGCGTGCCCGAAGATAGTTTAAGAGCGGGCAATCGCACCTATAATGAACTCGGCCTCGAACCCAATGGAACTTTCTACAAAAACCAGACGGATAACTACACGCAAAACCATTATCAATTGCTTGTCGACCAGCAAATAACGGATAAGCTATCATTTGGCGGGGCGTTGCATTATACGCATGGCTTTGGTTATTACGAGGAATATCACGCGGCGCAAAACCTGGCCAACTATGGCATAACGCCCGTAATAATTGGCCCCGATACCATCAGCACTACCGATTTAACCCGCCGCTTATGGCTCAATAACAAATTTTATGGCGTCACTTATAATCTAAAATATAAGCCCTCAGGCGGAATTATTTATATGTTGGGCGGCGCTTATAATGAATACAAAGGCGCGCATTACAATAATATCGAGTGGACGCAGCAAAGTACAGATATCCCACCCGGCTATCAATACTCGCGCAATGATGCCGATAAAACCGACTTTAACATTTACGGCCGGGCCGAATTTAAGCTGGGTAAGCTCGACCTGTTTGCCGATATGCAGTACAGGCATGTGTACTATTCCTTTTTGGGATATGATGAAAATTTGAACAATGTTCAACAGGCCGTGAAGCTCGATTTCTTTAATCCGAAAGCGGGTATTACCTATGAATTCAATCCGACCAACAATGTTTACTTTTCGTTCGGCGTAGGTAATCACGAGCCCAACCGTGACGATTATGTGCAATCCACACCATTAAGCCGGCCTAAGCCCGAGAACCTGAAAGATTTTGAATTGGGTTATCGCACCAGGCAGGGCATATTTACGGGAGGTGTTAATGCTTTTTATATGCTTTATGATAATCAACTGGTGCTAACCGGGGCTTTGAACGATGTTGGCGACCAGGTGCGCAGCAATGTAAAGGACAGTTACCGTGAGGGGATCGAGTTTGACGGTAGATTGCGTATCAACGAACAACTGAGTTGGGCCGCGACGGCATCCTTAAGCCGCAACAAGGTGAAAAACTTCCAGGAGTATTTGTTTAACTACGATACAAATACCACCGTGGAGCAGACTTATAAAAAGGCAGATATTCCTTTTTCGCCCGATTTTGTAGGTTCAAGTGAAATAAGCTATCACCCGGTTAGAAATGCCGAAATTGCTTTTATCAGCAAGTATGTAAGCCGGCAGTATTTGGATAATACCTCCAATATCAACCCAGATGGTTACCCGGCACCGAACCCCACATCCAACCGTTATTTGAATGCTTACTTTGTAAATGCCATCCGGCTGAATTATAATTTCAGCATCCCGTCGGTTAAAAATATTGGGCTTACTTTGCTTATCAATAACATTTTCAGCGAAAAGTATGAGGCCAACGGCGCGACTTACCCTGATATTGAAGGTGGTAAGGTGGTTAATTACAACTACTTTTTCCCGCAGGCGCCCGCAAATTTTTTGCTGTCGCTGAACGTTAAATTTTAAATTGCCGTAACTTAAATATCACATTGAATTTTAATCGCATTGCTGATATTTGCGTTTCACAAAACCAGTTCAGATGAAAATCAAACATCTACTTTTATTATCATTCGCGTTTGCCGCGATCAGTGTATCGGCCCAAACCAAAAAGAAAAAGATTGCATCAATTCAGTCTGCAGCAATTTCTGCGACAGCTGCACCCGCCCCCACAAGCGTTCCCCGCCCAAAAATTGTTATAGGTATAGTAGTTGACCAAATGCGCTGGGATTACCTGTACCGCTATTATGACCGCTATACAGATAACGGCTTCAAGCGCCTGCTGAATGAGGGCTTTAGCTGCGAAAATACACAAGTAGATTATATTCCTACTAACACAGGGCCCGGACACAGCTGTATTTATACAGGCTCGGTGCCTGCTTTGCATAGTATAGCCGGTAATGATTTTATCGACCAGGCCACAGGGCAATCCGTTTATTGTGCACAGGACACTTCTGTGAGAACAGTAGGCGCCCCCACTACGGCTGGCCAGATGTCGCCTCGTAACTTAAAAACAAATACAGTTACGGATGAGTTAAGATTAGCCACTAATTTCCGTTCCAAAGTGATAGGTATAGCATTGAAGGACCGGGGTGGTATTTTTCCTGCGGGCCACACTGCTAACGCCGCTTACTGGCTTGATGATAAAACCGGTAACTGGATCACTAGTACTTACTACATGACCGACCTGCCCAAATGGGTGAAGGATTTTAATGACCAGAAATTGGCTGAAACCTATCTGAAGACAGATTGGAACCCGGCCTATCCTATAGATACTTACCTGCAAAGTACGCCTGATACGAGCGGCAGGTACGAAGGGAAATTTAAAGGCACCGATACGCCTGCCCTGCCGGTAAAAACGTCAGCTTTATATAAGGGCAATTTAGGTTTGATACGCAGCACCCCTTATGGCAATACGTTTACGCTTGATATGGCTATTGCTGCTATAAATGGCGAGCATTTAGGGCAAAACACAGTGCCTGATTTTTTAGCTGTCAGCTTTTCGTCGACTGATTATATAGGCCATCAGTTTGGGATCAATGCCGTTGAGATAGAGGATACTTATCTGAAACTGGATAGGGACCTGGGAGCGTTTTTTAGTTTTCTGGATGCCAAGTTTGGAAAGGGCAATTATACAGTGTTTTTAACGGCCGACCATGGCGCAGCCCATAATGCGACTTTTTTGACGGATCATAAAATTCCGGCAGGGGTGTGGGATGATGGCACGATATTAAAAAACATGAACAAGTTTCTGTTGGATAAATATAAAATAGAGAATTTGGTGATAGGTTTGACCAATTACCAGGTTAACTTTAATTACAAGACAATTAAATATGCACAATTGGATGAGGGTGCACTGATAAAGGATTGTATCGGATTTTTAAAAGATCAACCGGGGGTATCCTACGTTATTGATATGCGCAATGCACAGCAAGCCGACGTGCCGGAGGAATTGCGTACACGCATTATTAATGGTTACAGCGTTGAACACAGCGGTGCGATACAGATCATTTTAAACCCCGGATGGTATTCGGGACGCGGGCCAACCGGTACTACACACGGTACATGGAACCCTTATGATACCCATATCCCGCTGGTATTTATGGGCTGGGGCATCCAGCATGGCCATTTGAACCGCGAAACACATATGACGGATATTGCCGCAACCGTCGCTGCCCTGCTGCATATACAGGCACCAAACGGGTGCATTGGAAAACCGATAGCTGAAGTATTGAAGTAGTCCGTAAGTCGGAAAGGCACATTTAGAGTTAAATAAATAATAATCTTCCGGACTTGCGGTCTTCCCGACTTTCGGACAAACAACATGAAAAAATACATCTCCAAATTCCATTACCTAACCCAGGACCTGCCAAACCGCAGTCATGCCGACCAGGCCCATATTGCCTGCGGAGCAGGGGCCAACTGGATACAATACCGCTGCCTGACCAAAACCGATGACGAACTGATTGAAGAGATCAACGAAATAGCGGGCATTTGCGACGACTGGGGCACTACGCTGATCATCACCAATCACTACCACCTGCTCGACAAGGTAGATGCGCAAGGCGTACATATCGAAGATTTTGATGCTGATCTGGTCGCGATCCGCGAATACATTAGTGACGAAAAAACGCTTGGTGCTTCAGCTACAAATATTGAACGGCTGCTACAAGTTCAAAATACGGGTGTAGTAGATTATTGTGGCTATGGCCCTTTTGCACATACCGATACCAAACCGAATAATAAACCCTTGCTGGGATTTGAAGGGTACCGGGAAATCCAAAAGCACATGGTTGAAATCCCAGTCATCGCCGTAGGAGGTGTAACATTGCGTGACGTTGAGCCGCTGATGGAAGCCGGTATATATGGTATTGCGGTATCTGCAGCCGTTAACCTTTCAATTGATCCGGCGGAAGCCGTAAAAGCGTTTTACAGGAAGTTGTATTAATCGCCAACGGTAACCACACTAATACCAAACTATTTATCTAATTTTCGGTTGAAAAATAATACTAATCTCTGATCACCAGTTAACTAATCACTAACCCCCATGTCCTCGCACCACATCGTACGCGAAAAACAGGAACCAGCCTTGCTGGTGCTGGGTCTAAACAACTTTTCGACGGAGTTGCTGGGGCAGTTGCTGGAATGGAACCCGACCGTGATTACTACCGCGCAAACTGCACCGCTATTACATGAGAACGGAATTAAAATAGATTGGATAATTGCGGATGGTAAGTACAAACCGATGCAGCGGGACGTAAAGCTGATGCCTGCCGGAATGGATACGCCGACTGAAGCAGCCTTAAAATACCTGGTCACCCACGGCTACCCGGCTGTAAATGTTATCACCGATGATTTACAGTTAAAGGATTTCCTGTTTTTTTCGGATAAAATAAACCTCGTTATCTTTCACGATAATCGCAAAATATACCCGGTTATCTCAGGCTTTAGCAAATGGAAGCCCGCAAACGAATTTATCGAAATACTAACGCACCCCC
Source organism: Mucilaginibacter sp. (assembly GCA_043739405.1). Taxonomy (GTDB): domain Bacteria; phylum Bacteroidota; class Bacteroidia; order Sphingobacteriales; family Sphingobacteriaceae; genus Mucilaginibacter. The sequence goes on along the minus strand of JAYUEE010000026.1, from coordinate 39,702 downwards.
ACGAATTGCATTGCAGCGGCCTTGAATCTATCGGCCACCATCGTTTCAGGACTACCCATGATGGATTTTTTAGCCTGCAGTTTGATCAGCCCGCTTTATTTATTGCCGAAAATCTTTAATGGGATCAGCCCGTTAAAAACAGCCTTATTCGTCAGAATTTGGCTAAATTACCAGGTTGAACACGCATGTAATTAGGTATTATGCCATTAGTTTGTTAAGTTTACTTGTTATAAACGACCTATTCTGATTTGCTATATTAAGACTTGCCAGTCAATTCTGAGAAAATCATGAATTCGCTTTTGAAAATATTTTAATGAGCATTAAACCTATACCCAAAAAAATAGTCTAAAATGCAATTAGGCGCGATCCATGTGTTACGCCAATAAAACTATCGTCATGAAAAATCAATATAAATACTTATCAATTATTGCGCTAAACGGGTTGTTGTGCCTGTTTTTAGCCTTGCCAGCTGTGGCCCAAAGGTCAGGTACCAATAGTGGTAGCAGCAGTAGTGGCAGCAGTTCACGCCCATCATCAGGTGGCGGCGGTGGCGGTGGAAGCGTCAGCAGGCCCGCACCAAGTAGTAGCGGGAGCAGTTACAGCCCCCCATCAAGCAGCAGTGGCAACAGTTACAGACCGCCGTCAAACGGCAATGCTAACAGTTACAGGCCGCCATCAAACGGCAATGCTAACAGTTACAGGCCCTCCAACGGTGGCGTAAGGCCATCTTACGGTAGCGGGTACAGGCCATCAATTAACAACCCGCGTGTAGCAATTGCTCCACCGCGTATTAACAGCCAGGGCATCAGGCCAGCTGCTTCCAATCGGTATGGAACAGCCGGATCATACGGATACCGCGGCTATGCAGCTCCGGGTGCAAACAATGTTACAGGCACGCGTGGCTATATAGGCCAGGGAGGCAGAGCAGCAGTTGGTGTTGGCGGTCGTGGCTATGGTTCTCCTTACTGGAGAGATAAAGGCTATTATCATTACTATCATGGTTATTACAACACTTATTACACGCCGCGCTTAGGCTTTGGCATCGGATATTTGCCATACGGTTATTATTCATTCTATTATGATGACTACCCTTATTTTTATAGCGACGGCTTATTTTATAGCTATGAAAATAACGAATATACGGTAGTTGAACCGCCGGTTGGCGCCGAGGTAAACTCGCTGCCCTCTAATGCGCAGTCAATTGTGATTGATGGGCAACAATATTATGAAGCCAACGGGGTTTATTATATACCCATTACTAAGGACGACGGCAGCGTGAGCTACCAGGTTGCCGGTAAGGACGGTGAGTTAAATACAAATGGTGGCAACAATGACCAGCAGCAGTTGCCACAGGTTGGTGATATTGTGAACTCGCTTCCGCCAGATTGCAGGAAGATAAATATCAACAACGAGAAATATTTCGTATCACCTGATGGTTATTACTACCAGGAAGCCCGCGACCAAAACAACAATAAAGTGTACAAAATTGTGGGTACACCTTTAGACGAACCGGAGCAATAATAAATCTCGTTCCGTTCGGAAAAGAGATAAGAACTACAAAAACTCTCCCCCTAAAAGGGAGAGTTTTTTGCTATAATAGTATTAACCCTCCCAAATTCAAAAAAAGTAATTTTATAATTTGACTGCCGATTTAATATGACCCGTAGTACCTCCATTTTTTGCTTATGGATTATTCTTAATTCGACTTTTGCTCGAGCCACTCAACCTGTTTTAAAGTTTTTTAAAGCGGATGACCAGCATATCCAGTATTATGGCCGCATTGATTTTTCGAACCCCCTGAAACCAAGGTTTTGGGCGCCGGGCGTTTACATCCGGGCGAAATTTAAAGGCACGTCATGCGAGGTGCTGATTAACGACCAGGTGCAGGGTGGTCATGATTATAACTATATCGAGATCGCAATTGATGACCAGCCGCCTTTTCGTATCCAAACGACAGGCAAAACAAATGTTATAAAAGCGGCGGAAGGTTTGGCCAATACCGAACATATCATCACCATTTGCAAGGATACCGAATCTGGTATCGGCTACCTGGAATTTGTCGGGTTTAAGTGTGAAAAATTGCTAGCCTTGCCGCCTAAACAAAAGCGGAAAATCGAATATATTGGCGATTCCATTACAACCGGGACAGGTATAGATGCAGCCAAAACCCCCTGCGAAACGGGTGTATGGCACGACCAGCATAATGCCTATATGAGTTATGGCGCACTTACCTCGCGGGCACTGGATGCGCAGTGGCAGCTAACGGCAGTAGCCGGCATTGGTCTTACCTATAGCTGTTGCAATATGGACATCATTATGCCTGATGTGTTTGATAAAACGTTTATGAGGGATAATAAGATACCCTGGGATTTCAGCCGTTACCAGCCTGATGTGGTAACGATATGCCTAGGGCAGAATGATGGTGTTAAGGACTCGGCAATGTTCTGCAATGCTTATATCAAGTTTTTAGGGACGGTAAGAAAGCAATATCCCAATGCTGATATAATATGTCTCACCAGCCCGATGGCCAACACCACGCTGCGCACTACACTGGCCAGGTATTTAACCGGAAGTACCACTTATATGAACAATAATGGGGATAAAAAGGTGTACAAATACTTTTTCTCCAAGCAATTTTACCACGGATGCGGGGGCCACCCAGATATGGACGAGCAAGCCCAAATTGCCGGCGAGCTTACAGGCTACATTAAGCAGGTGGAAGGCTGGTAATTATTCTTCGGCCGCTTCAGTAGGTTTAACAATGGGCCCTTTTCTTTTACGTTCGATATAATTCACAATAGGGCGATTGGCGCTAACCAGGGAAAAACCTACAGCGAACTTGACGAAATAATAGATCATCCAACCAGATGTGGGATTTTCGCCAAAGCTTGCACCTATTTTGCTCATGTTTATATACGAGAATAATTGTTTGCAAAGCAGTGGCAGGCTATCAATAACCATGACAGCACCTATTACTATTACGGCTATTTTTAACACGGTTGATCGGTGTATGTTGATCTCAAACCTTTTTTCGGCAAAGCCTTTTTCAAGGTGTAATTTATCAATTATCCAATCCGTTTTGAAAAGACAGTAGCGAAGAATTAAAAAGTAAGTACCAAGGGCGAATATTATGAAAAAACCAGCGCTCAGGAAGTCGGATTGAGAGCTTTCAGTCATCATTCGCCTGTATTGACCTATCATCGCAACCAATTGAGGAAGAAAAACAACGGCTTCAATAACAAGATAAATACCGATAATCTTGATAATAATGGTAAACAAACTTCGTGGTGTCATAAGGCTTAATAGTTTATTAAATATAGAGCCTTTATGTTAAAACCGGAAATTTTAAAATCAGGTTTGGGTCGGGTATATTTTTAAGCCATTTATCTTTTTCCGAAAATTTGCCCACGCCGGGGTAATCGCCGAAACAGCCTTCCATGTCAAACATCAATTGAAAATGCAGGTGTGGTGGCCAGTGACCATTCTCTTCCTCGCTGCCAAAGGAACCGAGCCTTTTTCCTTTTTCGATCTTATCGCCAACAGATAAACCTTCCAGATCCTTCCGGCTTAAATGGCCGTAAAGCGAGTACAAGGTTAAATCATTTAATTGATGCTGCAGGATGATGGTCGGCCCATAATCACCGTGATGATCATTATCGTGAAAGCTATGGATATGCCCGGCCAATGGTGCGTAAATCGTGGTGCCAGCGTCGGCCCAGATGTCTACGCCCAGGTGAAGCCGACGCGGTTCATCTTCGGTATTGAACAGTTCGCTGCGCGCATATAAAGTGCGGTGTTCCATATAACCGCCGATGCCGTATTTGCTGTTGGTATCCGCCAACTTTTTATTCACCCAGGTGGAAAATTTAGCGGTATCGGCAACATCGCCGGCGCTTAATTCGGTATTGGAAGCTGTAAAATCAAACGGGAGCAGGCGGTCGATTCCAGGATTAAAGTCAACCACTTTGCCGATTTCGTCAGGATAGGATTTTATATAGTCCTGTAACAGGAAATGTTTATCCATGAAGATGAAGAATTACTCCGTATCCGGCTGGCGCTCTTCTTTACTTATTTTATCGAATATCTTGTCCATGCGTTCCACATAATCGCTGGTGTCGTCCACAAAAAATTCCAGCTGTGGGATTATTCGTACCTGGTCCTTGATGCGCGCACCAAGTTTGTAGCGTATTTCGGATGCGTGTGCTTTGATGGTATTAAGCGATAATTGATTGTTGCCTCCATTGAAGAAACTCAAAAACACCCTCGCAATGGCCAGGTCGGGCGTAACCCGAACTTTGGTGATGGTGATCATGGTATTGGGCAACAGGGTCATTCCCTCGCGCTGAAAGATAGCGGCCAGATCCTGTTGTATTACTCCCGCAAATTTTTGCTGACGTTTTGATTCCATTTTCTTTTAGGTAAAAGGTAAAAGGATAAAGCTGAAAGGTATGGCTTTGTTTTTAGATTTTAAAAACCTTTTACCTTTCGCCTTTCCGCTTTTAGCTCAAATTTACAATTCCTCTTTGATCTCTCCCAACCTTTTGATACTTAACCGCGCGCTGACACCCGATGCTATCGCAGATATGCTGCTAACAGTTAAAAACACGAGTACAAAATCAAAGGCCTTAAATCCAATAGGGTAAGCATCAACAACCGTCATGTTATCGCCGAAGCTGATAAAACCAAAAATCTTTTGAGCAAGGCAAAATATAAATCCGACAATCATCCCGGCAATGCATCCTATAAGCGATATCATCATGCCTTCAAAAAAGAATATCCCCTGTATCAATCTCTTGCTGGCCCCCAAACTGGTTAATATCGCAATATCCTTTTGCTTATCTATTACCAGCATCGTTAACGAACCAATGATATTAAATATCGCAATGATCAGCACAAAGGTTAGTATCATAAATATAGACCAGCGCTCGTAGTTTAATGTTTTATACAGGTCGGAATTTTGTTCTATCCTGTTTTTGATGATGAAGCTGCCGCCTATCTTATCTTGCAGATCGTTTTGCACAGCTTTCAGATCCGTTCCTTTTTTGTAATTGAGGTTAATTGCCGATACATTTTCGGGATCGTTAAGCAGGTCGCGCATAAAGCCTATTGGCGTAATGATAAGACTGTTAAAATCCTGCCCTATATTAAATATACCCGATGGGTAAATGTAGCGCACTTCAAACTCGCTCAATGGATCGGCAGAACTGGAAGCATTACGCTTTGGCGTATAAATTTGCAGCGGCGAAAGCTGGTCGTGAATGTTGATAGACAATTTACCCTGCACGGTGGCCCCAATTACGGCAAGGGGGTGCCCGCTATCTTTAAGCGTAAAGGAACCCTTTTCGATGGTGCTGTCGAGCGCGGTGTTCTTTAAAAACTCATCGCTTACTCCTCTTACTGTACCGATAAACTCACCGGTAGGGCCATATCGTATCAGTGCCTTCTCTTCCAGTACTTCAGTAAACGAAAACAATTTTGCATCGCGGTGAAGCGCGTTAAAATAAGGCGTGTTGGGATCAAATGTTTTTCCTTGTTTGGGTTGAATGATTATCTCAGGAGTGAAGTTGTTGTATAGTGAAAGAATTACGTTCTCAAGACCATTAAAAGCGCACAAAATAACAACCAGCGCCGCGCTGCCTATAAACACTCCGAGCATGGATATGCCTGAGATGATATTGACGACCTGCATCTTCTTTCTCGAGAACAGGTACCGTTTCGCTATGTAGATGGAGGTATTCAATGGAGCTGTACGTTTGACGCTAAACTACGAATTTGTTGTACGTTATACGTAATACGTTGTACGTTTTAAAGGCCTGAATAATATGGCAAGCCAGAAATCCGCAAATAATAACCCCATGCCAACCACGTAAAACGTACAACATATAACCTAAAAAAGCGCTAATTAAAAAATGGATTATGTTTCTTTTCAAAACCAATTGTGGTTTCGGGCCCGTGACCGGGATATACTGTGCAATCGTCGGGCAACGTAAAAAGTTTTTGTTCGATATTTTCTATCAGCTGTGCATGATTGCCGCCGGGCAGGTCAGTGCGTCCAATACTTCCGTTGAACAATACATCGCCCCCAACCAGTAAATTATCCGCCGCATCGTAAAAGCAAAGATGGGCCGGTGAGTGGCCGGGTGCAAATATCAATTGCAGTTCCGTATCGCCAAAGGAAATGGAACCTGTTTCGGACAGGTAATGATCCGGTAAAGGCGATGGTTCGTAACGAATACCCATTTGCGGTGCATAGGCCGGTACCGCTGCCAGGACATTGCCTTCGCCAATATGGAACTGCGGCTTTAGGCCGTACTGGTCAAACACAAACTTATTGCCAAGCACATGGTCGATATGGCAATGGGTGTTGAGCAGCAGCACGGGTTTCAACTGGTTGTCCCTGATGAAATTAACTACAGCGTTTTGCTCGGACGCTGTGTACATCCCCGGGTCAATGATCACACATTCACGGGTGTCGTCAAACATGATATAAGTGTTTTCCTGGTAAGGATTGTTTACAAAGGAGCAAAGCTTGGCCATATTTAAAAATTAAGTCGGAATGCGAAATGCCAATTGCGAAAGTTTTTTTGAAGTCAGAATTAATTCATTCCGCATTTGGCAATTCGCATTCCGCAATGATAATTCATTCCCCTTTCCACCTAAACGTTTTGATCATCGTATCAATATCCTTTCTCACAAAATTCAATACTGGCTGTATCGAATCAAGGCGAGGAGGGGTATTAAAATATAATGCTCCGCGCAGGTAGTTTTTTGAACTGTCGCTAATAAAGAATTGTACAGATGAGGCGGCATTGCCCTCAATGGTATAATAGATGCCATATATCTTATGTTCGGGATTACGAATCAGCCCTTGTTCGATCCCGGTGGCTTTAACCGTATGCTTAAACGCAAATTTGCGGGCGTCTTCGGTAAGCTGATCAAAAACTTTTTTCGAGGGTACGCTTTCATAGCTCAAATGCAGTGTACCGTTAAATTGTGGGAACTGCATATTTAACAAGGCATTCATGTTTAACAGTTTTTTATCCTTTCGCTGTGGCCGCAGCATGGTATCCTGTTCGATATAGGCATATTCGGGATAAATAAAGGTAAAAGGATATATGCTGTCGAATTTCCGGTAGGTTTTCTCCGGGAACACAATCCGAAAATAACCGCGCGGCTTGGGCGAAAAATCCTGGTTGTTATGGCACGCTGCCATAAATACTACAATAGCGGCTAGTAACGCTGCCCTTTTCACAAGTCTTAGTCTTTTGAGTTCCATATCTCCCATGATTTTTCAGCCTGCAATACTAACATTTCATAGCCATTTTTAATTGTCGCCCCATGTTCAGCGCCATTTTTCAAAAATAAGGTTTCTTCCGGGTTGTAGATCAAATCATAAAGCAGGTGGTCGTCTGTTATTGCGTCGTAGGGGATAGGCGGGCATTCGTCTACATTAGGCGATGTACCAACCGGTGTCGTATTGATAATAAGAAGATGATCCTTGATGTGACGCGCTGTCAGGTCACCAAATAAAAGATTGCCTGGCATGGCACGACGGGTAACGCATTTATAAGTAATGCCCAGGTTATCCAGCACACACTTTACGGCCCTGGCAGCACCCCCGTCGCCTAATACAAGGGCCTGGTCGTGCCGGTTTTTGAGCAACGGTTTAAGCGATGTTTCAAAACCATAAATGTCGGTATTATAGCCTTCCAGCCGGAAATCATGCCCTTTAATACCTACCTCGCCCGAAAAGGCTGCCGTTACCGGGCTTTCGGCAAAGATCTTGATGCAGTTTACTGCGCCTGCTGTGCGGGCATCGTGTTCTACCCAATCGAGGTATTTCAGCACGTTTATTTTATGCGGAACGGTTACATTGAGGCCACTGAAATGCGGGTGCTTATGCAGAAAAGCGGGCAGTTCGCTGATATGTTCCAGGGGGTACAGGCCATATTCGGTATCTTTAATATGTTCCCGCTCAAACTTTTCGGTAAAAAACTTTTTTGAGAACGAATGCGAAAGCGGGTAGCCGATAAGCCCGTAATGTTTCATGGCGTAATATTAATAAGAATGGGCGGGATTTTGTTAAGCAGGATTTTATTTCGATAATCTTTATTCAATAGTAATTGAGGGCTTTGGTGCGTTTTTAAATAACTTCTTATACGATTGATAAATCAACATAACGAACATTATCATCGATCCAGGTAAAACGATGAGCCTTCCGGCTAGCTGCTCTTTATGGTTATATTCATCTTTGCTATAGATGACTGCATTGTTTGCCTGAATTTGATAAGCAGGGTAGTAGCCGCCAGAAACAGTTAAATCCGTGTAATAAATTGTGATTCGTGTGCCTTTGGCGAGTTTTGAGTATAAATCATTGTAGTCGTGGGATGCGCGATATATCCAAAAACCATTGTCTTCACCATCCAGGTATATGATCAGGTCCGTTTGACCCGGCAAAGCTTTTGAGCCTGTGCTGTGTTGTATAATTGCTGATTTAATAGCGCCCGATTTTAGGCTTGCTTTTGATAAATCGACTGATGTAAAACTCATTCCCCAGCCAACCAAAAACATGGCCACCATAATGAAAACCCATAAAACTGCCCCGATTATAAATTTTAAGTTTTGAAGGACGCGTTTCATATTATTTCCTCCCCGCAATCATCATATGCGGACTTAATGTCAGCAGCGCCTCATCATTCTCGGTAACTTTCAGCAATTCCATTAAAGCAGCTTTCTTTTTCTCATCGCCCCTGCTTTCAAAATAGTTTTTATCCATCCAAACCATGCCTTCAACGGCATAGGTGTTCAGGTACGTCAACCCTGCTTCTTCAATCTCACCCCTTAATTGTCGCGGACGATGGAAATAGGCTTGCGGTAATATACCCGGCATATTTTCCGGCGGATTATGTTTACCGGTGGTCAGTTCATCAACGCACATCTGGTAAATACCGGGCGTATGGATAAAGCCATTCAGTAAAGCGGCGATGCTGGATGCCGAATGATTAATAGCAAAACCCAATACAACTCCATTAGGTTTTAAAACCCTTTTGGCTTCGGCTAAGGCCTTGATCCTTTCTTCTTTTGATTGCAGGTGGTATAGGGGACCATGCAGTATCACCACATCGGCAAAATTATCAGGGAAATCCAGTTTTTGGGCCTCGCCTAATAGTGATTTGAAAGGTTTCTTTGCTTTCGCCGACCTTTTATTGGCCTGTTTAATATGTTTTTCTACCGGGTCGACCAAATGAACTTCGTGCCCCATTCCCGCCAACCATTCGGAGTAAATCCCGGGCCCGCCACCAACGTCTATGACGATGCCTTTTTTTGGAAGATAACGCCCAATCAAATCCTTGTTACGCTCAAACTCCAGCGGGCCAAGCCCAAGCTGCAGCCGGCCTTCTTCGGAAGTGGTGGCATAAAAGTTGTCTATATCAGAGGAAATTAGTTTCGGCATGATCGGATAGCCGAATATAACTAAAGTAGAGGTAATATAAAGCGATGGGTTTTAAACCCACCGCTTCAGTAATATTGTTTACTGTTTTTCTTTTACACGTGTGCCCACTGCATCAAACATGCCCATCAAGCTGCCTGTTGTATGGTCGTCATCTTTTTTTGCCAACAGCAGGTTCACATCGTAACCCTGTGTCGAAAAATATAGCGTTACTTTATCACCATCCTGCTCAATTTTGGTCAGCGGCACGTCTTTATGGGCCGCAGTAGTGTCTACCAAAACACCTTTTAAATGCCCGGCAGAGTCGGCAAGTTTAAAGTAGATATGCGCATCACCCTGTGGCAATCCTTTGAGCAATACATCCCATTTGCCGATATAATAATTAGGCTGCGTTTGGGCATGTGATTTTGCCGCGATCACCATTAGCATCACGACCATTAAATTAATTAGAACTGTTTTTTTCATCGTTAATTGGTTTGTTTGGATTTATAAATATCAATATTATTATTTGTACAAGTGTTTAATAGCTTAATCCGAATCCGAATTTGTAAAGCGGATCTTTTGAATCATAAGGCATATCCTCTTTTTGGTTGCGAACTGCCTCCATTGATGACGGCATTTCGATAGGCAGGTGGCCTTCTGGCTTATACTTGCCAAAAACAACGTCAAGCAGCGCGGCATCGCTTGATCCGAAACTGGCGAACAGTGCTTTTGCATTTTTACTTATCTCAGGGATCACCGCCGGGCGGTCCATATAAATGTCAACCACAGTTGGCACAGTTTTTTCCAGGTCAAGTATATCCTGTAATTGTTTACCCTTAAAATCCAGGTCGCCCCAATGGAACATTCCTGCTATAAAATTGCCTTTGGCTTCAGCGATCGGGTAGTTTGGCGTTTGTAACCTGATGATGGCAATATCGGCCTGCTTTGGATCACTAACAATGGTGCCATATTGTGCGGCAACCTTCAGGTCGATGTTTTTGACATAAATTTTCAGCTTGCCTGGCGCTAACGGAAGTGCATGGCCATCATTTTTCAACAAGGTTAGCGACCTGCGCATAGCATCCTGGCCGGCCCTCATAAATTCGTCGCTGCCCACAATAGCGGCTGCTTTTTTCTCATCCACAAAAGGATTGTCAAACAAGCCAAGCTCGAATTTCAAACGCAGTAATCTTGTTATTGACTCATTAATACGCTTTTCAGTCAACTTACCTTCTTTTACCAGCTTCACAATAACATCCGGCAGGTTTTCGCCGCCCAACTGGTCAACACCGGCGTCTATAATTCTTTGCACACGCTCTTCTGTGTTCAGGTTCTCAACACCCCATGCCCTCGCCGGGAAGTTGATCGAACCCAGCCTTGAATCGGTAACCAGGCCCCAGTCGGTACAAACCACGCCATCGTAATGGTATTTTTTGCGTAAAAGCTCTGTAATGATAGCTTTGTTATAAGAAAAGCCTACTTCGGGTATGTCCTTTTGCCCCATTGGCACGCCGTAATACGGCATAATAGCTGCTGTTCCTGCCTTGAAAGCAGCTTCGAACGGTATCAGGTGGTATTTGAAATTATTGCCCGGGTAAACTTCACCCTTTTGAAAGTTAAAGTGCGGATCAAGCCCGTCCTTTTGTGGGCCACCGCCTGGAAAATGCTTGGTCATCATGGCAACACTGTTCGGGCCAAGTTTTTCGCCCTGGTAGCCTTTTATATAAGCGGCAGTCATGCGTGATGATAACGCGGCATCCTCTCCAAAGGTACCCGCTATCCTTGGCCAGCGGGGCTCGGTGGATAAATCAACTTGGGGGTGTAAACCCTGCCTGATGCCGGTTGCCAGGTACTCCTGTCTCGAAATGTCAGCGAATTTTTCAGTTTCGTTATCGTCGCCAATAGCGGCTAAACCGAGCGGGTCGGGCCACATGGAAAAAGTTTTTGCTGACATCGCGAAAATCCCTGCTCCGCCCTGGTTCCTTGGGTCTGATGCTATAGTAAGCGGAATACCCAGCCGCGTTTTTTCCTGTTCATATTTCTGTATCTTATTGTACCATATTGCCAGGGTATCAGGCGCGGGTACTGCGAACAGGTTAAAATGGGTAATGTGGTGTTTGTCGATCTCATTAACCCCAACTGGTGACAAGCTTGCCAGTAAACCGCTGGCCGGTTTATCTTCTATCGACCCATCAGCGTTCACACGGATAGGCGAGTAAAACATCATACCTGCTTTTTCTTCTATGGTCATTTTTTTCAGCAGGTCCTGGATACGGTCCTCGATTGGCCTTGTTGGATCCTCATACACATCAAGCTTACCATTTTTATTGAGGTCGACGTACATGATGTTGCCATCGGTGCGAATGAGGCTGGATTGAGCAATAACTTCGGGGGCCAGTATGTTTTCGACCTTGCTTTTGGCGAAGGCCAGTACAGCTATCAGCGCCCCTGCCCCTGCTGCGTACTTAAGTGGCTTATCAATTCTCATGTGGCTATAATTTGGTTAATTGGATTGGCTGAAATTGGTCTTCAACACATTTATTAAAAAATAATAAATGAAGGTATGTAATTTTATTTTTACATTTATTAAAATTTAATAAATAAATTTTTTCTTAGTGCAGGATATGGAAACCTTACAGGAGATACAGGACTTTTTTTACAAAGGCTATGTAGATTACCGCCCGAACCTGACGATAGACTGCGCTATTTTCGGCTATCACAGCGGCGAGCTCCATTTGCTGCTTGTTAAAAACAAAATATTTACAAAATGGTGCCTTCCGGGCGGTTACGTAAAGAACAACGAGAACCTGGACCAGGCAGCAGCAAGAATAACGGCAGAACGGACCGGCATTGAAAACCTTTTTTTGAAGCAATTTAAAACCTTTGGTGACCCCGGCCGAAACAGCCCGCACTCGGTTGATGGTGATAAGCTTTTTGAATTGACCGGGATAAAAATAACGGACATGGGCTGGCTTACCGGCGAAACGGTATCGGTAGGATTTTATGCGATAACTGACATTATGAATGCGAAACCGAAGGCTGATTATATATCCAGCGAATGCCGCTGGTTCCCGGTAGACAATCTGCCGCCATTAGGCTTTGACCATGACGAAATGGTTGGCGAAGCATTATCCACCATGCGGATGCACCTGTATCATTTCCCGATAGGGAAAAACCTGCTGCACCAGAAATTCACCCTGAAGGAAATTAAACGGTTTTATGAGGTAATGTCGGGTAAAACACTCAATGCTTCTAACTTCCCCAATAAACTGATCTCCCTGGGGCTCATCGTCAAACTGGATGAAAAAAGGAATATAGGCGCGCATCGCTCACCTGCTTATTATCGATTTAATGAGGAGACTTATGAGAATGCGTTGAAAGAGGGGTTGGTGCTGGCGTAGAACCATCTTATGAAACAAAAAGCCCCCGGATATTATCCGAAGGCCCGATCAGTTAAGCAAAATATATCTTTTAGAGATTCAAAAAATGATCAAACGTATCGCTGCGTATACCCAGGCGTAACGTTTCCAGCGGTATAACTTCCGCTGGGGCAATATTACCGAGGCTTACGTTAGCCCCGATCAATTTAATGAACCAAACCTGCTGCGCTTTTTGCGGAGCTTCCCAAATGATTTTTTCTTCGGGTATCTGGGTTAATATCTCATCAACCAGCCCCTGCCTTACTTCTCCCGAATCACGATAGATGCCTACATTGCCGCTTTCACGTGCTTCGGCTATTACCTTCCAGGCGCCGGCTTCAATCTCGGCGTTCATTAACTTTATCCATTTATAAGGAGCGAAAATCTTGGTCACGTCTTTGGAGCCAACTTCTGATATTACCGTTACCTGCTCGGTCAGTCTGCGAATGTAATCGCATTTGATCTCGTGCTCTATTTCTATCGAACCATCGGATACTTCAGCATATTGCATCTGGTATTTATCCAGAATGCGACGGTATTGGTCAAACTCGTTACGTATAACAAATGCCTCGAACAAGGTCCCGCCAAAATAAACCGGGATGCCTGCTTCGGCGTATAGTTTTAACTTTTCATCCAAATTGGGAGTAACATAGGAAGTGGCCCAGCCGAGTTTTACTATATCTGTATACGGGCCGGCAACTTCAAGGAAATCCTCTACCTGGCGCAAACTCAACCCTTTGTCCATTACCATAGTAATGCCACTGCTGCGGGGTTTAGCAGTACGGTCGGGAAGATTGCTCAATGGGTAGTTCATAGGGGTTTCTATAAGTGCGGGAATACTTGTTAGTGGGTAATCCATAGGTGTTTACATTTAGTTATAGACTATAACAAAAAGTACTAATGATACAAAGATTATTAAAAATGTGCAGATGTGCAAATATGCAGATGTGCAAATTAATGCGTAGATGATTTTTTTCGCAAAGAAATTAGAGGTAATGAAAAGCTTCCTAAATCTGAGTCTGACTTTAGTTGTGTAAACCAAATCACTACAATGGTTTCATGATTACATTGATTATATAATGCGTATAGGATCGCGTAAAAAAAAGACTGGCAATTGAAATTTTGTAAGGATGGAAAATTTGAAATATAGGGTGTCGCGGCCCATCTCGCTTAATGGAGTACATGATATAACCATTTGTGCCTATTCAATAAATGGCGGGGCGTTTTCTTGTATAGAGCTGGTTAATTGCTACAATATTCATATCACCCAATGTGAGTTGGGTAACTCAGATAAATTGGCGGTTAAATTAACCGGCTGCACTAATGTTTTAATAGATGAATGCCGTTTAGCCAATGTTTCTGGCGGTATATATTCCCTTAACGGTATCAACATACAAGTGAAAAATAACAAGCTCCAAAAACTGGGGCCAAATGGTGTCTTAGTCAGTTTTGAGCATATTGGCAGTGATATGGCCGAAGCAAGCAGCTGTGCTATTAATAATAGGCTGGAACAGCAAAATAAATTGGATAGGTGATGTTGATATGAAAAACCCCCGTTTTGCGGGGGTTTTTCTTTTTGGTATCGAAATTAATGTCGTTTAGCCTATTTGGTGTACCGGTTAATGATATCCAATATCACTTTATTCTTTTGTAACTGGGGCAAATAATCAAACAGGATATAATGCTTTTCCGGGTCCGACGCCAATGCCATTTCTAAATGGTTCAAAGCTTCTTTATAATCCCCGGCAGCAAATAGATAAGCCACCATGCGATAGTAAAGTTCGGCTGAATCCGGGTTATTTTTAATAGCCTGCGCCATTACTTCAACGGCATCGACTAACCGACTCTGTTCATACATGATAGAGGAGTAATCCAGCCAGGCATCTACATCTATCGGGTTTAGCTCAACCACTTTTTCATAAGCTTGTTCAGCCTCGGCTATGTGGCCCAATTTGTATTCCGCATCAGCGATAGCAAACCAATAGTCGGCATTGGCAATATCCAGGTCGAGGGCCTTCTTGTAAAAATGCAGCGCCTCAAAATAACGTTCTTCAAAATCCAAAGTCACACCGATACCGAACCAGCCATCAGCCAATTTGGAATCCATCTTAACCGCTTTTTTGTAGAAAGCGCGGGCATCGTCCATTTGCTCCAGTTTCTCATAGCACTCGCCGATGGCACAGTAGGTATCGGCATTAGGTTGTTCGTACTCGAAGGTCTGACGGTAGACGTCTATGGCTTCTGCGTATTTCTCGAGATTTACCAGGGCATTACCTTTGTTAAAGTAAGCTGACGCAAAGCTGTCTTTGATCAGGATGGCATAATCGTACGCATCAATCGCTTTTTCAAACAGGCTGAGTTTGGTATAGGCGTTACCCAAATTATACCATGCAGCGTAGCTATAAGGCTCGCTGTCGATATATTGCTGGTAAAACTGCACACTCTCCTCCTGGTTGTCCATCACATCATAACAGAAAGCCAGCTCGTATAAAGCGTCCTGGTTTTCCATGTTCTGCTGCAAGCACAGTTTCAGGTAAGTAATGGCGGTTTCATAGTCGCCCATGTTTTGGTACACATAGGAAATATGCAGCAATATCTCGTCCGTATCGTCGGCAAGGCCCAGTGCTTTTTCGTAGTTCTCCAGGGCCTCGGCATAACGCTCCATGTTCTCATACAGGTTTCCGCGGATGATATAAATATCCGGGTCTGAAGCCTCCAGGAGAGCCGCTCTTTCTAACGAAACGAAAGCATCGCTAACACGATTGGTGACGACAAACAGCTGTGCCTGTTTGATTAAAAATACAGCGGCGAAAGGATGCTGGTTGCAAGCGTATTCTACAACCTGCAGGGCTTTCGCCGGGTCATTCTTTTCGATGTAGTAGTCGATAATGTTCTCAAACGCCTGCGCATCAAAAAAATACTGGTCATGATTACGAATCATTTCTTCGTAACGTTCAACCGAAAACTTGGGGTCCTCGGTGAATCCAAATTCAAAGTCTTCTTCCATTCAATATATTTTTCAGAACGCGAGCTGCCACCTGCCCAATAGTCTAAAATCAGGGTTTATTTTTGGCTTTTGCTGTCTCAAATTACGACAAGTAAGTATCGCTATAGCAATTAAGTTATCAACATTCGGACATTTTTAACAGGGATTTTTACAATTGCCTGATAATAAATGAAAAGCAAATTGATGTTTTGCCGGCAGTGGACGAGTTGATGTTAAATTGCCTTAAAGATTTTTACCTTTGACAAAAATACAATTATGAGCCTCGATATTTCTGAAATTCTTAATCGTTTACATATAAACGACAATAATGGCGCTTTTAGTACGGGCAGCCATTGGGGCAGCAGTGAAGGTGACCATATAAAAACGATTTACTCGCCTGTTGACGGTAAAAAGATTGCCTCAGTTAAAATGGCGACAGAGGCTGACTACAATAAAGTAATAGAAAAAGCAGCTGAAGCCTTCAAAAAATGGCGTACCGTACCCGCTCCTAAACGGGGCGAAATTGTGCGCCAGGTTGGCCAGGCTTTACGCGACAAAAAACAGGAACTGGGCGCTTTAGTATCCTACGAAATGGGCAAGAGCCTGCAGGAAGGTTACGGCGAGGTACAGGAAATGATTGATATCTGCGATTTTGCGGTAGGGCAGAGTCGCCAGCTGTACGGGTTGACTATGCACTCCGAAAGGCCGGAGCATCGGATGTATGAGCAATACCACCCGCTGGGGATCGTCGGTGTAATTTCGGCGTTCAACTTCCCGGTAGCGGTATGGGCCTGGAACGCTGCATTGGCATGGGTTTGCGGCGATGTATGCGTTTGGAAACCATCGGAAAAAACGCCACTGACGGCAGTCGCCTGCCAGCATATTGTTCAGGAAGTTTTTGAACGGAATGATGTACCCGAAGGCGTATCCTGTTTAATTATTGGCGATAGGATCGTCGGCGAATTAATGTCGAATGATAAAAGGGTTCCATTGGTATCGGCTACAGGTTCAACCCGGATGGGTAAAGCCGTTGGCGCCGCTGTTGGTGCGAGGCTTGGACGCAGTTTATTGGAGCTCGGCGGCAACAATGCCATTATTGTGAGTCAGTATGCGGATATAGATACCGTGTTGGTGGGTGCATTATTTGGCGCGGTGGGCACTGCCGGGCAGCGTTGCACCTCTACACGCAGGCTGATCATCCACGAAAGTGTTTATGAGCAATTCAAACAAAAACTGGTAAAAGCTTACGGGCATATCCGCATAGGCAACCCTTTGGATGAGCATAACCACATGGGACCGCTGATTGATAAAGATGCCGTAAGCATGTACCTTGATGCGATAGAAAAATGCAAAGCCGAGGGTGGAAAGCTTGTTGTCGAGGGCGGCAAACTGGAAGGCGAAGCCTATGCTTCGGGCTGCTATGTGAAGCCTTGTATTGCCGAAGTAGAGAATCATTATAATATAGTACAGCACGAAACGTTTGCACCAATACTTTATTTGATAAAATATACTGACCTTGACGAGGCCATAGCCCTGCAAAACGGTGTGCCGCAGGGGCTTTCGTCATCTATCATGACCAACAATTTGCGCGAGGCAGAACAATTTTTGTCGTACGCAGGTTCTGATTGCGGAATAGCCAACGTAAACATAGGCACTTCGGGTGCAGAGATAGGGGGGGCCTTTGGGGGCGAAAAGGAAACCGGCGGCGGGCGTGAATCGGGTTCCGATGCGTGGAAAGTTTATATGAGACGTCAAACCAATACCATTAATTATTCAACAAAATCACCATTAGCGCAAGGCATCAAATTCGATCTGTAGCTCATAATAAATAAAGAATGCATAAGCCCCTTAAATACTTTATAAGCTGCCTTTTCGCCTTTTTACTGGTTATCCATACTGCGCTTGCACAACAGTCACCTGCATTTCAGCCCGACCCACCTAAGAATTGGTTCGCGCTTGATTTAAAAGCCGACGGTTATTTCGGCATTAGCCTTAGCAAGGCCTACCAGTTTTTGCAGGGTAAAAAAAGTCAAACGGTGGTTGTAGCGATTATCGATAGCGGCTGCGATACCTTGCAGCAGGATTTGCAGGGGGTATTATGGGTAAATCCTGAAAAAGATAAAAATTATCCCGGTGATGTGCACGGCTGGAATTTCCTCGGCGGTGCCGGCAGAAAATGCGATTTTAACGAGACGGAAGAAGAAGTACGGCAATATCATAAACTGAAAGATAAATACCTCGGCTTAACCGAAACAACCGCACCCGATAAAAAAGAGTATGCTTTTTGGAAACGTGTAAAAACGCAATACGACTCCACTTTAACTATGGCACGAACGGAACTGGCGCAGCTATCGCCGATTATGAATGCGTTAGTACAAACCAGCGGTTATGTTCGTCACCTGCTTAATTTGAAAAACGACGAGACTTTTACACGGGCAGATATTGAACACATCACCTCAAGTAACGATACGCTCGCTCAAATAAAAAATCTATGGCTGATCGCATTCAGCCAGGATGTTTCCACGAGCACTAACGTGAAGGTGATCAAGGAAATGAATGAATATCTCACAAAGCTTAACAATGATATCAGTCCGGATTTGGAGGGGCGTAAGCGAATAGTTGGTGATAATCCGGATTCTTTACATGATAAACCCTATGGAAGTAACATTCTGAAATTTGACGATGCTTCGCATGGTACCGAAGTGGCTGGTTTGGTTGGCGCCAAACGCGATAATGGTTACGGGATTGATGGCGTGGCTGATAATGTGAGGCTCATGATCATTAAAGCCGTTCCGGTGGGTGATGAGTATGATAAAGACGAGGCCAACGCTATTCATTTTGCCGTTGACCATGGCGCGAAGATCATCAACATGAGTTTCGGCAAAAAGATATCGCCACACAAAGCCTGGGTGGATGAAGCATTTAAATATGCCGCCGCTCATGGCGTGCTTTTGATTCAGGCGGCGGGTAATGATAACCAGAATATGGACGCTAAGCCTGAGTACCCGAACGATATTTTTGAAGATGGCTCGGCCGATGACGCTGATAACGTGATAAACGTAGGTGCCTCTGGGTTGAAGCCGGACACAAGCCTGGCTACGGAGTTTAGTAACTACGGCAAAAGGAATGTTGACGTGTTTGCACCAGGCGTTAAAATTACTTCGATTGATATGAATGCCGAAACCGTTACGGATGACGGTACTAGTTTTTCGTCGCCCATTGTAACGGGTATCGCCGCCCTGATCTTAGAATACTATCCCGATTTGAGCGCGAAACAGATCAAAGAAGCCATTATGGAATCGACTACCCCACTAACCGGCACCATGGTTTACAAGCCAGGCACGCATACACTTGTTGATTTTACTACCCTGTGTAAAACAGGTGGTATTGCTAACGCTTACTTAGCTTTACAAATTGCATCAAAAATGCAGGGTGAAAGGAAGTAGACATGGACAAAACCGTTTTGCAGCGCCGAATTAAAATATGCCTTTGGGTAATTATAATAGGTCTTGTGCTAAGCGGCATAACCGCCTTTCCGCTTGAAAGCGAGCTCGCTTTATTAAAGGCTCATTTGTCGCCAAACGGCGCAATGGCCAATTGGATAAACACTATTTACAGTGCAGTAAAAGCGACTAACACCCAATTCCCCTGGCTGAGTTATGGTACGGATTGGCTGGCTTTTGCGCATTTGGTTATAGCAGTGGTATTTATCGGTCCGCTTAGAGATCCCGTAAGGAACATTTGGGTTATTCATTTTGGTATGATCGCCTGCATTGCGATATTTCCTCTGGCATTTATTGCCGGCACTATCCGGGGTATTCCGTTTTTTTGGCGGCTGATCGATTGTTCGTTTGGTGTGATTGGATTTATACCACTTTATTTCTGCAATAAGTACATTCGGTTGCTTGAAAAAGGTCAGTATAATACCACAATTTAAGGTTTCGCGATTATCAGGCAATTGTTACTTTACCGGACAATTGTTTTTAAAACTTCAATAGCTATATTTGCGTTCGCAAAAAATTCATTTTTAGAAAAATAATGAGAGAAATACAATTCAGAGAAGCGCTTCGGGAAGCAATGGTCGAAGAGATGCGTAAGGATGATAAAATATACCTGATGGGCGAGGAAGTTGCCGAATATAACGGCGCTTACAAAGTGAGCCAGGGTATGCTGGATGAATTTGGTGCAAAGCGGGTGATAGACACTCCCATCTCTGAATTGGGTTTTGCCGGTATAGGCATAGGCTCGGCGATGAACGGTCTTCGCCCGATTATTGAGTTCATGACGTTCAACTTTTCGCTGGTAGCTATAGATCAAATCATCAATGGCGCCGCCAAGATCATGTCAATGAGCGGCGGGCAGTTTTCGGTTCCCATCGTGTTCCGCGGCCCAACGGGTAATGCGGGTATGCTAAGCTCGCAACACAGCCAGTGCTTTGAGAACTGGTATGCCAACTGCCCGGGTTTAAAGGTGGTTGTTCCCTCTAATCCGTATGACGCAAAAGGGTTATTAAAGTCATGCATAATTGATCCTGACCCGGTTATCTTCATGGAATCAGAATTAATGTATGGCGATAAAGGCGAAGTGCCTGAAGAAACTTATTATATACCGCTTGGTAAAGCTAACGTAACCAAAGAAGGCTCTGACGTAACCCTCGTGGGTTTTGGTAAGATCATGAAAGTAGTTAACGTTGCTGCTGCCGAACTGGAAAAAGAAGGTATCCATGCTGAAGTAATCGATTTGCGTACTGTACGCCCGATTGATTATGAAACAGTAATTAACTCGGTTAAAAAGACAAACCGGTTGGTGATTGTTGAGGAAAGCTGGCCTTTAGGTTCTATCGCAACCGAAGTCGCCTTCAAGGTACAGAAGGATGCGTTTGATTATTTGGATGCACCAATCCTGCGCATCATGGGTGGTGATGTTCCGCTGCCTTATGCGCCTACATTGATACAAGAGTATCTTCCAAATCCTGAAAGAGTGATCAAAGCGGTTAAGGAAGTGATGTACGTGACTAAATAAGACCGTTGATTGGTGTGATTTTTCGCAATGCGCTTATTTTTAAGGCGCTCAAGAGGGCTACGCCGTTTAAAGATTACGCTGATTTTTGATATTTAAGGCTCCGGATTTCAGGGCCTTTTTTGTTGGGTGCTTTTGTGAATAGTGAAATGTCGTTCGATATTGTCAGAATAGGCTTTTATTTGGGGATTATCAATATGACTCAGCATTTCTTTTTCCAGCCATAACTTCTGATTTTTAACAATCAGCCCTGTAATTTCACAACTCTTGTGTCTGTAGTGAATTTTATTATTGTTTGGATAGAACCCGTTTTGCCTAATTATATTAAGTATCTGATTTCTGTAATTACTGAAGTCGTGTTTAGCTGAAAACGTGAGATCGTCTACAAAAGCAGTAAAAGTAATATCTCTTTCAATACAAAACTTTTCTAAAAGTGCGGCCGTTTGGGCGAATGCAATATTTGCTAATGTACTTGAAGTAGGAGCACCTTGCGGTAAACATCTGTTTGTAGTGCAAAGCTTAGTAATCAATCTTGCATCTTCCCACAAAAATCCGTGACTTCGCAATGCTCGATTTATTTGCTTATTGCTAATGTTGAGAAAGAAATCCTTCAAATCAACGGTAAAAAAATAATCAGCGTAAACGTGCTTTAGTGCATTTTTGATATTGTTTTTCCCTACAACAGCGCCAAACATGCATTTTGGCAACTTTATTTGTTGTAAATATTTATTTATTGCTCTTTGTTTAGACTTTAAAAAAGAGATAGGAGCCAATGTGAATCTCTTTTTAGGATATCCTTGATCGTCACGCTGTTCACGGCCAAACTTCATTTTTGAGCGCTCCTTTCCGAAGTAAAACTTTGTAGGATTTTTGCTCAAATGGGAAACGAACGATTTGGATATTTGTAGTTCTGCGATTAATTGTGAAGCCATAAATTAAAATAAAATGAACCGGGTCTTGAATCAGTAAATCCAAAAATGCAATGCCGTTTTGAGGAGCTTCAGCCAGGCCAACAATAGTTTTGATCTACCTGTTTTGCGCATTCTGAATATCAGCAATTTTAAAACCCACCGTTCCGTTCTTGAAAGTTGTTTGCAATTCTTTGCATAAAACTTCTGCAGCTTTTTTTTGAGATGTTTTCGCTGTTTCATGATTTTGACGGTTAGTTCCGGTGTATTCCGGCCGCAAAAACCATATCCGTATCATGGCAATTTCAAAGAACTTCGACCCGGTTTATATAACTTCATTAGTTTACGCTGCCTGCCGCAGGCAGCGTATGGAATGCACAAAGGCACGTTAAAAATTGATAACGGGAACAACGTATGGCAAAGAACTATTACTAATATAGGTTGAAACGAATTGCCTTAATAAAGTGTTGAAAAATAAAAGTAATTAACATATAAAGAACAGCCTTTAAGTAAATTATTCTGGCGATAGTTGGATGACAGAACTAGCGTATTCTGAAAAAATAATAAATAATTTCTTTAATTAATAACCCAATATACGTATATTTGATTGACAATTTACACGTGCAATGACAACAAAGCTAACACTTACGATTGAAGGTGAAGTAATCGATTCCGCAAAAAAATATGCTCGTCAGAAAGGAAAGAGTTTATCAGATATAGTAGAAAATTATTTAAAATCAATATCTGTCCAGGAAATAACAACCGAAGATATCTCGGCTAGAGTAGCCAGATTAAAAGGCGTAATCAAATTGCCGAAAGATTTTGATTACAAAAAAGAAATCGGAAATGCCTTGATTAAAAAATACATGTAGTCATGAGACATATTTTCATGGACACCAACGTTGCCATCGATTTTTTAGCAGACCGGCAGCCGTTTTCATTACATGCAGCCAAACTTTTTGATCTTAGCCTAGATGGGAAAGTTAAGCTTTATGTTTCAGCAATTTCTTACAATAACATTTATTACATTCTCAGGCAATCGCTAACTAATAATGCCGCAATAAAATTATTGGAAGAATTAGAAGAAATGACCGACGTAATCGATGTAACTAAGACCATTATCAAGCAATCGTTAAAAACAGACTTCAAGGACTATGAGGACGCGATTCAATATT
This sequence comes from Mucilaginibacter sp., assembly GCA_043739405.1. GTDB lineage: Bacteria > Bacteroidota > Bacteroidia > Sphingobacteriales > Sphingobacteriaceae > Mucilaginibacter. Next base: position 16,762 of record JAYUEE010000026.1, on the reverse strand, counting down.
ATTGTGCCCTTAGCAAACCCAAGATCGATTTCATTGTAACACGCGATACAAAAGATTTCAAAAAAAGCACCTTACCTGTGTTGACACCCTCGGAAGCGATTGGTTCATTAGACAACTGATAGCTAGTTGCTAAACCCACTTTCATCACGCATTCAGCGTACTTGATGTAATAAAATGAGAAACCACAGATCACATTAATACCTTTGAACATGCAAATGTTCAAAAAGGGACATAATTTTATCTATCACAGTTTGTTCTGGCTGGTGGTGTACCTGCTTTGGGTGTTTGTTTTTCGCAATTACTCCTTTTCGCTCAATCGAACACTGACGGTACAATTTTGCTACCTCATATTTATCACCGCCGATTATTACACCGCTACCTATTTCATTGTCCCGCGATTTTTGAAGCGGAAACAATACGCACTATTCGTGATATTTATGGTGCTGTTGATCGCGGTTTCGGCACTGCTGCGGTCGCTTGTTTCGGTTCAGATGAGCAAGTATGTTTTTACCAATGGGCCGAAGGTTGCATTTGGCGCTTTATATCTCAACTCCGTGGTGAATATTTTTATCTGGGTCGAACTCATCGTGTTTGGGAAGATGATCTTCGACCGCATATACGACCAGCAGCAAATGGCCATCATGGAAAAGGAGCGCGTAAAGCACGAGCTGGATTTTTTAAAGGCACAGATAAATCCCCATGCACTTTTCAATTCACTGAATTCCATTTACGGCCATATTGATAAAAGCAATCAAACGGCACGGAATATCCTGCTACAATTCTCAGGTTTGTTGCGCTACCAATTGTATGATTGCAGCGGGGATAAAGTGAGCCTGGAGAAAGAAATCGACTATATCCGCAATTACGTAGCCTTCCAGCAGATCCGCAAGGACGAAAACCTTATCGTTAACATCGACACCTGCGGCTCGCCCGGTGATCATAAAATCGCGCCGCTTCTATTGGTTACTTTGATCGAGAACGCCTTTAAATTTGTAAGCAACTTTTCGGATAAGCCCAATAGCATTACCATCAAAATAACCGTGAAAGACAATGTTTTTAGCTTCCACATCTGCAATACAACGGAACAGATGCAAAGGTCGCGTATGCCTGGCACTGGGGGTATAGGGCTGGTTAACTTAAAAAGAAGGCTCGAACTCTTGTACCCCGGTAAATACACTCTTGCTGGCGAACAGCAAGAAGGCTATTACCAAGCAAACCTGGAAATTGAACTGGAATGAAATTAAAATGTGTGATCATTGATGACGAGCCTATCGCCCGTAAACTCATTGAAGAGTTTATCGGTGATATTGATTTTTTGGAGCTGGTTGGCCAGGCCGAAAATCCTGCCAAAGCCATTAAATTGCTGAGCGAAAACCCGGTAGATGTGATCTTCCTCGACATCAATATGCCAACGATCAATGGCATTGATTTTTTAAAAAACTCCAAAAATACAGCCAGCATTATAATGACGACGGCTTACGCCGAATATGCCGTAGAAGCTTTTTCATTGGATGTGCTGGATTACCTGGTTAAACCAATTCCTTTCGACAGGTTTTTAAAGGCATGTAATAAGGCCAAAGAAGTTTATGATAATAAGCAGCGCTTATCTGCATCGCAGCAACCGCGGAATGATCATTTCTTTATCAAATGCGACAACCAGATTGAAAAAGTAAATTATGATGATTTACTATATGCCGAATCGATGCTGAATTACGTGATTCTATACACACCTGGCCGAAAGATGATCGTTTACATCACCCTCAAAAGTTTGGAGGAACAATTGCCCGAAAGCCAGTTTATCAAAGTGCACAAATCATTTATTGTGAACCGCAGCAAGATCAAAAGCATCGACGGGAATATGATCAATTTGGGTAACGAGAAGATCACCATCAGTCAAAACCTGCGGGAAAAAGTGTTGAATGAGATTTTGAAGGATAGGATTATAAAGAGGTAAGTTGAATGGTTGATTGAGTTGGATTAAGTTGAATAGTTGCTAACTTCAGTTAACTATTCAACTTAATCAACCACTCACTGCCCCGCACCAGTCCCATCAGGAAAAGTATCGCCTTTGTGGCAGGTATTGCAGGTAATCACAATGTTGGCTGTACCAACCATTGGGGTATCGATCTTGCAATAATCCCGGTTCAGGCTCAGCGTCATGCGGAGCATCTGCCGGGCGATCTGCTTTTCAGGCTTGACGTCACTTACATAATCCAGCCCGTCGCCATCCTTATTCGCCGCATGGCAAAATCCGCACGATACGCCCAAAGCGTCTTCAAATTCACCCACCATGATCTTGTTCATCTGTGCTTCGGTAGTGTTTTTGGGTAGCACCTGCAGGTTTTTATAATGATCGGCGGCGGGCTTTGGAGCACTTGTAGCCACCGCGCTTATACTCACGGCAAGCCCAAGCGCTCCAATCACCAATAGTTTACGGATATTCTTCATAGTTATACTTTTTTGGCGACTATGCTCAAGGCTACTTCCAACTCATTAGATATGGTGCTTGTGCCGCCAACATTAAAATCCTTACGGTTTATTTTAAATGTGCCCTTAAACAAGTAGCCATCATTAGCAGGTGATGACGTAAAAGGGAATGAGATATCTTTGGTCTGCTTCTTTATCGTCAGCTTCCCGGATAGGATATACGCGCCATTTTTGCCTGTTATTTTCGTTGATACAAAATGAATTACCGGGTAATTCTTTACATCAAAATAGCTGTTGTCGCGCAGGTGGCTATCACGTAAAGAGTTGTCTGTATTAACGGTATTAGCATCAATGGTAACATCAAAGGTGCTCGCAGCCGGATTTTTGGGATCGAAATTAATATTGCCTTTTAATCCCGTAAATGTGCCCGTCACATCAAAACCAAAGTTTTGGATAGTGAACTGTAGCGATGAGGCCTGGTCCACGGGTTTGTATTGGGCAAAGACATTGCTTCCGGCTACAGCCAGCAACATAAATAATATTAACTTTTTCATAAACCTACTGGGCGCTTGCTTCTATTAAAGGTGAATCCGTTACCGCGAGGGTATGATGATGTTCAACGTAGTTAACGCTGGTTAATCCCAATACGCTGCGGAGTTTTTCGGCAGGGACTTTCATTGGGCCGGGAGATGGAGCTGAGCCTGGGGCAGGCTGCGGGAACGCGGTCGACATAGCGGTATGGAAAGTAATGTTACCTTCAACTTTTTGAATCGTTTGGTGGATATGCCCGTTCAAAACCGATACCGAACCAAAGCGCCTTAACAAAGCCAAAGCCTGCTCACTGTCCTTGGTTCCCCAGCCCCATTGCGGGTAAACCGCCCAGAGCGGGATGTGTGCAAATACGACAATGGGTGTGCTGTTTGAATATTTCTTCAGGTCATCTTCCAGCCACTTCAACTGATCGGTGCCCAAAAGCCCCAAACCACCGTCAACCTGCACCATGGCATTTACCAGTCCTATAAAATGCACGCCATGCGAATCAAAACTGTACCAGCCATCACCTTTTGTGCCTTTGCCGTAACGTTCAAGATATAATTTACCATGGTCGGTCAGATCGTGCTCTCCCGGCACATAAAATATGTTGCCTGTTTTTACGCTTTTCAGGGATTGATCCAGGGTATCAAATTCGTCTGCCTGTGCCAGGTGCGACAGGTCGCCGGTATGCAGCATGAATGATGGTGCTACAGGCATTGCGTTTATCTTGGCAATGGCTGCCTGCAGTGTGCCCGTAACATCCGGGTTGGCCGCTTTATTGAAACCGATATGGCTGTCGCTGATCTGCACAAAGCTGAAATCAGATTTTGGCATGATCAATCCTTTTTTGATACCGCCGGTAGTTTTGTCTATCATTTGGCTCATGCTGTATGATTTTAAAATGCCGCCGGTCATCATCCAGATCACACCTGTACCGGCCCATGCCATACATTCCAAAAAGCCGCGCCTGTCTATACCGTCGTGATGGTCATCATTTAAATAATGTTCCCCGTTTTGTTCGTGTTCCATGATTTTTCCTTTTTGATTAATGAGTAAAATGAATTACATCACTAAGAAATAAGGAAAGCCAGAGGCAGGGAAATATTTTACATTAAGCAGGGCAATTGCTTGATGAATGCCACAAAATGCACATAAAACAAAAATGCCCCCGGGACTCCCAGGGGCATTTTACTAAACATCTTTTTATTCGAGCAAACTAACTCGCTGCACTCCATCCATCGCTCCACCCGCTGCCACCAGCGGCGCTGGTATCTTTTATCAGTTTATCATATTTAACAGCCTGGGCAGGCGTCAATATCCCTTTTATCTTTTTAATTGTCGCGGCGCGTAAAGGTTTTATAGCCTCCGTCATTTTATTGGTATTGCCATGTTCGGCTGTTTTAATTTTTTCAAATTTCTCGGCCGATTCCTTGTAAATGGCGGCTATTTTAGCTGTTTGGGCATCGGATAATTTCAATTGCTTCTGTAAGCCTTTTGCTTTTTCAGCCGGGTCGGTTATAGTTGGGTGGGCGGTTTGAGCATAGTTTACTGACGTTAATCCGATAAGTAAACAGCAAATTGATAGGATTTTTTTCATGCTTTTATTTTTTTGTGAATGTTGGGTGTATTCAAATGTAGCTTTTATTTCAAAGAATTTTACTCGCTTGTACCCAACATCTTTATTAAAAAAACAAACAGGTTCATGAAATCAAAGTAAAGTGTAAGCCCGCCCAGCAGGGCCATTTTTTTTGTTGAAGGGTCGTTATGATCAATGCTTTCGCCCTGGCTCTTGATGTCCTGCATGTGAAAGGTGGTTAGCCCTAAAAATACCGTAACTCCAAGGCAGCTAACCCAAAACTGTAGCTCCAAACCAGGGAGAAAAAATACGACTATCATAGCCATCAGGATACCCATGACCAGCATCATTAACAATGAACGGAATTTTGAAAGATCAGTTTTGGTGACGTACCCGGCAACGCCCATAATACCGAATATAATGGCCGAAACTAAAAACACGCCGAGTAATGAGGAGTCGACCCAATCCAGCAGGACAAAGGAAAAACAGATGCCGACAAGGGCCGAATAAATTACAAATAGGACGCATAGCCCGGCATAGGATATCCTGTTAATACCATGGCGTATGATCAATGCCAATATAACCGGCGCCGGTATCGAGAACCAGGCAAGAATGGTGGGGTTTCCGTTCATAAAAAGCAGCCGCATGAACGAATTGACATAATTAAAAAGAAAAAGGCATACGGATGATATGGTTAAGGCCAGGAACATCCACATAAATACGCTGGTTAGAAACCTGTCAGCTGTCTGCTCATGATTTACGGTTACCTGGCTTTCCATTGTGATTTGGTTTATACGAATTTATTAAAAAGAGGCCAATAAAAAAGCCCCGTCCCAACTTGAGTTGGGACGGGGCTTTCTCTAAAGAGATTGATTGAGATTATCTTCTTCTGCCAAAAATACGCAGCAGGAACAGGAACAGGTTGATGAAATCAAGGTATAGCGTTAGCCCACCCATCAAAGCCATTTTCTTAGATGATGCATCGCCATACTCAATGCCGGCACCTATTCTTTTAAGTTTTTGAACATCATACGCTGTAAGGCCCACAAAAACAGCAACCCCGATATAGCTAATGATATAGCCTAATGAGTCGCTCCGTAAAAACATGTTTATTAGGCTGGCTATTACTATTCCAATAAGCCCGATAATCATGAGCGAACCAAATTTGGTCAGATCGGTTTTGGTGGTATACCCTGCGACAGCCATCACGCCAAAAACGAGCGACGCCGTTAGGAACACACCCAATACTGACGATGCTGTATAAGCTAACAGTATGAAGGAGAAGCTGATGCCTGTAACTGCCGAATACAATACAAATAGTACGGATAAGCCGGCATAAGATATCTTATTCATGCCAAAACTCATGATGAGCACGAATGCAAGCGGGGCAAACATACAGATGTATGCTAAACCGGTTGGCTGCAGCACTCCGCTGCTGTTGTCAAACAGCAGTGTGATTAATGATGTATTTGCAAATGCATAAGCCAGCCCTGCTGATATGCCTAAAGCCACAAACATCCACGCAAAGACATTTGCTAAAAACTTACGCGAAGAATCCGCGTCATCTATTTGGATCACATTACTGTAATCCGGTAATTGATTTTCCATATTTTAAATTAATTTTAGTATTACGAATTTAGGAAATTTTCTTCATCTGCAAATTATTCATCATTTCGTACATGTACTTTCAACGCATAAATTATGCCTATCTTATTTGACCTGAAAATTTGACATAACAACTACCTGCACATTAACTAAGTCTTTTTACCAGTTGTTCTTCCACCAATTTGAAGAATTGCAATGGCTTTAAATTACGCCATATCATGTCATCCAGCTCGCCACCGAAGTTGATATAATAGTCAATATTATTGCGCTTAAACTCTGCTATCACATGTTCCCTGAAGTTTACACCCGCTACCCAGCCATCTTCCACTTCCTGGAACCATTCCTCGTAATAGCAATCATCCGACGAATGAAAATTGAGCACATTTTCGCCTATCAGCACAAACTTATTGATGCCGCTGTCAACCATCAGGTCCAGCAATTCGCGCTTCATCAGCATGATATCGTTATTGATGGCGTCGTTCCATTCGCCTATAAACTCAACAATGGCATAGTGACGCTCGTAATCGGCAAATAACACTTTTAAGTACAGTGTGTTTGACCCGAACGAATCCCATTGCGGGTGCAACAGGTAGTTGTATATCTGCTTATCAAACTCAAACTCATTATATTCCGTCGCATAAAAGGGCGAATATTCGTCCTCCGATGCGATGTAATCATCTCTCCACTTGTAATATGGCTCTATCTCATGCATTTAACCTGGCCTCTCAAACCTCTCCCCCAGCAGGCGGAAGGCTTTTTAAATTTCGTAAATTTATAAATCATTTGCACATCCGCATATCTGAAATCCGCACATCATTTAGTGTGCATATATTCCTCTACCGCTTTACGTACGCTTCCGTACTTTAAAAGCAATTCGGCAGCTGCCTCTTCGGATAGCCCGGTATAGTTCATTACCATGTGGGTGCCCCTGTCTACCAGTTTATGGTTAGATAGCTGCATATCCACCATTTTATTGCCCTGCACCCTGCCGAGCTGTATCATGACACTGGTCGACAGCATATTTAAAACCAGCTTTTGCGCCGTACCGGCCTTCATACGCGTTGACCCGGTTACAAACTCAGGACCCGTAACTACCTCAACCGGGTATCTCGCTTCCGCCGCAACCGGGCTGTCTGTATTGCAAACAATACAGCCTGTAATGACATTATTTTGATTAGCCATTTGCAGGCCTCCTATCACATAGGGGGTAGTACCTGACGCAGCTATGCCAACCAGCACGTCACCATCGTTTATATGATATTCTAATAGGTCCTTCCAGGCCTGTTCAGTATCGTCTTCGGCAAACTCAACCGCTTTGCGTATGGCGCCGTCGCCACCGGCTATAATGCCTACCACACGGTCAAAGTCGACGCCAAAAGTTGGCGGACATTCGGAAGCATCCACAATACCCAGGCGCCCGCTGGTACCCGCACCTATGTAGAACAGCCGCCCGCCCGCCTTCATCTTTTCGGCAACCACCGTTACCAGCTTTTCAAGCTGCGGTATGGCTCTTTCAACAGCAACAGGCACGGTATGGTCCTCCTTATTGATATTTTTAAGGATTTCTGATACCGGCATCCGTTCAAGGTCGCTGTAATAGGAGTCCCTTTCGGTGGTTCTTTCCATTTTTTTGTAAATTAATATAACAAAAATCGTAAAAAACCGTCAAAAGCAATGATTGATTGTTATATATTTATTATCTGTAAATCACATTGTTTAACTTTGTGATAGGAAGTATGAAGAGAGCTGCGTCGATATTTTTAAGGTCCCTGATACTGGTTTTGTTGGGTATTGCCATCGGCTTTTGGTTGGGTGATAACGTGCGCCCAGGATTTTCGGGTGGGAGGGGTAATAAAGTATCCAAAGTATTGCAGCTGGTTCACCATAATTATGTCGATTCGGTCAATACGGATAGTATTGAAGGCGTTACCGTCAATAATCTTTTGCAAAATCTCGACCCACATTCGCTTTACTTGCCGCCGCAACAGGCTGAATCTATTAACGAACGCTTAGATGGTGGGTTTAATGGTATCGGGATAGAATACCAGCTGCTTCGCGATACTCTATTCATTACACAAGTATATAGTGGTGGACCCGCCATGCTGGCTGGCATATCAACAGGCGACAGGGTTGTAGAGGTTAACGGGAAAAAATTCTCGGGGACACACCTTTCGTCCGAGACAGTAAATAAGGTTTTCAAAGGCGAAAAAGATTCGGTTATAGCGCTTTCGATCTTAGGTGACGATAATAAATCGCTCAAAATATATAAAGTGAAGCGCGGTCACGTTGATTTGAGCAGCCTCGATGCAGACTATATGGCAGCGCCAGGTGTCGGGTATATAAAGATCAGCAAATTTGCTTCCACTACAGACGACGACTTCAGAGCTGCACTCAAAAAATTGCAGAAAGCCGGAATGGTTAAACTGGTGCTCGACCTAAGAGGAAACGGCGGCGGATACCTCAATTCGGCAACCGAACTCGCAAGTGAATTTTTGGACAAAGGCAAACTTATAGTATATACCCGTGGCGTGCATGAACCACGGACCGACTATTTTGCGACAGATTCGGGATTATTTCACAATGGCAAATTAGCCGTGCTTATCGACGAATACTCGGCATCAGCAAGCGAGATTTTAGCCGGCGCACTGCAGGATTTTGACCGGGCGACTATAGTGGGCCGGCGGTCATTCGGTAAGGGCCTGGTGCAGCAGCAATTTGGCTTTGGCGATGGTTCGGCTGTGAACTTAACTGTGGCGAGATATTATACTCCTTCGGGCAGGTCAATACAAAAATCGTACAGTGGCGGGCTCGAAAGCTATCGCAATGAGGTAGCCGAACGTATGAAAAAGGGTGAGCTATTTTCAGAACAAAGCTACCTGGCGGACAGCGCTTTCAAAAATGCAAAAGCTTACCACACGGCAAAGGGCCGGAAGGTGTTTAGCGGTGGTGGCATTTTGCCTGATATATTTGTTCCGGCTGATACGGCAGGGAACACCCAATTGGTGCAGGAACTGAACGAACAGCAGCTTTTCGGCGCATTTGTTATCGACAGGATGCAGCCACTATTAAATACATTTTCGTCGGACGATGCTTTTTTGAAGAACTATAATGTAAGCGACGGTCAGTTTGATGCTTTTATCCTTTATGCATCAAAAACGATAAAGGAAATGGACTCAGCCGAATTAAAAGCGTCAAAAGAAAATATCAAACAGATACTTAAGGCATATGCCGCCCGGTATAAATGGGGCGACTCAGCCTACTTCGAGGTGCTCAATAGCGACGATAATACACTCAAAAAAGCGATTGCTGCGATCAACTAAGGATGATAGGGGGGATTTTGAGTGAGTGGCATAAACCAAAAACCAGAACCGGTATCATCGCGAAAATATCCCTGCGGCCAATCTGAATGCTGAGGGTGCACATACCATGATTTAATAAAGGTTACAGGTAAATTGGGCCAGTCGAGGCATATACAGGATTACTGCACAGTTTTTTGTTTCAAACGTGCTGCGTCATCATACAACACCACGCCACCACTGTAAAGGATCGTAGCGCCATTATCGTCCCGGAAGAATACTTGCGGGTAAGCATTATAGTCTCTCGGTGTCACACTCCATGCTTTTACCAAATTTGGCGCGCCACCCGAAGCGGCATTCAAATCATAATAACCAAATTGGGCAACGAGGCATGAATCCCTGAAAGAAACGGCATAGTTATTTTTGGCAGCGGCATTTAAAAACAATTCCCTCAGCTGTGACAGCGAAAGTGACGAGCCACCAAATATACCACCCGAGTTATATTTCTGGCCAGTTGTAGATTGCAGGACGCCGTTTTTAAATTGATACCAAATGTGTCCTGAAAGAACCGGAAGGCCGTTAATAATTTGATCGGTAAATACATTCTGGTATATGCCGGTATATGGATCTGTTTTTACGGTATCAAATGCCACAAAGGAAAGCTGAAGGTCACTATGAGCGATCCCGTTTTGCACAAGCAAAGCGATAGCTGCTACAGAATCAGAACTTTTAATTCCAAAATTTATCCGTTTTACCTGGCTGATGCAGCCGTTATCACCGGGAAGGTCGCTCTTTTTGCAAGCGGTAAAGGCAATTAAAATAATCGATAAGTAATATAGGTTCTTCATAAAACAGGTTGTTTTATAGAATATTACGTACGAATATAAAAAAACGCAACAGCAAAAAGAAAAATTTAGTTCAGCAAGGTTCGGTCTACTTCTGTCTGAAGAATATCTGTACAGGAACGCCGGTAAAATCAAAGTTTTCACGCAGCTTATTTTCGATAAAGCGCTGGTATGGTTCCTTAATATATTGCGGCAAATTACAGAAGAAAGCGAACATCGGCGATACGCCTTTAATTTGAGTGATGTATTTTATTTTAACGTATTTACCCTTGATAGATGGCGGCGGAAAGCTTTCGATAATTGGCAGCATCACATCGTTCAGTTTCGAGGTCGGGATTTTTTTGCTGCGGTTCTCATATACTTTTTGTGCGGTTTCAATCACGCGCAAAACACGTTGCTTTTCGGTAACCGAAGTAAACACAATTGGCACATCGGTAAAAGGGGCCAGCTTGTCGCGGATTTGCTCCTCGAAGACTTTAACGGTTTTATTGTTTTTCTCGATAAGGTCCCATTTGTTGACGACTATGACGATACCTTTTTTATTCTTTTCGGCTAAGTGAAAAATATTGATATCCTGCGATTCAATCCCTTCAACCGCGTCGATCATCAGTATCACGATATCAGCCTCTTCAAGCGCTTTAATCGTACGCATTACGGAATAGAACTCTATGTTCTCTTTAACCTTGGTCTTTTTTCGCAGACCTGCAGTATCCACCAGCATAAAATCGTGACCATACTGGTTGTAATGAATATGGATGGAATCGCGGGTAGTACCTGCAATTGGGGTAACAATGTTGCGTTCCTTGCCAATCAATGCATTGATTATGGATGATTTACCTACGTTAGGGCGGCCAACGATAGCAAATTTTGGCAGTGCATTTTCTTCGGTTGGCTCCTCGTCAAAGTGTTTGACCATTTCATCCAGTAGTTCGCCGGTTCCCGAGCCTGTCATGGACGAAATATTGTATATCTCACCTAAACCTAAGCTGTAAAATACTGTAGCGTCAGATTGCTGCGAATTATTATCTACTTTATTTACGACCACTAACACCGGCTTTTTGCTCCGGCGTAGCAATGCGGCAATTTCATCATCCAAGTCGGTGATGCCGGTAGTAACATCAACCATAAATAGGATAACAGTTGCTTCTTCAATGGCAATAATTACCTGCTCGCGGATGGCGGCTTCAAAAACGTCTTCGGAGTTAGCCACATAGCCGCCGGTATCCACCACCGTAAAAGAGTGGTGTGTCCATTCGGCTACGCCATAGTGACGGTCTCGCGTTACACCGCTGAAGTTATCTACTATGGCTTTGCGCGTTTCGGTAAGGCGGTTAAATATGGTCGATTTGCCCACATTGGGCCGGCCCACTATGGCTACTATATTGCTCATTTCTTTTATAGATTCAAGAATCAAGAGCCAAGAATCAAGACAAATATCCTGATCTTTAATCTCAATTCTACTTTAATAAATTTCTATCTTGAATCTTGACTCTTGTATCTTGATTCTAAGACTCGTACCCAAACTGCTTCAGGTAATTCTTTTTACTGCGCCAGTCGGGGATCACTTTTACAAACATCTCCAGGAACACTTTTCGCTGGAAAAACTCTTCCATGTCCTTGCGGGCGTAGGTGCCTACTTTTTTCAAAGTTTCGCCGCCTTTACCTATCAGGATGTTTTTTTGCGAGTCGCGCTCGACTATGATTTCCGAACTGATGCGATATAGTTGATCGCCCTCTTTAAAGGCCGTAATAATTACTTCGGTACTATAAGGTATTTCCTTTTCGTATATTTTAAATATCTTTTCGCGGATAATTTCCGAAGCAAAAAAACGGTCGTTACGGTCGGTCAGGGAATCCTTGTCATAATAGGCCGGGTGTTCGGGCAAATGCTCTATTACAAAATTCATTACTGCCAAAACATTATGGTCCTTTAGGGCCGATACCGCGAATATGGCTTTGGGGTTTAATTTTTCCTGCCAGTAATCCACTTTGGCTTTTACTGTTTCTTCGTCCGATTTATCAATCTTGTTGATGATAACACATAGAGGCGCATTGGAGCCTTGCAGCTTTTCGAAAATATCACTCTCGTCGTATTTCTCGTTAATATCGGTTACCAGCAGCACCAGGTCTGCATCCACCAATGAACCTTCTACCTGATGCATCATGGTTTCCTGCAAAGCGTAGTGCGGCTTGATGATGCCCGGGGTATCCGAGAAGACGATCTGGTAATCTTCGTGATTAACAATACCGAGGATACGGTGACGTGTTGTTTGAGCTTTTGGCGTGATGATGGACATTTTTTCGCCCACCAACGCATTCATAAGCGTTGATTTACCCGCGTTGGGCTTACCAATTATACTTACAAAACCTGCCTTATGACTCATAAAAAAATATATAAAATTTAATTTGGACTGCAAAGGAACGAATTATATCTTTGCAGTCCAATTAAAACGGAGTGCAAATTGCATTTTTGACTAATTGGAAACACTTTCGGGGTTTATGGCCGGAAGTTAATACACCAAAAATAGTGCGGGATGGAGCAGTTGGTAGCTCGTCGGGCTCATAACCCGAAGGTCGTAGGTTCGAGTCCTGCTCCCGCTACCGTTAACAAAAAATGCAACGGAATAACGATTTCGTTGCATTTTTCTTTTCATGACCCCTGCAATATTTTAATATTGTTGCTTTTAGAAGCTTTTTTTGGTCCGAGTCCTTTTGCGTTTATAAACCCATATGTCTATCGCTGAACTGAGTCCCATGCCATCAGGGAAAAAAATACTAATTTAGTACTCTAAGTCATGCTCGACAATTTTTTTAATAAACTATCAAAAACGATAACCCTGACAGAAGCTGACAAAGCAATTTTCAGGCAGCATGTTAGTGTAAAGAGGGTAAGAAAACACCAATATCTGTTGCAGGAAGGAGAAACTTGTAAATCGGTGGCCTTTGTGTGTAAAGGTATGCTCCGCTCATATTTGGTGGACAAAAAAAATAACGAACACATTATACAATTTGCACCGGAGGACTGGTTTATTTCCGATCTAAACAGTTTTATCACGGGAGATAATTCCAATCTGAATATTGAGGCAGTAGAAGATTCTGAATTGATATTGATAAGCAAAACTGCACACATATACCTGGAAACCGCAGTACCCGAATTTTACAAATTCAATTATATGCAGTACCGCGGGGCATATATGTCGCTGCAAAAAAGATTAACAGACATGTTCATGTTGTCGATCGAGGAAAGATACATCAAACTTCTAAGTATATATCCGGATATTACCCAGCGAGTACCCCAACACATGATCGCTTCATATCTCGGGTCAACGCCAGAAACGCTAAGTCGTGTTAGAAAAATTTTTTTTGTAAAAAAAGATTAAGACCGTAATCTGTTGATTGAAATCAATATCATTTCTTGATTCATGTCAAGATATTGGAATGAGTTTTACTCTATTTTTATGCCGAACCTTCTTGTCGTCAAATTAAGCATTGAAATGCAGGTTTGTCAGCTCTGAAGTATTCGTTTAATTAAAGAAACCCAATCATTAAAACATGAAGAAATTATTACTATTTGCGGGTATGCTGCTTTTACAAACCGCATTATTTGGCCAAACCACCACGTGGAAAAATGATAAAATGCATTCCAAACTTAAGTTTTCCGTAGTACATCATTTGCTTTCGGACGTAGACGGCTTGTTCAAAAATTTTAATGTTACCATAACTGCAACGAAGCTCGATTTCAGCGATGCTGTTTTTGAACTTTCAGCCGATGTATCTTCAATCAACACGGAGGTTGAAATGCGTGATAATGATCTGAGAAGTGCTAATTTTTTTGATGCTGCGAAATATCCCGCTATCATTTTCAAAAGTTCATCAATTAAGGCAGATGGAGCAAACAAGTATAAGCTTACCGGCAATCTTACCATGCATGGTGTTACCAAGCTGATAACGGTGGACCTTTGGTACCGTGGTACAAAAGAGAACCCAAATAGCAAGAAAAACGATGCTGGTTTTAAATTGAGGGGTACATTAAAGCGTTCAGACTTTAATATTGGTTCGGGCACTCCAAACGTACTTGTAAGCGACGAGGTAGAAATTGAAGCTGACGGTGAGTTTGCAAAAGTCGATTGACAATTTCGATCAGGCAACTTAGATCCCTGCGTCAGCTTGATCCACGCACATTATGGAAGCCGACCTGCTATCTAATAAACAATATGCTTTTGATTACCATTTTTTCGGCTAACTACCATTTAATAACAAGTTATGTATAAATCGAACAGAAGAAAGTTCTTAGGACAGTTGTCAGTTATTACCGCGGCTATTACCCTTCCTAAATTTGCGAGATCTTCAGTTCATGCTGATGAGGAATTCATAATAGCGGAAGTCGCTGAAGGCAGGCTTAGGGGTATCAGAAAGGATGGAGTTTGTCTATTCAAGGGCATTCCATACGCCGGAAGGCTCTCGGGCGACAGGCGGTTTAAAAGGCCTGCTAAACTGGAGCCATGGCAGGGTATCAGAGATGCGTTAGAGTTCGGGCCACCCGCTATTCAGGGGGATACTTTTAACCCATCGTCAAGGGAGGATTGCTTATTTCTTAATATCTGGACACCTGCCAATGACGGCAAAAAGCGACCTGTGATGGTTTATAACCATGGCGGCGGTTTTGCAAATGGCTCCGGCGCCGCACCTGGTCAGGATGGTACAAACCTTGCAAAATTCTTTGATGTTGTAGTTGTAGAAACAAACCACCGGTTAGGGCTGATGGCTTTTCTGTATTTGGAAGATATTGCAGGCCCAGAATATGCAGGTTCTGGTAATAATGGCCTTTTGGATATCGTCGATGGCTTAAAATGGGTAAAAAAGAATATTGAAGCTTTTGGCGGCGACCCAGAGAACGTTATGATCTTTGGGGAGTCAGGTGGAGGTGCAAAAACAAGCTGTTTATATGCGATGCCAGCGGCGGCACCCTATTTTAATAAAGCCTCTATCGAAAGCGGTCCGGGGCTTAGGATGCTACCAAAAGAAGCGGCAGTGGAAATGACAAAATTGGTATTCAGGGAACTCAACATCGATCCGAAAGACTGGAAAAAAATACTCGATGTTCCCGTAAAGGAATTGATCGACGTTCAAAATAAAGTTCCGCGCCTTATGGCTGGTAGCGACTACATCCGCAACCATGGCGTTGTAGGTTTCGTTCCTAACAATTTTGCCCCGGTAGTAGATGGAGTTGCGCTGCCACATGACCCTTTCGACCCCTTTGCACCGCAAATATCAAAGGACAAGCCGCTTATGACGGGCTGGAACGAAGATGAATGGGCATTTTTCGCGATGTATTCACATGACGTCAGTGCGCTGAAAAGCGACTTTACGTTTGAAGCATTACAAGTGAAATTTGAACCGGAGTTTGGCGCTGATACTAAAAAAATAATTGAGACTTATAGGCGGACCAGGCCGAACGCTTCGGCAAGTGACATTTGGATGGCTGTTAAATCAATTAATATGATGGGGCTTGGAACGATCGCCATAGCAGAAAGAAAAGCGGAGCAGCATGGTGCGCCTGTATATCTGTATAACTTTGGTTATAAATCTGAGGCGAAAGTGCCTGACACTGATTACCCTTTCGGTACGCCGCATGCCATGGATATTACATTCAAATTCAATAACGAAGTGCCGGGTGCAAAGCCTGGGTTTTTGAGCGGGAACAAGCCTGAGCGCTTTGTTGCATCACATCATATGGCAGAACTGTGGACCACCTTTGCAAGAGCCGGCAAGCCTGCAGCCAAGAACGTTCCTGAATGGCCAGCCTACAATTTGAATGACAGACCAACTATGCGCATTGATACAAATTGCGAAGTAATTTATGACAAGTACAAAGAGGAACTGGCTATGTGGCGATCTATCGGGAGAATAGGCTATCACCCTCTTAATTCAAGGTAACTGGTAACTCTCAGTTAAGTAGTTACAAGATGCCTGCCGACCGCTTTGGACTATAAACATTGCCGGCTTGGAATTATTAAGTATTAATTTGTAGGGCGTGGTTGAGATATGTTTATATCAAAACTTAGATAGCAAGCTTTCCTCGTCTACTGTAAATAATCGCGCCACCATATAGTTATATTAGCAGTTCATCGTAGCCAACGACCTCAAATCTTCGAGAAATTGGTTCGAGTTTTGTCCTGTTCCCTCTACCGAAAAAGCCTCGAGTGAAAACTCGGGGCTTTTCTATTTTAATCCGATTTGCTACGCCGGTTCATCAAAACGTAATTTTTCAGGATATATTGAAACTACTATTGCACGTTTAACGAATATGTCTCCTTCGCTGAAAGGGATTTGAATTTTTCGTCGATGACCACTTTTTATAGTAAGTTGTCTTTCATTATTTTACCAAGTTTGTAGGTTAGTGTTATTTCATGTATTGAGTTGTTAAACCCACCGAGGTTCTTTGAACCGGTCTCAAATTGGTAACTATACCCTAATTT
>JAYUEE010000025.1:0-49610 GCA_043739405.1 Mucilaginibacter sp. | reverse complement strand
AGCGGAATGGACGGGACTCGAACCCGCGACCCCATGCGTGACAGGCATGTATTCTAACCAGCTGAACTACCACTCCGTTGGGGCTGCAAATATAGCCACGATTTTTTATTCCACAAGGAGTTTTTTAAATAAACAGGCATATTTCTCTGTTTTGCCCTTGTAATGGCAGCGAAATACCCGATTATTTCATTGCAAATTCCTTATTGTCAGCGTCAACCATTTTTTTGAACAGCGCATCAAACTCGGCGGCTTTCTCAACCGGAACAAAGTCTTTTTTGAGTTTAAACGTGCGCGTCATGATCAATTTATTGCCCGAAACCTTCGGTATCATGCTGTAATCAATAATATCACTGCTGATGGTTATCGGTTTTGGACCTTCAACCATTTTCTTGCCGGCGGGTAAAGTCAGCGTAATGGTTTCGGTTTCGTTATCCATATAAAACATCTGGCTGATATCGATACCCGTTACCCTGGGCAAGATGATCTGGAAATCCGAAGGTGTAAATTTATCCGACCATGGCATCGAAAATATCGACAGCCCGGCGATTTCTTTCGTCGAATTTTTAAGCGAGTAATTTAATTTCATGTATACCGTATCGCCGCTTTTGTCCATATTTTGAAACGACAGTTGATTGATATCGTTATCCGGATATTGGCCGGCGATGGCTTCTTTTATTTTTTTGATCTGGTCCTTTTGCGACAAGTCCTTGTAGACCTCACGTAAATTACCGGCTAATGAAGCTGTTTTATAGGTGTTTTCGTCAACTACAAAATCCTTATCCTTCATCGTGATATTAACCGCCCTGCTGATTATGTTTTGCTTACGTGTAGCAGGGTTTAAGTATTTGATGCTGCCCTGGCCGGCATCGTCGCCAATATCGAGCATGCTCGAGTTTAGCGACGATGTGTAAATTGAACGGAACGGCAAGTATTTCGAAGTCAGCTCAAAATAATACTCCTGGTTGTTCATCCACAATTTGGCCATACAGTGGTTAAAATCGATACTGGGGACAGCCATACTGGCCAGGCCATAATCGCGTGTTTTAACCAATACCAATTGCGCCTTTATGCCTGCTTCTTTACACATGGTAACAAATAGCGTTGATACATCCTTGCAATCGCCTATGCGGGTGTTGATGACATCGGCCGGGTTTTGTGGGATCAGCCCACTTTGCCTAAACGAAACAGAACTGTAACTGATATTGCCGGTGATATAATTATAGATCTTTTCAACCTTTTGCATATCGGTCAGGTTGCTGCTGCCCGCCAGCAGATCCTGTATAACTTCTTTAACCTCGTAATTGGTGCGCGCCTTTGCCGATGCGATATCGTTATACCAGTCCGAAATAAACTTCCAGTTTGGTATTGACGTGATGTAAAGCACATTGGCCACATCAGCAAGGGCGGGCATTTTGTCCTCGTAGTTCACCGCTTTCGAAGCAGAGCCTTTCCAAACGTACAAGTCAAATTCACCGTCATCGCTTTTTTCAGGTGCGATATTTTGCTGCGAAAACTTATAGTTGAACTTCTGGTTTTTGCTTACCAGCAATGAGAATTTTGAATTGACACATGGCGATTGGTCGGTAAAATAAAACGAATCCCAAAACTGGTGCGCAAGCTTTCCCTTGAAATAGTTTTCGGTTTTGTAGCGGATATTGATGATGTCGCCTATTTCAAGATTAGTAAACACCAGGCTGTTGTCGTTCTTTTCGGCAGGTATTTTGTTGCCATTGGCTTTTATTACCTCAGCAGTTTCTATCAGCAGATCCTGGCCGTTGTCGCTATCGATAGCGTATTCTTTCCAGCTTTCGATTCCTTTTTGATTGAGTATTTTGGCAACCATGTAGGTCTTCGCTTCCGAACCACCATTTTCATAAACCACCCTTTGCACTTCCTTATCCAGCATTACATAGCTATCATCAGGATAGTCGCTGGCCTTAGGAGCATTTTTTACGACCGCATCAATATCGGGTTCGGTAAAATAACTGTAAACGTCTTTTTTACCCTGTAACTTTCTTAATGATTTGATTGACTCATAATCCGACGGGTCAAGCTGTAAACCTTTCTGGTAATATTGCTGCGCTTTGTCTTTCTGGTTGCTTGCCTCGTATATTTTACCCAGCGATGTAAAATAGCTTCCGTTGGTGCTGAATATTTTGATGCAGCTTTGATAAGTTTCCGCAGCTTTATCATAAAGCTGCTGCTTATAGTACTGCCCTGAAAGATCCTCGTAAATACCTCTTCCTATCGGGTCGGTTTTTATCTCGTCTTCGTAAACCTTAAACCCGGCAGCTGCATTCCCTACATTGAAATAAGCGGCGGCTAATTGTTTTGAAATGGTATAGTTATCGTTATTGTCAACATATTTTTTCAGGACACTTATAGCTTCCTGCGTGTTTTTGCGCAGGTTTAATTCAATGAGGCATTTGATGCTCATGAAGTTTTCATTGTCAGGGAATTTCTTGTAGGCTTCTTCCGTAAGCCTTACCACTTCATCCTGGTTTTTGTTGTAGCCCGCCAGGTTTATTTTGCCGAGGTAAATAAATTCCTGCTGAAAAGGATAATTGGTTTCCAATGTTTTAATTACGTCAGCTGCTTTATCATAGTCCTTTTGTTCAATCAATTCCTGGTACTTTAACATCATCGAAAGGCTGCTGCCGGGGTCGGCCATTTTGATTTTTTCTTTGATGGTTTCTACACCTGTGCGGTTATTAGTTTTGCTGAAAACATCTAAGATCAGCGAGTTCAAATAGGTGCTGTTGGGATACTTGGCCAGCAGCGGTTCTATAATTTTGCGGGCCTCATAAGTTCTGTCTTCCTGTAGGTAAGTTTGTATCAGCAATAATTTTGAAAGTGGATTATCGGGATTCTTTTTTACCTGGTCCTCAAAATAAGCTATTGCAAACTGGTCAGTTTTGCGCGATGCATAACTGGTTTCTTTGGTGTAGGGCTGAGCTTTAGATGTCGCTGTTATATTGGGAAGGCTATTCCCTTTTTCGTCGGTTATCCGCACCAGAAAGTTCGAGCGGTTCGCGTAGCTTTCGCCAACCTGCACCAAAATGCGGTTGTATCCCTTGTGCAACTTTATCGATTGGATGTAGGTGTCCAGATCGTTGTTGCGCTCATCCGGTTCCGAAATGATCTGCTGGTCGTTTACCCAAACCTTTAACGAACCAGATACACCTATGCGTAACTGTGCTTCTGTTTCAACATCGGATTTCACGAAGCTTTGCGCAAACATGATAGAGTTATAAGCATTAGCGTAATAAGTAAAATCGAACCATTTATCATGGCGCAGGTAAGGCACATCATGCCATGCTACCCTTACTCCTTTTTTATTGACGAAGGAACAGGTATCATCAGGGTGGGTCAGGGTTTCGTAGCTCTTATCAAATCCGCTGGTCGAAATATTTTCGAACTCACCGGTAATGGCCCAGCCATCAATGGAGCCGATATTGGCGTATTCTTTTACCGCTTCTTGGGTTTTTTTGCTGGTTTCACAATGCTTGCCCAACATGGAATAAGCCAGCGCGGCTATGGTGCCGTCGTAACTTTTATTAGTGGCCAAATCATTTAGAAAGGTTATTTGCTCGGGCAGTTTTTTACCGAAGGTTTCATTTATCGACGGGGAGGTCCACAGCGCGTAAATATAAGGCTGCGGGTTTTTGCTCTGGGCGTAAAACTGTTTAAAATAATTAAACGATTGTAAAGCGGGGCCGTCTCCGTGCGACAGTATGCTCAACCCCAGTAATGCATCGCCGGTTGATTCGTTTTGCGCCACTGCTCGTGTAAATGCGGTTTTTGCATCAGCGCGCCTGTTTTCAAAGAATGCCTGCCAGCCCTTTTGCAGGTTGGTTTGCGCGAATAAATTTGTTGCAGCAAATAGCAGAAAAAGCAACGTAATTGCTTTTTTAAGGATAATAGGTTTAGTCATGTCAATATTAATCTTGGGGAAATTTACTTATTCTATCTGTGCGAAACAATCAGCAGATCTAAATCTTTACATGGGATATTGAATCTATCACCAATATGTTTATTGGTCAAGTGTCCCTCATAAATATATACCGAATTTCGTACGCCCGATTTTTGCCATATTACATTTTTCAGTCCGCCCTGTTCACCTATGTCCAGCAATATCGGTGTAAAGATATTGGTGAGTGAGTAAGTAGCTGTGCGTGCGACACGCGACGCTATATTAGGCACACAATAATGTATTACATCGTGTTTACGGAAAACCGGGTGTGTATGGTTCGTTATTTCCGAAGTCTCAAAACAGCCACCCTGGTCAATACTTACATCGATGATCACTGCGTTAGGCTTCATCCGGCTAACCGTGCTTTCGGATACGATGCACGGACTACGACCGTCCTCTGCGCGCATGGCGCCAATGGCCACATCACAGGTGGTGATGGCTTTTTCGAGCACTATGGGCTGCACTACGGAGGTAAATACCCGGGTGCCTATGTTATTCTGGAGTCTGCGCAGTTTATAAATGGATGGGTCGAAAACTTTCACTTCGGCGCCCAATGAGATTGCGGTCCGGGCTGCATATTCGCCAACGGTACCCGCGCCAAGGATGACGATCTCAGTCGGTGGAACCCCGGTTATCCCGCCAAGCATAAGCCCCTTGCCGTTAAATATATTACTCAGGTATTCGGCAGCAATAAGTATAGATGTTGCTCCGACAATTTCGCTCATGGCACGTACCACGCTTAACGAGCCGCCTTCATCACGTAAGTGCTCAAAACTTAACGCAGTTACCTTTTTTTGTATCAGCGCTTGCAGGCAATCCACTTTAAGAGTAGACAGTTGCAACGTTGAAATTAATATTTGGTGCGTTTTCATCATCTCAATCTCCGGTATCGTCGGCGGTGCTATTTTGATGATGATATTGGCTTCATAAACCGATTTGGTATCGTAAACTATCCTGGCGCCCTGTTCGCTGTAGTCTTTATCCGAGAAATTTGCGGCCTGCCCGGCATTGCTTTCCAGTATTACTTCGTGCCCGTTATTAATAAGCAGGGCCACCGACAGCGGTGTTAAAGCAATACGGTTTTCCTGGAAGGAGGTCTCCCGGGGTATACCAATATATAGCTTGTTTTTTTTGTTTTTTACCTCCAGCATCGACTCCTGGGGCTGAAGCATTGCCTGTTTAGCAACGTCAGAAAATCCACTGTATAACTCCGAACTCATTTGTGCTTATTTCCGGGGAATGAAGATAGGCAAAAACAATTGATGTTTGCACTAAATCTTCGCGAAAGTTAACATACGTTGATTATTGCTTAAAACCTGTATATCAACCCGGATATAATGTTCGGGAAGTAAGTCGGCGATTTTTTCGGGCCACTCAATAAAACAATAATCCCCCGAATAAAAGTATTCTTCGTAGCCCATGTCAAGCGCCTCATCCTGTTTTTTCAGGCGATAAAAATCAAAATGAAAGATTTTATTGGAATCGCCCCGGTATTCGTTTACGATAGAAAATGTGGGGCTGGTTACATTTTCTTTTGCTCCTAAACATGCACACAGCGATTTGATAAAGGTAGTTTTACCCGCGCCCATATCGCCATAGAAAAGGAAAATTTTCTCTTGTCCTGCAAACTGAACAAGTTTCCCGGCTGCGGCTTTAAGTTCATCAATGCTTTTAACTGGCACATTCATGGCGCCAAAGTTAAAATATTAATGAAATTTATTTCGGCCCGTAGTTTATGATCGGGATGATCATTTCCTCCAATGAGATACCCCCATGCTGGAAAGTCTCGTTATAAAAATTGACAAAATGGTTATAGTTGTTCGGGTACACAAAGTAACTGTCGCTTTTCGCGAAAACAAAACTTGAACTTACGTGCAGCTTCGGCAGCATAATATCATGCGGATTTTTCACATGAAACACATCCTTCGCATTAAAATTCAGATTCTTCCCTTGTTTGTAGCGCAAGTTGGTATTGGTATTACGGTCGCCAATGATCTTGCTCGGATTTTTAACACAGATGGTGCCATGGTCAGTCGTTAAAACTACCCGTGCACCTTTTTGCGCGATGAACTTCAGGAGGTCGAACAGCGTCGAATGCTCAAACCAGGACAAGGTTAACGAGCGATAGGCCGCATCGTCACTGGCCAGTTCGCGTATCATCTGCATATCCGTGCGGGCATGTGATAGCATATCCACAAAATTGTAGATAACCACATTGAGCTCGTTGTTCATCAGGTTGTGTACCGAATCATTCAGCGCACGGCCCTCCTCAATGTTTAATATTTTATTGTACGAGTATTTAACATCCCTGCGCATTACCCGTTTGAGCTGGTCAGCCAGGAATTGCTCTTCAAATAAATTCTTACCGCCCTCGTCTTCATCATTCTGCCACATATCCGGAAAACGTTTCTCCATATCCAGCGGCGTAAGGCCGGCGAAAATTGAGTTACGCGCGTATTGGGTTGCGGTAGGCAGGATACTGTAATAGGTATCCTCTTCTTCCAGCCTGAAATATTCCGATAATATCGGGCTGATGATTTTAAACTGGTCGTAACGGAGGTTGTCTATCAGGATAAAGAATACCGGCCCCTTGCCATCCAGTTTCGGGAAAACCTTCTTTTTAAATAGCTGCGGCGAAGTAGTTGGCCCCGAGTCAGGATTTTTCATCCAGTCGGTATAGTTCTTTTCGATAAACTTGCCGAATTGCACGTTCGCCTCTGCTTTTTGCAGGGTCAATATTTCGTGCATGCCTTCATCTTCCAGCTTTTCAAGTTCCAGTTCCCAGTAGATGAGTTTTTTATAAACATCCACCCATTCCTGGTAGCTCAGCCTGTCATTCAACGTCATACCCAGCGTGCGAAAATCCTGCTGGTAGGCCATTGTGGTTTTTTCGGTTACCAGGCGTTTGTTTTCAGTCAGTTTTTTTATGGTGAGTAGTATCTGTTTAGGATTTACCGGTTTGATCAGGTAATCGTCGATCCTCGAACCGATAGCGTCCTCCATCAAATACTCTTCCTCGTTTTTTGTTATGAGTACGATCGGGACATCGTTATTAATATTTTTTATCCGCGAAAGTGTTTCCAGTCCTGTTAAGCCCGGCATATTCTCATCGAGAAAAACCAGGTCGAAGTAATTATTTTTAAAGGTATCAACGGCATCGTTTCCGTTGGTTACGGTAGTAACGTTGTATCCTTTTTCTTTCAAAAAAAGCACATGAGGTTTTAACAGATCAATCTCGTCATCGGCCCATAATATTGTTGTATCCTGCATAATATCTTTTGTATTGGGGTATAACCTCAAAGCACGCCTTTTGTTATGGTTTATTAAAGGTAATTAACAAAAATTAACAAATTAGGACGGTTTATTTACTTCTATTTTACATTTTTGCACAGCAAACACCATTGAAAAAAAATAAAATCATAAACGACCCGGTCTACGGCTTTATCAGTATCCCTGCCGGGCTGGTATTTGACTTGATTGAACACCCCTATTTTCAGCGGCTGAGGTATATTAAGCAGCTGGGAATGACGCACTTGGTTTACCCCGGCGCGCTGCATACCCGCTTCCATCATGCCCTGGGTGCCATGCACCTGATGTGTATGTCCATTGAAACTTTACGAAACAAGGGCCATCAAATTACGGATGAGGAAGAAGAAGCCGTAGCGGTTGCTATTTTGCTGCACGACATCGGGCATGGCCCATTTTCGCACGCATTAGAGCAGACCATTGTCCAGGGGATATCCCATGAGGATATTTCGAGCCTTTTGATGAACCGGCTGAATGTAGAGTTCGATGGTGGTTTATCGATGGCAATCGAGGTATTCAACGGTACCTATCCCAAAAGATTTTTGCACGAATTGGTATCCGGCCAGTTGGATATGGACCGGATGGATTACCTGAATCGCGATAGTTTTTTTACCGGCGTATCCGAAGGCGTTATCAGTTTCGACCGTATTATTAAGATGCTTGATGTGGTGGACGACCACATCGCGGTAGAAGAAAAAGGCATTTACTCTATTGAAAAGTTTTTGATCGCACGTCGCCTGATGTACTGGCAGGTGTATTTGCACAAAACGGTGGTTTCAGCCGAGCAGTTGCTTGCGAAAATATTAAAACGGGCCCGTGAACTTTCCCTTGCCGGGGAATCATTATTTGCTACGCCCGACCTGAACCATTTCCTGGTAAATAGAGTTAGTAAGGATGATTTTATGGAAGACGAAAGGCATATTGAAGCTTTCGCCGGGTTGGACGATACGGATATCATGTCGGCAATCAAAGTTTGGGCAGGTGATGACGATTTTGTACTAGCTCAACTGTGCAGCATGATGATGCGCCGCAACCTGTATCATGTTGATATCAGTAACGAGGCTCATGATAACAAGACATTTGAACGGCTTACAGCTAAAGCGATAGAAAAATACCCGATAACCAGGGAGGAAGCGGACTATTTTGTTTTTACCGATACTATAACCAATAATGCCTATAAACCGGGACATGGAAGTATCCGGATATTAATGAAAGACGGCACTTTACGGGATATTGCTGCCGCCAGTGATAACTCAAACCTTGAAGCTTTGGCTAAAACAGTAAAGAAGTATGTCTTCTGCTATACCAAAGACCTCATTTAAACGTATTTAGGCATACGTATTTATAATTTGCCGCTTCAATATTAACCCTTAAATTTGCCCGATGCAATTTACTGCACACGAGATAGGTTTTATGCTAAACGGCACTGTTGAGGGCGACCCCCGGACAGTAGTTAATACATTAGCCAAAATAGAAGAAGCTACCTCCGGTTCGTTGTCTTTTTTGGCGAATCCCAAATACGAACATTACTTATACACCACCGACGCATCTATAGTCATTGTCAATAACGACCTGGTATTGTCGGCCCCGGTAAAAGCAACGTTGATCAGGGTAGAAAATGCCTATAGTTCATTCTCCATTTTACTGGAGAAATACAATACCATTAAACTGGATAAAACAGGTATTGAACAACCAAGTTTTATTCATCCGTCAGCAAAAATTGGCGAAAACTGCTACATAGGTGCATTTGCTTATATAAGCACAGACGCTAAAATCGGCAATAATTGCAAAATTTATCCCAATGTTTACATTGCAGATAATGTTTCTATCGGAAACAATGTAACGCTTTTTCCGGGGGTTATCGTTTATTTCGATTGTGTTATCGGCAATAATGTGATCATCCATTCGGGTACTATAATTGGCAGCGATGGCTTCGGCTTTGCTCCAAACGCTGATGGTACTTATACAAAAGTGAGCCAGATAGGTAATGTTGTTATTGAGGATGATGTGGAGATCGGTTCAAATACTACAGTCGACAGGGCAACCATGGGCTCGACCGTCATACATAAAGGGGTAAAGCTGGACAACCTGGTGCAGGTTGCGCATAACGTGGAGATAGGCGCCAATACAGTGATAGCAGCACAAAGCGGCATATCCGGAAGTACTAAATTGGGTGAGAATGTCGTTCTTGCAGGCCAGGTGGGCCTCGCCGGACATTTAACTATAGCCAAAGGCACTATGTTCGCCGGAGGCGCCGAGGTTAGGCGCTCCATCACCGAGGAGAACAAAAAATGGGGTGGTAGTCCGGTCGTAGGCTATTTTGACTACATGCGCACCTTATCCATCATGGCACATTTACCGGAGATGGAAAAAAGAATAAAAGAATTGGAAAAGGTGATAGCAGAATTGAATCAACAAAATCATAATTCGGTTTAGCTGCCCGTACGAATATCATGAACGTAAAACAAAAAACAATTAAGTCGCCGGTTACTGTGTCCGGCACCGGCTTGCACACAGGCGAGAAGGTAACTATGACATTTAACCCTGCGCCTGAGAACCATGGGTATAAATTCAGAAGGATTGATGTTGAGGGCGCACCGGTTATTGATGCCGACGTGGATAATGTAACAGATACTTCCCGCGGAACCACTATTTCGCAAAACGGCGCAAGTGTAAGCACTGTCGAGCATGTTTTGGCTGCTTTGGTTGGCCTGGAAATAGATAATGTGATGATTGACCTTGATGGCCCCGAAACACCTATCATGGACGGTAGTTCGATACAGTTTGTTGATGCGATATCTAAAGTTGGTTTCGCCGAACAGGAAGCCGACAGGGAATATTATCACATCCCGTATAATATTCATTATTCAGAAACCGACCGTAAGGTAGAGATGGTAGCCATGCCGCTTGACGATTACCGGTTTACCTGTATGGTTGATTATAACTCGCAGGTGCTGGGAAGCCAGCATGCAAGTATTTCGACTATATCGGAGTTTAATGAGGAGATAGCATCATGCCGCACCTTTTGTTTCCTGCACGAGCTGGAAATGCTATTGAAGCATAACCTCATAAAAGGCGGTGATCTAAACAACGCCATTGTAGTAGTGGATAAGGAAGTTGATGACGAAGAGCTGGCCCACCTTGCAAAAATATTCAACCGTAAGGATATAAAAGTTGCTCCGCAGGGGATATTGAATAATATCGAACTGCGTCACCAGAATGAGCCCGCAAGGCATAAGTTGTTGGATATGATAGGCGACCTTGCTTTAGTAGGGGTACCATTACGTGGTCATATTATGGCGGCACGGCCCGGTCATGCAGCGAATGTTGCTTTCGCAAAGAAAATAAAAACCCTTATCAAAAAGGAAAGAAGCCGCAAGCATATTAAACTTTACGACCCTAATGCTAAACCGGTATACGATACCGTTGAGATAATGAAAATATTGCCGCACCGGCAGCCAATGCTGATGGTGGATAAGATATTGGAGTTAAGTAAGAACCATGTGGTGGGATTGAAAAATGTAACCATGAACGAGGAATTGTTCAAGGGCCATTTTCCAGGCGCGCCCTTATTCCCGGGCGTGTTGCAGATTGAGGCCATGGCCCAAACCGGTGGTATACTCGTATTAAATACGGTACCCGACCCGGAAAACTATATGACCCTGTTTTTGAAAATAGAAAACGCAAGGTTTAAAGATAAAGTAGTACCAGGCGATACGATAATATTCCATTGTAGCCTGATAGCCCCAATACGCAGGGGTATAGCCCAAATGAAGGGCATAGGTATGGTAGGTTCGCGCATTGTAGTTGAAGCCGAACTGATGGCCCAAATTGTTAGAAAAACGAAAGACGAAAAAGAAGTATGATACAACCTTTAGCATACATACATCCGCAGGCTAAAATAGCCGACAATGTTACTATTGAGCCTTTTGTGGTCATCCACAAAGATGTTGAGATTGGTGAAGGTACATGGGTAGGTTCCAATGCCACTATTATGGATGGTGCCCGTATCGGTAAGAATTGCCGGATATTCCCCGGTGCAGTTATATCTGCCCCGCCACAGGATCTGAAATACCGTGGGGAGCAAAGCACGGTAACCGTTGGCGACAACACTACCATCCGCGAATGCGTTACCCTAAACAGGGGTACAGCGCTTGATAAAAATACAACGACCATCGGAAGCAATTGCCTGCTGATGGCTTACGTACACGTTGCGCACGATTGCGTGATAGGTGATAACGTGATCATTGCAAACTCGGTACAGTTAGCCGGCCATATTAATGTGTATGATTATGCTTTTATTGGCGGTACTTCGGCGGTACACCAGTTTGTCGAAATTGGCACGCACAGCATGATCTCCGGGGGTTCACTAGTACGTAAAGACGTGCCTCCATATACGAAAGCAGGCCGCGAGCCATTGTCTTATATCGGTATCAATTCAGTTGGACTTAGGCGCAGGGGATACTCGGCGTCAACTATCAACGAGATACAGGAGATTTACCGCATTATATTCCTGAAAAAATATAATGTAACCAAAGCATTAGACATCATCG
This sequence comes from Mucilaginibacter sp., assembly GCA_043739405.1. Lineage (GTDB taxonomy): Bacteria > Bacteroidota > Bacteroidia > Sphingobacteriales > Sphingobacteriaceae > Mucilaginibacter. The sequence continues at coordinate 37,778 of JAYUEE010000025.1, read as the reverse complement.
AAGCTGAATTTGCGCCCACTGTTGAACGGGATGAGATCATCAATTTTGTTTCGAATTCACAGCGCGGTATCATGAAGGGTTTCGGGATATAATTTTGCTCAACGCGACCATGAAACCATGCAAATAGTTCTCCAAAATATCGGCCGGCGTTTTAACCGTGACTGGATATTCCGGGGTGTCGATTATACCTTCAGGATGGGCGAATCTTATGCGGTACTTGGGCCAAATGGCTCGGGGAAATCTACTTTGCTTAGCGTGTTAAATGGCAGCCTTTCGCCTTCCATGGGCAGTATCAATTATATACTGCAGGATAAACCGGTTGAGGCTGAAGAGGTTTTTAAACAATTAAGCCTTGCGGCCCCTTATCTTGAATTAATAGAGGAATTCACTCTGTTTGAAATGGTCGATTTTCATTTTAAATTCAAAGCTTACCGCCAGAATTTGGACAGGGATGCGGTTATCGCTTTGCTGAATATGCATGATAGCCGTAATAAGATGATCAAATATTTCTCTTCCGGGATGAAACAGCGTCTTAAACTGGCGCTGGCGTTCTGTTCTGATACACCCATGCTGATGCTGGATGAACCTACTTCAAATCTTGACAAGCAGGGGGTAGATTGGTATTTAGGCCTCGTGCAGCAATTCGCTCTAAACCGCCTCACTATCATCTGCTCCAACCAGGAGCATGAGTATAGCTTTTGTAAGCAAACGCTTAATATCTCCGATTACAAGTAATAATCACAACCTCCTGTTTACAGTAATTTAATGCGCTGGATGTAACGTTTTTACGTTTTGAAACGTAAAGCAGTCATAACAAAAGTGCGATCTGGTGAAAAAGACCTTGTTTTTTATTAGTCTTGTTATAATAATTGCCCTGCATGGCTGCAAAAAATTGGAGCCTACGCCTCAATTTGCCATCCCCAATGGTGACTTTGAAAGCTGGACCAGCGGTGATTATTTAGTAGATTGGACAGGAGACAGTTGCCCGGCCTGTGTACCTCCTTACGAAACTTATATTATCCAAAAGACTACTGAGGCTTACCATGGCCAATATGCCGCGAAGTTCTTGTATAACGGGCTTTATCCGGCCTATGCTAATAATAAATTTGTCGTATCAGGCCACCCTGCAGCTCTAAGCGGTTATGCAAAATGCCAGCTATATGGCGATGATACAGTATCGGTTAAAGTGTTGGTCTATTATGCCAATGCGGTTGTTGATAGTGGAAAATGGCTCAATACAGCATCGACCACAAATTATCAGGCATTCACTATTAACTTAACTCAAAGTTCGGCACATGCCGATTCAGTGCTCGTTTCTATAAAAGGCGGAAATAAAATGGACGCTAACCACAACGGTTCGGTTTTGTGGATCGACTACCTATCTCTTCACTAAATTAAGTTAGAATTTATTTTTTCGGTTTTACAGGCGGAGACTGCAAAACGTTTAAACTCATTACCTCTTTCATGGTGCGTTCCATTGAGGCAGTTGAGCCATCAAGGAATATCACATTTCCCTGCGAATTTTCGGCAAAGTGCTTGATGGATTCCGTCCACATGGTAAACAGGATAACCGAAGTATCCATATGAGCGCCTTCCATTTCTTTGGCGGCGGCGGTCATACCCTTGGCTACTTCCTCGCGGAAAAGCGCTATACCCTGCCCGCGTAATTGTGCGGCTTGCCTTTCCGCCTCGGCAGCAATTTTAATCGAGTTCCCTTCTGCTTCGGCAGATTTGGTTTTGGTGATAAGCAATGCCTGGCCCTCATTTTCGGCAGCGGCTTTCAGGTTGTTCGACGCTACCACCTGGCTCATTGATTTCAAGATCACATCATCAAATGTAATATCGTTCAGTTGCAGGTCCTGCAAATGGTAGCCCCAGGTCTCCAGTATTTGGTCAAGCTGTTCTTTAACGTGCATCACAATATCGCTGCGTAAAGTAAGCACATCGGCTTGCTTTTTTGTTGCGACGTAAGCCCTGATCGAACCTTCGATGGTGCGTATCAGTGCCTGCATCAGGTTGCGTTCGTCAACAAATTTAAAGGCCACGTTTTTAATGGTTTCCTCCATTTGGTCGAGTACCGAATAAAGCATCATCGCCTTAAAATAAACGTTGGCCTGGTCGATGGTTACTGCCTGGAATTCCAGTTCAACAGAACGGTTTTGGATAGATATCCTGCTGTAGATTTGTTCGATTAAAGGCAACTTGAGGTTAAGGCCCGGATGCATGATGCGCCGGTACTTGCCAAATACGGTAACTACAGCTATAGTGCCTTGTTTAACGGTCACAAATGAGCTAAATAGTATAATCAATCCGATAAAGAGAACGATTAATAAGCCTACTGATGGGTTCATATGTCAATAATTAGTCGAATAAATATAGAGTTTATTTTGGGTATGGTATTTGTTTTTAAATGGATAATAAAAAAATCTATTATGAACTTAAAAAGAGTTTTCGGCGCGATACTTACTATATTGGGTATTGCTGGGTTGATATACGCGGGAATAAATATCATTCAGCACGATTCACACTTCACAACACTTATCGTTGTTGGGGTTATCGCATTACTGTTTTTCTTCTCGGGGATCAGCCTTGTGAGAACCACCAGCGACCAGGCCTGATCGTTTACAGATTTAATTAGCGGATGTCACTACGCCATCATCCGAAATTTCCAGACCTGATTTAGGGAAATCTTTTTCGGTCAATAACTTGATGCGTTTTGCGGCATGGTTCAGGGTATCCAGCGCCAGGCCTTCCTGGTGGCTTTGGGTGAACGAGATGATTTTCGCACTTAAAAACTCACCCTTACGGTTCAGCTTAGCTTTCAACAGGGGCGCCATACCGCAAACTCCGGCCACGCTCACGCTTTTATAGGTGCAAAAATTACCAAGACTATAAGCAATCAATCGCTCCTTATATTTTTCTAACGCCCTGCTCACATGCGGACCATTACCCAGCACGATATCTGCTCCTGCATCAATAGCCATATGCGTAAAGGTGTGCACATTGCCGCGTTTGGCTCCTAAGTACGATTCCATCTTAAAAGGCACATGCTCGTAGGCCGCACCTTCGGCCCCGCCATGGAAGGATACAATAACAATATCACATTGTTGCTTGAGCTTCCTGATGATGCCGGCAGCCTGCCTCATCTCAAGCAGGGGCATGGTGTTAGCGTTGGGTGCAAAGGCGCAGAAACTATATTTGATACCGTCCTGTTCAAAAGTGGAGGTGGGGCAGCTTTGCAAACCGGCATAATGGATGCCGTATTTATCTAAAGTTGTTGTCGTGCTTTCGCAGCCATTCAAACCAAAATCGGTACTGTGATTATTGGCCAGGCTCACGAGGTTAAAACCTGCATCCTTAAAAACCTGGCCAAAATAGGTCGGCATCCTGAAAAGGAAAGCAACTTTAAGGTTCTTTTTGTAGGATGCGGGGCTTCCCGAATCATACAAAGTGCCCTCAAGATTACCAAACGTTATATCCGATCCTTTAAGAAATGGGATAACCGATTGGAAACTTTCTTTCGCACTATCCGGCGGTAGTTGGCGATTATCGGGATAGGAGGTTCCCAGCATCATATCGCCGACGGCAGCTATGTTGATGGTATCGTGTGATTTGATTTTTGCTGTGGTATCGGCTTTTCGTACCCGATGTTTTTTGGGAAGAGGTTTGCTTTCTGTCTTTGAAACAGGCTTATCGCACCCCGCAAAAATGCAGGCCAAGCCGATGGGGATAAGGAGATGTCGAAGGTTCATAGCAAAAAAAAATCCTTTCGGTTAAGAAAGGATTCAAAATATCTTATTGGGTCGGACTTGTATCAGGCGATTCCTCTTCAAGCTGTTTTTTGAAAACATCAAGCAATCGACCGCCTTTGTAAAAATAACGACTGTAATATCCGTCTGATAAACTATTGATCGCTACACCGCGGTTTGACGCGTGAGCAAATTTGCCGCCACCTAAGTAAATACCAACGTGGCTTATACTGCGGCTGTGAATCTTAAAGAAAACTAAATCGCCTTCCTGTAATTCGTCTTTACGGACAGGGCTAACCATACTGAATATATCGCGCGAATTGCGTTTGATAGTCAGGTTAAATACTTTACCGTATAATTCTTTTGTGAAGCCTGAGCAATCGATACCTTTTTTCGTGTCACCACCGAAGTGATATGGGGTACCAACCCAGTCGTAAACAAATTGAAAAAGTTTTACGTTAGAAGTCGTCGATAATGCAACCCCCATTATTTGAGAGAAATATTCTTTGGCTAAACTTTCCTGCTCGTCAGGGGCCTTTGCAGGAGGCGGGGTAGTTGCGCTTTTGGTTTGAGCCTGTGCGACTAAAATGCTGAAGCTCAATACAAATGCTAGTATAATTTTTTTCATTTAATCTTTAATTCATGTTGGTTAGGGCGCAACAGGCCTTATTGAACTAAACGTTTTGTCTCTCGACAGCTACAAAACTATTTTAATTTTTTAGAATTACAAATTAATGACGTGTTTTTTATGAAAAATGCAAAAAAACAATGCCTCTTCCCTTTTACGTAAGCGAACGGTAAAAGTTTCATGTTTTATAAATCTTTCTAACAAATTTGTTGCTGTTTCGATATTTTCGCGGATATAATTAGATTTGCGGTTCTTAACAGAAATTGATCGTTTACAAATGAGTTCAATCGAGATAAATAAAGATACCTACCTGATGTGGTACGAGGCTATGCTTCTGATGCGCAGGTTCGAAGAAAAGGCGGGGCAGCTATACGGGCAGCAGAAAATTCGCGGGTTTTGTCACTTATATATAGGCCAGGAAGCAGTGCTTGCCGGAGCTATGTCGGTGCTTAAACCCGAGGATAGTTTGATAACCGCTTACCGCGACCACGCGCATGCTATTGCCAAAGGCGTATCGTCCAATTCAATCATGGCCGAATTATATGGAAAAGCAACCGGATGCTCAAAGGGCAAAGGCGGTTCTATGCATATGTTTGATAAGGAGAAACACTTCTACGGCGGGCATGGTATAGTTGGCGGCCAGGTACCACTGGGCGCAGGTATAGCTTTCGCCGAAAAATATAAAGGAACTGAGTTTGTGAACGTAGCCTATATGGGCGACGGTGCGGTGCGCCAGGGTGCTTTGACCGAGACTTTCAATATGGCAGCGCTGTGGAAGTTGCCCGTAATATTTGTTTGCGAAAACAATGGTTATGCCATGGGTACTTCAGTTGAGCGTACGACGGTACAAACCGATATCTATAAATTAGGCTTGCCTTACGGGATACCTTCATCAGCAGTTGATGGTATGGACCCGGTTGCGGTTCACAATGCGATGGACGAAGCTGTTCAGCGTGCACGTGCCGGTGAAGGGCCGACCTTCCTGGAGATGCGTACCTATCGTTATAAAGGTCACTCCATGTCCGACCCGCAGAAATATCGTACCAAGGAAGAACTGGAAAGCTACAAGGCAAAAGACCCCATCGACCATATTAAAAATATCATCCTGACTGAGAAATATGCTGATGAGGCTTGGTTTGAGCAGATGGACGAAAAGATAAAAGCCGAAGTGGATGAGTCTGTAAGGTTTGCGGAAGAATCACCATGGCCGGAAGCATCTGAACTGTATACCGATGTGTATGTAGAAAAGGATTATCCTTTTATTATGAGCTAACCGTTATAATTATACTAAATTTAAAAACTGTTCATCAATAATATATGGCCGAAGTAGTTAAAATGCCAAAAATGAGCGATACCATGACTGAAGGGGTATTGGCGAAATGGCATAAAAAAGTGGGTGACAAGGTTAAATCGGGCGATGTGCTGGCCGAGATAGAGACGGATAAAGCCACGATGGATTTTGAATCGTACCAGGACGGCACCTTATTATATATAGGTGTTGAAGAAGGTAAGGCCGTACCCGTTGACGCTGTGATTGGTGTGATAGGCAAAGAGGGCGAAGATTATAAATCGGCCTTAAATGGCGCTGCCCCCGCACCTGCTGCCGAAGAGAAAAAAGAAGCTGCACCTGCTCCGGTTGAAGATAAGAAACCTGCAGCAACCGCTGCGCCAAAAGTAGATACTTCCAAAATACCCGCCACCGTTATCCGTATGCCTGCCTTGAGCGATACGATGACAGAAGGCGTTATCAACAAATGGAATTTCAAGGTTGGCGATAAAGTAAAATCTGATGATTCATTAGCTGATGTAGAAACCGATAAGGCTACTATGGAAGTTGTGGGTTACGAGACAGGTACCTTATTATACATAGGCCCTAAAGAAGGCGAAGCCGCACCGGTAAATGGTATCATAGCTATTGTGGGTAAAGAAGGAACGGATATAACACCTTTATTAGCAGATGATGGCGGTGGCATTAGTGGCGGCGGCGTAACTGCTACAGAAGCTGCACTCGAAGAAACTACTTCGACTACTCCAACCGCTTCGACTTCTGAACCAACTGCAAGCGACGACAGCCGCGTTAAGGCGTCACCGCTTGCGCGCAAAATAGCAAAAGACAAAGGCATTAACCTGAACGATGTAAAAGGCTCAGCTGAAGGCGGCCGTATCATCAAAAAGGATGTTGAAGAATATACACCAGCTGCCAAAACTGCTGCTCCTACACCAACTGCAACTGCTCCTGCCACCGCAACAAAAGAAGCGACGCCGGTTGTAATACCACAATATGTTGGTGAAGAAAAATATACCGACAAACCGGTTAGCCAGATGCGCAAGGCTATTACCAGGCGCTTATCTGAAAGCTTCCTGATACCGCATTTTTATGTGACCATATCCGTAGATATGGACCAGGCAGTCGCGGCTCGTGCCAAAATGAATGATTATGCACCGGTAAAAATATCCTTTAATGATTTGGTGCTTAAAGCTTGTGCGGTTGCATTAAAACAACATGCTGCCGTAAACTCATCATGGCTGGGCGAAAGCATCCGTGCCAATGAGCATGTAAACATTGGCGTTGCAGTAGCTGTGGACGAAGGTTTGCTGGTTCCGGTTGTGCGTTTTGCCGATGGCAAATCACTAAGCGCTATATCCGCCGAAGTAAAGGATTTCGCACAACGTGCCAAAGCCAAAAAATTACAGCTACCCGAAATGGAAGGTTCAACCTTTACCATATCTAACTTAGGTATGTTTGGTGTAGACGAGTTTACTGCAATCATCAATCCTCCGGGCGCTTGTATATTAGCAGTAAGCGGCATACAGCAAGTACCTGTAGTTAAAAACAGCGCTGTAGTGCCGGGCAACGTAATGAAGCTTACCCTTACCTGCGACCACCGTGTGGTTGATGGCGCAACGGGTGCTGCATTTTTGCAAACGTTAAAGGCGTTGCTGGAAGAGCCGGTGCGTTTGTTGGTTTAGTTTAGGATCAAGAGACAAGAATCAAGATACAAGAGCGATGGGGTAACCTGTCGCTTTTTGTTTTTTTACAACAATAAAACCATGTCATTGCGAGGAGGAACGACGAAGCAACCTCGTCGCCAATGCATATTCGCCGTGCATATCGACGAGGTTGCCGCGCTACGCTCGCAATGACATGACGGATTAAACTTTTTTAGCAACATTTTTCTATCTTTCCAATTCAAAATCTACCATGTCATTCGCCGATAAGGTTATTCAATTCAACAAGCAATTAATCTACACCGGCGACCCACTCCCGCCCGGCATCCGCATCATGAACCCTTTCCGCGAGGTTGAACAAACGCTGGCTATTTCTGAGATATTCTATCGCAAATATTATAACGACACCAACAAACGTCACATTATCTTAGGCATCAATCCCGGCAGGTTTGGCGGTGGTTTAACTGGTATCCCGTTTACCGACCCAAAGCGTTTAAAATCAGAATGCCATATTGATTATGAAGGTAAAATCACACATGAACCTTCTTCTGTTTTTGTTTATGAAATGATAAACGCTTTTGGCGGCCCGGAGAAATTTTACAGTAAGTTTTATATCAATTCGCTTTGCCCGCTTGGTTTTACCACCATTGATAACAAAGGCAAGGAGAAAAACTACAATTATTACGACAGCCCGGCGCTCATAAAAGCAACAACGGGTTATATGATTGAAAATATCCGCACGCAAATCAACCTCGGCGTTGAAACCGATGTTTGTTTTTGTTTTGGCACGGGAAAAAATGAAAGCTTTTTGAAGAAGTTAAATGACGAGCACCAGTTTTTTGGTAAGATAGTCGCGCTGGAGCACCCCCGGTTTATTATGCAGTACAAGGCCAAATCCAAAGACTTTTATATTGATAAATACCTCTTTGCGTTTGCATCAGTGTAAATCGTGCCGCAAATTGACTTGGTGCTTATAGTTTTACAGGGGGATTCTGCTTATCTTGCGGCTGTTTTTAATATTGCATATACTATAATTCATGAGCCAAATACTGATCATCTATACCGGGGGGACAATAGGTATGATGAGCGACCCCAAAACCAAGGTGCTCAGGCCAATCAATTTTGAGCAGATAATGGAGAATGTTCCCGAGCTGGAACGTCTCAACTGCAAGATCATGGTGCACTCATTTGAGCACATCATTGATTCATCCAATATGAACCCAGATATCTGGAGCGAAATTGCCAATTTGATAAAGGCTAATTACGAAAATGTGGATGGTTTTGTGATACTGCATGGCTCGGATACGATGGCGTTCACGGCATCTGCGCTGAGCTTTATGCTCGAGAATTTGTCCAAACCGGTAATATTCACAGGTTCGCAATTGCCCATCAGCGCTATCCGTACGGATGCCAAGGAAAACCTGATGACGGCCATTGAGATCGCGAAAGCAAAAAAACATGAACGTTCGCGCGTACCCGAGGTATGTATCTATTTTGATTACAAATTATTCCGCGGTAACCGGGCATTTAAATACAACTCATCTAAATTTGAGGCCTTCCGCTCGCCAAACTATCCTATACTGGCCGAGTCGGGTGTGCACTTAAAGTTCAGTATAAATGATATCCGTCAGCCTGTTGAGGGACCGTTTAAATTGCATAAAAAACTGGCAAGCGATGTTGCGGTGTTGAAGTTATACCCGGGTATAGGCCCTAAAGTTGTCGAAACCATATTGGGTGCTGACGTGCGCGGCATCGTGATGGAAACTTTTGGCGCCGGCAACACCACCACCGATAAATGGTTTACCGACCTGCTGAAAAAAGCCATTGCCGACGGCAAGGTCATTCTCGATATTTCCCAATGTAAAGTTGGCACGGTAGAACTTGGCCGTTACGAAACAAGCAAGGAGCTAAAAGACATGGGCATAGCCAATGGTTACGACATGACCTACGAGGCCGCCATCACCAAAATGATGTTCCTGCTGGGCCAATACCAGGACCCGCTTATCATTAAAGAATTGCTGGAAACCGATTTACGCGGTGAACTGACGGTATCTTAATCATGGTCCGCTTTTTTGACACGTATGTTGTTTCCTGCAGACCCTCCACCCGAAACGGTTTTGTCATATTCGGCGGCATTATTTTTATCTTTTACTTTATCCAGCAAAATTTCGTCCGTGGTCACTGCTTTATTGGTATAGATATAAAATTTATGGCCAAAACCATCCATACTGCCACCACGCATAGTCACTTTCCCTTTCGAGTTATCGAAGAATAAACCCACAGAGTGGCTGCTGCCATCGCCATGCAAGCGGCAATTTTCCAGCGTAACGCCATATGCGCCCTGGATATTGATGGCCTTTGTACCCGTCGTAATATCGCAATCCTTGATGTAGATGTCATGAGTGTCCTTGAACAACTGGATCCCGTGATTTTTACACCTCGAAATATGATCGTTCAGCAGGGTGTCATAACTGCAACTCATCGGTGCAAAACCATCTATTAGTATACCCAAACCCGCCTGGTCGCTAATGGTATTGTCCTTTATCATGCCGTACCCACTATCGGCATACTCTATACCTTCCTCCTTTTGTTTGGTTAACTTGTTTCGGTACGTGCGCACAAAGTCGTTCTTCACTACAGATATCCCAATGCTGCCGCCGATGCAAACATTATCGTATATCAGGCTATGCGCCGCAGTCCGTAACTCAAAACATTCAGAAGTTATGTCCTTTGGTAAAAATGGCATGATCAACAGGTTGTGATGTACTTTCCAACCCGGCGAGAAATGATCTTTACCACCACGGAGGAATAAGGCCCCCTGGGTTACCGTCTGTGGATCAAGCATGCTGCGGTCTATGGTATCGTAGGCAACGGTACCGCCATGGATATCGTGTTTCCCCGAAACAAAGAAAACGCCGACATAACCGATATCTGTTACCCTGTTGTGGGTGATGATGGGGTAGCTGCCGTCACCGCCAAGGATGCCATATGCCGGAAATTTATGTATAAATGAACGGGTGACCGTATCGCCGTCTGCGTTTACTTCAACACCCCACGCACCCGAGGGGTTGGTAATATCACTCTGGCCAACGATTTCGGCATTCGACAGCTTCACACCGGGTGTGTTCATGATAATTGCTCCTCCGCTTGGAAGAACGCAATTGATTATGTTGCCGTTGGCATTCAGGCTATGCGACAGGTTAATCCTCGTAATGGTGTAAGGAGCGTGGTGGGCCGGCAAAGTGGTATTGCCGGCGTCAATCATAGCTTGTAATTGTGCCGTGTCGTCAGCGTAAAGCCTGTTAGCAAAAAGCGATAATATAAGGATGATGATTTTTTTCATGGTAAACTGTAGTCATTCGTTATTAACCCTTTAACAGTAAATGTAGTCTTTTAGTGTTTACAATTTTGATAAATGCATGGGACATGTTGACCGAGTAAATCGAAATTGCATCGGGCGATGCAGCTTTCGCCACACCGCCTTCAACAATACTGATACTCTAGGGGTATTAGTATCTTTAGTATAGGGGTATTACTATCTTTATATTCTGCCGATATCTCCACGCGCCACCCTTTTGCGGTAAGCATAATAGAAGATGATCGGGAAAATGAACAGGTTAAATGTGGTATTGGTGATTAGGCCACCTATTACCACTATAGCAAGCGGCTTTGATGCTTCGGAACCGATACCATGCGACATCGCCGCAGGAAACAAACCTATGGCCGCCATCATAGCCGTCATTACTAACGGGCGCAAGCGATCCTCGACACCATCTCTTAGCGCGTCTGTTAAGCTATTCCAGGTTGCATGATGCCTTAAGTCGCGTATATTGATTTTAAATTTGGAGATAAGGATTACGCCATTCTGCACACAAATACCGAATAGGGCTATAAAACCTATCCCTGCCGAAATGTTAAAGTTTACCCCAGTTATCAGCAACGCGAGTATACCGCCGGCTATGGCAAAGGGTACATTATTCAGCACCAATAACGAATCAGTGAAATTGCCAAACAGGATAAACAGGATGAAGAATATAAGCAGCAAACTGATAGGCACTACCTGTGACAATCTTGCAGACGCGCGTTGCTGGTTTTCAAAATCGCCGGCCCACTGGAGGAAATAACCCTTTGGCAGTTTTACTTGTTCCTCAACTTTACTTCGTGCTTCCCGTATCGTGCTCCCCATATCGCGTCCGCGGATAGAGAATTTAATAGCGCCGTAGCGTTTGTGGTCGTCGCGGTATATCATGCTGATACCGGTAGTTTTGGTGATGTCGGCAATCTCCCGTAAAGGCACCTTATTACCGCTGATGGATGGCACGCGCAAATCGCTGATAGCAGCAATATTGTTCCTGAAATCTTCCGGGTAACGGATTCGCAGGTCGAACTTGCGTTCGCCCTCGTATATCTGGGTGGCCGCTTTACCGCCAATGGCCGTTTCAATTACAGCGTTTGCGTCGGCCGCCTCGACGCCATATTGCGCCATCTTAGATTGGTTGAGATTGATCTGCAGCTCCGGCTGGCCCATGTCGCGCAGGATGCCAAGGTCCTCGATGCCCTTTACGCCTTTTAATATTTTATAAACGGAGTCTTCTTTGTTTTCGATGAATTTGTAATCGTCACCAAACATTTTGACAACAATAGAGCCTTTAACACCGGATACCGCTTCCTCAACATTATCAGAAATAGGCTGCGAGAAGTTAAGGTCCACACCCGGGAAAAACTTAAGCTTATCCTGCATCCGGCGGATGAGTTCCTCCTTGCTTTCACCTCTTTTCCATTTATCCTCGGGGTATATATCTACGTGAAACTCGATGTTGTAAAAGCCGGTCGCATCGGTACCGTCGTTAGGCCTGCCTGTTTGCGACATCACCTGTTTTACCTCGTCGAAACTCAGGAATATTTTACGCATCTCATTCGCAAGTTTTACCGACTGCTCCAGCGATGTGCTTAATGGGCCGGTTGCTCTGACATAGATTGCTCCCTCGTTCAATTCCGGTAAAAATTCAGTCCCTAACAACTGAAAAGCTGCAAGGCTCATCAGTAATGTTCCGATGGCGAATGGCAGCATCAGTTTCCTGAATTTGAAGCACCAGGCGCTGACCGCCATGCACAGTTTAGTGATAAAATCAACGAATACATTATGCCGTTCCTTTACATCTTTATTGAGCAGCACGCTGGCGATTGCAGGCACGAAAGTGAACGTGAGGATGAGTGCGCCTAAAAGTGCAAAGCCTAACGTCCACGCCAGTGGCGAAAACATTTTGCCTTCCACCTTTTGGAAACTGAAGATGGGCAATAAGCCTGTAATTATGATAAGTTTTGCGAAGAATATGCCTTTGCCGTTCACCATGCAGGCTTGCTTGATCATACCAAGCTTGCTGAGCCGGTTGAAGTTTTCCATCCCGACCTCTTTGGCCCGATGGTCGAGCACCACAAAAATGCCCTCGACCATCACCACGGCCGCATCGATGATGATACCGAAGTCGATGGCGCCCATGGAAAGCAGGTTTGCCGACATGCCCTTTAGTTTGAGGCAGATGAAGGCAAACAACAAAGCCAGCGGTATGATGAGTGAAACCGTCAACGTGGTGCGCCAATCCGCCATAAAAAGGAACACGATTACCGTAACGAATATGATGCCTTCGAACATATTATGCAGCACGGTATGCGTTGCAAAGTTTACCAAGTCCTCGCGGTCATAAAACGGAACGATCTTTACATCGTCAGATAAAATATTGGTATTTAGGTCGTGAAGCTTCAATTTAAGCGCTTTAATAACCTCGCTCGGATTTTCGCCCTTGCGCATTACCACGATGCCCTCAACTACATCCGGGTCGCGGTCGCGGCCGACCTGCCCCAGGCGCGGCAGGGCGGACTCGGTAACCTCACCAATTGTTTTTACATATATCGGCGTGCCCTTAACGTTGTTAATTACGACGTTTTTTATCTCGTTGATATCATTAAGCAGGCCGATGCCCCTAACCACATAAGCCTGGCCGCTTTGCTCGATAACATCGCCACCCACATTTACATTGCTTTTTGATACGGCGTCATATAATTGGAGTGCCGAAACACCATATTGAAGGGCTTTTTGAGGATCGACGGTAATCTGGTAGGTCTTGACTTCGCCGCCGAAACTATTCACATCAGCAACGCCTGGCACAGCACGAATTTCCCGTTCCACCACCCAATCTTCCAATGTTTTAAGTTCACGAACGGATTTGTGGTTACTTGCCAGTGTAAAACGATATATCTCGCCTGTAGGGCCGTAAGGCGGTTCGATAGATGGATTCACCCCATCGGGCAGGTTAGCATCGCCAATATGGTTATTGATTTGTAAGCGGGCAAAAGCATAATCCACGTCGTCATCAAAAGTTACCTTAACGACAGATAAGCCAAACAGTGAAGACGACCGGATACTGGTCTTCCTTTCAGCAGGGTTCATGGCAATTTCCAGCGGGCGCGTAACAAATTTTTCAACCTCTTCTGCGCTTCTTCCCGGCCATTGCGATATAATAGTAACCGAAGTATTGGTGACATCGGGGAAAGCGTCAATACTTATATTTTTAAAACTGATATACCCGCCGACGGCCATCAAAGCGGTAACAAAGAATATGAAGAACCTATTCCCTAGCGAGAATGACAGTATGGCTTTTATGAATTTATTCATTAGTGTCTTGTTCAGTAATTAATCCCGCAACGATTCAAAAAGGTACAATTGCCTGGATGCTACAACTCGGTCACCCGGTTTCAGTCCGCCACGTATGTAGGCGCGGCCCTCAACACGTTTGGCTATATCAACCTGCTGTACATGCACTTTTGCCTTGCCGTCAAATACCACCACATAATTTTTATCGTTGTCGAATATCAACGCCCTGGTGTTTATCTCGGGCAGGCTCTCGCCTGACTTTGCTTTTATGGTCACATTTGCAAACATTTCGGGTTTTAGCTTATTGCCGGGGTTGTTGATCTTCACCCTCGCTTTCACCACTTTGTTATCCGGGTCAAGCACGTCATATATTTTGTCAATCTTTCCTGTGAAAACCTTATCGGGATAGGATAGTGTAGTGATTTTTGCCTCGTCACCGGTTTGGATGTTCGAGATATCCGACTCATAAATGTTGATCAGCACAAATACATCCGACAGGTCGGCTATAGTAAAAAGGTTTGAACTGTTGTCGGCCCTCACCTGTGTATTGTCGGTCAGGTTCTTCTCGATTACAAAACCGGAGATGGGCGATTTTACAATATAACCCTGGTCGTTGCTTTTATTGATGTTTACTACCGCGGTAGCACGTTTGTTTTCCGCAACGGCTTTATCGTAATTTGATTGGGCCTCTTCCATTTCTTTTTGCGAAGCCAGGCCGCTTTTATATAGATCTTGTGTAGATTCTAATGTGCGTTTTGCACTTCGCACGTCGGCTTCTGCCGAAATATAATCCTTGGTGAACCCGGCCATTTCGGCGCTTTTCATCACAGCTAAAGTTTGCCCTTTGCTCACTACATCACCCAGTTGAACATTTACATCATGGGCCACACCGCTTACCATCGGGTAAATTTTAACCAATTTGCTTTCATCAGCTGCAATGCTGCCGGTAAGGTTAATTTCGGACAATGCGCTTGCCTCTTTTACCGTATCGATCAGTAGGCTATTTAGCAAACTATCAGTAACCTGGAATTTTTCATCCTTTTGGTCAGCTTCATCCGCATGGTGGCAACTTTGCAGCGCCATAGCCATTACGGCCATGGCGGTTGCAAACAGGGGTATTATATATCGTTTGGTAAGCATCTTCATGGTTGATTAAAAAAAGGGGTCCCGGTGACGTAGTTTAGTTGCTCCAATGAAATAACCCGGTTTAATTGCAGGTTATTTAACTGTAGGGTATTGGTTTTGTATGAATCGTAGAAATCAAGAAACTCCAACATGCTCAGGTTTCTTTTTTGGTAATTAATATTTACTTCCTGTATCA
Organism: Mucilaginibacter sp.; assembly: GCA_043739405.1. Classification (GTDB taxonomy): domain Bacteria; phylum Bacteroidota; class Bacteroidia; order Sphingobacteriales; family Sphingobacteriaceae; genus Mucilaginibacter. The sequence continues at coordinate 22,479 of JAYUEE010000025.1, read as the reverse complement.
GGTGGGTAAAGTCATCCTTAAACTTTGGGTCGAAGCTGCTAAATAGTTTTTCGAGCCGGAGCGCATTTTTGTAATTGGTTACCACATCGCTTTCCACCTGGTCCTGCTGGCTCTGGAACTGCACATTACTTTGGTCAACGGCAATACGCGCCTGTTTGATGTTTCCCTGGTTGCGGTTGAAAAATGGCAGGCTAAAGGCAATGCCGGCACCCAGGAAATTATTGCTATAGCTTCCCAGCTTGTCATAATTCAGCGAAAGCGAGAAATCAGGAATGGCGGTAGCTTTTTGCAGCTTCAAGTTCATGTTATTATACTCGACAGTAGCCTTGCTGTATTTGAGGTCGTAACGATTAGCGTAAGCCGAGTCAAGCAAGCGCTGGTAAGGCACTGAAGCGACCAGTTGTTTATTGTTATCATCAAAATTCGCCAACGGTTCAACATACTTGCCGGGCGCAACTTTCAGCAGTAATTTCAGTTCGCTTTCGGTCGTATCGATACCGGTAACCAGGGAGTTATGTTCAGCCTGTAGCGAATACAATTGCGATTGAATACGCAGTACTTCTTTTTCGGCGATATTGCCTTTTTGATATTGTTCTTTAAAAACAGTCAGCGTTTTTGCCAGCGAGTTGATCTCTTCATCATACACTTTAGCCGATTGTTCCTGGAAGTAGATGCTGTAAAAATCGCTGTGCAGCGTGAATTTCAGGGTACGAAGTAAGTCGAAGAACTGGTATTTGGCCTGCTCCACGCCGATTTTGGCTAATTGAATACTTTTGTTTCGTTTACCGGCGGTGGTAAAAAGCTGCGATACGGCAAATGATTGCTCTTTGTAGGCCGGGCCCTGTGTTACATCAGTTGCCGTGATACCGTTATTGAAACTAAAATAAGGATTGGCGAATAATCTCGCCGTAATGACGGCCGCACTGGCATTATCAATATTGTACCGCTGAATAATAAGCGTAAGGTTGTTCTTTAAGAATTGCTCCTCGGCTTGTTTTAAAGTGAGCTTTAGAGTATCGTTGGAAGAATTTTGAGCATACCCTGACACGCCTGCAAGCAAATAACAAAACAGAAAAAGACCGCGAATAAACTTGATTTGCATAGAATATTATGTTCAGCAAAAGTAAACCCGCGATATTAAAGCAGAATTAAAGGGAGATTAGAATGGGATTAGAATTTCAGATGGGGAAATAGTATGGTAAATAATGCGCCCTTGTCCGACGACTGCACGTCAATGGTACCGCCAAATAAATTGATGATCTTACTGGTGATGTAAAGGCCTATACCGCTGCCGTGATAAGCTTTAACATTGGTCCCGCGGTAAAATGACTGGAATATTTTTTCGGTCTCTTCGGTAGGGATACCGATACCGGAATCGGTAATTGCGATGCGGATAAATCTGTCATCGGCATACAGGTCACATTGCACACGCTTGTCGCCCGAGAATTTGTAGGCGTTGCTGACAATATTGTTAAGCGCTATGGTGAGTAAAGACTTATTGGCCGGTATCAACAGTTTTTCGGGGTCCTCGGGTAAATGCTGCACACTTACGGCAAAAAGGCCCTTACCCATTTTGTTTGTCCAGTAATCTGCAATTTCCCATATTAGTTCATCTATAGCTACCGGGCTGAGCGCGGCCTGCGTATAACTCATATCTACCTGCGCCAGTTCGAGCAGACTGCTGATGGTTTCATTTAATCGCTCGACGTCATTTAGCGCCGAATGCAAAGCCTTTTCATATTCTTCGGTACTCCGTGCTTTGTTGAGGGTTACTTCCAGTTCGCCGATGATACTGGTAACAGGTGTGCGTAGTTCGTGAGAGGCATTTATGACGAATGTCTGCTGCAACTCAAAAGCATTTTCGAGATGGCTTAAAAGGCGGTTAAAGTTCTGCGCCAACTCGCTTATCTCGTCCCTGCCGTTGCCTTCATTTATCCGCACGCTCAGATTACTTGCCCTAACCAGCTGCACCTGGTTCACAATATCATCCATTGGCTCAAGCGCTTTTTTTGCAAACCACCTGCCAATGAAAAATAAGCTGGCAGATACACAAACCAGCATGATAGCCATAATCTCGATCAGATCCTCGATACGGTGGCGCCCTTGTATGTCTTCCGCTGATACCAGGATAACGAAATTCCCCTGGTTGTCATTATAATATACGCCCACGGTTTGCCTGTCGCCTTCCGAAAATTCTGCTTCTTTGCGCTTACGCACCATATTGATGACGTCATTGCTCCAGTATTGCTGCTTGTCGCTGATAAAGGAAGAGACATTACGATCATTGTAAAAACGGACTACTTCGCCGGGTATTTGTTTTATGTAACGCTGACGTACATTGTTTAATGAATCGACGGATATTTCATCCGCTTCCAGGTACAACTGGGCGGCCACTTTGGCGCGGTCCATCAGGCGGCTATAAAAATCGGTTTTGGCAAATGAGGTAAAAGTAAAAAAGGTAGCAGCCAGCGCTATCAGCAGTATCACCACACTGATGATCGTAAAATAAAGCGCCAGCCGGTTTTTTATCTTCATTACTTATTCGCCTGTTTTAAGATATAACCCATGCCTATTACAGTATGTATCAATTTGCTTTTAAAGTCCTTTTCTATCTTTTTGCGGAGATAGTTCATATACACATCAATAAAATTGGTGCCAGTATCAAATCCTATCTCCCAAACCTGTTCGGCGATGTATTCGCGTGAAAGTATTTTATTGGGATTGCGCATAAACAGTTCAAGCAGTGTGTATTCTTTCGCGGTAAGCGCAATCTGTTTGCCGTCACGTTCGGCAGTTTTGCTCCAGGTGTCCAGTTTCAGGTCATCAAAAATAAGCTGGTGCTCATCTTCTGCATTTTTCTTGCGACGAAGCAGCGCCTCGATCCTGGCAAGGAGTTCGCTGAAGTGAAAGGGCTTTACTAAATAATCATCGGCCCCTGCTTTAAGTCCTGAAACTTTATCATGTACCTGGTTTAGCGCGGTAAGCATCAGGATGGGAATATCACCATCCTTTTCGCGTATATGCCGGCAAAGTTCGATGCCGCTGGTGTCGGGCAGCATCACATCCAGTATCAGTAAGTCGAATTGTTCGTGTTGTAAGATGTTCTGTGCACCCGTTCCGTCGCCCACGGTTGTCACGCCATAGCCATGCTCTTCAAGGCCTTTGCAAATAAATGCGGCGACTTTTTGTTCGTCTTCAACTAAACAGATGTGGTTCATGCCGAACAAATATGATAATATTTAGTGATTCTATCTTCGAGGCAATACTTGCTTTGCATTTTTCAAGTTGGTAAATTGGCCTAAAATGAAAACACTTTTAATTGTATTAATTTTTTTCATCAGTACGACTATAGTCAAAGGCCAACGGAAAAGTGACAAAATTTATTGGACTGCGTTGGATAAATATACTTTGGCATTGGATTCAGTAAACGAAGGCCCTGTGGACAGAATCATCTTTCTTCAAAAACCCGAATATGTTGACAGCATACCTAAAGAAATAAATGGCTATCACATTGTTTTATTAACACCCATTAATCAAAGGAAGCTGTATAAAGATCATAATGATAGACTTATTCACACTAAAATGTTCCCAATAGCTGTAGAGGATAGCACGATGTTTATCACTTTTACTCCTTACCATGGCTCCTTTAAACACAATAATTATAGGCTCGGGGTAAGTGATGGTGTGACAATTTATTTCAAATATGATTGCCTCAGTAAGCAATTTATTGTTTTTAAGGTGCAATGTTGGGGAATTTAAAAAACTAATGTATTAATGAGCAAACTAACCCCTTTCCACGTAGCCGTCCCGGTTTATGACCTGGAAGCCGCGCGTAAATTTTATCGCGAAGTATTGGGCTGTGCCGAAGGGCGCACAGATGAACTATGGACCGATTTTGACCTATACGGTCACCAGTTTGTTATTCATTATAAACCCAGGCCCGAAGGTGATAATAAACTGCACACCAATCCAGTCGACGGGCACGATGTTCCCGTGCCGCATTTCGGCGTAGTGCTGGAATGGGACGAGTGGGGGAAGCTCGCTGAGCGCCTTAAAAGCTTTGGCATAAAATTTATCATTGAGCCCGGTATCCGGTTTAAAGGGCTACCCGGCGAGCAGGCGACCATGTTTTTTGCCGACCCATCAGGAAACGCACTGGAGTTTAAAGCTTTTAAGGACATAGGGCAACTGTTTGCAAAGTAGAGTCAAGAATCAAGAGCCAAGAAGCAAGACAAAGCGCCTCGCCCCCACCGCTTTGCGCCACGCTAAAATATCCGCTGCTGTATCACCGCCATCAACTCCGGCCTGAATTTTTCACTAACCGGAATTTGCTTACCCGCGATATAAATGTGGTTATCCTGTATCTTTTCAAGTTGTTTGGTGTTTACGATGTACGAATTATGTACCCTTACAAAGGGCAGTGGTAACTGCTCCTGGATATCCTTCAGCCTGCGATAAATCAACAGTTGGCCGGTGCTGGTTACAAGGCGGGCGTATTCCTTTTCGCCTTCAAAATAGAGTATTTCATCCAGGCGTATCTTACTCAGCGTTTTACCTGATTTTACAAAGAAATATTCTTTTTCGTGCGTAGGAGGGGCTATAGCAACCGGTTCTTTTTTCCCAAAGTGTGATTCTATTTTTTGGGTCGATGTCAGGAAGCGCTTTAAAGTAATGGGCTTTAATAAATAATCGACAGTTTGGAAGGTATAGCTTTCAGCGGCATATTCTGAATAGGCTGTTGTAAATACGATCTTGGTTTCCGGCGGCAGCAAGCCGGCCAGCTCCATGCCGGTTAACTGCGGCATATTAATGTCGAGGAATATAAAATCAACCTTATTTTTCTTTAAAAACGACATCGCCTCCAGCGCATCATAACATTTGGCAAGCAGTTGCCATTCGGTAGTTTGCCGGATGAGTATCTCCAGCAAATTAACCGCGTTCGGCTCGTCATCGATAATGATACAGCTCAGGTTCATGATATGGGCACTTTTAAGAAGGCTGTGAAAGTGTGGCCGCCATTTTTTTCGATGTTTAATTCAAACTTCGTTCCGTATAGCATAGTGAGGCGCTTGCGCAAATTCTCAATACCAAATCCATGCGGTTCTTCCTTTGACACTTTATCATGAATCCTGTTACAGGTTTGAAAAAGCAAAAAGCCTTCCTGTTGTATCAGGGATATTTCAATTTTATTTTCTTTGCTTGATTTATCTATCCCGTGCTTAAAAATGTTCTCGACGAAAGTCATCAGCAGCATGGGCGGTATACGCGACTCGGCGCTATACTCCTTTACAAAGCTGATATCCGTTTTGTGGCGGATACGAATTTTCTCCAGCGCTATGTAATTCTCGATAAAGCTCACTTCGGTTTGCATGGATACCTCATCCTTGGGGCTTTCATCCACAAAATACCGCATAATATCAGATAGGCGCTCAATCAATCCCGCTGTACGTGGCGCTTCGCGGTAAGCTTCATAATAGATATTGTTAAGTGTATTAAACAAAAAATGCGGCTGCACCTGCGATTTCAAAAGGTTCAGTTCGGCATAAGTTTTTTGGGCCAATATTTTCTCCGATTGCTGTTTTAAGCTGAAATAAGCGATAGCGATACGGAAAACAAAGCTGAGCAGGTAGGTTAGTGTGCCGCTTAAAACAAAATAAATCATATTGCTGATTTGCATTGTTTCGGGCTTCGCCATTGGGAAATAGGTATTGGAGATATACATCATGAGGTACCCTCTCCCCAATCCTCCGCCGACCAGCAGGAGGATCACAGCAATAACATATAAGGCGATGCGCCCTTTTTCATAAAGCCGCGGAAAAAGCACCCGAATATTGCCGTAGATCACCAACAAATAAAAGGTAACATTGATAGTGGTATATAAAAGAGCCTGGAAAGGCCCATCCTCGGGCAAAATGGAAAAAAAGATAATAAGATATACAGCCACCCAAACCACCTGCTGCAATTGCACTATAGTTGCCTTCCACTTAAAAAAATCCATCCTTAAAAGTACAAAGGTTTTTAATTCCGCGAAGCGCCTTTCAACAGTCTATAGGATTTATTCAATCATTCCTGCTATAAACTCAATGGTCCTGCCTATTGAAAAGCGCAGGCGAACGGTTAGAAACACCCTCGCTAAGGTTGAAATGATTTGCCACGCTGAACGAATTGCACAAATTTTACCTCATATCACCAACAACCTATAAAAAATGAGAAGCACATTTACATTATTCAGGAGGAACTGGTTCGATGCGCCGCCCGGCAACCCGGTGCGTGGTGTCGACATCATCCGCATCGCGGTAGCACTCATCCTCTCCGTACATGCTATTCACGGCCTGCTGTATCCCGCTAACCTAACTGACTTTGGCCAATACCTCGGTTCGATCGGTTTCCCTTTTGGCGTTGCGCTCGCCTGGGCGCTTATGTTCGTCCAGTTGGGAAGCAGCATCGCGCTGGTGCTTAGCAAATTTGTGGTGCCGGCTTGCATAGCTCACATCATTGTGCTCCTTATAGGCATCATACTCATTCACGCCGAAAACGGCTGGTTTGTAGTAGGCGCAGGCCGGAACGGCGTGGAGTACAGTGTTACGCTCATCGTTTGCCTTTTCGCTGTATTGTGGGCGTACTGGCCCAAAGAACAGCCGGTTCAGCCGATAGCTAATTAGTGAATTTTAATAAACAGTATGAAACTACACCACATTGCAGAAAAATTGGTACCGCTGATTGCAGCGGCCATGCTTTTGCTCTCACACTCCACCAATGTGCTAAAGCAGATGCCCATCATGAGTTTGACGGGTGTGGTTTCTATTTGGAAAATAGGAGATAAAAACTAATAACCGTATATATTGACTATATGAGTCGCCAAAAGCATTCTATTTTATTTGTAATAACCTCTTTACTGTTTCTTTCAGTGAATGGTTTTGATATGAGCAGAAAAATCATCCCCTCACGTAGCCGAGATACAATTTTTGCGGGTCAAAAAATGGCCAATAGCAGCCTGCTTAAAAATGAGGATAGCAAATTTGTTATGCTGATCCGCAATAGCCGAACAAATAATTATACCAGTATAAAATACCTTGACAAGCAGTTAAGGCTTAAAGGCGATAAACTGCTTATCGTCCAAAAATTATATAACGGCGCGTATGTAAATATTGATAGCGTGATCGTAGACGCATCAACACTGGCGCCTGTCGAAAGCTACTCTGATATCAATATTTCAAAGGATAGTTTCATTTACAAAAAGAATGAAGTTACGGGCACGATGAAGGCAACAGATGGCGCTAAAAAGGGTGTAATCACTAAAATTGATACGGTACTCCCAAAACTGATGTTCAACGGTTTAATATACCCCGAGACTTACCAGGCGCTTAACTATCACAAGGGAAAATCTTTTTGCCTGGCCGAATATGTGCCCGGTCATAATACCAAGTACACACTTGTAACCTATATAAAAGACGATACAGTTACAATTGCCGATAGCAATATACCAGCCAAAGTGCTGGAATTAAAAACAGGGCGGGTGGTGCTAAACTGTTGGATAAATGCTAAGGACCAGGAGATGCTGAAAATCGAAGGTGATTTCCCGGGGTTTAAGTATTATTTATATCGAATTAAATAAAGGTTTATAAATTTTAACCATCAAATCCAATCAAGCAAGTATGAAAAATCTATTAAAACTCGGCGTTGCACTGATAATCATTCAGCTGGCTTTCGCCGATTTAGCGAGCGCACAATTTTTATCCGCGCTGCCAAGCGGAGGGAATAAAAGGGCCTGGGTTGGCGAAGGCATAGGCCTCACCAATGTATCTATCAGTTATAGCCGGCCCGCTGTTAAAAAAAGGGACGGCCATATCTGGGGCGAACTGATCCCCGTTGGCTATGTCGACCAGGGATTTGGACCATCAAAAAAGGCACCATGGCGTGCGGGCGCTAACGAAAATACAACCATTGAATTTTCGACCGACGTAAAAATTGAGGGCCAGCCTCTGGCCGCTGGCAAGTACGGCTTGTTTATTGCTTATGACCCGAACGAAAGCACGGTCATCTTTTCAAAAAACAACAGCTCATGGGGCAGCTTTTTTTACAAACCTGAAGAAGATGTGCTGCGCGTAAAAGTAAAACCGGTGGCGGCAGACAAAAGCGTAGAATGGCTTAAGTATGAGTTCACCGATCAAACACCATCAAGCGCTGTGGTGGAAGTGGAATGGGAGAAATTAGTTATTCCATTCAAAGTTGATGTAGATGTGGTTAATACACAAATAGCCATGTTCCGCAACGAACTCCGTAGCGACAAAGGCTTCACCTGGGAAAGCTGGGAGCAGGCCGCATCATATTGCGCACAAAACAAAACCAACCTGGATGAGGCCCTGATGTGGGCAGACACCGCGACCAGCGTAAACTTCGGCGGCGATAAAAGCTTTACTGCATGGAGCACTAAGGCGACAGTATTAGATGCCATGGGCAAAAGCCAGGAAGCAGCCGACGCCATGAAAAAGGCCTATCCGTATGGCACTATGAACGAACTCTACTTCTACGCCCGCGGCCTTACCCGCATGAAAAAAGGCCAGCAGGCACTGGAAGCGTTTAAATATGCTTATGATAAATACCCTAACCAGTTCATAACCATAGCGGGAATGGCACGCGGCTATTCGGCAATCGGTGATTATAAAAAAGCGCTCACTTATGCGCTTAAAGCACAAGCGATGGCGCCCGACCCGGCGAATAAGAACATTACGAACGGTTTTGTGAAAAAGCTGCAGGCTGGCGAGGATATTAATTAAATCAACTAAATCTCAGCACATCTGCTATATGAGAAATTTATTAAAATGGGTTGTACCGGGTGCCCTGGTACTCTGTACAGCTCTTACTGCTTTTTGCCAGGAAATTGTAGATTCGGCTGCGAAGCCAAAATTATTTTCGCAGGAAGGTAAACCTGACCTCAGTAATGAGTCCGTGGCCGCCTTTATGCCAAACCAAAAAACGGTATTCATCGCCGACGGTCAAACCATCGTTGTATCCAAAAAGACAGGTAATAAATGGAGCAGGCCGGTTACGGCATCTTTTTCAGGACAATGGAAAGATTGGGACCCTGCAATGAGCCCTGACGGCAAGCGTTTGATCTTTGTTTCGACCCGCCCGCTGGACGACATGCCGCAGGATAAGCCTCAAAAGAATGCTCACCTTTGGTATGTGGATCATCTTTCGGGCGACAACTGGTCAAAGCCAAAACATTTTGATGCACCTGTAAACGTAGAGGGGTTTAATGATTTCGGACCGTCTGTAAGTGGTTTGGGCGGTGTCTGTTTCTGTTCGCGTAACCGCGACGGCAATAAGGGAATGAGGGGTTATTATATAAAATGGCTGGGCGACCACTACGACAAGCCCCGAATGCTGGCATTAAATGGCGACAACGAGATATTCGACCCGTTCATAGCGCCAGATGAACATTATATCATATTTGTAAGTAACGGCGACCTTTACATCAGCTATCGCAAAGGCAATGATTGGTCTCAGGGCCAAAAGCTGGGGCCGAACGTCAATAATGGCAAGGGAAACTCCGATCCTTATGTTTCTCCTGATGATAAAACACTTTACTACGCACAGGATAAAGCCCCCGGTATCCTGATGATACCGATAAACATCCCAAAGGCTTCGAATTAAAATTTTGAGCAATGGATATTATGATATTTACCGGCCTGTTACTAATTGGGGGATTGCTGAATTTCATATGGGAACCTCCTGCTAAATCAGTTCATGGGTTGGCAAAGGGCTATCTTTTGCTTGCAATTTACCTTGCATTCTCTGTCTGGGTATTTTATTTCGCTGGAATAAAAAATGCATTCCTGTTAAGTGCGCTCGATATCTTGCTGCATTATGGCAACTACCTGGCACACCTCGTATTGGGATTTTTGGCAGGATACATCGTGGTAGGGGTGCGCAACATTCATACGCCAGTTGGCCGGCTTGAGATACAGGCAATTTTGAATATTACCCTTTGGGCCATTTCGGTTTCCATCGGTAATTCCTTTATTGTAGCTACGGTTGGCAAATCGATGAATATGCCCTACATGATTGGATTTTTTAAGCAATCGGGCTATGCAATATGGTTCCTTTATTTCATCATGCTTGCCGAATCCGTCGGCGCCATAGGGATTCTATTGCACTTTAAATTTAAAATGGGCCACCTGGCTTCTATGGCGCTTGTATTAATTATGCTCGGTGCTATATACACCCATTGGCATAACAGCGACCCTTTTTCTGACTCATATGCAGCCGTTAGCCAGCTAATCAACCTGTCTATTATTTTATTACTCTATTATCTTGAAAAGCAGGCCATCCCTAAGCCTGCTGACACACAGATATATGTTGTTTAATTGATAAAATCATGAAAAAACTATTGACTATTGTCATTGGCTGCTTAATCGGCCTGTCAGTTTTCGCACAAACAGATACCATTCGTTTACAGGATAAACGTTTGAACACTTCGTACTTAAAACCGGCCCTGAATCAATACCTGGTTTATTTTCAGAATCCAAAGCATAAGCAAAACCTCCGTTTTTGGTTTTGGCTGCGCGACGTAGCAGTAGAGAACAGGGACGGGAAAAAAGTATTTGCAATTACGCAACATTGGTACGGGAGCGACAGCACGACCTACCGTTACATCTATTCGCTAAATAAAGCGGCGGATTTTGCACCAATATATCATTTAGAAACAATTAATAACAAAACCAAAGCCTATAACTGGACCGCCGATAAAATCACGGGGGCCGATAGTGTTGCCCAAAATCTGCAAAAAGGGTTCTCGCTCGATTTTAAGCTGCCCAATTTTAACTGGAACCTGGATATTGAGACCTTTGAGATGCTCCCTCTTGCTGCCGGGAAAACTTTTGCCATCAACTTTTACGATGCCGGTTTGGACCCGCCTGCTTATGTGAATTATAAAGTTATCGGTAGCGAAGTGATCACCACACAAAATAATGATAAAGTGGATTGCTGGAAGCTTTTTACTGAGGGTGATAATAAAGGGAGCCATTATTCGGAAACGTACTGGATCAGTAAGAAGGAACACGAATTTCTAAAAGAAGAGGACTCATTTAACGGAATGTACCGCTATAAAATAAAAATGCCGGTAGCTGCTCCAGACCTGTTAGCCCGGTTCGGCAAATAATATTTAATACTCAGATTAAAAGGAAAGTTTATATTTGACAGACCACCAATAATAAACTTTCCTTTTTTATGCAGATAACCAGGTGTAATACCGTTGCAGAGTTGAATGAGCTGGCATCTGACCTGCTGTTATACGAAATACGACAGAATACGCATGCATTGATATGCGCGGCTACGGGCAATTCGCCGACAGGGATTTACCAGAAGTTTGTTGAAAAGCAATATTCCGTAATTGTCGAAAATTTAGTTTTCATCAAGCTGGACGAATGGTATGGCCTGGGTGCCGACGATGCGGGCTCATGCGAAACCTACCTGTACAAAAACCTGCTGACACCTTTGGGAATTCCCGACGAAAGGTACATTTCCTTTGACGGCAAAACCGATGATCCCGAACATGAGTTTGAGCGGGTAAACCAATACCTGGCCGAAAATGGTCCCATAAGCATTTGTGTTTTAGGTTTGGGAACCAACGGGCATATCGCTTTTAACGAGCCTGCTGAAGCACTGCAACCGCATGCACATTTGGCAACCTTGAGCGAGGCGTCACTGTCGCACAATATGATAACCGGCGCAGGCGTCAAAATTACAAACGGGATGACGCTCGGGATGGCAGATATATTGCAATCCAAACAGATAATTCTGCCGGTTTTCGGGAAAAGTAAGCGGGCCGTAATGGAAAAACTGATGGAAGGCAAAGTAAGCAGCCAGCTACCTGCTTCATTTTTGTGGCTGCATCCTGATGTACATTGTTTTTACTGCGAAAATGATAGTTAAAAAATGAGCCGCCTGCTGTTTATTGGGTTTGTCCTGGTTAGTGCTGCTATTAACGCGGACGCCCAGGTACAGGTGCGTAATGAACCGATGCATCACAATGTGTTTGAAAATAAATACTTTAGGGTTCTGGATGTTAACATCCCGCCAGGTGATACCACTTTGCAGCATATCCATTCCACGCCTTCGGTGATATTGTTCTTCAGCAATACGATAACGGCGACGGAGCTCAAAGGCCAGGGATGGGTAAAATCCACAAGCGTAGCGGGTACCGCCCTTTATCGCGACTTTAGAAAAGATACAGTGATACACCGGGTGAGCGATTGGGATACCGCCCCTTATCACGTTTCCGATATTGAGCTGCTTTCAGGATACGATCCTAAAAATCCGCGTAGGCCGATGCCGTTTACCCTATTGTTTGATGCTGAAAAAGCTTTTGCTTACCGTTTGACCGATTCGTCGTTCAGTAAAAAGATCGTCAGCAACCGCGGGCCAATAGTTGCAGGTTTGGTAGCTGGCGACGATATTATCTTGCACGACACTACACATAACAAAACCATCACGATAAAAGCAGGGAAGGAAACTTATATACCAGCCGGAATCGCTTTCTACCTGTCGGCGACAAGCAAAAAAGAGATCAACCTGGTTTTGTTCGAAATTAAATAAGGAGGCGATGAATAAAGGGATGGAAACTATCCAATAGTCAACCAGCTCAAAACTTATGATACGGCTTCTCAAAAAACTCATCCACTAACTTATTAAAGTCGTCGCGGTGTTGCAGGAGTGTGGCATGCCCCGAATTTGGCACTACCCACAAATAAGCCCTATCAATAGCCTGGTAAATTTTAACCGTGTGCTCAATGGGTATTACATCATGGTCGCCGCAAATAATGAGCGACGGGCACTTAATGGCTTTTAAAGCTGAGAAAGGAATATTTGGCTGAACATAGTCCAGCATAAAAATTTTCCAGTCGTTTTTTTCTTTTGCGGTGGTGCGCGGTTTGTTTTTATCGCTGTTATATTGCTTTACCATGCCGTTCCATTCAGATGGAATAATGCCGAGTGAATCAGGCGTTAAATTAGCGCCCGTTGACGCCAGTTTAATTACCTTTTCGGGATGCCGCATCGCCAATACCAGGGCATCGATACCACCATCGCTCCAGCCGATCACATAAGCCGAATCGATGTGCATTTTTTCCATTAAAGCTGAAAAATCATCAGCCATCATTTCAAAACTAAGCGAATCTTTGCTATCGACGGTTTTGCCATGTGCACGGCTATCCACCGCAATTACCTTGTATTTTTTTGAGAAGTAAGGAATGGTTTGCGAAAAGGCTTCGATACTTCCGCCATTGCCGTGGAACAAAAGTAATGGTTTGCCTTCGCCGTAAACCTCCACATACATTTTTATACCGCGTACATCGTAATATTTGCCCGCGGCTGGATTGTCGCCGTATTTAACTTGCTGTCCATAGGCAACAAAGCCTATTACCAATGCGTAAAAAAGTGCTGCAATTTTTTTCATAAGTACATAAAGTGCTGAAATATAGGAAATTTGAATTAATTGCTTAAATTAGATTATCAATTTAAACCCAATTATCATGAAAAAGCTACTTTTACTCATCACATTAGTGGGTTGTGCTGTAATGGCTAATGCCCAATCAACTTCAACACCATCATCTTCGGCCTCTTCTGAGTCCAAATTCCACAAATTTAAGGTGGACCTAACCGTAGGTTACGCCATTCCGCCTTCAAACAGTAATAGTGCGAACGCCAACATCAAAGCGGGCGCAACATTCGTGCTTGAGCCACACTACCGCCTAACGGATGCGGTGGCGATAGGCCTCAGGATAGAGGGAGCCGCATTAGCGTATGGCAATACAACCGGGAGCGGGACCGGGACCAGCGGCGGCGCGGAGGTTTCAGCAATCTACTCCTATTGCCCTTCGCTTGATTTTTATTTGATGAACGGCGGCTTCAGGCTTTTTGTAGGCGGTGGTGCAGGTATCTACAACCAAGGGTCGGTTGGTGTTAGTGGCAGCAGCCAGGGCACAAGCAATACCGGCTATGTGAGCCTGGGTTCCAAATTCGGATTTTTCCCGCGGGCCGGTTTCGAGATAGGGCACCTGAGGCTATCAGCCGAATACAATGTACTGGGCAACGATGCGAATGGCAATAGCTCCAGCTTTGCCGCGTTCAATATTGGCTTCTTCTTCGGTGGAGGCAGGCGATAAAACGCTCTTGTAAAATATTTAAACCCCGTGCTGAAAGCTCGGGGTTTTTTGTTGCGCGATATTGTACAAAATCATACCTTTCGTGTGCCAATTTTTAACTGCTGATGATGAGTACCGCAACTGAAATTAACACTACTTATGATGCCATCGTGATCGGCTCCGGCATAAGCGGGGGCTGGGCGGCGAAAGAATTATGTGAACTGGGATTAAAAACGCTGGTTTTGGAGCGCGGGCGTAACGTGGAACACATCAAGGATTATCCTACCGCCAATACGCCGCCATGGGAGTTTAAACACCGGGGACGGATGAATGCTGCTTTTTTGAAAGAGAACCCGCTCATCAGCAGGGCGGCCGGGTATGGCGATGATAACGCACACTTTTTTGTTAAAGACAAGGATCATCCGTACATACAGGAGAAACCGTTCGACTGGATACGGGGCTACCAGGTTGGCGGTAAATCGCTCACATGGGGGCGCGCCTGCCAGCGCTGGAGCCAATATGAATTTACCAACCCCGAGAAGTTTGGCTATGGCATAGCCTGGCCGATAGGATATGATGATATTGCACCATGGTACTCGCATGTGGAGAAATTTATAGGCGTATGTGGTAGTGAAGACGGTATTGAATCGATGCCTGACGGTGAATTCCTGCCGCCCTTTGATATGAACTGTGTGCAGGAAGTGGTCAGGGAGAAAATAAGTAAACTTTATCCCGATCGTCATTTGGTACACGCTCGCTGGGCACATTTGACGAAACCCGAGCCTATACACTTTGAGCAAGGCCGGGTTAAATGCCAGGCACGCAATATGTGTATGCGCGGCTGCCCCTTTGGCGGATATTTTAGTTCGAATAGCTCAACCCTTCCATGGGCAAAAAAAACCGGCAATTTAACCATTCGCCCTTTTTCCGTGGTTCATTCTATTATCTATGATGAGAAACAGGGCAAGGCATCAGGTGTTCGGGTTATTGATACAAACACCAAAGAAGTTACCGAATATACAGCAAAAATCATCTTCCTGAATGCATCGGCGCTCAACAGCAACCTGGTATTGCTAAATTCTACGTCAACCCGTTTTCCAAATGGGTTGGGCAATGATAACGGGCTGCTGGGTAAATACATTGCTTTTCAAAATTACCGCGCGTCTGTCGATTCAGAAATGGATGGCTTCGATGATAAGTATTATTTCGGGCGCAATCCGACAGACCTGATCCTGGCTAACTACCGTAACCTGCACGAGCAGGAAACGAATTACTTTGGAGGCTTTACCACTTTTGTGGGTTCATACCGCGAACAGCATACTGAAGTGGATGGGATTGGCGGTGCATACAAAGATGCACTTACCGAACCTGGTAAATGGAAAATATATATGTACCTGCAGGGCGAGACAGTACCCAAAATAACCAATCATGTGCGGCTGAGTAAGGACCAGAAGGACCAGTGGGGTATTCCATTGCTGGTAACCTCTGTTGAATATGATGACAACGATGAACGGATGATACAGGATTTCCTGAAAGAAAGTAAGGAGATGCTGGAGAAAGCAGGCTGCACAAATGTGCGGACATATGAGAATAAACAGGCGCCGGGATTGGACATACACGAAATGGGTGGCTGCCGGATGGGGAAGGACCCGAAAACATCCTTGCTTAACAAATGGAACCAGTTGCATTTATGCAAAAACGTTTTTGTAACTGACGGCGCTTGCATGACCACTACTGGCAATCAAAGCCCATCAATACTATATATGGCATTGACGGCAAGGGCCGCTAATTTTGCAGCTTCCGAAATAAAAAAAGGGAATCTATAATTACTTCATAGGGGCATTGGTCTAACTCTTTAAACCGGGAACAATGAAAAAAAATTACAAAGAAATAATTTGCATGCTGATAGTGTCCGCTTTTGCCGGTTTATCCATCAGCGCCCGGGCGCAGGAGGATATTGGCCATAAAGTAGATTCTTTACTAGCCAAAATGACGCTGGCCGAAAAAATAGGCCAGCTAAATCAATACAATGGCGATTGGGAAGCTACAGGGCCGCTAACCAAAGATGTGGGCAATAAATTGGACGAGATACGCCAGGGACGCGTGGGCGCCGTGTTAAATATCATGGGAACGGTACATACCAAAACCTTCCAGGATGCGGCTATGCAATCACGTTTAAAAATCCCTTTGTTGTTTGGGCAGGACGTGATACATGGTTACCGGATAACTTTTCCGATACCATTAGCGGAAGCATGCAGCTGGGACGTAGATGCCATAGAAAAAGCCGAACGTATCGCCGCAACTGAAGCTTCTGCATCGGGCATAAACTGGACATTTGCACCTATGGTTGACATTGCCCGCGATCCTCGTTGGGGCCGCGTAATGGAAGGCGCCGGTGAGGACCCATATTTGGGGGCACTTATCGCAACAGCAAGGGTAAACGGTTTCCAGGGCAGGGGATTGGGTAATACGGATGCGGTAATGGCCTGTGCCAAGCACTTTGCCGCGTATGGCGCTGCCGTAGGCGGCCGCGATTATAACAGCGTTGATATGAGCCTGCGTAATTTGTGGGAATTTTATTTGCCACCTTTTAAAGCAGCGGCAGATGCAGGTGTAGCCACTTTTATGAATTCGTTTAACGACCTTAACGGCACTCCGGCCACGGGTAGTATTTACCTGCAGCGCGACGTGTTGAAACGCAAATGGGATTTCAAAGGATTTGTGGTGAGCGACTGGGGTTCGATAGGCGAAATGATAAACCATGGCTATGTCAAAGATAATTATGAAGCTGCCCAGGTGGCTATTATTGCCGGCAGCGACATGGATATGGAAAGCCGAAGCTATATAGGGAACCTGGCAAAATTGGTTGATGATAAAAAAGTATCATTCACTTTAATTGATGATGCGGTGAGCCGGATATTGCGTAAGAAATTTGAGATGGGGCTTTTTGACGACCCTTATAAGTTTATCAATGCCGACCGGGAAAAAACAATGCTCAACCTGCCCGAAAACCAGGATGCGGCAAGGAAAATGGCATGTAAAAGTATCGTATTGTTAAAAAATGACCATCAATTACTGCCGCTTTCAAAAAGCCTGAAAAGTATAGCGTTGATAGGTCCACTTGTAAAAGCAAAAAAGGAATTGAAGGGTTTTTGGTCGCTTGATGTAGATACAAAGGAGGATATCCCATCGGTACTGGAAGCCATGCAGAAACAGGCCGGCCAAACTAAATTGCTTTATTCATCCGGTTGTGAGATTAATACACAGTCAAAAGCAGGTTTTGCGGATGCAGTGTCAACCGCACAGCAAGCCGATGTAGTGGTGATGGTGATGGGTGAAGCACCTGATATGACGGGTGAGGCTAAAAGTAAATCCAATATCCATTTGCCGGGTGTCCAGGAAGATCTTATAAAGGCCGTAGTAGCCACCGGAAAGCCCGTGGTGGTATTGCTGATGTCAGGTCGCCCAATGATATTCAACTGGACGGCTGATCACGCGAACGCCATTTTATATGCATGGTGGCTGGGCAGCCAGGGCGGTAACGCGATTGCAGATGTGCTGTACGGCAACTACAATCCATCGGGCAAATTGCCTATAACCTTCCCGCGCTCCGAAGGACAAATTCCTATTTATTATAACCACTACAATACAGGCAGGCCTGCACAGAGCGATACCGACCTTTTTTATAAATCTGCTTATATCGACCTTCCGAATTCACCACGCTATGCTTTCGGCTACGGGTTGAGCTATACCAATTTTCAATACGTGGATGACGAACCAGTTAATACTGCAGCCGCTATAAAGGATAAGGAAACCTTGTCTATATCATTCACACTCAAAAATACGGGTAAGTATGCCGGTGAAGAAACCGTGCAGCTATATATCCACGATTTGGTTTCGCAGCCATTAAGGCCGGTAAAGGAATTAAAAGACTTTAAGAAAGTATTTCTGCAGCCTGGTGAAAGCCGGCGCGTTAGCTTTACTATCAGCCGTGATATGCTTTATTTTTATAATGATAACCTGGAGTTGATCACTCAGCCTGGTAATTTCCAGGTAATGATCGGCAGCGCTTCGGACGATATCAGTATAAAAAGGAACTTCGAGTTATCCAATTAAATTGCTCCTTACGATATTATTACCCGTGGCGATAGCCATCTTGCCGTGAGCTTTATTAGTGCCCGAAGCTAAGGCAAATCCATGTCATAATTATTATTTGTAACATTTGCGTTACAAGTATGATAGATTTACACGCTTTAGAACCATGACGCATAGAAATTTAATCAAAAATTAATCTATTTCCTTATGCGGCACATAAAATTAACTATGAAAAAAATTACACAATATTTCATATCAAAATAATACTGGTCAAATAATAACCTTCTTAAGGACATTCCCGTATAAATAGCTAACCAGGACAGACAAAGAAGTTTTAAGAAAAGAATAATCTATTTATACAACCAAACCACAAATCAATCGCAGTCAAATGGGAACCATAGCTTATCCCCGAAATATATATTCTTATTTCAAAAAAGGTCACATTATATCAGACTTTACTAAAAGGATATTCTCAAGCAGCAGTTATCATGGCAATACCGCTTATTACAAAGCTGTTTTAGGTCAGTATGTTAACTTTGCGAGTTATGTCGATATTTATAAAGGAACGCTCAAATTAAGCTCTTTACAAACAGATGTCAGCGTTCAGCCAGATGTGCTTGGTGCCGATGCCCGTAACGTTATAGCTAAACACGGAAAGCCAGAGTTTATCTTCAACGAGAAAGACTTGTCCATTTATGTTTATAAATGGAAATTTAACGGGCTGAAAACCCGTTGTGAGGTTCATTTATATAAAAACAAGGCTTTTTTGGTTAATTACATCTATAACCAATTGGATATAAGTGAAAGAGACTACATCGTTAAATCTATCACCCAAAAATATTTAGACCAATACCTGCAGGAAATAGATTTGGTAAACAGCAAGATCAGTGATAGAAACAACAACGTTTTGTTTATTGACGATTATTTGCTTGGACTAAAGATTACCTATTTAAGCAACTGCGAATCGGATTGGTATGAAGCTATGACCGCCGAAGTGAATGACCGCAGGACAAGACATGATGCCCGCATAAGGGTTGACGAAAGAAGATTTTTTAATAAAATATAAGAAAATAAGCACCACCAGTGCAAAGCCATCCGCTTACCAGCGGGTGGCTTTTTTTGTTGAAACAATAATTTCGATTTTGAATTGTTAATAAATGTTAAAACTTATATTTATTGGCAGGCAGCACTTGAATTTCATCTCAACTTCAGAATGTGAGCGTAATATTGTTGTTACTGCACATGGTAATGACATTGAAAAATAGGCATACAGATATATCAATAGCCAAGGATATGGGCGAACGCACAGTCTTTAAAAGAGATTGTAAATTAATGGGCAACCGTTTTGAGTTTAGCGTAGTATCCGCTAATGAAAAGTGGGCCAATCAAATGATCGATACGGGGATAAGCGAAATCCAAAGGATAGAAAAACTGCTGACTACTTTTAGTGATGGCAGCGAAACCAACCAGGTAAATAATAATGCGGGCATTATGCCGGTGCCGGTAAGCCGCGAAACTTTTGACCTGGTCAGCCGCTCGATCCGTATATCGGAGATAACGCAAGGGGCCTTTGATATTACCTATGGGTCTATAGACAAGCGTCTGTGGAACTTCGATAAAGATATGACATCGTTGCCTGATAAGGAAACAGCAAAAAAAATGGTTCGCCTTATTAATTTCAGGAATGTTATCCTCGATAAAGAAAATTGCACCGTTTTTTTGAAAGAAAAAGGAATGCGGATTGGCTTTGGGGGAATTGGAAAGGGTTATGCTGCCGAACGGGCGCGCCAGGTGATGAAAGATGCCGGTGTAGATAGCGGCGTGGTAAATGCATCCGGCGATTTAACAGCCTGGGGCCTTCAGCCTAATGGCAAACGATGGACTATAGGCATTGTAAATCCTGACGCGAAGAATGAGGTATTTTCTTATATGTCGGTCACCGATATGGCTGTAGCCACATCAGGCAACTATGAGAAATATATTGTGATTGACGGCAAAAAATATTCGCACACGATAAACCCGCGAACCGGGCTGCCGATAACGGGTATAAAAAGCGTTACCATTATTACAACGAATGCCGAGATAGCTGATGCCATGGCTACACCCGTGATGATAATGGGAATTGAAACCGGCCTTGATATGATAAACCAGATAAAAGACATTGAAGCCGTTATTATTGATGACCATAACAGGTTATATACATCTAAGAACATACGTCTAACATAAACATCCCGAACAATGATCAATAAAGTAGTAAGAACAATAGGGTATATCCTAGTAGCATTAACTGCTACTTCGTGCGTGCACTTGAAGGAGTATCAAAAGAGCCGCATAAATGATTCAGAGATGGCGCTGAGCAACCGTAAAGTTGAAAAAAACGAGCTGAATTTTGAATCTTATCGCGAAGCTGCGTCGGGAGCAAATGCCGGTAAAACCGGTGGCGGCTGCGGCTGCAATTAGAAATTCCTTAATCAAATTTATTACCCCTAATGAGGAAAGTATATTTATCCGTTATCGGATTTGCATTTATTTGCCGTTTAAGTAGCCATGCGCAAACCACGCAGGATACAACACATAAGCCGGCATTCAGTTTATATACCCCTGTTGAACAGGCCCCCGGCAGCGAATACCAGTCGAGGGCACTTCATATTGATGAAATAAACCTGGTTTCAAGTTATTATTTACAAAACGGCAATCATTCGCCGATTACCGGTGGTATCGGCACCGAGCATGTAACAGATCTCTCGAGTGGTTTGGATTTAAAACTGGCCTGGCAGGCAGACGAGCTGCACAAAAACTCGCTCACCTTTGGCATGGGATATGACCATCATACATCCGCATCAGCCTCCTATGTAGCATTGCTGGGAGGGTCAAGTACCGGCGGCCATAGGTTATACCCGTCTTTGGATTGGACCAGGGAAAATACCAAAACAGGGGAAACATTTGGAATAGGGGTGTATTATTCGGGTGAATATAATTATAAATCAAAAGGGCTGGATGTGCATTGGTCGACGAAAACACCCGATAAGAATGGCGAGTTTTCGGTTAAACTGCAAGCGTATCTTGACCAGGTTACACTCATATACCCGTCGGATGTACATGTGCTGCCGACTCCGGTTGTTGTTGCTACCGGGCCTACTTACATCACAACTGCAAGCGGAAATGTGGTGCTGAGCAATGGTGGTTCTGTTTCCAAACCAAGCCTTCCAACCAGTGCGAGAAATACTTATACGGCGTCGTTCGGGTATTCGCAGATCCTTAGTTCGAGGTTACAAGTTATGTTTCTCGGGGATTTGGTAACCCAGAGCGGTTATTTGGGTTTGCCATTTCATAGGGTATATTTTAATACCGGTAAGGACACTGTTGAGAAAGTGCCTTCGTCCAGGTTTAAGATACCGGTCGGGTTTAGAGCTAATTATTTTTTGGGTGATAACATAATACTCAGATCATATTACCGGTATTATTGGGATAATTGGGGAACAAAAGCTAATACGGCAAGCCTTGAGGTGGCGTATAAGGTTAACCCATTCTTTTCTATTTCCCCATATTACCGGTATTATGCCCAATCAGCTGCCCGGTACTTTGCGCCCTATGGCGTTCATACTCCTGATGAACAGTATTATACCAGCAACTACGAATACGCCCAGTTCCAATCGGCTTTTTATGGTGTAGGTCTCAGGTTTGCACCTCCTAAGGGTGTTTTCGGATGGAACAACCTGCACGACCTGGAAATAAGGTACGGGCATTATACCCAGACCACGGGCCTTGCATCTGATGTATTGTCGCTGAGTCTGGGTTTTAAATAACTTTTAAATACAATATCCCCTATTAAAGAAAAAGCCCGCATTGCGGGCTTTTTCTTTATATAATTACAAGATCAGTTAGTGGTTTAATAACCAGGGTTTTGTTTGATAGTACCGTGGGTAATATCGATCTGAGTTTGTGGAACAGGATACAGTTCGTTCTTACCGGCAACAAAGTGTGCGCTCTTAAGCAGCAACGCAGGGAAGTTAGGTACTGCATTTTCATGTGCCAAATAAGCATTTAGCTGAGCTGCCATAAAGCCGCTTGCCTGCGGGCCGCCGTAAAGGCCGTCCCAGCGTTGTAAATCGAAGAAACGATGTCCTTCCTGGCCCAGTTCAAGCCTGCGCTCAAACTCTACTGCCTTGCGGGCATAAGCCTGGCCGCCCAATACAAAGCCTGCTGCTACGTTTGCTGCACTGGTGCCTGCACCTGC
>JAYUEE010000024.1:0-188986 GCA_043739405.1 Mucilaginibacter sp. | reverse complement strand
ATGAGTTTTAAGTCGATCACATTTAACTTAAAACTCATAACTTACAACTCGTAACTCAAAACTTACAACTGGCTCGGGGCCAGGTCCAAATGGTATTTTACAAGATTATCTATAGGCGAACGGATAATATTGCCCACAACCATCCCGTTTTCGGTAACAATCTCTTCCAGCACATTTCTGAAGTTATAGCCGACTGAACCAATACAGTTGAAAGTGTATTTTTGATAATTGGGATAATGAACTACCAGGTTGCGAAAGAAATCCTCGAACGAAGTACGTACCAGGTTTCTTGAATACTCAATGTGCACATTGTTATCGTAAACAAATTTACTGAAGCTGGCACAGAAGCGATTAGCCCGTGGTTGTGTATAAACCTGTTCGTTTATATCATCAGGCGTAAGCTTGAATGTTTCCCAGAAAAGTTTCCTTACAGGTTCAGGCATATAACCCCTTAAATAATCGATAAGCAATTTTTTGCCGATATAGCATCCGCTGCCTTCATCGCCCAAAATATACGCGCCTGAATCAATATTGTGCACCACATCTTTACCGTTATAGATACAAGTGTTTGTTCCGGTGCCTAATATAGCGGCAAAACCCTCGCTCGTACCCAATAAAGCCCTGGCAGCCGCCAACAGATCGTGACCGACATAAACTTTTGATTTGGTGAATACCGCTTTCATTGCTTCAGCAACTATTTGGCGCATTTCCTCAGTTGAACAGCCTGCGCCGTAGTAATTTACCTCGGTTATTTTGTTCTTCTCCAGGTCGCTTGGCAGGTTTTCCATCAGCGATTGGACAATGTAAGCTGTGCTTGAAAAATAGGGGTTATAACCCTCTGTGTTGAAGTACACTTTTTTACCTTCTTCGGTAACTAAACACCAATTGGTCTTAGTGGAGCCACCGTCAGCAATTATGATCATAAATTAAGTTTATATAAAAAATTGTTTAAAAGTATGATTTACTTATTGTAAATAAAACACTTTGCCTTTTTTAAATGTAAAAAACTAATGTGAAGCTAAATATAATTCAATTTTCATTAAAAAGGAAAGTCTTTTAATAAGTATTTAGCGCTTTTGGCAATTCGAAAATTTTTATTTTTAGGTATTAATTTGTTGAAGATGATGAAAATCTCTTTGATTGTTGCGGCATGCTTATTTCTTATAACCGTAGCTTGTAAAAACAGTTTAATTTTTCAGCAGATTTTTGCATATTTGCACCGCGAAAAATCGTAGGGTCCCATAGCTCAGCTGGATAGAGCAACAGATTTCTAATCTGTAGGTCTTAGGTTCGAATCCTAATGGGATCACAACATAAAAAAGCAGGCCGTCAAAAAAGCCTGCTTTTTATGCCTCTGCATGATATGCAGGCCCCGCCATTTTTAACGCCTCCCAGACAATTTTCAATTATTTCAATTTTTTTAAAACAAAACAATTCTTTAAATGTTCCTTTTAGGAATAATTATAATATTTTCATATATTGTGTCAGTTTTTATGAGATTTCATAAAATAAATGAACATTATATAGTATAAATTAAAATAATGCCATCAATCGTTAAAAATGCTATTCTTTGACTTGATGCATATGAAAATTGTTAGTATTAAAAGGGATATTTTTTGAATAATACTAAATATTACTAATGCATTTAATAATTATAAATTAATATTTGCCAACTATTTGGAAATAAATTTAATTTTAACAAAACAATTTATATCTTTGACCGTATAAGACCCCATAATTAATTAAAAACTAACTGATGATGAAATTCCAAAACCAGTTGAACTTATTCGGAAACGGTGCTTCTTTGATTTTGAGCACGTTGTTGGCCGGTTTTTTTGGAAAAGGTAATTTATTCCCATACCATCCAAAAGGCCCTTTAATTAGTCTTCAAATTTTATTGATCGGAAAGTCAGATGCCATATACCCGGTAAATTTGCAGCCGGTTTTTTTAAGCAAAGTAGAATATCAACCCGTGTGGGTGAAGTAATATATAAGTGTATAAAAAGTTAACAAAAATGTAATTCTCGCAAAATCGTTTTGTTAATATCTAATGTGTTTAATTGTAAAAAACAAATTTTTAACCCTTGGTGCCTCGTTGATTAGTTAAAGGCAACAAACTACCTATTTTATTTAAACTATTTGAAAGTATGAAAAGACTAACAGCTCTCGTGGGATCTTTCTGTTTACTTGCGCTATTCTCGTGCAAAAAGGATGTTGTAACACCAGTTACCGATCTCTCCAAACCAAAATCTAATGAATCGCTCGCTCTTATAACGGTGAACGGTGTCACGGTTAATAACGACACAATTCCTCCATCAGGTGCCGTTGATGTAAAAACTTATGGCGCAAAAGGTGATGGCGTTACTGATGATACCCAGGCAATCCAAAATGCTATAAATGCACAAAGCACAATCGTTTTTAATAAAGGCATCTATATTATCAATCAAACGATAAATATGCGCTCTGGCGTCAAAATATATGGCACTAACGGGGCAACTATTGAGCCCGGAACATCAATGTCAGGGAAATTGCTTGTTAACGGCAGATATTTTTTCTTTAACGGGGTAAGCAAGGCAGCTATTACAAACCTCACGTTTGTGCCATCCACCCAATCATTTAATCTGGCCACATACGGTAACAGCGTCATTCTTTTGACCAATAGTCAGAATTGTATGATTCAGTTCTGCGCGTTCAACTTCAATCAACCTTATCAGCATGCCGGGGTTGAAGCGATTTGGTGCGACGGGCCAACAACTTCTGGCACCTATATTTTCAAAAATATTTGTAATACAGTGGGTATTGAGTATGCCGAAAACGGCGCCAGCAATACGCTTTGTCAATACAACACAATCAATAACTCTCATTCTAACGCTTTAAACGGCGAAGGTAATGGTACTTACTACTGCACTGGTAACAAGGTGATGTACAACACAGTTAATAACGCAGGTTATAACGGTATAAATGATTATGGGTTAATTGATGGGACCATTATAAGAGGAAATATAGTTACTGGTACGGGCAAAAGCCCCTCGGAGGGAGCTTTGGGCGAAGGAATACAAGCCGTTGCTGTAAATACCATTGTAGCGCAAAATAAGATCACCGATGCCCAGGCAGAATATATTGAGGTAGCCATGACCAATAAACGGATCGATAGTAATACCATAGTTGACTATAACCTGGTAGCCGAGGGTATAGTTATAAACACTGTGGGAGGAAGTACGCAGCCTCACGCTACTTCGTTTACTGCCATAATTAATCATAATAATATTACGGGCTGTTTAAATGCGATCGAAGTTGTGGGCAATTATACCCCAAGCGTAAGTATTATCAATAACTATATCAGTAACCCGAAAAATTCCGGAATTGATATCATAAGCGATGCACCTTCATATTCTTTAACGGTATCAGGCAACACATTTAATATGAGTAAACCGGATGCTGGTCGCAGGAGTGGGGTTGCAACCTACGCAGCTAATAAAACTACTACTCAATTGTTGGCACTAACCAACAATACATTCACTTATACAGCCAGTTCGGCTGGTGGGGCCGGAACTGAAACGGCTATAGCAACAGCCACAAACGGAGTTACACTTACAGGTAATGTTGTAAATGGTAATGGCGTTAAAAATAGCGCCGGAAATCAGCCTGTTGCCATGAATAACAATGGGGTAACTTATACTGGGTACAGTTTCGTAAATAATACATTTACAGGTTGTTCGATGTGGTTAACCGGATTCTTGAGCACGCTAACATCAGGGAATAACTTTACTTTATAAAATTAATAGCTCATTTACGACAAAGCCCTGAAATATTTCACTTCGGGGCTTTGTCGTTTGCTTTTTTGCACTATGACAGGTACTTAATGAGGCGGCGTGCTCAAAAGATGGGCAAGGGGAATCAAGAATAATGAAACTGTTTTTTCTCGTTTGAATTTCTCGTTGCTGCTATATGTTTTTCCCCCTGCGGTAACAAAGCACGAATTTATACTGGCGTCAAATTTTGCTTCGGTGTATTTCCTGTTATCTATATAAGTAAGTGTAGCGGCTTTGATGTAGTAGAGGTCCTTCTTCTCGTCATCACTAAGGTTTGCTATGGTTGCTTTAATTGCCTCCATATCGACGAGGCTATCCGGAACAGTGGAGATCGCAACATCCTGGATGCTGATTTCCATTATCTCATCGCGGTTTACATTGAGCCCGCCAATAAGGTATGAACCGTTGAAACTGGTATTGGAGTTTATTTTAGCACTGTATAAGGATCCTTCGCCGCCTATTGATGTCACTATTGGTGGCTTGTTTCCCTTTGTAATAGCCTTGCCTGTTCTGAACTCATAAGTTGTGTCTTTTGGATGAAACGTTACAATGTTACCAGGTATCATAAACAGATCGTAGGAGATGCTGGATATATCATTCAAAAATCTTCTCTGCTTGTACGACCTTGGGAGTTCCTCAACAACTACTTCTGGCTCAACCTTTTTGGATGCGCTTGCCAGGTTGAAACTACCTAAGGCAACTGGCTGCGCCGCCCCACCCATGCCCGTACCTGCCCCATGAGCAGGGTTGTCAAAACTCGTATTGTCACCTTTGCCTTTGTTAAGGGAAAATCTGGGCCCATTAATAAGCTGGACCGCCGGTGAGCTATTATGGCACGAGTAAAATGCAAATACGGCAGGAATAAGGAGATGATATGGTCTTTTCATGGTTGTAATTTTTATTTATAGATATACGCTAACCCGCAAGGTTTAATCTCAATAAAATTATTAAATTTTACCAAAATATTGTAGAGGTAGCATTTCTATTTTATTGTAAGCAAGTATTTTGTGTAGTTTCCCGCGTTTGGGGACTTTTTTTCGCAATTTGCGGCATCTTCCTCGCAAAAAAATCTAAAATAATTTTGTGAAAATCCTTTTTTTTTATTTATGTTTATCATATAATTCGCTCAATGATAGTGAATTAACCAATAATATGCAAACCTTAACCAATAGGAAATATTATTGGAATTGACACAAAGATTCTATCTGTGGTAAGTTCTTGGCTTGAATAATGTAATATTATTTTACGAGGTACTTACTAATCCTATAAAAAACATATTGAAATATACACAGTGTAAAATCAAATCATCGATTATGATATTTGATTTTTTTGTGTTATGTTTATGTATATAAAATGCTCAAAGTCAAGTATTTAATTAATGATATATAAAACTTAATCATAAGGAAATTTATGTTATTTAATAGAAAAAACTTATATGTGTTAAATCTTATTCCTAATTAACTTATTCTAAAAACCCAAACCCCAAAAACCCATAAATCAAAATGAAAACAATTAAAAATCTATTCAGGGTGTTCGCCAGTAAAGCCATGGCAATACCAGTCTTAGCAGTTTTATTAGTGCCTGTATCCAGTTATGCTGACGATACAGCCGCGCTACAAGCTTTGCTTAGCAGTGGCGCGGTATCATTCCCCGCCGGGCATACCTACAACATATCGGGTAGTTTAACTGTCACCCACAATTTAAATTTGAATGGCGATATTATAAACAACACCAGTGTTAGTGGCGCAACCTTAAAATTGATGGCCGCTGGCATAACGGTAACTAACGGAACACTTAACGGTACGTGGGCTGCAACTATGGCCAATAATACCAGTGGTGCATCAGGTATTGGTATATACGCGGCTAACATTACAGTTACTAATTTTATAATAAGCAACTTTCCAAACTATGGAATAGTAACTGGTGGTAACTATAGTGGCCTGGTAATTACCGGTAATACCATATCAAATGTAGGCTACGTAGGATTTTATTATGATTCCGAAGGTGCATCCACAGGTGGAGTCTTCAGCAATAATACGATCGACAGAAGCCAGATAGCTCCGTCAGCTGTGCATCAGCTTGCAGTAGGTATCAGGGGCAGCCAAACCACCGGCGCTTTAACTACAGGCTGGACCATCGCAAACAATGTAATAGTAATGCCTTTATTGCCAACTGATAACAGTGCCGAGTGCATGGAATTTAAATACATGACTAACAGTACAATAACAAATAATACTTGCACTGGCGGCAGTATAGGTATAAGCAATGTGAGGTCGAGCGGACTTACAATGTCCGGCAATAAATTCAGCAAATCGCAATTGGAAAGTATCGAATTCGCAGATTGTAACTCAAGTATTACGACGGGCAGCGTCATTAGCAGTTCTTCAGGCGATGGTATACTTCTAGACGGTGCAGTTGGATGCAATGGCATAACTTTAACAGGCGACGTTATTTCGGGAGCAACAAAGGCTTGTATTCATGCCTTTAAAGGCACCCAGAATTTGAGCATTACGGGCTGTACTTTAACGCCAGGTGCAGGTTCTCAGGCTGTAAACCTGCAGGGAACTAATACTGTAAAAATTTCCAATACAGCATTTAATGGAAATGGTGCAGGTTCTATGGCAGTAATGCTGGATACCTGCCCCGGTAATTTGACTATAAACGGAGGCACAATATCTAACTTTACAAAATGTGTGGTAGCTATAAGTAATTCAACCTCAGGTTTAGTTACCGATAACGTTACCATGTCAGCCGTTGGAGTTACTGGTGTCCCCAATGCTTTAAGTACATATGTTGCAAACGGCGGTGCCGTAGGAACCCATATTGTAGTGGTTAACAAATAATTGAATTAACTATAATTTATAAAACAGTCCTGAGTCTAAAGACCGGTTTCGAAAGAGCCGGTCTTTTTTGTTTTTAACAAAAGGTTGCTATATTGTAATCTCCAATTATAACAGTTCAAATACTACTAATGAAATTATTCAGGCTTTCCGAAGGCATTATTTTGCAGCACCAGGACGCAAACTATTTGCTTGGCCTTGAATGGGATGCCCTGGTAAACAGAAATGGGTTATATTCCTATCTTTTAAATATGTTACCCGGACTCGCGGTACTAAGCGAAGCCGCGGCGTTGGAAATGCTAAATGCCAAACTGTTGCCGCCGATAAGTAGTCAGGAGGTTTGGGCAGCGGGCGTAACGTACCTGCGCAGCAGGGAAGCAAGGATGGAGGAATCTGTCGCATCAGGCGCTGCCGACTTATATGATAAAGTATACGCTGCTGAGCGGCCCGAACTTTTTTTTAAATCGATGCCCCACCGTGTGGCCGGACATAAACAACATGTTTACATCAGGCGCGATTCGACATGGAATGTTCCTGAACCGGAGCTGGCTTTGTTTATCAATGCTAACGGTAACATCGAGGGATACACCATTGGGAACGATATGAGTTCGCGCAGTATAGAAGGTGAAAATGCCCTTTACTTGCCCCAGGCTAAAATTTTTGAGCGAAGTACAGCGCTTGGACCGTGTTTGTATGTCCCCCGAGAGCCAATGCCTGCCGACACAGCTATAAAAATGAGTATACATCGGGATAATCGCGAGGTATACTACGATGAAACCACCATCAGCCGAATGAAACGCTCATTTACAGAACTTGCCGGTTATCTTTATCGTGAGTGTGATTTTCTTTCCGGCTGTTTCCTCCTAACAGGAACCTGCTTGGTGCCCCCAAATGATTTTACTTTGTCTGAAGAAGATGTTGTTTCTATCAGTATTGGCGGAATCGGCAAACTCGTAAATACCGTGAGTTATAAACCACATATTAAATTTTGATGTATGAAAAAACTATTCCTAATTTTTTTGCTGCTTGCCGCGATAACGTTTTCCGCAAACGCCCAGCAAAAATTCAACGGCCTTGATTTAAATATGGGCAACCTATACCGGATGTCGGATGCAAAAACGAGGTCGATAAGCCCTGAAAATTTTAACGGTGAAAAAGGTAAAGGCGGAATGGCGACAACGGGTACGGGTGCTGGCCCGTCGCGTGAATTGGGGCAGAAATGGAAAGTAAGTCCGAGTGTTGTGATAAAAAAGGGGACCGTTTACACCATTGCTGAAATAGATGGCCCGGGCGCCATCCAGCACATCTGGATGACGCCAACAGGTAACTGGCGCTATTCTATCCTCCGTTTTTACTGGGACGATGAAACAACTCCCTCTGTAGAAACACCTGTTGGCGATTTCTTTTGTATGGGCTGGGGGCAGTTTGCGCCGGTAACGTCGCTTGCTGTTGTCGTGAACCCGGGTAGCGGTTTAAACTGTTATTGGCCCATGCCTTTTCATAAAAAATGCCGAATAACAATGGAGAATATTGATAATAAGGACATGGTATTATATTACCAGGTTGACTATACATTAACGGATGTGCCTAAAGATGCCGGCTATTTTCACGCACAGTTCAGGAGGGTCAACCCATTGCCGTTCAAAAAGGATTATGTGCTGGTGGATAGCATTAAAGGCAAGGGGCAATATGTAGGCACTTATATAGCCTATGGCTCCAACAAAAATGGCTGGTGGGGCGAAGGGGAAATAAAGTTCTTTATGGATGGCGATACGGAGTTTCCAACCATTAACGGAACAGGTACCGAGGACTATTTTAATGGGGCCTACGACTTCGATACACAAAAAAAGAACAAGGACGGAGTGGAGATCAGCGCTTATACAGAGTTTAGCGGCCCTTATACTGGTCTGCCGCAGGTCATCAGGGGCGATGGTCATTATGATATAGCGCAGCGCTTTGGTTTGTACCGCTGGCATATTATGGACCCTGTCCGCTTCGAGAAAGACCTGAAAGTAACCATCCAGGACCTGGGCTGGCACAATGATGGCAGATATATGCCACTACAGGATGATATTGCATCGGTGGTATTTTGGTATCAAACGGAACCCCACGGAATCTTTCCGAAATTGCCTTCAAAAGATCAACTGGAGGTAAACTGAAATGGCCGCAAAATTCACAAGGAAATACAGCGCCATTTTTGTAATCGGTTTATTATGTGCGTGCCACCCCAGCAAAAATGTCGAAAGCCCCCCAAAAGGCACATTTGGTTACGATTTAGCCTTTCTGCAAAAAAAGGATAGCCTTGTAATATTACGGAGCAGCGATGGGTTGGCAAAAGCCATCATCTCGCCCAAATACCAGGGGAAGGTGTTTACTTCTACCGCAGACGGGGATACCGGGAGAAGTTTTGGCTGGATAAATTATAAAACATTTGATGCGAAACCCGATTCGCATATGAATGCTTATGGGGGCGAAGACAGGCTTTGGCTGGGGCCAGAAGGTAGCAAGTTTGCACTGTTTTTTAAGCCGGGAACAAAAATGGAGTTCAGTAACTGGCATACGCCGGCGGCCTTTGATCACGAAAAATGGGAACTGCTAAGTAAAAACGATACAGAGGTAATGCTGACGAAAAACATGACGCTTCAAAATTATGCAGGAACCAATCTTAATGTAAAGGTTGACAGAAACGTCAGTTTAATGAGCCGGAAGGAAATCATGATATCAATGGACATTCAGCCGGATAGTACAGTTAAGATTGTAGGTATTAAAACAGAAAATACGATCACTAATGTAGGTTCTGTAGCATGGTCTACAACAACCGGAGCGCCTTGTTTGTGGAATTTGGATATGTTTACACCATCGCCCGGAGTGCGTGTCATAATTCCCTATCATGATAATGTACCGGGTAAAATTGCAACTACTGATTATTTTGGACAGATTCCACCGGATAGAGTCTCTACAGAACAGGGATTCCTTTATTTTAAGGCCGACGGGAAATCGAGAGGTAAGCTGGGTATGCCCGCTAAAAGGACAAAAGGGATAGCCGGAAGTTACGATCAAATCAATAATGTACTCACGATCATTACGTTTGACGTTGACCCCGGGGCCATCTATCTTAACCAGGAATGGACACCAGGTAAAGACCCTTTAATTGGTGATGCGGTAAATGCATATAACGACGGGCCTCTAGCCGATGGCACACAAATGGGACCGTTTTATGAGCTGGAAAGTGTATCGCCGGGGGCGTTCTTAAAACCGGGCGAGAAAATGATTCATAATCACAATGTTTTTCATTTTACAGGCAGCAAGGCTAGTCTGGATAAGATCGCTTTGAAAGTCCTCGGTGTATCAATCAATCCAAATGGTATTTAAATAAAAAAAACGCCGGGAATAAGCCCGGCGTTTACTATTGTTAATGTAAAAACTAAAATATAATCGCTTATTTGGTTTTAAAGATTTTAAGCAATGCCGTGGCAAATGTTGTTCAATGCCTGTTTTGATAAAGGCTTGCTGATAAATGAGTTCACACATCCGTAATGTGTGGAGCGTTCCTTGTCAGACTCTCTTACCGATGAAGTCATTACATACAGTTCAACATGTTTATTTAAACTGTCTTTCAGTTTCTCGAATTTTTCAAGAAATTCCCATCCGCTAAAATCAGGCATCGTTAGGTCAAGAAATATTACGTCCGGCAAACTGTTAGGCTCGGCCTGGTGTTCTTCTATATATTCAATAATCATGCTGCCATCAAAAGTATAGGTAGCCTGCTCGCATGCTTCATTGTTGTAAAGCATTGTTCTCATAATGTAATGATCGATAGGGTTATCGTCAATTAAAACAACTTTGCACATGATGATTTTTTTTAATAGGTTAAGTTTGGTATAAATAAGGTTAACAATAAGATGTATTAATCATTAAGCAAATGGTGTACCACAACACTGCTGCTAAAACCTATTCAATGCTTTATCGTATAAGCAGGGGTTCGATTAATAATCTATAAAATGCATCCTCAAATCACAGCCGTATTAAACAGCGCCAGTCCCTACACCCCGGCACCCAATAATATAGTGCAGGGCAATGCTGAAAAGGTATTAAATTACATAGAAGACATTAACCTGGAAAAAAATATTCGCTTCAGGCCGACGTCTTCGGGCAGCCTTTTTTTGGCCTGGATTATCGGTGACTGGGAATATGATATGGAATGTGTAAAAAATGGATATATAATTTACAGCTTCACAAAATGTGGGTATGAAAAAGCAAGCGGGTGCGAACTTTTTGATGATTTTATTCCACAGTTTGAGAAATATTTGCTAATGCTGTAACTGGCAAAGCTCTCGCTACGGTGCGTGGATCTTCGCTGCTGATGTACATTTCTGGATAACCTACATACTCGGCGTACCACTGTAACGCCGAAGCAACAAGCGGTCTCAGGTAATCTTTAATATTAACTGTTTCAAACACAAGATGCCCTTCCTTGTACTTGCTATAGAATTGAAGTTCAGCTGGGTTAGGCTCAAAGGCTATTTCCTCCAATTTACGAATGCTAATCCGCAACATCGATTTGACATCGCGGATCATATCGCCGGTCTCAGTTTGTATTATGTAAAAGTTTGTAGATAACATTAAGTAAGGATTTCTTAGTAACATAAGTCAAAAAATGTACCATTTTATAGACATGTGTTACTAACTTTCTAATTTGGGCGGGACTTTTCCACAAAACATCATAAAGTTCTGTGCCAAAGGAATTCCGGCAATGTTATTTAAAGTAAAAAACGGTGAGCGTATCCGCCTTTTTTTTAACTGTTTTGAGATTCGTCAAAGCTGATACAACCAGTTTTTAAATCAGTGCTTTTCGGAAAAATAAATGAGGAATCGAAGAGTAGGTTAAGCAGAACAATAATTTATTTTCAATTTGTAAAATGTTATCAAACAATGCATTCAATATTTGCAAATGTGAAGTTTATAAGTTATGTTTAAGTATAATTTATCTGCGATATCATATTAGTTATTTTTTCTGACCAATTACCTGACCCAATTGGCCAAAATTATTAATGATTTTAGATTTTTGGCATTTAGGGCTTTTAAATTATAAACCGTAGTATAATTTTTAATTGTTTTAATTATTTATGAAAGGAGTAATCAGTTTATTCCTATATAAATCATATTCGAAGATTTTTATTGAGATTCTGAAACAAAATAAAATTCAAGGCGTCTTAACTAATTATAAACCAAATCCATGGTTAACCCGGTTAAATATCATTTGGAAACAGAAAATGGTGAGCACTTGATTACCATTGAGCCGATCTACGAAGAGATTGCCGGTGGCGACCTGTTTTCGACCGGGAGGTACATTCTAATTGATTCAATCGGTGGGGCAGGTGAGATTCGTTTCGACGGTGATTTGTTCGACTGGGATTGGAATGGTGCCGACGGTATAGGAGATGAGTACATATTTCAAATTGCGAATTTCATAAAGGAATATAACGAACCTGAACTCGCAGGTTACCTGGACTAATACCCGGTTCTCAAAAATCTTATTATTTCCCACTATTCGCTGTTATCATAGACGTTTTGGGAATACTTTTTAATTAGTTTTAAGAAGTTGCGTAACTATTTAACAGAATCCTTGCGAAAATGAAATAGTATTTGCACATTGTGACAGAATTACCAACCTAATTATGACCGAAGCTTCACCGAGATTTTTATCGCTCGATGTTTTCCGTGGAATGACAATCTGCTTTATGATTATTGTCAATAACCCCGGTGCTAATATTGCTTTTTGGCCGCTTAACCATGCCGCGTGGCATGGGTTTACGCCCACAGACCTTGTTTTCCCTTCCTTTTTATTTGCGGTTGGCAATGCGATGAGTTTCGCCATGAAAAAATATCAGCAAATAAGCAACGCGGCAGTATTGAGTAAGATATTTAAACGCACTGTGCTTATTTTCCTGATAGGATATTTAATGTACTGGTTTCCGTTTTTCCAGGCTAATAATGGTCATTGGTCGTTGTCGCCAATCAGCAATACCCGAATTATGGGTGTTCTGCAGCGCATAGCATTATGCTATTGCTTTGCTTCGCTTATGGTGCACTACCTTTCGACGAGAACGGTATTTATTTTATCAGGACTGTTATTGGTAGGGTATTGGATAATACTTCTTGTTTTTGGCGACCATGCTAATCCGCTGGGAATGTTAACAAATGCAGGCACTTATTTGGATAAATGGCTATTTGCAGATTCACATCTTTATCACGGGGAACACAGAAATGGTGTACCCATCGCTTTCGACCCCGAAGGAGTATTAAGTACGATTCCGGCCATAGTAAACGTAGTTATTGGTTATTATGCAGGTAAATTTATACAAGAAAAGGGCAAAGGATACGATACTATATCAAAGCTGATACTTACGGGATGTCTGTTCATATTTATCGCTATTTGCTGGGATGCGGTGTTCCCTATTAATAAAAAGCTTTGGAGTAGCTCCTTTGTGTTGATTACAACCGGTATCGACCTGGTTATTATTTCTTTCCTACTTTATATAATTGAAGTCAGGGAATGGACCAAAGGAAACTGGACCAGATTTTTCACCATATTTGGTAAAAATCCATTATTTATCTACATCGTATCAGAAGTATTATTAATCATACTCGGATGGATCATTATCAATAAAAAAGGCCTGCCAGAATGGGGCCAATCATTTTACCAGGACATAGCACCAGGTAAGGTGGGTTCGTTACTTTTTGCTATGAGTTTTATGCTTCTTTGCTGGCTTGTAGGATACGTACTTGACCGAAAGAAAATTTACATCAGGGTATAACTACCAAATTAATATAAGTCAACTAAATCTATCATCTCACGAGAAGCCCCGGAAACGGGGCTTTTTTCATTTTAGCCCGGGACAACCGGATGCATATTTTAAACGTAATTGTTAAAAAATATACGCTATTGCTATATTTAAAACTAAAAC
Organism: Mucilaginibacter sp.; assembly: GCA_043739405.1. Lineage (GTDB taxonomy): Bacteria > Bacteroidota > Bacteroidia > Sphingobacteriales > Sphingobacteriaceae > Mucilaginibacter. Next base: position 175,366 of record JAYUEE010000024.1, on the reverse strand, counting down.
TTCTATTATCCATTATATTATAAAACTTACCCACCTACCAATATTTTATGCCCTTTATAACAGCAGTATCAAAGATAGACCTCCCATGTAAAACAGACCAGCGGGAAGTAAAAGAACAAGCCCGGATTGCCTTTACTTCACGGTCGCCACATATGGAACGACTGATGGATGTATTTGACCATACCGAGATCATCACCCGCAACTTTTGTAAGCCACTTGCCTACTATATGACGGATTCCTCTTTCGAGGAACGCAATGACGAGTATTTGAGATTGGCGCTCAAATGGTCGGTAGAAGCTATCGGGGAGTGTGTCGCGAAAGCAAATATTGCAAAAGAAAATATAACCGATATACTATTTGTTTCTACTACAGGCCTTGCCACGCCCAGTTTGGACGCCCTAATTATCAATGAAATGCGCCTTGATCCTCATATTAACCGCATGCCGATATTTGGTCTTGGTTGTGGCGGTGGAGTATCCGGTGTGGCAAAAGCGATGAGCGTAGCGCAGGCAGACCCGAAAGCAGTAGTGTTGTTGGTAAATGTAGAATTGTGCTCGCTTACCATCATGCGCAACGATTACAGTACAAGCAATTTTGTAGGGTCAAGTTTATTCTCCGATGGGATATCTGCCTGTATTATTGTCGGGGATGACCACCAGTCGGATACACGTTTAAAATACAAAGCATCAAGCAGTAAGCTATATTATGATTCGCTGGAGATAATGGGCTGGGAATTTAAGAATGATGGCTTTAAGGTACTTTTTTCAAAGGATATCCCCACATTTATCAATGAGAATGTACGGGCCGATATCACCAAATTTTTGACCAAACAGGGGCTTCAATTGGCTGATATTAAAAACTTCATTTTCCACCCGGGCGGCAAAAAGGTGCTTGAGGCTTACGCCGATGCTTTAAAGGTTGAAGGAGACTTTTTAGAAAAAACCCGTCATGTGATGAACGAGTACGGCAACATGTCGAGTGTGACGGTATTATATGTGCTTGAACGTTTTATGAACGAAGGCTTTGATGACGGATATGGATTAATGATGGCAATGGGTCCGGGCTTCTCAAGCGAGATGGTATTGCTTGAAATGAAAAACCATTAAGATGTACTTCCTCATTTTCATCATATTCCTCATCGCGCAACGCCTCACAGAGCTTTACGTTTCTAAACGCAATGAAAAGTGGTTGTTAGCGAATGGCGCTGTTGAATACGGTCGGGAGCATTATCCGTTTATTGTCGCCCTGCATACACTTTTTATTGTGTCGTTAATTGCAGAGTTTTATTTAGCCGGCGGTAAGCCGATAAGTTACTTGTTCCTTAGCCTTTTTATTTTGCTATTATTGTTCAAATACTGGGTGTTGAGTTCTTTAGGAACCTACTGGAATACACGTATTTATCGGGTTCCTGGCAGCGGCCCTGTAAAAAAAGGCCCTTATAAGCTATTTAGACATCCTAACTATGTAGATGTAGTTTGTGAAATAGCTATTATCCCACTGGTATTTCATCTGTATTATACCGCGGTGATTTTCTCGGTATTAAATGTTATAATGCTGACTATCAGGATAAAAGCGGAGAACAAAGTTTGGGCGGATTAAACAAAAAAATCCCCGGCCATTCACTACCGGGGATTTAACCATTCTTCAAACCAATTAAAAGTATTAATCTCTTATTTATTAACCACGTACTTGTACGGCAGAAAATACTGCCGGGTTACAATATTTTAAAAGAATTTTAAAATTGATACTCAGCCGTTTAAAACCCTTACTTAAATAGGTATTTAGCTTTTTTTTATTTTGCTTTTTAGTTTTCATATTAAATGGTATATTTGCGCCTCTTTTAGGAGGAATATATTACAATGAAAGCAGATCTGCATCCCAAAAATTATAGATTAGTTGTTTTTAAAGACATGTCAAATGACTACTCTTTTTTAACAAAATCATGCATCGATACCCGTGAAACAGTGAAATGGGAAGATGGCAACGATTACCCTTTAGTGAAACTCGAAATTTCACACACTTCGCACCCTTTCTACACAGGTAAGATGAAACTGGTAGATACTGCAGGACGTATTGACAAATTCCGCACCCGTTACAACAAAAAGTAATTTGGTGTTTGTGATAAATTAATTTGAAGGTCTCCCGGTACATCGGGGGACTTTTTTTATTTTTGCGCCATGGCAATCATCTTATTTGACGATAACGCACATCAAACACTACTGCCCTTAACCTTTACGCGCCCTGTGGCCGACTTAAGGGTAGGTATTTTGACGATTGCTGAGAAATGGGGCAAATACCTCGATTTGGATTTCTCCTATCACACGCAGGCTTATTTAAACGCTAAATTCCCGATTTCGATCGAGGATAGAAACTTGTTTATTAATGGCTCGGTTTGCCCGGATGAACAGTTACTGGAAGCCATTTATAAATTACATGGCAACGAAGCTTTAAAACTAAACGGGAAGCTAATCGCGGTAAAGCTAAATGAAAGCGACGCCAAAATATTCGACTCTAACAGTAAGTTTGATCGTGATTTTGAATATGCCGGTTCCCCGGTAATGATCACTTACCCTGAAGATATATTCAGACAAAACGATACGGAGCTCCGTAAGGACTTTAAGCTAATTACCAAAGGCCGCCAAAGTGCATCTCTTAACAGCACGAATGTGATCATCGGTGATGATTTCTTTGCTGAAGAAGGTGCTATTGCCGATTGCTCAACTTTTAGTACAGTTAATGGACCAATTTACCTGGCTGCAAAAAGTGAAGTATGGGAAGGTACAAATATCCGGGGCGGGTTTGCACTTCATAGCTACTCCCAGGTAAAAATGGGCACCAAAATATACGGTGCAACTACCGTCGGACCGTATTGCCGGGTTGGAGGAGAGATCAACAACGCGGTGATCTGGGGATATTCAAACAAAGGACACGAGGGTTATTTGGGTAATGCTGTGGTAGGCGAATGGTGTAATATAGGAGCTGATAGCAATAACTCGAACCTGAAAAATAACTATGCCGAAGTAAAATTATGGGATTATACGACGGAGCGTTTCCGCAAAACGGGCATGCAATTCTGTGGCCTTATTATGGCCGACCATGCCAAATGTGCGATCAATACCATGTTCAATACCGGCACGATAGCAGGGGTTGGGGCCAATATATTCGGAGCGGGTTTTCCAAGGAATTTTATACCTGATTTTTCGTGGGGTGGCCCACAGGGCTATGAGGTATATACCTTGAAAAAAATGTTTGAAACCACCGAAAAGGTTTTTGCCCGGCGCGATCATCGCAAGTTTAACCAGGCAGAACAGGATATTTTGAAGGCCGTATTTGAGCAGACAGAGGCGTTGAGAAGGTTTTAACAATAAAGTGAGTGGTTGATTGCGATGATTAAGAGATTAGTTTATAGTCTTTTTCAACCACTTAACCCAGTCAACATAATCAAACTTAATCAACTAAATACACACAATGAGAAAGAAAATTGTCGCCGGTAACTGGAAAATGAATATGGACTACGAGCAAGGTTTGTCCCTTTTTTCGGAAGTCGTTAATATGGTTCATGATGAGGTAACCGGCAAACAGCACGTGGTAGTGTGCAGCCCTTTTATTCACCTGCATAGCCTGGCACAATTGGCCAAAGGCAATGCAAAAGTTTCCATAGGGGCACAGAATGCGCACCAGGCTGAATCAGGCGCCTATACAGGCGAAACATCAGCAAAGATGATTCACTCCACAGGTGCTGAATACGTGATCCTGGGCCACTCCGAGCGCCGGCAATATTTTGGAGAGGATAATGCATTGCTCGCTAAAAAGACTGATACAGCTTTGGCGAATTCATTGAAGCCTATATTCTGCATTGGTGAGACTTTGCAGGAGCGTGAGGCCAATAAGCACTTTGATATCATCAAAACTCAGTTAATTGAAGGTGTTTTTCACCTGGATGCAACCCAGTTTAGCCACGTTGTGCTGGCTTACGAACCCGTTTGGGCCATAGGTACAGGTGTTACAGCCACCTCTGCGCAAGCACAGGAGATACATGCATTTATCCGTAAAGAAATTGCCGCAAAGTATAACCAGGAAGTAGCGGATAATACCACCATTTTATATGGCGGAAGCGCTAATCCAAAAAATGCAGCCGACTTATTTTCTCAGCCTGATATTGATGGCGGCCTGATAGGCGGTGCATCCTTAAAATCGCGGGATTTTGTGGATATTGTAAAAACCTTTAATTGAGGTAAAATCTGATAGCTGATGCGGAAATTCCTTAAAGTTTTTATGCCTCCGCTGCTTGGCTTTACGGCGTTTTTTGTCGCTGTAAGGTATGGGTCGCAATATGATACCTTGCGACTTGACGAAATGGGCGAGGGGACGCTCAGGAGCTTTATGGCTTATTACCGGTATTTTTGGCCACTTTTATTTATTGTTGGGCTAATAACCCAGGTGCTTATCGTCGTACCGGTTTGGTATAGGGTTAAAACAAGGTCTGCCGGACCCAAAATGCTGGCATTTTTTATATTATGTACTATTTGCCTATTGTTTGCCATCGGAATAAGCTACATTATTTGGGAAAGGTCCTCTGGATGGCATCATTTAATTAAGCTATGCATCTTTATGACGGGGATACAAGTAATATACTGGATGATGAACATATTAACGATGGCGCTGTTGAATGTTCGGTTAGACGAAGAAGGTGATAAAAAGAATATAGAACCCGTAAAATGAACTACTACGAATTAGTTTTTACTTTGATCGAAGCTGAGGATTACCAGCAGGATTTGCTGATCAATGATTTGGCTGATATTGGGTTTGATACATTTGAGAGTGCTGATTTCGGATTCAAAGCTTATATAGCTGAAGCAGAATTTAACAAGCAATTGTTAGACGAACGACTCGCCGATTATTACACGCAATTCAGTTTCAGTTATGAAATAAACCTTATTCCGCAGCAAAACTGGAACGAGGTGTGGGAAAGTAATTTTGAACCGATACAAATCAGGGATAAAGTATGGGTAAGGGCAACCTTTCATCAGCCGAAACCCGAAATTCCATATGAAATAGTGATAGACCCAAAGATGGCCTTTGGTACCGGGCACCATGAAACCACCTCGATGATGATGGATATGATGCTGGATACTGATTTTGCCGGGAAAACTGTACTCGATATGGGCTGCGGTACCGGAATTCTGGCAATACTAGCTGAAAAGCTTGGTGCAGAGTATCTTGCCGCTGTGGATAACGACCTTGCTTGTTATGACAGTACGACCGAAAATGCACAATTAAATAATTGTGAAAATATAAGAGTGTTCTGTGGCTCTAAAGAAGCTATTCCAATTACGCAATTTGATATCGTCCTGGCAAATATTAACCGAAATATACTCCTCGACCAGGTCGACCGATACGCCTGGGTGCTGAAAAAGGGCGGCGAACTATACCTGAGTGGCTTCTATGAAACCCCCGACCTTGACATCATTAAAGATGAAGCATTAAAATATGGTCTAAACTACGTTAACCATAAGAAAACCAAAGATTGGGTAGCCGCCAGGTTTACAAAAATTTAGGTAGTCAATATTTTGCGTTTCTTTGTACACCAATCTTCATAAATGAGAATACATTTTATCGCCATCGGGGGCAGTGCCATGCACAACATGGCTATTGCCTTACACAAAAAGGGATTTGAAATTACTGGCTCGGATGATGTTTTGTTCGAGCCTTCGATATCGCGCCTGGCTAAATATGGCCTTTTGCCGGAGAAAGAGGGATGGTACCCGGAAAAGATCACTAAAGATATTGATGCGGTAATATTGGGGATGCATGCCCGTGCCGATAACCCCGAATTATTAAAGGCGCAGGAACTCGGCATAAAAATATATTCATATCCCGAATATATATATGAGCATTCGAAAAATAAGTTGAGGGTTGTAATAGGGGGTAGTCATGGTAAAACTACTATTACGTCGATGATATTACATGTGCTGAAAAGCGCCGGAAAAGACTTTGATTACCTTGTTGGAGCTCAACTTGAAGGGTTTGATACGATGGTAAAACTCACTGATGAGGCGCCCGTGATCGTAATTGAAGGGGATGAGTATTTGTCATCAGCTATTGACAGGAGGCCTAAATTTCATTTGTATAAAGCCAATATCGGTGTCATTAGTGGTATAGCCTGGGACCATATTAATGTGTTCCCGACGTTTGAAAATTATATTGAGCAGTTCAGGCTATTTATCGAAACAATAGAGCCCTGTGGTAAATTAATTTACTGCGAAGCGGATAATATTTTAACTAAAGTTGTAGATGGAGATAAATCCCAAGTTGAAAAATTTTCATACGGTTTGCCGGCTTACAATATTAAATATGGTATTACAAATATTATATCTGGCTCAAAGGAATATCCCTTGCAGGTATTCGGCGAGCATAACTTGTTGAACCTTGAAGCCGCCAGGCTGGTGTGCGAAAATTTGAATATAAAATCGGAAGATTTTTACGCTTACATCAGCAGTTTTAAAGGCGCCGCACGCAGACTTGAAGTTGTTAGGAAAAACGAAAACGCGAGCTTTTTTAAGGATTTTGCGCATTCTCCGTCCAAACTGACGGCAACAATACATGCGGTAAAAGCTCAGTTTCCAGAACGGAAGCTCATTGCCTGTATCGAACTGCACACCTTCAGTAGCCTTGATAAAGATTTTCTCAGCCAATATTCAGGTGCGATGGATGACGCTGATACGGCTATCGTATTCATAGATAAAAAAACGTTTGAACACAAAAAAATGACCCCATACGGCGCTGAAACGGTTAAAAATGCTTTTACAAGGGATGATTTATTGTTTTTTAACGACCCTGCAGAGCTATTAAAATATCTCGAAAATATTGATATAAAAGACAAAAATCTGCTGATGATGAGCTCCGGAAATTTTGGCGGGATCGACCTTCCCGCACTTTCTGTAACAATATTATAAATTTTTTAAATAATATTTTTAATATTGATATTTTTAGTAACTTTATTAACTACCGAGAAACCTTCATCAAAATTAAATTAAATGAAAGCATTAGGAAAAAAAATCAGGTTACTTCGCCATCAAAAAGGATGGAGCCAGGAAGATGTTGCAAAAAAACTGGATATTTCAATTCCGGCATTTTCAAAAATAGAAACCGGTATTACAGATATCAACTTATCGCGACTTGAACAGATTGCTGTGCTGTTTGAGATGACTGTTGTACAGTTGCTTACATTTAACGATTCAGAACAGGATCAAAAATTCGTGAGCGAACTTGAGACCGTTAATAAGAAATTACTGGATCGTGAAGCGGAGGTAATAGACCTGCAAAAGAAAGTAATTGAACTGTTTGAAGAATTGCGACATTCGAAAGTGACGGCATAAAAATTGACAGTTATCTGCGACTCTTAGCTAAAAATGTATCGCATTGTTAAATGCTTTTTACCAAAAACCCCACCCATGCTATGGTGAAGGGCAATCATCTTGTCGTTAAAATCTCCTACCCAGGATAACTCCAATTCGTTATATTGCTTTAAAGGCAATGCATATTCTCCAACTTTTATAAACAGGCCCGATTCAAGGCCATGCTTTTGAAATTTTCGCTTGGTTCCCATAACAACTGCCCGCATCCGCGACACACCCTTCCAGCGCTGATAGACGAATTTTAGTTTGCCAATAAGATTTAGTTTGCCGTTAATGCCCTTTATCATCTGGTTGGCATCAGGGAGTATAATTACAAATGATGCAGGTTCCCCATTAACATAGGCAAACCATATCAAATTTTCATCCATCAAAGGCTTCATCTGGCGAAAACTATCCATTATAGTCGCGTGGGTTATCGGTACAAAATTTTCAAAATCCTGCCAGGCGTCATTGTAGATGTCGATAAAATCAGCGGCATATTTTTCTATTTTTTTGGCTTCCAGGTGTCTGAATTCGTAGCCGGGCTTTTGGGCAACCCATGCAGCAATCTTTCTAAACCTTTCGGGGAAAGGTTTAATGATGTCGACATGATTGGTTATTTGCTCATACAACGTTTTAAAACCGTAGTCATCAAAAAACTTTTTATAGTAGGAGTGATGGTAGTTCATGCCGTATGACGGGGGCACAAAACCATCTACCAAAAGGCCCCAAAAATTATCATTTTCACCAAAGTTTATCGGCCCGTCCATCGCCTGCATGCCATTGGCTTTTAACCATTCTTTCGCGGTATCGAAAAGCAGGGAAGCTGCTTTTTCGTCATTTATCGATTCAAAAAAGCCCATGCCACCGGTAGGCTGTTCATAGCTGTATGCCTTTTTATCATTGATGAAAGCGGCAACCCGGCCTATAAGCTTGCCATTGTCATCCGTCAATACCCACCGGGTACATTTGCCATGCTGGTGAAAATTGTTTTTAGCGGGGTTAAAAACGGCTTCAATGTCATTATCCAGCGGGCATATCCAGTTTGGGTCACCTTTGTAAATTATTCGGGCTGCATCCAGGAAGGCATTTGCCGTTTTTTTGTCTAATACTTCAGTGATTTTCATATGTAAGCTATAAAAAAAGCATTCAGCCATTAGCCTGAATGCTTTTGTATCTTTTATAATTTGTAAGTATGGCTATTTAAAAATCATCGTCATCGTCCAGGTCGTCAAAACTTTCATACCTGCCAAGATCGTCCAAAGGGATATCGAAATCGTCGTCATCGTCGTCATCTACAACTTTCTTTTTCACGGGTAAATCAGCATCATCTTCATCCGATTTCTTAGCGCCCGGGCCTTTGGCTGCCGTAACTTTCTTGAGTGGTTTCTTTGGCGTTCCCATTTGCGATGAAATTTTACAAATTATGTATTAAGGTAAACTTAAATCGAGTTATGTGCAAATAATCTTTTTGCTAATTGTTTTTGTTATCCAAAAATAATTAAAATCATTTTCAAAGAAAATACATTTAAAAATTATTCTGATTGCTCGCCGATTGAGGTTGAAGTGTCTGTAAACTCTTTTATTTGAGGTAATTCATTCAAGTTATTTATACCAAAATAGTCCATAAACTGCGGACTAGGGCTGTATAATATAGGTCGACCAACGGTTTCGGACTTGCCAACAATGGCTATAAGCTCTTTTTCCAGGAGTTTTTGTATGGAATATTCACTATTAACGCCGCGTATCTGTTCTATCTCCAGTTTGGTCACGGGCTGCTTGTAGGCGATGATCGCCAATGTTTCGAGCGCCGCAGGGCTAAGCTTTTTTTTGGAGCGTTGCATTTGCAGTAAGCTGATCACAGCATGATAATCCTTTTTGGTGAGGAACTGGTACCCATTGGCGACATTTACCAATTCGATGGCAAGGTTTTCGTCCTGGTACTTGAGCTTGATATTATTGAGGCAATCGTTTATTTCTTCTTTTGTAAAATCACGTTCGAAAGAGGCCTGCAGGCAATGCATGATTTCTTCGAGCCGGATGCTTTGCTCCGACGAAAAAATAAGCGCCTCAATATACAGTTCTGTATTTTCCATTTAGCCCGCTGCTCCTGATATTTTTGTAGCTCCAAAGATGCAAAAAGAAATAAATTAATGCCGAAGGTTTGAAAAATTTGGCACAAACTTTATCCACAATTGGGGAAAATGGGGAATAAAAAAATGCGTTTGAGGAAAAAAGTGGGAAAAAATTCAACACAAATCGGAAAAATTTTCCACGATTAATTAATATATATACTCAAAGTTAAGTTTTTATATACCTAAAAGCACATTTGTTATCTGTGGCACAACATTTGGATATATATCTGTGACCCCCAAAAAGGGCTGTTTTTCATAGGTAGATGTAGAGGCCGGAAACTGCGAGAGTACCCGGCCTTTCTTTTTTCCCCAATTTTCCAAAAAAATCCCGATTGCTTAATAGTTTATTACCTGTTCTTCGATCTGCGAAGGAACATCACGCCACTCATATTTCTGGTTACGTAACTGCGGTTCAAAGCCGGCTTCTATAATGGAGGTCTGGATACCTTTGGCAGTAAAACGATGCGATGCGCCGGCAGCGGATACCACGTTTTCCTCGATCATGATAGATCCAAAATCATTTGCACCTGCCTGGAGGCATATTTGAGCTACCTGCTTACCAACAGTGAGCCATGAGGCTTGTATGTTTTTGATATTGGGCAGCATGATGCGGCTTAACGCGATCATGCGGATATATTCATCGCCCGACACATTATTGGTGATACCGCGCACTTTGCGCAGCAGTGTGCCGTCGTCCTGGAAGGGCCAGGGGATAAAGGCCATGAATCCGTAAGCACCGTCAGGCTTTTCAGATTGCACCTCGCGTATCCATACCAAATGCTCAAAACGCTCTTCAATAGTTTCCACATGCCCGAACATCATCGTCGCCGAACTTGGTAAATTGAGTTTATGTGCGGCACGCATCACATCCAGCCATTCTTTTCCGCCGCATTTACCTTTGGAAATAAGCCGGCGTACACGGTCATTCAATATTTCGGCGCCCGCACCGGGTAATGAATCGAGCCCGGCAGCTTTTAACTCACGCAGTACATCGATATGGCTCATGCCTTCTAATTTAGCTACGTGCGCTATTTCAGGTGGACCTAAGGAGTGCAATTTTAAGTTTGGATACAGCTCTTTCAGTTGCCTGAACAGATCAGCATAAAACTTTAAGCCTAAATCGGGGTGATGGCCGCCCTGCAGCAATAGCTGGTCGCCACCAAGGCGGAAAGTTTCCTCAATTTTTTGCTTGTAGGTTTCGATATCGGTGATATAGCTGTCCTCGTGACCGGGACGACGAAAGAAGTTGCAAAACTTGCAATTGGCAATACAAACGTTAGTTGTGTTTACATTACGGTCAATCTGCCAGGTAACTTTACCATGCGGAACTTGTTTCTTTCGTAGCTCGTTGGCAACGAACATTAAATCGGCAGTAGGTGCGTGGTGATACAGATGCACCCCTTCCTCAATCGACAGAAAATCAAAATTTAACGCGCGCTGCAGCAGATCGGCTGTATTCATGAGTCAAAGATACGGAGTTCGCGGATTGGTTGTAGTTTTAAGAAGAAGTTTGACTGTCGGATTATTTATTGAAATAGCCAACCATTCTAAAAATTTCTTAGCTTTATTTAATAGAAATGAAACTTCGTATTAAACCTTTCAATAAAAAAGCTAAAGAAATTATTTTTATAATTTATTGGATAGCTTTTTTTTATGTGCTTTTTTTTCCTCATCATTTATTTGGAACATTTACAACGGGGCATTTTAATGATAAAGTTTTAGCAGTGGGTTTTTCGACAATTTATATCATACGCGGCATATTTAATTTAATAGATGCCTACAAAAAAAAACCAGAATCTGTCAAATCTTCAACTTAAATAACAACCATTCCCTTATCCAACCTCAAAACCCTATCCACGCTATCTGGTATCTCGTGCTGGTAGTGGGTCACATAGATAAGGGTGACATTGCTCAACTCACAAATAATATCTACAATGGCTTTAAAATGCTGCTGCTGGTGTGCATCCATGCCCTGGCAGGGTTCGTCAAATATGAGCAGGGTTGGGTTCTTAATTAAAGCCCGTGCCAGCAAGCATAATCTCTGAGCGCTGGCCGGGATATTTTTGAGCAATTGCCGTGCATATTTATCGATTTCCAGCGCCCTCATCCATTGCAGGGCTATTGCTGATTTTTTCGGGTCGCTGGGGCGGAAGAGCCCCATGGTATCATAATAGCCCGATTCGATCACTTGCAAACAACTATTGTCTGTTGGGAAATACTGGAACAATTCGGGTGATACAAAGCCCGTTTTACTTTTGATGTCCCAAATGCTTTCGCCGGTTCCCCGTTTCCGGTCGAATAAAATAATGTTGTTGGCGTAGGCTTGCGGGTTGTCGGCATTGATCAAACTTAATAAGGTAGATTTCCCGGCCCCATTAGGACCCAATAACGCCCAGCGCTCTCCCTGGCGAATATGCCAGTTTACATCTTTCAGAACTTGTTTATCACCGTATTTGATATGGATGTTATCCATCTTTATCACCCAATCATAAACCGGAGCATCCGTTTTTGTATTCAGCAGGTTCGCGAGTTGTTTTTGATCTGTTTTATCCTTTGCTATTTCGGTAAATGCTTTCGCATCAAATTGCCCGGCAGGAATTTGTTCTGCAATTGTACCGTTTCGCAAAACCGCTACATGGGTAATGGAAGCAGGTATCTCGGAAGGAGAGGTAGCTATAATAACGGTTATGCCTGATCGGACAATTTCAGTAATAATGCCATTAAACTCCGCCCTGGTTTGTACATCCAGCCCTGCAAGCGGGTTATCCAGCATTAGTATTACCGGGTTTTTTAGCAACGCTGCAGCGATCAGCAGGCGTTTGGTCTCGCCGTTGGAAAGCTTTATCAATTGTTCATCCCTCAGTTCTTCTAAATGCAATGTTCGCAGGGCTTTTTCAAGTGTCCAGTAAGGATTTTCAAGGGCCGACTTTATTAAAGCAAGGTATTCCTCAACGGTTAACGCATCCTCCGAATCTGAAGAATTATAACGTTGCTGGTAGTAAAAATCGCCGGTATTGGACAGATTTCTAAAATGATGCCTTGATTCAACCAATGATATCAGCTTGTGAAATGTCAAAGATGCATCAGGGTGAGGATTTTTTTGTAGAAACTCTTCATGGAAATGATAACGAATACTACCCGCAGACAAGTGAAATTTACCTGCAATCACTTGTAGTAAGGCACTTTTACCCGAACCGCTTTTGCCGACCAGGGCCCAGTTTTCGCCTTTGTTGACCTGGAAATTGAGGTTTGCAAATACGGTAGTCACACCCAACTTTAAAACAGCATGATTTATCGATAATATGGGGACGTCCATTACAATACCTAAAGTACGTGCCGAAATTAAAAAATCTGGGTGGTCTATTTTGAGGTCTTCGAAACTTTCAATAAGAAAATTTGTAATTGAGTAATGTCAAATCTAAAATCTACTATGAAATGAAAAAGTTTAACTATTTATTGTTCGTGCTGGCCGCGTTTGCTTTAAGCGGATGCTCGGTAATAGCAGGGATATTTAAGGCGGGCTTTGTTGTCGGTATTATCGCCGTTATGGTGGTCGTCGTACTCATTATATGGCTGGTATCGGCAATTACCCGTAAATAAAAAAGCTCCCTGGCATAAACCGGGGAGCTTTTTCGTTTTTGGCTCTAAGAGAAATTATTTCTTCTTAGTAGTGTCTTTCTTCATTTTAGAAGTGTCCATTTTTGCCATTTTGCTGGTGTCTTTCTTCTTAGAAGTGTCAGCAGCTGCTTTTGCAGCAGAGTCAGCCATTTTAGTTGAGTCAGCCATTTTGGTTGAATCAGCAGCAGAAGTACCAGTTTTGCCTTTGCAAGCTGCGAAAGAAACAGCCATTGCTAAAGCTAAAGCTGTGATTTTGAATGAATTTTTCATTTTAGTTTTTTTAATAAGTGATTAATAGTTTTGCCTATTAATACCAGTAAACAAAAAAGGTAACCCATAATTTTAAAAAAAATTACAGATTACCTCCGTTAAAAGTAAAAAACTAAAAAATCACGGATCGAACTAAAATGTGTTAGTACTTACCGCAAAAAAATTATTTCTTTTTAGTAGTGTCTTTTTTAGTAGTGTCAGCAACAGCTTTCTTAGAAGTGTCAGCTTTCTTAGTAGTGTCAACAGCTGTTTTAGCTGAATCAGCAGCAGAAGTTGTAGCAGCGCCTTTGCAAGCTGCGAAAGAAACAGCGATAGCTAAAGCTAAAGAAGCAATTTTGAATGAATTTTTCATGTTATGATTATATTTTGTTTTTGCATTAATACAGCAAATCACAAAAGGTAACCCATGTTTTTTATAAAAAAACTATATTTTATCTATGTGACTAGTAGTTTTTAGGATAAACGCTAAAAGGCGACCGTTTGAGGGTCACCTTAAAGCACCATACAAAACTATAATCACTACTTTTTACTGGTATCTTTTTTGGCGGTATCAACTTTCGCCTTTGTTGTGTCAATAGCTTTCTTTGGTGAATCGATAACGCCTTTAGGTGTGTCGATCTTTTTGCCGGGGCCTCCTGGTAATTTTTCGCCGCATCCCGAGCATCCGGCAGCAAACATGCTTACCGTAAGGGCCACCAGGCCCACTTTCATTAAATTTTTCATGATGTTTGTTATTTAAGTTTTGCATTTATACCGCAAAATTTAAAAGGTGACCCGGCTGAAAAATATATAAAAAAAGGTAACCCATTTTGGGTTACCTTACTCAATTTCATGGAATTAACACTTTTATTTAGTGGTGAGTAGTGTCTTTTTTGGTTGTGTCTTTCTTAACAGTATCAACCACGGTTACCTTTGTTGAGTCGGTTACCTTGGTAGTGTCGGTAGTACTGGTGGATTTGGTTCCTTTACAGGCGGCAAAGGATAACGCAATAAACGCCGCTAAGCCTAGTTTAGTTATGGTTTTCATAGTGGATTAATTAATAATTGTTGTAAAATTGGATGTTAAATTCAAAGTAGGTAACCTTATACTTTTAATTTTGTTTAATTTTTTTACAATCAATGGGTTACAATTTCGCATAAATCGTATTAATAGTGAATAAAGAGTATAAAGCTTCAACGCCTACAGATAGCGAAATTGTTTTTGGTATCCTCAATAATTCGGAAAGTGCAATAAAACGGCTGTACGTGGCCTACTTCCCGATGGTGATGCAGCTGATTATTAATAATAATGGCACGGCCGATGATGCCAAGGATATTTACCAGGAGGCGGTCATAGTCCTTTATAATAAGATTAAAAAGGGTGATTTTGAGCTAAACAGTAAGCTTAAGACATTTTTATATTCAGTTTGCAGGAGGCTTTGGCTGAAGCGGCTGAGCCAGATGAACCGTTATGGTGGTGATATTCATGATTTCCAGGAATACGCGCCGGTGGAGGATGAAGTAGAAGATCAGGCCGAGCGGGATATCCAGTTTGGCAAGATGCAAGGTGCGTTGGGAATGCTTGGTGAACCCTGCAAAACTATCATAGAGGATTTTTATATCCATAACAAATCGATGCAGGAGATTTGTGAAAGTTTTGGTTATACCAATGCGGATAATGCCAAAACGCAAAAATATAAATGCCTGCAAAGGCTGAAAAAATTGTTTTTTCAGCAGAAATAAGGAGTAAAGACAATGAGAGACGAGCAACTTTTAGAAGCGATTGAACGCTACCTCAACGGCGAAATGAGTGCCGATGAGCGTAAAGCGTTTGAGCAGTTTCGTATTGAGAATGCCGAGGTTGACCAGCGCGTTGTTGAACACCAGCAATTTGTTGGCTTGTTAAAGCAATATGGTGAGCGTGTAGAACTGGAGAACAGGCTGAATGCCATTCACCGGGAAATTGATGTGCATGCTATTGCCGGGGAAGTCACTATTCGCCCATCATGGATAGTGGACCTTTGGCGTCATCATCATTCAAAAATATCGGTGGCAGCTTCTATAGCTATTTTTGCCATACTGGCTACTTTGTTTGTGACGGGTAACCTGAACAATAAATCAACTTACGAGGAATTGCGCAGAGAAGTTATTCAGTTGAGATACAACCAATCTCACCCAAGAGGGGTAATTACTCCTCCTATGCCACCTCCTGTTACGAATGATAAATATCGTGGTACCGGCTTTGCCATTACTTCCAATGGCCTGATTGCTACTAATTATCATGTTGTAGCTAATGCTGATTCGGTGTATGTTCAAAACGCAGCCGGGAAAGCATTTAAGGTAAAGGTTTTATATGTAGATTCGAAAAGCGATATAGCAATCCTGAAGGTGATGGATACGTCATTTAAAAACCTCGGTGCAATACCCTATACATTTAAAAGATCAGAAAGTGACCTGGCTGAAAGTGTATTCACTTATGGCTATCCGCAGGATTCGCCTGTATATGGTGATGGCCGCATAACTTCAGAGAATGGCCTGAACGGCGATAGCTTGGAATACCAGATATCGGTTCCGATCAATCCGGGTAATAGTGGTGGCCCGTTGTTGGATAATAAGGGCAATATCATAGGTATTGTAAAAGCTAAGCAAACACAAATGGAAGGGGCGCATTTTGCTTCGAAATCAAGCGACTTGTTAGATGCGATAGATAATATCTCGGTTGATTCGCTAACAAAAAAGCCCGTACTGAACACTAAAAATACTTTGGCGGGATTGAGTCGTCAACAGCAAGTTAAAAAATTGCAGAACTACGTGTTCTTAGTTAAGGTTTATGCGAAGAACTAAAATAAATAAAATCATAATGAGAATGTGCTGTTTTGCAGGGCATTTTTTGTTTGAACACGATTTATAAGATTTTTTAGATTGCCATAATCTAATTTATCATCTGCAAATCGGGAATTTGCACATCCGCACATCAACGATCCACTTCCCCCAAAACAAAATCAATCGAACCAATAATAGCGATCAAATCAGCAATCATAACGCCTTTGGCGATTGCCGGGAGCGCTGACAGGTTACAAAAGCTTGGTCCGCGTGATTTTACCCGGAATGGGATCTCAGTATCGTTAAGCCTTACATTTCCTTGTTTATCGAAATCTTTATTTTGCGTGTGAATAAAGTAAAAGCCAAGTTCGCCTTTGGCGCCCTCGCCCCTGAAATAGTAATCCTGTGGTTTTGGTGTCAGCTTACGCGGAAGTTTCGCGCGTGGATCAAACTCGGGGGTGCGTTTCAATTCTTTTTGCAGCCTTTCAAGACATTGTTCTACTATCCGGAGGGATTGTTCAATTTCATCCACACGCACTTTGTAGCGGTCCCAGCAATCACCTACGGTACCCATTAAACCGGTGCCGATAGGTACTTCAAAATCCAGTTCAGGGTAAACGGAATAGCCGTCTATGCGCCGAAGGTCCCATTTAAGGCCAGAGCCACGCAGCATGGGGCCGGAACAGCCGTAATTAATGGCAACGTCCATTGGCAACACACCAACATTTGCAGTGCGTTTGATAAATATCTGGTTATCGGTGAGCAGTCCGTTTAGTTCATCCATTTTTGGCCTGAAATAGGTAACGAACTCGCTGCAACGCTCCTCGAAACCTACAGGCAAATCGTAAAATAAGCCGCCTACCCATATATAATTATAAAGCATCCGCGAACCCGATGCCCACTCCAGCATGCCCATAATATGCTCCCTGTCGCGGAAGCACCATAAAAACGGTGTAAAGGCACCAATATCGATACCATAAGTACCGATGGCTATCAGGTGCGATGCAATACGGTTCAGTTCGCAAACCAGCACACGGATATATTCTATGCGTTTTGGAATATCCTTATCGATACCCAGCATCTTCTCAACACCCATGGCCCAAATATGGCTGTTATTCATGGATGCGAGGTAGTCCATACGGTCAGTAAAGGGTATAGTTTGCTGGTAGGTGAGCGATTCGGCATGTTTTTCTAAACAGCGGTGCAGGTAGCCTATATGTGGGATCACTTCCTTTACGATTTCGCCGTCGGTAATCAGCTCCAGTCGCAAAACACCATGTGTAGACGGATGCTGCGGACCCATATTGAGCACCATCTCCTCCGCGGCTGCGTCCGCTATTTTTCTAGTATAGCGTTCTAAGGCACTTTCATATGTCGAATTTCGAATGTTCAATTTCGAATTTGTTTATTTTTTATTTTTTATTTTTTTGATTTGCCTTTGCGGTTTTGCCAATGGCAGTAAAAATAGCCGTCAATTCCTTTGCTTCTTGTTTATAATTAATTAGCAATTCGGGCTTGACCAATTCTGATTCTTCCATTAGATCCAACCAATATATTGATTCATCCGCTTCTTCTTCACAAATAACAATCTTGTTTATGAAATCGGCAGATGATTTTCCTTTACAGGCAGAACGATAATTAGCACCTACCGAAGTAGAGCATCTTATTAATTGATTGCAAAGCACATTAAGCGCTCGTCCGCCCGGCAAAGTTTCAGTAAACTTTATAATTTGAGCTGCGAACTTTTGACATCTTCTTTTTAATTCAATCTGGTCCATTTTTTAAATTCGAAATTGAACATTCGAAATTCGAAATCAATCTATACGGATTCCCTTATAGTATTTATCTACCGTTGTATAATCTTTTCTCAGGGGATATCCGTCCCAGTCATCCGGCAATAATAATCTTCTTAAGTCGGGGTGCCCTTCAAAAAATATCCCGATCATATCAAAAGCTTCCCGTTCATGCCAGTCGGCGGCGTGGTAAACGGATGTGATACTTGGAAAGGATGGTAAATCCTCTAAATCCCTGCTATTTTCTTTACTAACTTTTAAAGTGAGTTGGGTTTGATAGGGGATGGAAGCCAGGTGATAAACTACTCCGAAACGATTGGCTTCTGTGCCATAATCAACACCACTAAGGCACGATAGGAAATCAAAATAGGTTTTTGGGTTATTCCTGAGTTCGAGACAAACTTCTGCGATGCGTTCAGGGGCGATGAGCAGTGCTGGTTGTAAACCGGCAGGTTCTTCGCCAACAATAACATCTTCCCCAAACTTAGCCACCAGCAGTAATTTGATCTCTTCCAAACTCATGGGGCCAGGCGAACTTTTTTCCAGTTTTTATTATCGATCTTTTTGTACACAATCCTGTCGTGCAGGCGGCTTTCCCTTCCTTGCCAGAATTCAACCAGGCGAGGCTTCAAAACATAACCACCCCAGTAGGACGGTTTAGGCACATCTTTGTCAGCGTATTGTGTCACGGTTTCGTTCCACTTTTTTTCCAGTTCATCGCGGTCGGCTATTTCCTGGCTTTGCGGCGATACTATTGCACCAATTTGGCTGCCTTTCGGGCGGGAGCGAAAATATTGGTCCGAATCTTCTTTACTCAGTTTTTCTATCGTGCCCTCTATGCGCACCTGCCTTTCCAATACATCCCAAAAAAACAGCAATGCACCCAATGGGTTTTTGGCTATTTCTTTTCCTTTACGGCTAAGATAATTGGTGTAAAAGGCAAAGCCATTACTGTCAAACCCTTTCATTAAAACTATCCTTGCCGATGGTCGCCCATCGTACGTTGCGGTAGCGAGTGTCATCGCAGTTGGTTCGTGCTGTTCTGATTTCAGCGCCTCATTAAACCATTTATCAAACTGTTTTATGGGGTCCTCCGCTGTATCTTTCTCGGAAAGTGATGCGACAAGGTATTCGCTGCGTATGTTTTGTATGTCCTTTTGGTTCATTTGTGCAAACTTACAAATTAATTACGCCGTAAATTATATAGCTATTTTCATATTTTAATAATTGAACATATTTTTATCTTAGTGGTTATAAATTAAAAAAAATCCCGATGCTAAGTCTGATTGAGCCCGAGGCGGGCCGTTTATTGATATCTGAACCTTTTATGCTCGATCCTAATTTTAAAAGGTCGGTACTTATTATAACTGAATGCAGCGATGAAGGTGCGATGGGCTTTGTGCTGAATCATGAGAGCGAATACAAGCTTGGAGATATTTTACCAGACATTCAATATTCTGAGTTGCCGGTGTTTATTGGCGGGCCGGTTGGTAACGATACGCTGCATTTTATCCATTGTGTGCCCGGAAAGATAGAAGGCGGGGTACAACTGGCAGATGGTGTTTACTGGGGTGGGGATTTTGAAGCGGTGCAGGAGTTGGTATCCAACTATCAACTGACGAGTAAAGAGATCAAGTTTTTTGTTGGATACTCGGGCTGGACTTCCGGCCAGCTTGACGCTGAGATACAGGATGATGCCTGGATAGTAGCCGACAAATACAACCCGGAAATTCTATTTAGCCATGAGGAGCAAAATCTGTGGAAGGATGTTGTAAAAAGCCTGGGCCAGCGGTATGCGCATATTGCAAACTTTCCTGAGAACCCAATGATGAACTAATTTAGTCCGGAAGTCGGAAAGTCCGCATAAGTCCGGAAGATTAATTGTCCTCCATTTCGCGGGCGGACTCTTCAACCTTTTGTTTCAGGGCTTCTTTATAATCGATCAAATTCTTAACTAAAGTTTCATCAGCAGTAGATACGATCTGTGCGGCGAGTATTCCTGCATTTTTAGCCGCATTTAAGGCTACTGTAGCAACCGGGATGCCATTTGGCATTTGAAGTATCGATAATATAGAATCCCAACCATCGATGGAATTACTTGACTTTACCGGGACGCCGATTACCGGCAAATGAGTTAACGAAGCCACCATACCCGGTAGATGGGCAGCACCGCCGGCACCAGCGATAATTACCTTCAGGCCGCGGTCGGCAGCTGACTTGGCGTAACTAAACATACGTTCGGGTGTTCGGTGGGCCGATACTACCGTGATCTCATAGGGTACACCTAATTCTTTTAAAACATCGGCGGCATCCTGCATTACACTCAGGTCGGACTTGCTGCCCATGATGATGCCGACTTTTGGATTTGAAGAACTCATAATTAAATTACCGTTTATTTCTATATGCTATTTTTCTAATTAAAAAGACTAGTCCTAAACCCATTATAATAGGAACGGACCATGTAATGAAAACACCGATGACATGCCCGGTTTTATGTCCTAAATTGGCAGCGTGATCTAGTTCTAGCTGCTTATTGCTTTTAGTCTTAAAACCTTTAAAGAAGTCATTTAATGCTGGGTTGTCCTTTGATATCAAATCCGAAGACATTATGCCACACATCAATATACTATCATTTAAGGTTACAATACGATTGTACCTGTATGTTTCCTGGCCGTTCACTTCAGCTTTGTATCCAAATTCAAATGCTTCGTGTTCCTGTATTTTTATTTTATCTTTATAAAATAACGTTCCATTCATGCCTTTTAGCAGACCACGTATATACCCATTATAGATAGAATCGGTGTTGCTTTTCTGAAAAAGGTCTTTAAGTCCGATACCTGCATCTCCCGCTTGCGCCATAAATATCACGCCGTTATATCTGGATATATAGAACTCTGTTCCGCCGTTTCCCCGGGTAATTTGCGGTGTATCAGGTAACATAATGGTTGCTAAGTTCCCAAGTTTTTGGATATACTTATATTGACCCAAAGACAATGTCGAAAAAAACAAAAAGCTTAAAGTAACAACCAGTGATTTAGGCTTCATTATTTATATGAATATTTAACAAGAATGTTGTATAATGCTACAATTAATCAAGCAATTACCTTCAGCGTCTGCTGCACAAACCTCGCTTTTTCAATGGCTTTCTCTCTATCTGCATCCACTATGGTCACATGTCCCATTTTACGAAAGGGTTTAGTCAGCGCCTTGCCATATAAATGTACATATACGCCTGCACATTCCAATACGTTTTCAATACCCTGGTATACAGCCGGTCCTTCATAACCTGGTTCGCCTAATATATTTATCATAATGGCGTTGTTCAGGCAGGCGGTATCGCCCAAAGGCTGGTTAAATATAGCGCGCAAATGCTGCTCGAACTGCGACACCACGTTGCCTTCAATAGTTTGATGCCCACTATTATGCGGACGTGGGGCCAGTTCATTCACCAATATCTTCCCATGTTTATCCAAAAACATTTCTACCGCCAATAAGCCAACTATGTTTAAACACTCGGCTATTTTTATAGCTACACGTTCGGCTTGCTCGTGTACCTCAAATGGTAGAGTAGAAGGGGCGATCAGGAATTCCACCAGGTTAACTTCGGGGTTAAATTCCATCTCCACCATGGGGAAGCATTTGGTTTCACCGTTTTCATTACGGGCAACAATTACCGCTATTTCCTTTTCAAAATCTATCCAGCGCTCAATCAGGCTTGGTTCGGTAAATGCTTTGGCCAGGTACGACTCATCAATAACCTTATAAACGCCCCTGCCATCATAACCATCCCGGCGCAATTTCTGGATATACGGAAAGGGTATATGACTCTTCCTTAATTGCTCTGCCGATGAAATAACCTGGAACTCAGCCGTGGGGATATCATTCTCCTTAAAAAATTGCTTTTGTAAGCCCTTATCTTGTATCAACCGGATAATTCGCGGCTGCGGATAAACCAGTACGCCTTCTTTTTCAAGCTGCTCAAGCGCATCCACATTTACTTTTTCAATTTCAATGGTCAGCAAATCTACCTTCTTACCAAAATTGTAAACAGTTTCGTAATCGCCTAAGGAGCCAACTACAAATTCGTCACATAATTTGCGGCAGGGTGCCTCGCGGTCCGGATCAAGCACCTTAATGGTAACGTTGTAATTAATTGATTGCTGAATGAGCATGCGGCCCAGTTGTCCACCGCCTAATATGCCGAGTTTGAGGTCTCCGTAAAAAGCTTTCATTATGAAGATGCAAGTTTACGAATTATCCCGGACGTTTTTAAAGGTTGTATTTGTTACGTTGGACGTTTTACGTTGAAGCCTTTTCCTGCTGGTTCTGAAATACAAATTATTGCCGTGTTGTTTGTTTATTTCACTCCAGCGGTAACGTTTTGATAAAATGTGTGGTCTACATACATAAACGAGGTTTGTAAAACACTAAACCAGGTATCGGGCGTAAACTTCGAATAGCGTTTTGAAAAATTAATGTTTGATTATCAGTATTTTAGAGAAATTAATTCATTTTTATAGAACTATGTATTGCATAGTACAATATAAAACACATATCTTAGTAAAAAAATAAAAAAAAACATGAAATCAATACTAATTGCTGTTTTCCTGCTGGCAGCCGGCAGTACAGTATGTTTAGCGCAATGCGACAAAAAAGTGAACTTTAGTTCATCAAAAACGCAGCACCTCGATGAAAACGGAGCTTTAAAACAAGCCGATGATGAAACAACGGTAGTTGAGTTTAACAAAACGGACATTACAGTTTCTATAAACCATGATGGGCAAGATCAAAAGATGACAGGAACGGTTAAATCTTATGCCTGTGACTGGAACGTGCCTTTTAAGACCGGCAAAACCACTATGAACGTATCACTCAAAAATGATGATGGCGAAGCCAGGGATTTTACCGTGACCATTGAAGGAAAGGATGGGGCAATAACCCTCTTAGCCGAAAACAAAGATCACCCCGATGATAAGATAAAGCTGGAAGCGGTGAAATTTGAAGAGAAAAACTAATAGGAGCAATCTTTCGAGCGATCAAAAACAGGCATTTGCACTAGCAAATGCCTGTTTTTATTTAGTGTAGGCCGAACACTGTAACACATAAGTTACAATCGAAAACATTTCATTTTGAACTAAAACTTTTTTATTTTCCCAAACTATTTCAGGCAGCTTTGGTTGTTTGTTTGCGGCCTGCAATAACAGGCAATATTTTTTGATAATTTAGCGTTTTTAACCCTTTAGACATTTAATTAAGTAATCCAATTTATGAAAAAACCATTTTTTGTTGCCACGGCATTAGTAGCATTTTGTTTATTTACCAATACTTTATTTGCGCAAACCGCACCAGCTGCTCCAGCCGGTGATGTTGTAGCAGCTTTAACATCTGCTGACAATAACTATACTGCATTCTCAATCGCAGTAAGGGCAGCAGGTGTAAACACCGCATTGGAAGGTGCAGGCCCGTTTACCGTATTCGCACCTACAAATGATGCAGTAGGAAAAGCATCTTCAGGAAAATTAGATAGTCTTTTTAAAGATCCAACCGCACTGGCTACCAATATAAAAACTTATGTAGTGGCCGGTAAATTTATGAAAGCCGACATCCTTGCGGGATTGGGTAAGGGACCGATAACCTATACTACTATTGATGGTCGTAAGTTGACTCTTGCGGCGGTAAGTATAAACGGTCATACGCGCCTTCAAATCACTGACGATCAGGGTAATAAAGCAATAGTAGGTTTTTATGATACCCCGGCTACCAATGGTGTAATACACGGATTGACTGGCGTTCTTACGAAATAGTAATCCCAATATCATAATTTACGGGCCCGGTACTATTTAGTATCGGGCTTTCGTTTTTTTTCTGAAAATAGAAGATTAATAATTAGGACTAATACAGATAATGTTACTTTGTTTGCGCTGCGGAAAATAAAAATTTGGATAAAGTGCTTAGTGTAGCAAATACAATGGGAATAAGAACAAGCGTTAATTTGATGTTTGTAACTGGTTTATATTGAACGAGTAAGCCAGGTTTTTAAACATTGTTTTTCGCGTAAGTAACTGGTAGTTAGTGTTATACAATCAATAATTAGGTTAGTGCAAACCTTGTTGAAAAATTGTTTTAACAAATACGCAATAATTATAAACATTCCTTGATTATTAGCGAGCGTTTTTTTTATTTTAGAACTTTATGACCCGCTCCCAAAATATTATAGAAATACCAGGATTGATCCAGGACAGGATCTGTGACAGGCTTGTTTTTACTGAAGAGGGACTAACCATAGAAAAGCCTTTAAGCTTTAATCATAGAGTATTTATTGGCAGCCAGGATATTGCGGCATTCAGGTTTGGAATGAAAGAGTTGCGGGGGATAAAATTCGCATTTGGTCGTCAGTATTTTATCGAAATCAAAAATTTCAACTGCGAAATTACTCGCATTACGCTCAACAGTTTTTACGGTATAAAGAGTAAAGAATATTACAGGATATGGGCGGGGCTCCTTCAGGAACTTTGGGACTTTTACCTCGATAGTCAGCTTAATTATTATACAGAACTATATAATATCCAGCAAGTATTTGACCTGGCAGGTGTAACCTTTCACCCGGATGGCATAAGCTGGGATAAAAACAATAAACTTCCATGGGACAAAATTGCGATCAAGAGCTATCGTAATTACTTTATGATACATCATGAGGATAAGCCCATGCAATATAAATGCTGCGTTTTTTCAATTGACTGGAATGCAGTTATCCTGCAGTCGCTTTTAAAGGATATTGTAAAGGAACAGAAAAGGGTTCCCCGTTCCATGCGGAGAGGCTTTTAAGAGCTGATTACCCTTTGATCATTTGCTCCGTGTTAATCTTCTTTTGTAATTCTAAAATGGCGCCAATCAAAGCTTCCGGGCGCGGTGGGCAGCCCTGGACGTAAACATCTACAGGTATTACCCGATCTACGCCTTTTACCACGTGGTAACCATGTTGCCAATAAGGCCCGCCACAATTGGAGCAGGAACCCATGGAGATAACATATTTTGGCTCGGGCATTTGTTCATACAGCCTTTTGATACGTTCGGCCATTTTAAAGGTAACAGTACCGGCAATGATAATAACATCGGCCTGGCGCGCTGAAGGCCGGGGGAATACACCAAAACGGTCCATGTCGTAGGTCGAAGCAAAAGAACCCATCATTTCAATAGCACAGCAAGCTATACCAAAACTCAACGGCCAAAGTGAAGAAAGCCTTGCCCAGTTGAGGAGGTCGTTCATTTTGGTGATAACCACACCGCCGCTTTCGTTCATGCTTTCAGGATTCATTTCCGGGCTTTTTAAAGGTGGGTTTAAACATAGGTTTTCTTATGGCTGGTGTTTCATTAGTTGCAGGAGCAGATGCAGTAGTAGCAAGAACCGGCGCATTCAATGCAAATTCTTTCACCTTAAATCCGCTTTGCTGCCTGTTGATGTTTTCATACAGTGAAATGGGTACTTGGGTATCAACTGTTGGTATGATGGGTTTGGGTTTTATCCAGTCAAGGTCGCCTTTAACCCAAACATAAATCAAGCCTAATATCAGTATTCCCAGGAATACAAACATCTCGGTTAATGAAAGCCATCCCCAGCGCTTATCGACAGTGATAATTTCCTTGCTGCCGAACACTGTTGCCCAGGGCAGGATAAACACCATTTCGACATCAAACAACAGGAAAATAAGGGCTATTACGTAAAACCTTGAATTGAAGGGCACCCATGCACTGCCGACTGCTTCCTCACCGCATTCGTACGAGGTCAACTTCTCGGGATTGGGATTATTCGGCGCCAAAATACGGGTAACGAAGAACGCAAAGCTCACCATAATGATGCCTGTAATTAAAAAGATAAATATCTTTCCAAATTCAGATATTTGCGAAACCCCTTCCATGAGTACAAATTTAGCAAAACAAACCCATTTTGACGCAATAATAATAGGTGCTGGTGCCTGCGGACTGATGTGTGCAGTTCAAGCGGGCTTTTTAGGCAAACAAGTACTCGTACTCGAAAAAAACGACCGCCCCGGTGCTAAAATACTTATCAGCGGGGGCGGAAGATGCAACTATACCAATTTGTACGCATCGGAACAGCAATTTATCTCTGAGAACGAACATTTCTGCAAATCAGCATTTGCACAATGGACAGTGGAGGATACGATTAGTTTTTTTGAGACTTATGGTATTATCGGGCAAGAAAAAACCTTGGGTCAACTATTTCCGGTAAGTAACAAAGCGAAGGATGTTGTTGAAGTATTTACCAATATATGCTATGATTTTGGGCAGGAGCTATGGTGTGACGCCGAAGTCGTAGGAGTAGAGAAAGTTGAAGATATTTTTAGCTTACAAATAATAAGAAACAGTAAGGAACAGAAATTGTCGGCTTCCAACGTAGTCATAGCATCGGGCGGTTTACCTATACAAAAATTGGGAGCGACAGACCTCGGCTTAAAGGTGGCCCGTAAGTTTGGAATGCGATTGACCGAAACTGCGCCTGCATTGGTTCCGTTGACTATCACGGGTAAGGACCAGCGCTGGTACGAACAGTTATCCGGTAACAGTATTTTCTGCCGGGTTTGGAACGATCGGATAAGTTTTGAAGAAAATATATTGTTCACCCATTGGGGCCTAAGCGGTCCGGCTATTTTACAGATATCATCCTACTGGCGGCCAGGTGAATGGATTTATATTGATTTATTGCCGAATCAAAATATTATAGACCTGATTCAACAAGAGCGTGAAGAAAACGGCAAAAAAATGCTGCTCAACTATCTCGCGGGATTATTCACCCGCAAGTTTGCAGAGGCTTTGAGCGATAAACTGCCTTCGGACAAAAACCTGGCATCACTAACCAAAACCGAGTTGGAAAACTTAGCTGCGCTAATCCACGAATTCAAAGTTAAACCGGCAGGCGACAAAGGCTATGATAAGGCGGAGGTGATGCGGGGTGGTGTGTCCACAGATGAACTCTCTTCAAAAACCTTAGAGGCAAAAAAAGTACCGGGCTTATTTTTTGGTGGTGAGTGTGTAGATGTTACCGGCTGGCTGGGCGGTTACAATTTTCAGTGGGCATGGGCCAGTGGTTTTGTAATCGCACAAAACCTGTAAGCAAATTTCAGTATTTTACTACATTTGGTTCAATTGCAATCGATGACGAAAAAATTCCTAAATCTTTCAGGCCATCAATGGACCTGTATTCTGTATTTGGCGGTCGCCATTTTTAGCTGGCAGCTCAAGTATTTTCATCATATCGATAATAATTACCTTATTTTCAGGCAGTCTTTTTATCATGCTAAAGCTGGGCTTAATCTTTATGCAGCCTACCCCAAAGAATATGGCGACCTCTATTTCTATGGTCCGTTATTTACAATATTTGTTGCCCCTTTTGCGCTGCCACCTGAGGCTATCGGACTGCTTTTGTGGGAATTAGCCAACGCGGTTGCTGTCATCCTGGCGGTAAATATGCTGCCCCTTGATAATAAACGCAAAACCGCCATGCTGCTGCTTTGCGTCATTGAGTTAGCCAATGCCGTATTCTATATGCAATTCAACCCCATGATTGCAGCGGCCATTATTATCAGCTTTATGCTGGTTGAAAAAGGGAAGGAGCAATGGGCAACGCTCCTTATCGTGGCGGGTACATTAATTAAACTCTACCCTGTAGTTGGTTTAACCTTTTTTCTCTTTTCAAAACATAAATCAAAGTTCATCTTGTGGACAGCGATATGGTCGGCAGTCATGTTTGTTTTGCCGATGGTGCTATCAAGTCCTTCATTCGTCATCAATTCTTATCACCAGTGGCTGGAGGCTCTTAGCTATAAAAGTGCGCTGAATACCGGCCTCAACACCTCGCAGGATATGTGTGTAATGGGGGTGGTGCGGCGCATAACCGGTAATGTTAACGTGCCGAATTTGCCATTTTTGGCGGCGGCTGCACTTATTTTTGCTTTGCCTTTGTTGCGATTCGACCAGTTTAAATCCCCGAAATTCAGGTTGCAGGTTTTGGCCACATCATTAATTATGGTAGTGATATTCAGCACTGGTGCCGAGCATCCAACATTCATAATCGCTGTTTTAGGGGCCGTATTATGGATAATGCTACAAGACAAACCTTACTCAACTACCAATATTGTATTGCTTGTTTTACTGCTGGTCATAACCGGGCTTGGCTTAACGGACGCCATGCCTAAACATATAAGGCAGGATATCATAGCCAAATATTCTATCAAAGCATGGCCGTGTATCCTGGTGTGGCTGATGATTTCCTATGAATTGCTATTTAAAAAATTCACAGCAGAAAAATCAGGGATAGACGATAACAGGAGCGTTATAGCCGACTAATTTTGTGGCTGGGTTTTGTGGGATGCCTTTACTTGCTTGAAATAAGCGAGAAGCTTCTGAATATTACCGAGGTTAAATTGATTATCCCTGATTTTTTCTAATACTTCGGGTTCGTCGCCCATAATATCACTCATCACATCGTTAAAGTTTATAGGCGTTAGCATCTCCATTTCAGCAGTATTTGCGCCGTAATAATAAGTGGTCTGTACTTTGCCGGTACCGCCGCGACCACCGCCTATGTTAATGGCAACGCCTCCGCCTACGCCGCTATAACCGCCTGTACCCAGCCCAACGCCGCCCACCGGTTGAACACCAACACCACTTCCGCCACCGCCGGTACCCATACCAACAATGGCTACATACAATTTGGTTTCTTCATCCAGCTCTACTTTCACAAAATCCAATTCCTTTTTGGTCCAGATCTCATTATGTGGTGCGTGAGCAACCACAAAGCTATCCTTGCCCACGGTAAACGATTTTAGGTCGCTGGCACTCAGTTTATAGGGATTGGCTTTACTATCGTCCTTAAACTCAATAAACCCTTCGTCTTTAATTGGGCCCTTGCCACCAGGATTGTCGTTGATCAAACCGGTCACTTTGTTGCCTTTTATATCTGTAAAGGTGCCGGGCTGCCATTTTTGCGATTTTGCTGATACATACATCAGCATAAAGAATAAAATGATTAAAATTGAGCGCATAATAATTCAGTACAAAATAACGCAATTTTCATTCATATATGATAACTGTTGATTTAAGAAGTGATACCGTCACAAAACCTACGCCGGGAATGCTGGAAGCCATGTGGAGTGCAAAAGTAGGAGACGATGTTTTTGGCGAGGACGAAACCGTAAACGCGCTGGAAGAAAAAGCCGCTGCTATGTTTGGAATGGAAGCAGGGCTGTTCTGCCCATCGGGTACGATGACAAACCAGATAGCCATCAAATGCTTCACCCAGCCGTTGGACGAATTGATTGCTGATCAAACCTCGCATGTATATCGATACGAGGGTGGAGGTATTGCCTTTAATTCCGGAGTGTCAACGCGATTACTGAATGGCGACCGTGGCCGGATAACTGCTGAAATGATAGCCCCGGAAATTAATGCCGAGAATATCCATTATCCGCATACCAGCTTAGTTGTACTGGAGAATACAGTGAATAAGGGTGGTGGCAGCTGTTATAAGCTTGATGATATCAAACCAATAGCAAGTCTCTGCAAGGCCGAAAGGCTGAAACTACACCTGGACGGCGCACGTATATTTAATGCCCTTACGAATACCGGCGATAAAGCAGTTGACTATGGTAAATACTTTGACGGAATATCAGTTTGCTTGTCCAAAGGATTAGGCGCACCAGTTGGATCGGTTCTATTGGCAGATAAGGCGACGATCAAATACGCACGACGTGTTCGCAAGGTATTTGGCGGTGGCATGCGCCAGGCCGGTTTTTTAGCTGCGGCGGGTATTTATGCGCTCGATCATCATGTGGAGAGATTGAAAATAGATCATGCTCACGCTCAAATACTTGCGGAAGCTTTAAGCGGTCATGATTGGGTAAAATATGTAATGCCTGCAGATACCAATATCGTTTTGTTTGACACAGTTGCACCCGCCGAAGAAATACTAAAAAAACTTTTAGAAAAGGGTATCAAAGCTAACAGTACCGATACCCACAGCATCCGTTTTGTAACGCATTTGGACGTGCACCCTGAACAGGTAGAGTACGTTGTCAAAGTTCTTTCAGAACTTTAAAGTCAGGAAGTCCGAAAGACCGTAAATCCGAAAGAATATTCGGGGTACTACTTTCGGACTTCCCGACTTATGCGGACTTTCGGACTACCGTTGATATTCCCACTCCCAAACTTCGCCTTCATCTTCGTCAATGGCAGTACCTATGATTATGAAATTGTTTTTCCGAAGTATTTTAGCTGAATAGTTTTCCTCTTTCAGGGTTTGTGCGGTCACCCTTACCAAGGGATCTGTGTGAAGTGCCAGTTTAACTAATGTGCCAGCGATTTTGGAACCGATGCCTTTGTTTTGATGCTGCGGGAAAGTTCCGTAAGCTATCTCAACTTTATTGTCAATGGGTTTGCCCTTAAAAGCTGCTGCCGCGACCAATTGCCCGTCCAATCGAACGTAATAACATATCCATGGAGGATTAAATCCCACCCTTTTATAAAAGTCGATGCACATGCCGAGGCTGTCCAGGCAATCAGAATGAGCTGCAAAGTCGGGGTTTTCGTGAAGATGTTCTTTAATGGGTAACAGTTCCATGTACAATCAAATATAGGCGATTGATTAATACCAACATACGAAAACAAAAATGGCCAACCAGGCATAACCCGGTCAACCATTCAATTAGAGTAATCTATTAACTGAACTTATTTACTTCCTTTTTTAGTTGTAATAACTATCACCCCGTTCTTGCCTTTAGCGCCATATCGTTTTTCGGCAGTTTCATTTTTTAATACACTAATGGATTTTATGTCATCAGCCGACACATTCTTCAGGCTCTTAACTTCCTTTCCATCTACAATAATGAGTTTATCGCCCGGGCCGTCGATAGTGGCTTCATCATTTATTCTTACCTTGTTCAGGTAGATATAGTTTTTGCGGCCTCCTTTGTTTTTGAAGACCACGGTATCCATTTCAACACCATTCACCTTTGCCATTGGCGCCATATCCGCATCGTTTATTCTCACTGTTACTGGGGACCCATTAACCGTAACGGCCCTGGTGCTGTAACTGCGGCCTGAACCTACACTTGCACTGATCGTGCTGCCTGATGCTATTGCCGCCGGTGCCTCATCGGAAGATGTGGTTGTATAGACTGAAACATTGGGGCTTACTGCAGACGAAACATCACTTGAGGATGTTTGGGCAGTTGTTGAATAAGCCATATTAACAGTCACTGGTGCAATATCGCCGCTGCCGGCAGTGGCCATACTTCTGGCCTTGTTCATGGACGCCGCAAGCACACCCGACCTCATGCTTTTGTCTATCCTAACCTTCAACTTTTTGCCCGTTTCCGAGTCGTCGGTTGTCGCAAACAGGATTTCCGGTTTATCCAGGGTAAAGTCAACGAATTTTTTTGCATCGCTGGCCGACATCATATCAAGGCTGTAAATATGTGCAGGATCGAGAGCTTTTAGTTCGTCTCTCGTCGATTTTGCACCATTGATCACGTAGCCCATCGAATCTAATCCCTTGCTGTTGGTGATCAGCATGGTTCTTTTGCCGTCTTTAGATTTGCCGGCATAAATAGTATCGGCTTTTTTAACTGTTGAGTTGATCTTTGTTTTTAAAGTTGCTGCAATTACATTGCCCGGTTTTGAAGCTGGGTGGATGATCGGTCTGTCGTCATTTGATATTGTGACGCCTTTTATGGCCGACGTGAGGGATTTAATTGTGTTTAATCCTTTTTTCGTGATACCGGCTTTAGAGATACTGAAAACCAGCAATAATATGATAATCGCAGGCGCCACAAACATATAGCGGCTTAGGTTAAGGCGGGATGATCTTTTTGCATTCATCATGATGATTCGTTTTTTGATGGTTGAAATGTTAAAGTTGTTTACAAGCTTATTGGGTGTGCCCGACAGGCTCACACTAAGCAGGCTGTATTGGTATTGTTTACTATCGACACCTTTTTGCAATATTTTGCGGTCGGTGATAAACTCCACGTTCTCGCGGACGGCCTTTTTCATGAGCCAAATACCGGGATTGAACCAGTAAAATATGGTGCTCAGTTCAGCCAACAGAATATCCAGCGTATGCCATTCACTTACGTGGACATGTTCATGCTCCAGCACTTTTTCTAAATCGGACGGAGAAAGTTTATCCGGGTTTACATAAATGCTGCGCCAAAAAGAGAACGGGCTCACATCACCGTCAATCAAGCGCACAGCATAGTTGTGCACTTTACCCGGCTCCGAATTTTGGTAAAGCCTGTATAAAGAAACTAACTGGGTAGCCAGACGGACGGCTAACAAAGCAGCCCCGGCCCAGAAAACAACCTCGGCCCATTGCCAGTAATTGGGTTGGTTTAATGGTTTGACCAAATTCTCGGCAGGTACGCGCCATTGTAGTATGACGGTTTGAACGGGTGCCGCCAATTGTTGATGACGCTCCATAAAGCTGTCAAGGTTTATCCAGGGATATATAGACGAGAACAGGATAGCTGTTACCAGGTATATCCTGTTGAGCGTGTAAAAGGTGAGGTGCCTCAGCACCAGGTAGTAGCCCATGCAAAACAGCACCAGGGCGATGTTTACCTTAAACAGGAATGTGAACAATGCAGGCATGGCTCTTATTTTTTAGGGTCCTCAATCAGTTTGATAATCTCTTTTAAATCGCTGGCGCTGATTTTTTTCTCATTCGCGAAAAACGTAACCAGGTCCTTATAAGAGTTTTGAAAATAATCGCTTACAAAACCGTTCATGAAACGTTTTTTGTATTCCTCCTCCTTAATAGCCGGAACGTAACGGTACGTGTTACCTACTTTTTCGCTCGTTAAAAATTCTTTGCGCTCGAGGTTTTTGATGGTTGATGCCAGGGTGGTATATGGTGGCTTGGGTTCCTGCATCTGGTCCAAAAAATCCTTTACCGAACCGGAGCCGGATTGCCATACTGCCAGCATCGCCTCTTCTTCCTGTTGTGTTAATTTCTCCATGTTGTTACGATTGTTTCGTAAATCTACGAACATTTCGTAATAATGCAAATTATTTCACAATTTTTAACATTTATTTTCAGATGTATGGGGGGTTAAACCAAAGGTACAAAAGACTAAAAATGGCAAAATGGAAAAAAATGGCGTTTCTGATATTGTAGGCTGCTTTTTTGGCGTGAAAAATAATTTTTGAAAAGTAAAACGAAATGTACCATGTACGATTATCTACTATTTAAGGTTAGTTTGAGGGCATGGTTTAGGTTAATTAAAGTGCATATACTACGATAAGCCTTTGAAAAATCTATTAAAAAATGGCTTATTGCTGCATTCAAGGCAGTATCTTGCCAAAAAAGCTACTTATAAGTTACAGCTGAATTAACCGCATATTGAGCGCGAAAGTAACGTTACAGCAGGGTTTTTAAAGTTTGTTAAAATGGTGTTTAAAGGTTGTTTTAAAGCAGTTTTATCAGGTTTTAAAATCTGGGTACGTATCTGGGTACGTACCTGGGTACGATGTAGCGTGTATTTTTTAACAGATTCAAGCATCAATTATGCACAAAAAAGGCGATAAAGTACATATTTTGACACACTCAGACCCCTTTAAAACATGCCTTTACGATAGTTTTTAAGCGGAAATAAGCCTTAAAATGCGGAATTAATTACAAAAAACATGTATGCGGATATATGTACAGACATTTGGTTTGCAGTTATTATTCTACTTTATACTCACCAAAATCGATAATATTTCCGTCGATTGCTTGCATCTCCTCATAGAAAACATTTATCGCAGTTGCAATATCCGTTAAAGGCTTCTTATAAGCTTCGAGTTTGGTTAATTCAATTACTCCCCGTTTTTCATATTCAGCGAAATTGAATTTACCAGGAAATAACCAAAAAGCGTCCAACAATGGCTGATGTATTTTTATCGCTAATTCCTCGATGGCTTCCCTAAAATAATCTAAGGTGTCCAGGTCCACTTTTAGTTTATATAATTCAGGGTATTTACGTTCAAGCACATCATATAGCCTTTTTGAATGCTTGGCATCAACATTTATTTTTAATCTATGGTTTCTACTCTCATTTAATTGCTCTTTAATATTTAAGTGGTTTTCAATTTGACTTAGTGAATCGTTTAAGGCTTCAATAAAAAACACATTGGCATCAAGGTTGAATTCTTTAATTATATTTTTAAGGGTAGCCATTGTTGGGCGGTTTTTCCCCTTTTCAATCATTGAATAGGTGTTTTGTTTTAAACCAACCCGGTCGCCAAATTCCTTTTGTGTAAGCCCATTAGTCTTCCGGATACCCTTTAAAATAGTAGAAATATCATCCATTGTGATAATTTATTTGTATTTGTGATTAATAATGATATTTTTGTGATTATTAATATTAATTAAATATAAAAGTATGGAAACCGCAGCTATTAAAAAAATCAAGGACACACTACCGAGAGGGGCACAAGCCACTATCGCAAAAAAAGCCAATGTTACGCCCGTGACAGTGTATCACGTAATGCAGGGAAAATCCCAAAATCAAAAAGTATTTGATGCTATTATCGAGTACTGGAAAGAACGGGAAGCAAAGCAGCAAATATTTAACAACATACTGCAAGGAGCCCTGAATTAATCCACTAACCCGAAACAATCACAATTAATTAAGCTATCCGATGCCCCACGAGTCGAATAATTTAATAGTAGTTACTATTGATGAACTTGTTCCAAAATGGTACAAGTACAATACCCTTAAGGATTTAATACAGCGATACAAGAATAAGCCTTATGGCATCAAACGTGTCCGCATGGGTGGCGGGGGCCACCCATTACTTATTTTATTCGACAGCCTTGAAAGCCATATACAAGCCGGTTTAGGCGACCCGCGTAAATGCGATCATATTTTAGAAAGGTTCTATAAAATAGATAATGAAGCAGTGGCCTTTTATGCCGCATTTACTTTTCCAGATGGCAGTTACCTCAAAACAGAATACCAGGAAAAATACATTATCAATGCCAGCGTATTAACAGCATGCATTCTACTTTGGGTTGCAAGAGCAAATGATCGACAAAATAAAAGCGGCTCATTCCACGTACGCAGGGCAAACTTTAATAGAGGCGAAATAAAAAGCGTACCTGAGACTGTTTGGAGTGATTCGATGTCTTTTCAAAAAACACTCAAAATTAAACACAGGGTTGAACACACACTACCCGAAAACAAAGAACGATTTTTAAAAACCCTTAAAGCCTTTGAGAATTCAGGCTATCTATCCTTAATAAGCGGAAAGCATAAAAACCAAAACACCCGCAAGGTAACAGACGAGACGCTTACACTATTAAATAGCCTCTTTGCTGGCGACCGCACCAAGCCAACAGCAACAGAGGTACACAGGCGTTACGCTGGCTTTATAAATGGTTCAATAGATGTGATTAATAACGAGACCGGCGAACTATACAACCCTTCCAGCTTCAAAAATCTGAGCGACTCTACTGTAAAAAAATACATGGCTGAATGGGTTAGCGCAATAGGCACTTATGCCATACGCAGCGGCAATAGACAAAAATTGATGCAGCAATTTAAGCCGTATCACTCTTTGGACAAGCCGAAATACGCTGGCAGCATTATTTCTATCGACGACAGGCAGCCACCATTTAAAACCCAAAGCGGTGACAGAGTATGGTTTTATATGGGTATCGACCTTGGCAGCGAAGCGTTTACCTCTTGGGTTCACGGTGAAAGCAAAGACGGTATTATAATTGAATTCTACAGGCAACTTGTCCGCAACTATGCTGAATGGGGATTTAAACTACCAGCCGAGCTTGAGGCTGAAATGAGTCTTAACAGTTCCTATATTGATACTTTCCTTCGCCCCGGTGCCATGTTTCAGCATGTCCGTATTGAGGCCAATAACGCGAGAGGAAAACGGATTGAGCGTTACTTTGGCAGTTTGAGGTATGAGATCGAAAAAGAACGTAAAGGATGGCTTGCACGTCCGTTCGCTTTAAAAGAAAGTAACCAGGCTGGCCCGAAAGATGTTCCTTCACTGCCCTACAGCAGAATTATTGAAAACGCACTTTCGGACATTGAATTGTGGAACAACATGCCGCATTCTGTGCATACCCATATGAGCCGCTGGCAAGTGTTCTGTGAAATGCAGAATCCAAACCTTAAGCCGACAAACTATGCCAGTATCATACCCTATATCGGCTGGAAAACAGAAACGAGCTGTAATGTCGGAATTATACACCTCAATTATGGAGAATTCCTGTTAGGCATAGATGGCAAGGTTGCTTTAGGTAACCCGCTTATACACCTGATGAAGCAAGTGGAGGGCAAGCAAATAGATATTTACTGGCTCGACGACAACCAGGGCAAAGTCTTCAAGGCGCTCGTATTTATCGGTTCCCAATTTATATGCGAGGCTGTAGCCAAACCAACTTACAACCGGGCTAAGATAGAACAAGGCCCTGCTGACGAGCTTAATAGGCAAATCATGAGTTCTTATGTCACCACGATTGAAGCCTTCGGTAAACGGCAGAAAAACGCCATTGACCAGGTTACGGTAATTGACAACCGGCCAGCGCTTAAAAAGGATTTTGTTATGCCGGGTTTAGATCAAAGGACTTTTGCTGACAGGCCGTCAGGTGGCATATTACCTGAGCCTGCTGATGAAGATGATTTTGCCCTTGTCCCCCGACAATCATTTACCAAGCCACTAAGAGACAGATATTAAATTTTTATATGGAACAGTTAAGCACAGAATTTAAGCACAGGGTAATCGAAAAATTCCAACTCGAAATAGAGGAACGCGGACAGGCCGATACAGCCTTTTTGAAGAAATATGACCTCGGTGTGCAAACCGGCATCAAACTATGTTCGGGTAAAACTGATAAGGTTATGACTGATTCAGAATGGTTCAGATTAGGCCGCAAGCTTCACCTTTTAGAAGTCGAGCGCAAATGGAATGCAGCCCGTACGGACGTATTTAACATCATTGAGGAAGACATAATGTTTTGCAAGCAACACGCAAAGGCTAAAATATGTGTTGACGATTGCGGTATCGGTAAAACCTTCACTGCTAAGTATCTCTCTAAATCCTTAGATAACTGCTTTTATGTGGATGCAAGCCAGGGTAAGTCAACCCACCTATTTACGCGGCTACTGGCGAAAGCTGTGGGCCTTGAATGTGTCGGCGCTCACCATGAGATCAAAGAAGATATAAAATGCTATCTGCGGATGATTAACAACCCTATAGTGATCATCGATGAAGCAGGCGACCTTGGACAAAATACATTGCAGGATATAAAGGAATTCTGGAATGCAACTGAGGGCTGCTGTGGCTGGTATATGATGGGTGCGGACGGCCTTAAACGCATTATGCAAAAGGGTATGAAAAAAAGAAAACCGGGATTTAAAGAGGTTTTTAGCCGCTTTTCAGAGCGATATACAACTACGGTTCCTGTCGGTAAACAAGACCGGCTAAGCTTCTATAAAAAACTTATAACCGATGTTTTAGAGGCCAATATGACCGATAAGAGCAAACTTGACGAGATTGTTAAAAAGTGCCTCGTAATGGATGATGAAGGTTATATCAGCGGCCTTAGACGTGCTGAGAGTTTACTGCTGTTATACGCTTAACTGAAACTTATTATGAGCATAGAAAAAGACACAAGGGCTGTAAAAAAGCAAAAGGCAAAACGCTTATTTATCTACCAGGGGAAAAACCAATCGCAAACGGCTAAAATAGTGCATGTGACCGAGAAAACTGTAGGTAAGTGGGTTAAGCAGTTTAACTGGAATGAATTACGGGATGCTGTTATCGAAAAACGCCTCGGTTCAAACGAAAAGGCTTTTCAGCCAGCTACATTAACGCTTAACGACTTTTTAGAATTTATGAAGGAAAACAGCCCATTACTGGCTGGCAAGGTTGAACCAATTATGCAAAACTATATAAATCTAATCCCATAGCATTATGAATTACGCAAGCAAATCACAAATCACAAAACTACACGTCCTGCTTAATCAGTTCGGATGGATTGACGACAAAAAGCTGTACATCAGCAATGCTACTAACGGTCGTACAGAAAGCAGCAAACAACTTTACTTCGAGGAGGCGAAGGAACTCATCAGCAACCTCGCGCAATTCGACCCAAGCGAGCGCCTTAAGATGCTTATCTTCTCACTGGCCTACAGTGCCGGTATTATTTACGGCACAACCGGGGAGGATAAGAAAATCAATGCAGCAAAGCTTAACCTATTCCTTGCTAAAAGTGGCACAGTAAAAAAGGAACTCAATAAAATGAGTTATGCAGAGCTTTTGCAAACGCAGCGGCAGTTTGAGGCTATCGTACGAAATGTTGCCAAATGCGGGGATAATAAGGCTGCTGGCAAGATTGTAAACGAGTTATTGAACGAATTGGATATACACACTTTAAAAGCTTAGACCATGATACAATCACCAGAGGAAAAGGCAAACATAGAATTGTTTTTAGAAGGATTCAGAGAATTACTTACAACTGCCATCACGCGGGAACAACTTGCTGATGAATTAGATATTTTATTATGGGAGCAATCACAGCGATTACTAACAGATGAAGGATTTAAAGGCCATGTACGCGCCACTGACGGCATCTACCAATTAAGGATTATACGCAATCTACTCATGTTGAAAGATTACGAGAACAAACCCTTAGCGAAGTATTTAGAAAGAGCACGAAAAGCCTAAATGACCAGGGCCAATAATATTTATGCCCAAACTAAAATCAGAAATAGCTATAAAAAATCTAATCATCAGCAAAATGAATATTCAACATGCATTTATCGCAATAGGTAATTCTATGGATAACGGAATTAAAGAAGAAGCAATAATTGACGGAAGCGTGCTTGTCTGTAGTGAGATTAAATTAAATGACTTGCGCCGACCACGAAGCAATAATTATGTTTTTTTGATAAACGAGGTAGCATTTTTGTGTAGAGTAAAGTTTTATTCAAAAGAAGGCGTTTTTGTTAATTTTATTAATCCCGACAAGAATACCTATCCGGAAGTAAATATTGCCCTATCGAGTATTACCAAAATTTACAAAATCGCGCATTTTTCGAAAATACCTATAAAAGAAATTTTAGAGCTGCATTAAAAATGACCAGGGGCAGCAAGTTAATACCTGCGGCCCCTGGGGTGCATAGGTCCACGGCCTACACAGTTCAAATATAACATTTTTTTAATAAACTAATAATCAAGCCAATGACAGAAAGCAGGAGTTCGTAAACAACAAGAGCGGCTCTGATAAATCAAAACCGCTCCTGGGCGACGAGGTACGCATCCCCATCATTACAAATATACAAATTTTTAAATAATCAAATAATTACATAAACCCAACAAACCATGCAACCAATATTAATTAGAAAAGACGATTACCTGATCGCAAAAGACAAGAAGCACCTCGCAGACACCATAAAAGAGGGGCAGGAGGTTTACGACATGTTTAAAAAAATAGGCATTGAAGTAACACCGAAAGAAATACATGATTTTTTACACATGGACTATACGGGTACGCCATCGGGCTATGTCAAGGAGTTTGTGCTAAAAATTTTAATTAAAAAAGCCGGTGAGCCGCAGTTTAACGGTGTGCCAATCAAGAAAGAAAAAATTCGGGATATGATTGATGTGCCAGAAACATCGGATATTGAGAAAAGGCTGCGGGAAATGAAAACAACCTGGGATCATAATATCAATACCCATAAAAGTTTCAAACTCAGTTACGTGGAAGTAAAGGACGGTAAACTTATGCCTAAAGAAGGTACACATGATGAAATCGAAGCCAAGCATACGCATTATACAAAAACTGAAAAAGGGAATGAGGTTGTAGGGAAACTATTGGATTTATCTAAACATATTTCTCAGTTTTCTGCATCCGTTGGTGAGCATAATGATTACCTGCGTTGCTCCTTAGGTGATTTCAAAATACCGGGATTGGTAGATGTTTTCGAGCCACTGCCAATTAATGATCATAAGACGATCAATATGGGAAACGACACTGCCAAATTAATCAATAAGAAGCACGTGGGACATAAGATTGACCTCGATTTTATTAGAAAAATAGAGAAACATTTCTCTAAGTAGGACAAATACCCCATTCAAGTTAGGAGCGGCTATAAGAGATTATAGGCGCTTTTTTTTTTCTGTGCAAGGGTTGCACAGATATATGCACAGCTTAATATCTGTGTTTATCTTTAGCTTAATATGGCTTATAACCGGGAAAATTACAAAAATCACATTCGTCAGGTTCTTTCTGTTTACAATCAATACAAAGAATCTGATATACCTGATACCCGAATTGTCAGAAACAAGTTTCCATTGCACGGCATCAGTATGAGCTATAGAAAATGGATGAATATTAAAAAATTAAAACCCGAAGATTACAATTAAACCTATGCCTACATTTATTTTAAACGACGAAACGAAGATTAATTCATATGGTTTTCGCATACCCAATAACGGCGGGAGCTTTGACAGATTTGACGCAAACTCCGCAATGTTAGATAGCCATATAAACAGCTTAAATACAATTTTAGGAAGCTGGAAAAACCGTGTAATTGACGGAGCGCTATTGAAAGCAGATACAAATTTCGACAGTGAAGACCCGAACGTAAAACCCATAGAGGATAAAGTAAACCGGGGATTTATAAAAGGTGCCTCAATGGGTGTTTTGTTCAATCCCGATTACATGATCATAGCCCCTGACGGAGTATATGAACTTTCTAAGTGGGAATTGATGGAAGCGTCATTGTGCGCTGTGCCAAGCAACGCAGGTTCTCTTGCATTACTCAATCAGGATGGTACACTTATCCCTGATAAAGAAGTCAATCTAACAATTGCGCAGCTTAGTTTGAAACGGACTGAACCCGATCAACATACTCAAATAGTTGAACCTAAACCCATAATATTAAACAACCAGGACATGAATAATTTTGCACATGTAAAAACAGTCGACGATTTTGAAAAATTGTCTATTACTCAAAAAGACCTATTTTACAACAATAATAAGGCCGCCTACAGTGCATTATTTGCCGAGCAAAAAGGCCGTTGCACGTCCCATGAAGATGCTCGATTATATTCCGCTGGAGGTTATGGCAATACTATGCTGACTTCTAAAGTAGATGCCGGTGACTATAATCCATCGGATATAAAAACGGCTGATGATTTTGAAAAACTATCGCCGCAAGCCAAACTCAATTACAAAGCCAAGTATTTCGCTTCCTATAAAAGCCTGTTTGTCTCACCGAGCAGCTTACAGAACTGAAAAAAGCAAAAGAGCCATCTTTGGATTAGGTTTATATAACCGGCCCGGTTGGAGTGATTTACCAGCCGGGTTTTTTTAAAAATCATAAAAACGCATTAAAATGGACGAGTTAGGCCCTTTAAATATTGAGTTTCTCATAAACAACCCGGAGGTAATTGCCCAGGCCAGGCAGGTGGAGTCTACTTTGCAGGGTGTTAATGATGACGTGCAGCAAAGCGCTGCTATCGCCGGAAATACCATACTCGTGAACATGAAGCGGGTTGAGGCCGAACTTGTCGCACAGCGTCAAAGATTGGCCTCCAATACCGACCCCTATAATGTTGGTACAATTACCAACCAAATAAAAAACCTCGAAGACCGCTTAACTTCCTTAAAACGGCAGAATGAGACCGCAGTCACTTCATTTACCGATGTTAACAGGGCGGTAAAGGAGGTAAATACTACTGTAACAGAAGTTCCGGACAAAGTCGGCAAGTTCCAGGCGGCTATAGAGCGCGTTACTAATGTGCAGAATATTGGTGCAAGGGTTGTAACGCAATTTACACGGCAGATCATCGGGCTTGGAACGGCTTTCCTTAGCGGTATTGTAGGCGCTAAAGCTATTGAGGCATTGATAACTTACATTTCTAACCTCGACGTATTCACGGGCAGGCTTGACCAGGCTAAACAGAACATGCTCGCCCTCAATGATGTGATGGCGAATGCCGATAAGGATGCCGGTAAACAAGTAGCAAGCTTGAAATTACTTTATGATACGGCTACAAATGCTAATAACTCCATCAAGGATAGGATAGCCGCCGCCGAGCAATTAAGGGAAACCTACCCGGCTGAGTTTGCCAATGCAAGCAAGCTGGCTATCATTAACGGACAGCTAAAGGGCTCCTATGACGAGTTGACGTCATCCATCTTAACAAATGCCAAATCGCATGCAGCGAGGACGAAAATTGATGAGCTGAGTGGTGCTAACCTGGACGCTCAATTTGAGATCGACAAAAATAATCTTGCAAAAGCGGAAGGAATTGCTAAAGCTTATGATAATTACAAAAAGCAGTTAGCAAATCAAAATGCTCAAAGCGCGGCAGCAAACGCGCAAGGGCTTTCTACCTATAAGGGTTCAGGCGGTACTTTTGCAACACCTATCGGGCAGCTTAAGAATGAAATAGCTTTATTTACTCAAACAGCTAATAGGGAAAACCTCCCTTTTGAGCAAACTCTTGGCGTTAATAACGGAGTGATGAAGCGCCTGACGGACTATATTACTGATATATCAAAAGGGACAGATGCGTTAAAAAATGCCAATAAGCTACTCGGAGATAATTTGCAAAATTTTGATAATCTCCTCGCCAATCAAGGCGGCAAAACCGACCTTGAAAATATTAAAAATGCTTTGCAGGTTAAGTTAAATGCACTCACACCGAGCGACAGCCAATTCCAAACTATCAAGAATGACCTTCAGAAGGTAGACGATCTGATAAAGCAATATGATGTTAAAGCTACTAACACAAATGCCGCTGAAGAGGCATTGAAACGCCGGGCTGCATTACTACAAGAAATTGCTAATGCGGTATCTACCGTAAATGACAAACAGCTTAGTAAGGACCAACAGGCGCTTACTGCCATCAGCGATAAGTTTGACCTGCTTAAACAGAAAATAGCCACGTTTAATGCTGATCCTAAAAATAAGAACGCGCAGATTGGGGCCGGTGTTACCGCCGCGTTAAACAAGGATGAAAATACAGCGGTTGATAACCAGGCTAACCTTAATGAGAATAACTATATCCAGCAGGATATAGACAAAAAGAAAAAGCTTTATGCCGATTATGAGGCATATCGCAGAAAGGTTGGTAAGGATGCAGCTGATGCAGAATACCAGGACTTGTTATTGTCGGGCAGCGACTTCGCTACCTATTTGAATAATCTTAATAACAGCATTGACAAGAACGACCAGAGCGGCGCGATACAGCAGCGTACTGAGTTGGTTAAAAAAGCGCAGTTGCAAAATTTAGAGGACCAGAAGAAATCGCTTGAGACGCTGCTGGAATCTGTAAAGACTTTCGAAACCGAAAGGACCGAACTGACTGCTACTTATGAGGATAAAAGGCAGCAACTACTCAAGGCAGGTAAAATTGAGGAAGCTGCACAACTGGAAATCCAATATAAGCAGGAATTGGGACAATTGAATGATTCGAATGTCGAGAAGATTGATGCGGTGAAGGAATTGCTGAGAGGCGTTGGCGATTTGAGTATTCAGCAGGCAAAACAAGTTATCGCTACCGTTACGGACTTGCTGGCAAAAGCGAATGGCTTAACGGACGCTGAAATAGCTAAGCTAAAAGGCGCTTTAGCCAAGGCGAACAAAGAAATAATTAAAGATGCTATTGGTGATGGATTGATACAGGCCGGGCAGGGATTGCAACAGATCGGCCAGGAGATATCGGTTGTAAATGCAAGCTTCGGAAATACGGTAAAAGCTGTTGGCGATGTTGCGGTAGCCATCGGTGAAATGAATAAAGCTTACGAGGCATATAGTGCGGCTGTAAAGGCGGAGAAAGCGGCTCAAACAGCCGCTAACATGACTGCGGAGATAACATCGGTAATTGGCCTGGTTGTATTGGCAATACAATTAATAGTTGAGGCTACTATCGCGGTATTTACAATGTTCAGTTCTGCGCATAAAAGCGCCGTACAGGCAGCTAAGGATATGCAGGCTTACCAGGACAGCCTGATAACCGGACAGATCAAATACAACGAACTTTTACGGCAGCAGGCATTAGCGCAGGGCGACATTACCAAGATGACTATCGAGGAGTTGCAGGCGCGTGAACAACTGATAGCCACACAGAAGGAACAGGCGCAGGCAGATTATAATACGCTGCTGAATAAAATTCAATCTACCGGCACACAAGTAACCGGCGAGCACACCGAGAAATATGGGGGCTTTTTAGGTATCGCCAAAAAAACAAAGGTTGTTCAGGATTTAGCCGGGCTGAGCGGCGCTGATTATGATACGCTCGAAAAGCTTTATACCGAAGGGAAGCTGACAGACAGTACTAAAGCCTGGTTCGAGCAGTTGCAAACGGTTAAACAGGAAATGGACGGCATCGGTGTTTCGGCCAGTGACGTACTTAACCAGCTTAACCAGGACGCCACCGGCACTACTGCGATGGATATTGCCAACGCCATAGTTGACGGCTTTAAGCAGGGTAAACGCACAGCAGCTGACTTTGCCGA
This sequence comes from Mucilaginibacter sp., assembly GCA_043739405.1. Lineage (GTDB taxonomy): Bacteria > Bacteroidota > Bacteroidia > Sphingobacteriales > Sphingobacteriaceae > Mucilaginibacter. The sequence goes on along the minus strand of JAYUEE010000024.1, from coordinate 130,800 downwards.
TAATTTTCAGCAGCTGATGCAAAACGCCGCACTGAGCGTATTTGAAAATGATTACCTGACGAGCAAGATCAATGATTTCTACGCGCAGTTTGCGGCAGCATCGGCAGCGCCGGGCGGACTAACCCCTGATAAGATCGCAGAGCTAAAGCAAAAGTATTCGGATATCATTACCAATGCCGGGCAGCAGGTAACCCAACTGGAGAAGGTAGTAGGACCAATTAACAGCGGATCAACAGGCTCGCCCAATTCACTTACCGGCGCAATAAAGGGTATGACTGAAGACCAGGCGAATCTATTAGCCGGGCAGTTTGGCGGCTTGCGAATTACGCAACTCGAGACTAACCAAATACTATCAACAAATATGGCATTGCAATTGGCTGAGATGCGCAATAGCACCTTACTGCAAAGACAACTGGTTGCCAATAGCGGCAGGACGGCAGATGCGGTAGAGTCACACACGTCAATTTTAAAGGATATCAGTAGAAATACAAGTTCGGATTCACTGATAAGTGTACTTAGGGCCGCAGGAAAAAATTAGACCATATGGATGCAGAATTTAACGAGGAAGCCTTTTTAGCTGATTTGAAACGGATTGTTAGCGCGGCCGATCTGGCTTTAGATGCTATTAATACGCCCGAGTTCGAGTGCAATGAAGCAGCAGAGATTTTAATAAAATCCCAGGCGGAGACTGTGAAATCATTGGCAGAATCATTAAAAACAACAATGCTAAGCTGGAACGGATGTATTAAACTCGGAAAACGACAAGCGCATACAATTCAAATGCAGAGGCAAATAATAGAAGGTAGATTGTCGCATAATTAATACGTTTTGAAAAGCGTTTTAAATAGGCTTTAAAGGCTAATGCAAGATTCGGTATTTAGGCCCGAAAATAGACCTTATTTGAGTTTTGGCAGTTCAGAGAAAAGGCTATTGATCGTCATCAGGAAAGTAGTCAGTTTCATCGTCGTAAGTGTAATTGTCGTTTTTGTATTCGTTTACATATCTGGGTAGGTCGTTATTTTTTAGCCACTCTTTTGATTCATCGTTGGGCCACCACTTCGGAGTATTTAAAGCCATTATTTTGCGGTCTCCAACGCTTAGTTTTTTATTAGTCGGATGTTCCCAAGCTTTAAGATTTTTTGATATCAAGCTACTTATATTCGGAGAAATGGTTGAAAAGGACGGCTCTTTAAGCGTTTTATATTTTAAATAATAACCCCCGTTGGTGACTTCTTGGCCGTCTGTATTGAAATAGGTGTTTTCGTCGATATATCTGAAGGCAGGGCTATAATGCACAGCAGTCAGTACTCCATTTTCGCCTTGAATGTAATAAAACACATAACCCAGGTACATACTATGCAAATAAAGCTCATATCTACGGGGCCTAAAAATATCAATGCCTAATTCCTTGACAAGGGGGACAACCCACAATACATTAACGTCCAATTCAAAATATAGGCTCGTCTTTTTTTGTATATACGATGGACTATAAGGGCTGCATTGAACCTCAACAGCAACAGCCTTATTTTTATCTCTTTTGCCAAAATAACCCGCTATATCAGCCACAATTTTAGAATTCCCGTTTTTAGATTTTATAGATACTTCTGTTTTCCAATCCCCATCAGGGAAAGCTTCTTTTAAGACGGTCAATAACTCATCTCTAACCCCGTGATGAAATTTGGTATTACCTTTTAAGGCCGTTGGCGACTTTTTTGCGTGATGAGCGAAATGATCTTCTTTATCGCTGCATTTTTTAACAATTGCTTCTGAAAGACATTCGGAGCAATAAAACGGTCCTTGCTTTTTTGTGGCAAATGAAGCGTGAATAGCTGTCTTAAAATCGCTTTTCAGAGCAGTACCTGGTACTAAACCACCGCACCTTGAATCGTAGGCATCATTCGAGCGTTTTTTGATATTCACTTTTTAATAATTGAGGGCATCGTTTATGGGTATTTAGCTTAACAGTTCTGTAAGTGACTAAATATCAATAAACTTTTCATTAAAAATCTCAATGTTGAAAAATACAAATCACTATATTTGCTATATAAGTTACCTGTCTGACCTGCAAATGCAGCAACGTAGATAACTTATCGAAAAGCCGTTAAGAGGACTGTGTCGGCCTGCAAAGCCGTTGCACAGATACCGGCCTTAGCGGCTTTTTTGTAAAGCCTGAAACCTTGTATCTTTAAAAATGGAAAATAACACGGCTGTAGAGCTATTGGACACGTTTTTAAATTATTTTGTCAATGCGGACGAGCAATATATACTATTGGGTAAAGTTGCAAATCATTTTAGGCTGAGTATGACACCGGTGAGCGAGATAGTTGACAGGTTGGTATTAGACGGCAACCTTAAAGCAGTTGAAAACACAATGCTTATCCCCGGCACCGATAGTAAGGTGGGTAGCGATTTCAAGTATTCAATTACCTTTGACGGACGGCTGTTTTATGAGGGCGGTGGGTATAAAGAGCAAAAACGCCTCGCTGCTCTAAAGAATGCCGAGATTGAAACAAAGAATAAGATAGCCGCCAGAAACGACAAACGGCTTGTATGGGGTACGTGGGCGGCGGCTATTGCTGCGTTTTTAGTTATTGCATGGCAGGTGTTTACTTATTTTTACCCATCGCATACATAAATGGAAAAGAGACGGATTAGCCCGCGCGGACTACTAATAACTGCTGGTTTGATAGCCATAATTGTGCTTTTGGCAACCGTATACGCTTATTATAAAAACTCTTTAATTCATTTTTCAGGCAATATTGATAAAGATTACTTCCCAGCGTTTGGCAGCTTCGTTGGGGGCACAATGGGGATTATTATTAGTATTGTTTCCGTGCTGCTAATCTATTATACTTATCAATCACAACAAGAGCAATTGAGTATTACCAGGGCTTTAGTTGACCGGCAAATTTCATTTAGTGTTAAGCCGGACTTGGTTGTTGAAGAATTCAGAAGTACTCGAAGTCCAATGGAAAAATTGCTTAATGACACACAGTTGGATGGTATTTTACCCAGGAACTTGCAAACGGTCAATCTAAAAATATTGAATATAGGAATTGAAGCTGCGAAGTATGTTGAATATTCTTTTTTCTACGACCTCGATGATCTGATGACCTACTATGCCGAAAAAATAAACAACAAAATGCTTGAATTCGATTATATTGATAAAAACCATGTTGTGGCGGTCAGGATGCCAGGAATTCCCAAAGTTTGGGGATTTGCAGTTATAAACGAGCAAGCTATAGTAAAGAGAGACTACTTATTGCCTTGTAAATTACAATCCGATTATTTCGAAGCAACCTTTCCTACCTCGTATTTAATATTCTATTATCAAATGATGTCCGACAAGTTTATAGGGGTTACCAGTCAAAACATGGATGAGCCATTAGCCGAGTTTCCCAAGTGCTACCTTAATCTATCGTTTCACGATTTAGAGGGGAAGGTTCATACAAAGCGTTTTCATACAGAAGTCGGATTTGCTGGCCAATCTTTCAAATCCGAGTCTGGTATTCCTTTTCCGAAACAGTGGGAAGTGCGGATTACGACAAGGGAAGTATTATAAAATGCGCGGGCGCGATATTTAATGTAAATACCCCTATAATTTGGAGACTAACAGGATGTTTAAAAAGTGTAAAAAAGCACTTATCCCTACCATGTTTTAATCGTTTTCGACTGTTTTTTTGTGCGTTTTTTAGACTTTTGGTTTTGCCATTTTAGACTTTTGGTTTTTGCGTTTATAGATGACATGCTAAAACAATTATCTGTCTATCTTGTCGCACTATAAATCAAATCATGCATGGCTGCAATAACTACTGTAATTACAGGCTCAACTTCCGGCATCGGCAAGGTAACCGCATTGGAACTGGCCAAAAAAGGCCATGCAATTTATATGCTGGTGCGCAATACCGAAAAAGGGGAGCAGGTGAAAGCCGAAATCATATCCAAAACAAATAATAAAAATATTTACGTAGTCAGGTGTGATGTTTCTGATCGGCAAAGTGTACGGGATGCTGCCGAAGAACTGAAAAGCAAGTTATTCAATATTAATATCCTCATCAATAATGCAGGCAGTGCGTTTTTGGAAAAGCAAACGAGCAAGGATGGCCTTGAAATGACCTTTGCTCTTAATCACCTCGGGCATTTTCTATTAACCCTGGAACTAATGCCATTATTAGAAAAAGGGCACGCGCGTATTATTAATGTTAGTTCTGAAGCGCATAAGAATGCTAAACCAAATTTTGATGACCTTAATTGGGAGCACACACCCTATAGAGGGTTTCCCGCATACGGCATTAGCAAGCTTTACAATATTTATTTCACCAAATCGCTCGCCGAAAAATACGGTGATAAGGGAATACGGGCCTACGCCCTGCATCCTGGGGTTGTAAATACCAATATTTGGGATGGCGCAAAGGGCTTTTTGGGTCTGATAGTGTTGGCTTTAAAGTTATTTATGATAACACCGGAAAAAGGCGCCGAAACAACCATTTACCTCGCGACCCAGCCAAAACTGGAACAAAAGAGCGGGCTGTATTTCAAAAAATGCAAGGTTGCCAAAACAGCGCCAATAGCTCAGGACGCCAGAGCAAGAAACCAGCTCTGGGATATCAGCGAAAAACTGGTGAATGTAAATAAGTGAATCCCACCTTTTTGAGCTGAATCCATATAATTTATGCGGATGATTGGTACATTAGTTATCTAAATCATCCTCACATGTTGGTAAACAAAAAAATAGCAGCCACCTTTTGCCTGCTTTCCGTGGTTATACTTGCAACAGCGGCATCAATCGCTCCCGAACGTGAATACAAAAACCTGAAAGTACTTCCAAAGGATATCAGTCATGAAGACCTGGGGAAAGTGATGGGCAAATGGTCGCATGCATTAGGTGTGCATTGTAACTTTTGCCATGCGCGTGATGAGCAAGCCAATAAAATGGATTTTGTCAGTGATATCAAACCCGAAAAGCAAACGGCCCGTCATATGTTTTTGATGATGAACAAGATCAACAAAAAGTTCTTTAACGCGACTAAAGATTCGCTTGGTATGGTGACGGAAAGCGGGGTTAGCTGTATTACCTGTCATCATGGAAATGCCCATCCCGAAACAGCAATAAAAGCGCCTGAAGGGAATAAATAGCCTATCATATTAGCGGAACCGGATTGCCACACTTATTATGTCGTATTTTACCGGCTACCAGGAAATATTTTGCTGTATTTTTTTGATTACAATGTCATAATTATGTAAGCAATTACTATCTTGGTTTCCAAAATAGACCGCTTATGAGAATTAATAAAAAACTTGCCATTATTACCGGATTTTCTGCAGTAATAGCATTAAGTATTGCTGCATCCGTGCCACAGGAACGCCAGCCGCCAAAATTGGTGAACTTAAAGGTGTTTCCTAAGAATATACCTTATCGTGTGCTTGACCATACGATGGATGTTTGGGCTGAATCATTGGGTGTACATTGTAACTTTTGCCATGTGCGCGATGCGCAAACCAATAAAATGGATTTTGCAAGCGATGCTAAACCCGAGAAAACTACCGCCCGCCATATGTACCTGATGGCGGCTAAAATCAACAAGAAGTTTTTCAAAGCTGAGAAAGATTCGCTGGGTATGGTAATTGAAAGCAGCGTAAATTGTAATACCTGCCACCACGGTACCGCACACCCAGAAGTTAAAATGCCTGAAAGACAACGCGGACCCGGTGGTCCGCCACCGGGTGGAACTCCACCACCACCTCCGGCTCCTCCGGGCAATAAATGATATTAGAAAATCAAAGGCGCTGAAATATTGCGCCTTTTTTATTTTATAAAGATTATGTCATCAGCAGAAATTACTGTCCGCGATGCCGTAGAAAAAGATATTGCGGCTATACTTGAAATTTATAATCACGTAATACTGAACACCACTTCGGTATATAGCGAACACCCACATACTTACGATATGCGCCTTTCATGGTTCAATGAACGCAAGGGCAGCGGTTTCCCGGTTTTTGTAGCCGAACAGGGTGGACAGGTTGTAGGTTTTAGCAGCTTCGGTCATTTTAGGGTGTGGCCATGCTACCGTTATACTGTAGAAAATTCGGTTTATGTACATATTGATCATCGCGGTAAAGGAATCAGCAAATTATTGCTGCAGCCGCTCATCGATCGCGCACGTGAAATGAAGCTTCATGCGATGATTGCAGGTATTGATGCCGACAACGAGGTGAGCTATCGTTTGCACCAGTCATTCGGCTTCGTCGAAGTTGCACATTTTAAAGAAGTAGGCTTTAAATTCGGGCGCTGGCTCGACCTTAAGTTCATGGAACTTACCCCTTTGTAAATCATATTTTTATGGACCTTCCCTTAAAGCAAAAAGGCCCTTTATGCCATGAAAATGTTGCTTTTTTGTTGATAAGTTACCATAACCTTTACAGTTTGCGGGCGTAGAAGTACCCGATCTGTTATAGGTAAGATTAATAACATATACGTTCTTTACCCTATCCAAAATCCCTTGTTCCAAGCTGCGAACACGGGATTTTTTTATTTTAAAGACTTTCTATGATGATTTCCTTTATGGTTTTATACCTTTCAATTTTGTCATCAAAGTCTAAAACGTGTTTCATATCTATTTTTGTAGGAAACCCTATTTTATAGTTAAAACGCCAAATTACCTCATCGGTATTTTCATAATGTATTTCCGATAGAGCTTTTATAGCATCGGATTTGTCTTTTCGTTCTTGCTGATTATTTTCAGGCATGGACCCGATATATTTTTTTATAAGTGATTGTAATTTTTGATGCGCTTCAGTGCTATCAATCTCACCTTTTAATTTAACTATTCCTTCCTTCGTCTGCTCGTTTGGAAGATCCATATAATATTTAAAATGTTCGAGAGCATCTTGAAAAGTTGGTTCTAATTGTCCTTGCACATTATGTCTTACAGTATCACCTACCGCACTTTTATAACCATAAATCTTGTGGAATAAAGTCAATTCGCCAAATAAAGCTGTTTCAACTCCTTGTTGTGTAGTTATAGCATTTTTTTTCCGCTTATATTCATCTATCACAGCTGTGCTGTCTTTTTCTGGCTCGTCGGCATACCTGATATTATAATATGAAGTAAAATATTTTGAAACCTCATCCCAGTTTTCAATATGCTTGAATACGCCCCATTTATCTGTGGTATATATAAGTCTCAAATTACCAAGCTGTGTACTAAGGTCTTGATATTCATCTTCTGTAAGGTCATCTGCAAGGGGAGTGTCTTCGAACTGCCATTTGATTCGGTAGCCATTAATGGTCGAATCTACGATAACGAATTTGAATGTATAGCTGCTTGTATCACTGAACATATTACCGCTATCGTCTAGGCGCGACAATATTTTTGTAACCTTATAATCACGCATATCTGTCTTTTTCCAATGACTGAGCACAGTCAGTGAATCTTTTTGAGCAAATAACCGCACTGTCGAAAATAAAAGGAGAGTCACTAATAGTAGATTCTTCATACTAAGGTTTGGGTCACTAGCCGAGTAAAAGTAATCAAATCTTCAACTTCAAATGCCGCTTAGCCAAAAAGCCACCCATAATCACCACGATAAAGGCAACAGCCCATGATCGGAAAAACCCACCCCAGCCGTAATTGAGAAATGCGGGGTAGTGGAAATTGAACATGTTATAAAAACCAACCTGTAAATAAGGTATCAGGTAACAGGTAAGCGTAACGGTGCCTGCCGGCCATATTAAATTGAACCAGTTCTTTTTGCCCTTGTAATCGACCAAATACACCATCACCTCGAAAACAAGGATGCTGATACCGATACAAATAAATACCCATGCCGGTGTGGATCGTATCTTGGAAATGCCTTCTGTATAAGGACGGATCAATAAACCCAGCGCTATCGCCGAGCACCCTGCCAGGAGAAGTAATAACCATAGCCTGGCACTATAGCCTTTTGTCGCCATTCGCGCATACCAAAGCGAAACCAACACGCCACCCAGCACCAGCGAGATAGAAGAACCGTCGTATATTGCGGGTAAATTGCTGTGAAGATGCAGTCCATGGTTTATGATATTGAGCGCTATAAATACGGCGAGGGCGATTATCATAGCCGCGAATTTGCCTTTTGCAAAAAGGTAGATGAACGCACACACAAGGTACGACCAGCCAATGATGCCAAGGATGCCCCACCATTCAGGGCGTAACCAATGTATATCTCCGTCTCTATCTACCCCTTTATACAAGATAGCCATTACAATAAGTATTGCCCACCCTGCGCCGATAAGGATATAGCGTTTTACCCTATCTAAGGTATCCGGGTAATCCAGCCATATCAGGAAGAACCCCAGGGTAATCAGTATTTCCCAAACATAGTCGGGTAATAAAGCGGCGCTACTGTAGCTTTCAAGATTGACATGTAAAAAGCCCATTACCAATAATGCAAATGAGCGGGAGAGGATCGAAAACGAGATTGTACTAAATGATTCGCTTTTTTGCATTTTACGATCTATCGCCAACGGAATAGACAAACCAACAATAAATAGGAACGCCGGGAAAATGGTATCTGCAAAGCCCATGGCGTCCTGCATCCTTTTGGCATGGTCCATCCAGTAAGGTATGCCTTTAACGCCGCCCAGGTCGTTAATAAATATCATACAGAGCATATTGAGTGCGCGAAACGCATCAACTGACTGAAGACGTTTTGAAGTCTCCTTTACTAACGTTGGTTGGGTCATAATGTGCCAGGTTTAAAATTGCTGACGTAAGTTATTAAAATATTTTAAGATGTGGTTATAGGGCTAAATCCGCAATTAAATAATTTAAGCCTCAGGAGTTAACAGGCCGATGAAAGCATAAACCGTAATGGTCCGGATCCCGTAGATGTATTGCCTTCCAGCCGTAACCTGTAATAAATGGGGGTTTTAACTCAATCCCTTTATGGATGAGATATTGATATAAGCCATCTATATCCTTGCAGTCAAAATAAAAGGCAATATCCCTGTGCCCCTTTATCCTTGTAGGGTCGGGTCTGGCAGGGCAATTAGCTTTTTCATAAGCGGTATTCAACATCACGACTGCGCCATGCAATTCAAGTAATACCCAATCCACATCGTCGCCTTCGCCCGAACTCATCTTTTTTTCGAAGCCTAATATGTCTCTGTAAAAATGCAGGGAGGTGGGCATATCGAATACTTCAATATATGGTGCGATACCCCTGATCTCGGGCATTTCGATTTCTGAACTGCTCATTTCCAATAAATTTCTTATTTATTTTATAAATACACAAACTCAACAGGTGGGGAAAATCTTAACAAAATTCCGTTTATCTTAACACTGGTTTTCAAATTGCTTTCAGATGTACGCCATTTTCTCTTTCGTGTTTGGTTTTTTTATATCGCCGTTTTATTGGATTATCGCATTATTACTTATCGCGATTCTATCTAAAAGGCCGAAATGGAAGCGCCGGTCGTTACTCGGCGCCATTATTACGTTGTTTGTCTTTGCCAACCCATTTTTATTATACCTGTTTGCGCAGCACTGGGATGTGCCGCCCGCTCCGCTAGACAAAGGAAAAGTGTATGGCGCGGCTATTATACTAGGGGGATTTACTGATGAGGATATTAATGGGGAAGGCTTTTTTAACGCGCATAGTGACAGGTTGATCGAAGGTATGCGGCTGAAAGCGACAAACAAGGTTTCGCATATCGTTATGAGCGGCGGTAACAACGCCTTTAATCCAGATCAGTTTACCGAAAGCGGTTATGTGAAAAAAGTACTGCGGGAATTCAATTTTCCGGATGGTGTTATTTTGATCGATGAAAAATCCCGGAACACAGGTGAAAATGCAGCTGACACAAAAGTAATATTAACCAATGGCCATCTGCCCCCGCCTTATATTTTGGTGACGTCAGCTTTTCATATGCGCCGCGCGCAATATATTTTTAAAAAGAAGGGAATAGATGTGATACCCTATCCCTGCGACTACATTGCCGCAAAAACTAAACCCGGTCTGCTGGACTATTTTGTGCCTAATATTTATACCCTTTACAGCTGGAATTTTTATATAAAGGAGGTATTTGGCCTTGCCCTGGCACATGTTAAGTCTTAATAACTGATGTCATTGCAACATTAAGTTCAAATCTTATACATTTGTTGATATGCAAAAAATTCTTGTTGCTAATCGCGGCGAGATCGCTTTAAGAGTAATGCGATCGGCGCGCGAAATGGGCATAAAAACGGTGGCTGTTTACTCTGCCGCCGACCGTGATGCACTTCATGTCCGTTATGCTGATGAGGCCGTTTTTATAGGAGAGGCGCCATCTAATCAATCCTATCTTGTTATTGATAAAATAATTGATGCCTGCCGGAAAACGGGGGTGCAAGGTATTCATCCCGGTTATGGCTTTCTGTCTGAAAACGCAGCCTTTGCGCGTAAGGTAAGAGAAGCCGGGTTAATCCTGATTGGCCCTTCGCCGGAAGCGATGGAGATAATGGGCAACAAGTTATCAGCGAAAGCTGCGGCCCTAAAATACAATATACCAATGGTGCCCGGTACGGAAGAGGCTATATCAGATATTGGCGAAGCCAAAAAACGAGCCGTTGAGGTCGGATTTCCAATACTGATCAAAGCGGCTGCAGGCGGCGGCGGCAAAGGTATGCGCATTGTAGAAACCGCGGGTGATTTTGAAGAGCAGATGCACTTGGCTGTATCTGAGGCAACATCAGCTTTTGGGGACGGCTCGGTTTTTATTGAGCGTTATGTGTCATCACCGCGGCATATCGAGATACAGGTTTTGGGCGATTCACATGGTAATATTGTGCATTTATTTGAGCGGGATTGCTCGGTTCAGCGTCGACACCAGAAAGTAATTGAAGAAGCGCCGTCATCGGTACTTACGCCCGAAATACGCGAGCAAATGGGGCGCTGTGCGGTAGATGTGGCGCGTTCGGTTAATTACACAGGAGCAGGGACTGTCGAATTTATTATGGACGACCAACTGAATTTTTATTTCCTGGAGATGAATACCCGCCTGCAGGTGGAGCACCCGGTAACTGAACTGATAACCGGTGTTGATTTGGTAAAAGAGCAAATCAGGATAGCGAGGGGAGAACCGATTAGTTTTAAACAGGAAGATTTAAAAATTAACGGACATGCGGTTGAACTGCGGGTATATGCTGAAGACCCGGCCAATAATTTCTTACCTGATATCGGTACCCTGCAAACCTACGTAACACCCAAAGGGCCGGGCGTAAGAGTGGATGACGGTTTTGAGCAGGGAATGGGAATCCCTATTTATTACGACCCGATGATTGCTAAGCTGATTACCTACGGCAAAGATCGCACAGAAGCCATTGAACGCATGATACGCGCGATAGATGAATACAACATTACCGGCATTACCACAACCTTAGGTTTCGGAAAGTTTGTAATGCAGCATGAGGCTTTTACATCAGGTAATTTTGATACTCATTTTGTCAAAAAATACTTTACGCCAGAAGTCTTGCAAAGCAGTGATGAGGATGCGGCGCTTATAGCAGCTGTTGTAATGGAGAGATTGCTGGTGCAAAAAAAGGTTAATCCAACTAATACCGTTTTTAATGGCGGCACTTCGGATTGGGTAAAGAACAGGAAAGACCTATCTTAAGACCGAGTTTTTAATAATTGAATAAGATTATCAATCAATCCAACCTGTCCCTGGTTAATCTTCAGTTTGGCCGTATCGACATCAAACCAGGCGGCTTTATCTATCTCCGGGAAAGCTTGTTTTTTGCCCGATTTTGGCGGCCATTCAATTTCAAAGGTATTACTCACAATTGTTTCAGCATCGATATCGCCTTCAATAGCCCACGCGAATACTTTCTTTCCGCTCTTTTGTACAATAGTTCGAAGCGGAATAAACTTACCGTCAATTGACCTTCCCGTTTCCTCTTCAAATTCACGTTTTGCCGCTGTCAGGGCATCTTCTTCATCCAAAAACTCGCCTTTGGGAATTGACCACGCGCCGTAATCCTTGTTTCTAAAAAACGGGCCACCGGGATGCACCAGGAAAACCTGTAACTGCACGTTATCAAATCGGTATAATAGTATTCCGGCGCTTTGTTTTGGCATAGTGAGATTTAAAGGCAAGTTAACAAAAGCCAAAACTTTAATCGTTATTTTTGTTAGGTAACTATACAAGAGCAAATAAATATGGCCGAAAATAACTGGACAAAATTTACCGTCACTGCCGATTTTAATACCGACGCACGCAGTATTTATAAAGCATGGGCCACACCCGCAGGTTTGGAGAGCTGGTTTTTGCGAAAGGCAGAATTTTATACCATAACCGGCCGTCTGCGCGAGCCTGAAGAATTTATACTAAAAGAAGATACCTACGAGTGGTACTGGCACGGCTTTGATGACAGTACCGTTGAAAAGGGTAGTGTGCTGGAAGTGAACAGCATCGATTTTTTGAAATTTACTTTTACTGACAATACTATTGTCAGCATCAATATTAAGAGCTCCAACGGGCTTACAATAGTTGAGCTAACCCAGGAAAACATTAAAGAGGAAACAGACCCATCCAAAAATTTGTTTGTACAGTGCCAAATAGGATGGACCTTCTATTTAGCGAATCTGAAATCAATGGTAGAAGGCGGCATCGACTTGCGTAATAAGCGAATGGATGTGCGAAGTAATTTTAAATAGCCCTGACTTAAGTCCTCTCCAAAGAACACGACTTTTACTTACTTTTGCATCTAAAATAATATCCAGTTGTTTACAGGAATAATAGAAACTTTAGGCAGGGTAACAGAATTGCGGCATGAACAGGGCAACCTGCATGTTACTGTTGAATCCGCAATTGCATCGGACCTGAAAATTGACCAATCAGTTGCGCATAATGGTGTGTGCCTGACGGTCGTCGCGCTAAGCGATGGAAAACATACAGTGACTGCTATTGACGAAACGCTTCAGAAATCCAATATTGGTCATTTGAAAATCGGCGATTTGGTAAACCTGGAACGTTGCATGCAAATGAACAACCGTCTGGATGGGCATATCGTACAAGGTCATGTCGACCAAACTGCAACCTGTATTGGATTCAGAGAATTGGATGGTAGTTGGGAATACACTTTTGAGTATGATGCTGCCGTCGGCAATGTCACTGTCGAAAAGGGCTCGATTTGTGTGAATGGGATCAGTTTAACCGTAGTTAACTCCAAACCAAATAGTTTCTCGGTTGCCATTATTCCTTACACTTTTGAACATACCAATTTGCAGCAGGTCGGAATCGGCTCTATCGTGAATCTTGAGTTCGATATCATTGGAAAATACGTTGCCAGGCTGATGCAGCGCTAATAGGCACCCTCACTCAAATTAAATTCTAAACAATCACGGCCATTATAGGTTATTATCATATAACAATTGATAAAACCATATGGATAAGTTAAAGAAGTTTGAGTTGATGGAAAAAATTGTCCATGAACTTGAAGACCTGAAGAATAGTCAACAGGCAATTATACAAAAATTAGCAAAAATAGAGGTTGATAATATGGACCTGGGCAATAAACGACTGGATAAGGACTTGCCGGATATGCACCAGCGTGTATCTGATAATTTGGATACTATAGCAAGTATATTGGAGGATTTTGCCACCCAAACCGATACCTACAGCGATAAAAATAATATCGCAGCTTTAAAAGAGCAAGAAGCCCTCAATAAATAAAAAAAGCTTACCAGGGTTATGCCTGGTAAGTTTTTTCTGTTTTGTGCAACCAATGTGTACAGCTATTTTCCGGAAGGCGCCTGACCAGCTGGCATTGCCGGCGGTGGCGGTGGCGGAGTTGCGGGTGTTGGTTTGTAAATAGCGCATGTAGCGAAATCCACTATGAGCCCTGGCCAAAACAATAAAATGTCGGCTACAAATGCTCCTACGCGCAACCTGCGTTGCTCTTGTCCGGGAAGTGGTTTCGTACGTTGGTAGGTGTTGACGCTACCGCCAAATACTGTAGCACAGCTTTGAAACAGGCACAGCACGATTAAAACCGGTGCAATGCTTTTGTAAATTTTTTTCATGTGATATAAGTTTATAGCAACTAATATAAGAATTGTGTCACAAGAAAAAACCCCAACCTAAAAATTTAGTGAATATTTAACAAATATGTTACTCGATGCTCTTCCCCTTCATTGCGGTGCTGATAGCCTGGTCCATCAGGCGCTCAGCGAAGGGACGGGTAAATTCATTGAGTTCGTCAATGCTTTTATGGATAAGATCCTTATCCCCACTGGTCAAAGCCTCTTTTAATGTTTGAATGTATTTAGTGGTTTCAGTGATTTCGGCGATACTTACATAATCACTGTTTTTCTGCAAAAAACGTTCAACGGTATAAACCATTTGTTCGCCTTCTGTACGCGCTTCAATGATCATTCGTTGTGCTACATCGTCTTTAGCATGGGTAACGCTGTCCATCAGCATTTGTTCCACCTGGTCGTCTGTAATGCCATAAGTAGGCTTTACTTCAACTTCCTGCTTTACGCCCGAGCGCAGTTCGGTAGCCTGTATTTTAAGAATACCGTCAGCATTCAACAAAAAATTGATATCTACTTTCGGAAAACCTGCAGGCATAGACGGGATACCCTTTAGATCAAATTCCGCCAGCTTGCGGTTCTCTCTGATCAGGTCACGTTCCCCCTGGTAAACCGCAATTTTCATATTTACCTGGCCGTCGATAGACGTGGTGTATTGCCTGCCCGCTTTGGTGGGTACCTTGGAATTACGTGGAATAATAACATCCATCAATCCACCCATTGTCTCGATACCGAGGGACAGGGGAGTAACATCTAACAACAGGATATCTCTTCGGTTACCGGCCAGTACATCGGCTTGTATCGCTGCGCCTAAAGCAACTATTTCGTCCGGGTTCAAATCATCATGTATGGGCCGGGCAAAAAAATCAGCTACCATCTTTTTAACCAGAGCCGTTCGGGTAGAGCCACCAACCATTACCACTTCGTTAATATCGCCGATATCCAGGTTGGCATCAACCAATGCCTTGTGGCAACATTCGATGGTTTGCTGCACTTTGGGTAATATCAATTGTTCAAAAGTGTTTCGGTCAAGCGTGCACCAGATATCGCCAATTTTGTCGTTTACAAGACTTTGATGGGCGAAAGCTTTTTTGGCTTCTTCGGCTTTGAGGCGGAGTTCCTGTGCCAGCTCGCGGTTTTTTAGTAATTCGGTTTTATTTAGCCCGTTCTTTTCTATCCAGTAATCCACTATGGCGCGGTCAAAATCATCTCCACCAAGGAAAGTATCGCCGTTGGTTGAAAGCACTTCGAAAATGCCGTTTTGTATTTGGAGGATAGATACATCAAAAGTACCGCCGCCCAAATCGTACACGGCAATAGTTTTGGTTTCCTCGGGGTTTAAGCCGATGCCATACGCCAAACTCGCGGCTGTTGGTTCATTTACAATACGAAGTACATCAAGTCCGGCCAGTTTGCCTGCATCGCGGGTAGCCTGCCTCTGCGAATCATTAAAATAGGCAGGAACTGTTATAACGGCCCGGTTTACGGGAGTTTTAAGGGCATGCTCGGCACGTTCCTTTAGTTCTTTCAGTATAAGCGCCGATAGCTCTATTGGTGTATAAAATTTGTCGCCTACCTTTATTTTTACGAGGCTTTCGCTGTCATCGTCAATAACTTTATAGGAGAAAAAATCCTTGTAATTCTCAATATCCTTATAGGAGCGGCCAAGCAATCTCTTTACAGAAAAAACAGTATTCTGAGGGTCCGTGATCAAATAATTCTTAGCTTCATTACCGACCGTAATCTCGCCCGCAGGACCAAAATGCACTACCGAAGGCGCTAAAACGCCCTTGCCGGTATCATTGATCACTTTGGGATTTTTATCCGGATCGATGAAAGCCACCAATGAATTGGTGGTGCCCAGGTCGATGCCTACTATAATATCTTCTTTTTGTATGGAGCCTGTTGCCAGGTTGATAGAAACTTTAGCCATGATATTTTTAACAATCGGCAAATGTATAGAGTTTTAGCTGATGATGTGTCATTTCATTGTTGATTGCATCGGCAACCACCTCATTTGTTACATCAATTCTTTATTTGGTTCAGGCAAATTTCTTACTTTCATGCCGATGATCAAGCTACCGGGCCGCAATAAGCTAAATATACTTTTCTTAACACTGCTTCTAACCACTGCTAATGTCACCTTTACAAAGGCCCAGGAGTTCGGGGGTAACCCACCATTTATTAAATGGAAACAGGTAAATGTTCCTGCCGCGAAAGTAATAT
This sequence comes from Mucilaginibacter sp., assembly GCA_043739405.1. Classification (GTDB taxonomy): domain Bacteria; phylum Bacteroidota; class Bacteroidia; order Sphingobacteriales; family Sphingobacteriaceae; genus Mucilaginibacter. The sequence continues at coordinate 114,516 of JAYUEE010000024.1, read as the reverse complement.
TCCCGCAGGGACTTGATTCGGCAGCATTGGAGGTAGCCAGCATAATTGCACATATGAACCTTGCAATAGCGCCAACCATCGGTACCAAACAAAAACAGGTAAGCATCGTACTGCAAAATCAGACGACTATAGCTAACGCGTACGTGGGCCTGGCACCGTTCAGAAGCGAGTTTTATCTTACCCCTGATCAAAACAGTTTTGAAATAGGCAGCCTGCCCTGGGTTCAGCAATTATCGATACACGAATTCAGGCATGTGCAGCAATACAATAACTTCAATGTCGGTCTGTCCCGCGTACTGCATATTCTTTTTGGTGAAGGCGGGCAGGCGCTTGGGAACGATTTGGCTATTCCGAATTGGTTTTTTGAAGGCGACGCCGTTTTTAACGAGACGATGGTTAGCGACCAGGGCAGGGGACGCATTCCATTTTTTTTCAATGGCTATCGGGCTTTGTGGGCAGCAAACAAGAACTATAGCTGGATGAAACTGCGCAATGGTTGTTACCGGGACTTTACGCCTGATTGGTACCCGACAGGATATATGCTGGTTTCGTACGGCCGGGAAAAATATGGCGACGTGTTCTGGAAAAATGTTACGCATGATGCCGCTGCGTTTAAAGGCGGTTTTTATCCTTTGCAACGGGCTATCAAAAAATATTCTGGAATAAGCTTCGAACAATTCAGGAATGATGCATTTGAGCACTTTAAAAAGCAGTTTGGAGATGTTCAGGTACCGGCAGATATAAATTCAGATAAGTTGAATGGCCATTTTATCGCAAACGAGGAATACCCTGCCTATGTAAATGACAGCACCCTTATTTACATGAAAAGCACTTATGACCACCTGCCTGTTTTTGTTATGAAGACCGGCAATAGGGCGAAAACGATAAGGGTACGAAGCCTGTCATTGGATACCTATTTCGCGTATCATGACGGCAAAATTGTTTACGCTGCATACCGCCCTGATCTGCGCTGGACCTACCGCGATTATAGTGAGCTGGAACTGCTGGACGTGGCGACCGGGAAGGAGCGACGGCTTACTATAGGGTCTAAATATTTTTCACCCGATTTCAGCGGAGACGGAAAAACGATTGTGGCCGTTCAAGTGGGGCCATCGGGTAAAAGCGAAATTCACCTATTGAGCGCTGCTGATGGTAAGCTGATAAGAGTGGTCCCAAATCCGGATAAGCTTTTTTTTACTTATCCCAAGTTTTATACAGATGACCAAATAATTTCCGCTGTGCGCACACCGAAGGGGCAAATGACATTGGCACTCATCGATATCAAAACCGGCAAAGTAAATTATTTAATGACTCCGACATGGCAGCCGATTGGTTTTCTTTCGGTGAAGAAGAACGACGTTTATTTTACAGCAACTTCAGGACTTAATGACCGGGTATATGTGCTATCAGTCAATACAGGCGAGTTATCCCAACTCGAAAACCCGTCGGAGTTAGGCAGTATTGGTAATTACGAACCGGTTATTGCAAAAAATAAACTTGCTTTAGTAGGTTTTACAGGAGTTGGTTATAACATTTATGAGACCGATACAAACGACTTAAAATGGAATAAAATAAGCCCCGCAAGTTTGCCTGGCAGTCTAACTGATATCGGTATTTCGGCACTCAAGCGGGATACAACCGCAAATTTACTTGCAACTGTAAAATTGGAGCCTTTACCCGTTACCAAATATTCAAAAACTTATCACCTATTCAATTTTCACAGTATTATCCCGGCCATAAACGACCCTGATTATTCCATCGCCATTATTGGCGAAAATGTGCTGAATACTTTTCAATCACAATTGTCCTTTGGTTATAACCGGGATGAAGGCTATAAGGAACTGGGCTTTGATGCGATTTATGGCGCCTTATTTCCTTTTATCCGCGTTGGTATGGATTATACCATAGACCGCCGGGCCTTTTACAATGGAGGCAACATTTACTGGAACGAAACCGCCCCGCACGCAGGTGTTGAGATTCCGTTAAACTTTAGCCAGGGTAAGCAAATTACAGGGCTTAACTTTGGCACCGACGTCTATTACAGCCAGACTGATTTCCAGCCGGCATACAATAAAATATTCCATTCCAGTAGTTATACCTACCTGAACAATTACATTACTTTTTCGACCCAAATGCAAAAAGCCAAGCAAAACATTTACCCCCGTTTTGCGGAAAATATCACCCTGAACTATAAGACGGCAATAACAGGCTTAACAGCTAACCAGTTTCTGGCGTCGGCTAATGTATTCTTACCAGGCTTATCTATCAATCATAATCTCGTGTTTAACGCGGCGTGTCAGCGCAAGGCTGATGGCAATGGAATTGGCTTTACCAATAACTTCCCATTTGCGCGCGGTTACGTTGCCGAAAACCTGCACAGCATGAATAAAATTGGGGCCGATTATCATTTCCCTTTAATATACCCCGATGGTGGCGTAGCTAATGCGATTTACTTTCTTAGAATGCGGGCCGATGTGTTTTATGACTATACGCGCGTATCCGACAATTTTACGGATGGTAGTTCCTACAAAAACTTCAGGTCGACTGGTGCGGCTATTTTTTTTGATACCCAATGGTTTAACCAGGTGCCGATATCATTTGGGATACGATACGATTATTTGTTAGACCCCGACTTATTTGGCGGTACAGGTCGCAGCAGGATTGAGTTGGTGCTGCCTATAGCGGTGTTTAATTAGTGAAGGAGTTAGTTATTAGTGATTGGAATTTACTTGTAAGCTTTCCAGATAATCGGACAAATGTCTCCAGCACAAGATACGAGTTCGGAATTTCTTTTTTTTATATGATCAATTATCTTTTTATCGTTAGTTGTTATTTTGACTTTGTTCTTCTTAAGTAAATCAAAACCCCTCACACCATATATTTGTGTTTCACAATTTATGCTTTTTAGCATTGTTTCCAGTGCATTAAAATCTTTCCGCATCACTATAGTATCTATATGCTTCTTTCCCCATGAATCTTGATACTGGTCTCCGCTACGTAAAACATACCAACTATCAATATCCAATTCATTTTTCAAATCACTTAATGATTTGGACGAGTTATAAAAGCGATTCCTTAAATTAAGATAACCTAAGGCTCTTGCGCTGTCAGTTTTTGGAATACTATATTTTTTGTTAAAATACTCATAATAGGGTAATTGCTCGAATTCTAACTGAAAAATAGCAGAACCCATGACAATAGAGTCATTTTTTACAAGCAAATTGACCTGGTAATATATGCCGTTGAAGTTTAAATTGATTCTTTCATGGTTAAAGCCGAAATCTACGTCCCTATTAAAGAATATTCTTATGTAACTATCTTTTGGTCGACGAGTTTTTTCTAAACTGTCAAGCCTGATATAAAGGTGTGATGCAAGATGTTCATTTGTTGTAATCTTATGAATTTTATGAAAATAAGTTTCCTGTTGCCCATAGGATGTTTTCAGGGAGGCAATAAAAAACAGTAGTAATAGTAGGCGGATAATTGCAATATTCTTTAGGTTCATAAAGTAAAGATGCATAAACAACTAAAAATCCATAATTATCCGTTCGCTAACCTGATAATATTCCTTACTCTTTCGACGTCAGTGAGCGCAAAACTGAACTCATCCGTTTCTCCATAACCCATCAGGATATGGTCGTTTTGGTATTCCATTTTGCTTTGTACTTTGCTCCGGGCGGAGGAATGTATTTCTTCGGCGTTGGTGAAATGAATAAGGTCGGCTACTGTATTTTCATTAACCCCGGCGCCCGGCATAATGATTATACGGCCTACAGCTTTTTCAATCAAATGGGCGATTGTATTGGAGCCTTCAATAGCTGAGCTTTTACCACCTGAAGTCAAAATCCGTTCGCAACCAATTTCGATAATATCTTCAAGCGCCTGTGTCATGTCAGCGCACATATCAATAGCGCGGTGAAAGGTCACGCCTAATCCTTTTTTCTTAGCCATTTGCACCAGTTCGGTACAGCGGGGTTTATCAACGGTGCTGTCGGCATGCAAAATGCCTATAACTATGCCGTCGCAACCAACTTCAATACAATGCTGGATGTCGGCCTTCATAATTTCAAACTCTATATCGCTGTAAAGGAAATCGCCCGGCCGAGGGCGTATCAAAACATATAATTTGATTTTCAGCAGTTTGCACGCCATGGCTATCTGCCCGTAGGATGGGGTAGTGCCGCCCTCATGCAGGTTATCGCATAGTTCAACACGAAAAGCACCACCATCTTGCGCAGCTAAAGCAGATGTGACCGAGTTGGCGCATACCTCAAGATTGATGGTAGGTTTAGCTTGTTTTTTCACGGGGTAGCAGATGTTTTTGATAGGCGTAGATTACCTAATAATTACTAATTTAATCATTAATTACATATTAACCTAATATAACTACATGAACGATAGACTATGAACTAACTATAGACGCTCTTACCTTTGATCAACAAATCCTGCTGATCGGCATTGCACACTGCGAATGAAAAACCGCTTTGGATAGCATAAGCACCATATTCACCCTTTTTGTTGATAGCAAGGAAACCGACCTGTATGTTTTTTGCGGTTTCGGGTTTCTTTTTGATAATACGTTCGACGGCCGCTTTACAGGCATCCTCGGGCGACATTCCCTGGCGCATTAGTTCGACAACCAAAAAACTGCCCACGTTGCGTATTACTTCTTCCCCAACACCGGTTGACGTTGCCCCACCTACTTCATTATCTACATAAAGGCCAGCCCCAATGATTGGGCTGTCGCCAACACGGCCATGTAGTTTGAATGCCATGCCGCTGGTGGTGCAGGCGCCGGATATATTGCCTTTAGCATCAATAGCAAGCATACCGATGGTATCATGGTTGTATTTGCTGCCGGGCATATGACCCTGTTTATTTTCGATATTCATTACCGGGCTGTATTTGGCTGTTTTTAGCCACTCCTTCCAGGCTTTTTCTGATTCTGGAGTAAGTAATTTTTCCTTTTTGAAGCCATGTTCGATCGCAAATTGTCTCGCACCATCGCCTACAAGCATTACGTGCGGTGTTTTTTCCATTACCAAACGGGCCACGGATATCGGGTGTGCTATGTTTTCAATAGCCGCCACTGAGCCGCAATTGCCAAACTCGTCCATAATGCAGGCGTCAAGCGTAACGTGGCCGTCCCTATCCGGGTAACCCGCACGCCCCACGGTATGATTTTTCATATCCGCCTCTGGTATTTTTACACCTGCTTCAACTGCATCCAGCGCACGGCCACCTTTGCCAAGTATGGTCCAGGCTTCCTTGTTGGCAGCGATGCCAAAATCCCAGGTAGATATTACGATTGGAAAACCTCCTCCGTCGTTACCGGAAGAGAGTGTTTTTGCCATTGCTGATGGCGACAAAGCTGTGAGTGAAGCACCCGCAGCCGTTAACTTTATAAATTTGCGGCGGTTATACATGCCGCTAATATAAATAGTTTATAGGTATAAGTTTGGATTTGAATGTAACGAAGCTATTGCCCTGCCATGTTCGTAATTGGCCGCACTTCCACGCTTCCGCCAAACTCAAAAATAGGGCACTTATCGGCAATTGCTTTGGCGGCGTCAAGGTTATCAGCTTTAATGATCAGCACCGAACTTACCAGCTCACCATCTGACATATACGGTGTGCTTTTAACAGATTTGCCTGTGCCGCTAATAGTTACGCCGTAATTGTCCGGGCGGTAGCCGCTTGCCAGGTTCCCCGACTTAGCCAGGCCGCCCATATAGTCCTGCCATTTTTTGATGTTGTTCTGCACTGCTTCTTTTGAAGCAGGTTTAACGTTAGTGTTATAACGAATAATGAACAAGAACTGCGATTTTACAGGGGTGGCGGCCTGTTGGGCAAATGCGGTTAAAGTGAAAGCGGCTAGTGCTATTAGGAGAACATATTTTTTCATGATATTATTTAATTACACTTTTGATTTTCATATTTTTTTCGAATTGAATTCATTGATGATAGTCTCACCTAACTGATCGAAATTGCATTTAAGTCCATTAGGAGATATATTGATTGGCGAGCCATAGGTTTTGTAATTTATTCCCATCAGTCTTCTTTTGATGAGGCCTGTTTGCCGGTTAATATATTCTTCAGGGTTTTTTACGATAATCATTAAGAAACTCTGATTTAAAACAGCAATTTTCCTTATCTCGATAATGTCTTTCCACAAAATTAATCCGGCAGATGCCCCACTTGAATTATCGGTAATTCCCTCATCGTTAATTACCAGGCCCGGGGTATTTTCGGTCAGTTTTTTAGCTATAAGTATACCACACAGGCCAAAAAACAAAATGGAGGCCAGACCGACAATAAAAACAAGTGTTGGATTACCCAAAACAGTGGAATCAGACGTTGGTTGTTTTATTACAAACCAAAAGCCAATCGCTACAAAGGCAATTGAGCCGGCCAACATCAAACTTAGTTTTGTTTTGCTTAGTGGTATTTCAATTTGTTCAATCATGTTCTGGAAATTAGTTCAGGTAAGGTGTAAGTTAAATGTCTTCTTCCGTGGGCTCGGTATCATCTGCTCTGATTTCTCTGCATTTTTCCAGGTCGCGCGCAAAAACTTTAAGCTTTATGCCCCCGCCGCCCTGGTTGTAAGCAGGGAATATCGTGCCCATGTTTTCGTCGACTAAAAAGCAGGGTATTCCATTAGCCTCAAGTTTGGTGCGAATAATTTCGGCCTGTATCGGGTCATAAAAGGTCTCAAAAGTTACGATGTCATCTTCTTTGCTCATCTCTAAGTTTTAATTATTTGTAAACCCAAAAATGAGGATTTCTTTTGTTTAATTTGGGATAATTATGAACCGCATCGACCGTATATCAGCTATTTTGATCCAACTGCAATCGCGCAGGGTAGTTAAAGCCAGCGATATAGCCGAGCGTTTCGGTATGAGTTTGCGCACGGTTTACCGTGATATCAAGACGTTAGAAGAAGCGGGCATCCCGTTGATAGGCGAAGCAGGGGTAGGTTATTCTATTATGGATGGCTATCGGTTGCCGCCGGTAATGTTTACGCGGGAAGAGGCGACCGCATTTCTTACTGCTGAGAAGTTAATGGAAAGGCTGACGGATCCTTTGTCGGACGAAAATTATAAATCGGCCATGTATAAGATCCGCTCGGTGCTGCGCATGGCTGAGAAGGACTTTTTGGAGAATATCGACGGCCATATCGAGGTTATTAAAAGCCGTCGCACGTCTAATGCTAAATTGGACCTAAACCCGCTCCAAATCATTCTGAAAGGCATTGGCGAGCGGAATGTTTTGTCTATCCATTATTTCGCAGCACGTACCCAGCAAAAGACCGAACGGTGCATTGAACCCGTCGGGGTGTTTTACCAGGATAATTATTGGCACCTGATAGGCTGGTGCCGCTTAAGGGAGGATTACCGTGATTTCCGGCTCGACCGTATTTCGAATATTTCTTTAACCGGTGAGCGCTTCAGAACATTGCACCCTAACCTGAATGAATATATTTCGCGTTCAGCGAAAGAAAAGAACCTGCAGGCGGTGGTAATCAGAATAGAAAAACGGGTAGAGCCTTATATCAGCGAGCAAAAATATTACAACGGTTTTATTTCTGAGCGTGAGGTTGGTGGTATGATCGAGATGACTTTTTTAACTGAATTTATTGAGGGTTTTGTGCGATGGCTGATGATGTATGGCGATATGGCCGAGATCATTAGCCCGGAAATCCTGAAACAAAAGGTAGCCGAGATATCTGCTGTCATTTATCAGCGAAACAGCTGATCATTTGGTGTACTTATCATATAATTCATTCCAGCCCTTGAATACGCCGATAAAATAGTACCTACTGAGCAGCATTTTAAACTTTAGCGCTGATATTTGCGCTGGCCTGGTAAGCGACTTGCATCGCATTTTCCTCATCATATATCCCAGCATCCTGATATCCACATGCCCCTGTTTATCTATATGTCCATCATTTAATAATCCTTCAAAACATTGTAATAACTTATCGTAATCAAGCGCTGGACGGTATTCCAAAAGGATATCCAGCTCACATGTGGTATTCAGCACAACATGCGCTTTTCCTTTGTTTACAATGATTTTTTCACCGGGGCCAGCCCTTAACTCCTTGCCATCAACTAACAATTTTAATTCGCCCTTTTTTACGTAAAATATCTCGTCCTGCTTGTCGTGGATATGTTCCACTCCTGAATGCGGTAAGCCTGGTTTTGTATGCCATTGCAATTTAAAAACATAGGGATCTATTGAAACAGCACGGAAAGTTTCCCCGGTTATGGGGTTTGTAGTACTGTCATAAATATTGATAGCCATGTTTAGGTTAATTGGTATAATAGATACGGTAATTTAGGTAAAGGGATTTGTAAATATATCAAAATGAAATATTGAATTCCAACTAAAATATAAGTTTTGAGTAACAAAGGCAATACAATGAGATAAACACTGTTGACATACGGCTGTCATTAACCCTTACTTTCTTTGTGTAAACAATAGGTTATGGCGAAGGAAAGATATTGGATAGCGGTCGTATCAAAAGATCATATCAAACGAGGTACAGAAGGCGGTTTTATGCAAGCCAATCACGGCAAGCCAGGGCCGCTTAAGAAACTGCACATAAATGATTGGGTGCTATTCTATTCGCCAAAGGTCACCTACCTGGGTGATGAAAAGTGCCAGGCTTTTACGGCTATCGGGCAGGTAGCTGATGAAAAACTTTATCAGCATCAAATGACAGCAGATTTCAAACCATTCCGGCGCAACATGACCTATTATCCCTGCAAGGACGTGCCAATCATACCCTTAATCGGCATGCTGGACTTTATTCCCGTAAAAAATGCCTGGGGTTACCGCTTTCGTTTTGGATTCTTCGAAATAGGCGAACACGATTTTAATCTGCTCAAAGAAAAACTGTTAATCAAGTCGCTTGTAAATAAATAAATAAATAAATAAACCAATTAACGCTATGGAAAGCTTAAACAGATCAATCACCATTAATGCGCCTGCAGCTAAAGTGTGGCAGGCATTAACCGATGCCGCCATTGTAAAACAATACTTTTTTGGCACCAATGTAAAATCCGACTGGAAAAAAGGAAGCCCGATAATATGGGAAGGAGAGTGGGAGGGGAAGACTTACCAGGATACGGGTAAGATACTGGATATTGACGCCGGCAGGTATATCAAGTATAACTATTGGAGTAGTATGTCAGGTACAGAAGATAAACCTGAAAACTATGCTAATATTACTTATACCTTGACCGAAGATAAAGGTATAACGACACTCGCCATTACCCAGGATAACATCAAAAACAAAGAAGCCAAAGAACATTCAGAACAGAACTGGATGTATGTTTTTGGTAAGATGAAAGAAATGTTGGAGAGCGGCTCAGTATAAAGTCTTATTTTATATAAATACCATAAAAGTCTGAATTATTGTGTTTTAAAATAAATTATGGTAGTGTATCGGTTTAAATTACTTGGTCATTACTATAAATTATAATGCGATCTAAGTATTGTTAGAACAGGGGGTTAAAGTGAAGTAACATAGTAAACCCCCGTTGTCTCGCACATTGGGGGCTAGTACCTTTAAAACCTAGAACATTGGCAATAAGAATTTTGCCAGAATTGAAATCAAATGTATCTGTTATTGTTTTTGACAAAAATGACGTAGACACATTTAATATATGATAGTAGACACATTTAATAGATCTTTGGTAATATAGTGGGATTATGACGGAAAATGCGATTTTTAAGTTTACCCATGAACAAAGCTTTTTTGTGTCGGGCATTGAGGTAAGGACAACGAACGAAAACGGGCGGGCCCGGAAAGACATTGGCGATCTTTGGACGAGATTTATGACAGATGGTCTTCAATATAAAATTCCTGGTAAGCTATCTGAAGACGTTTATTGTGTTTATACCGATTACGAAACTGACCACACTGGTTGGTATACTGCAGTTATAGGTTGCAGGGTTTCAGAGCCCGAAATTGATACTGTTTGGTTTACAGCACTTGTTCCGGCAGGTAATTTCAGAATTTATCAGCCTAAAGGGAAATTCCCGGATTGTGTTGCCGATACCTGGATGCAAATTTGGCAGGATGGGGTAACGCGCAATTACCTGGCAGACTATGACCTGTACAAAGCCGGAGCAAAAAGCTTTGAGGAGACTGAAACCGAAATACACATTGGAGTAAAATAACTACCGGCTAAAACTCAGTCTTTTGCCTGTAATACCCTCAATCAAACTTCCGTTGCTATAAGCTAAATTGCCGGATACCAGCGTATGCATAACTTTAGATCTAAAGGTTGTGCCTTCAAATGGGCTCCATTTGCATTTATATAAGATGTTGTTCTTGTTTACGTTCCATGGATTATCTAAATCAACCAGTACCAGATCGGCCCAGTAGCCTTCACGGATATACCCCCGTTTTTCAACCTGGAAACAGATTGCCACGTTATGTGCCATCTTTTCGGCTATTTGCTCTAAGCTGATCTTTCCATGATGATATAGTTCCAGCATGGCAGGCAGTGCATGTTGTACCAATGGCCCACCGGATGGCGCTTGCAGGTAAGGTTTTTCCTTTTCTTCGAGGGTATGCGGGGCGTGATCGGTAGCTATTACATCGATGCGTCCGTCAAGTACTGCTTTTAGTATCCCGTCCCTATCGCTTTCTTTTTTAACCGCCGGGTTCCATTTAATGAAATTGCCTTGAGTCTCGTAATCCTTATCGCTAAACCATAAATGATGAATACAAGCCTCGGCGGTTATACGTTTGTCCTTTAAGGGAATATCGTTCGAAAATAGATAGGTCTCCTTTTCGGTTGAGATATGTAAAATATGAAGGCGTGTGTTATATTTTTTGGCTAAATCCACCGCCATGGATGACGACAGGTAACAAGCTTCCTCGCTGCGTATCTTGGGGTGCAGCCTTACCGGGATATTTTCACCTAAAAGCTGTTTATAATGCTCCAGGTTGCTTTTGATGGTGGCTTCGTCTTCACAATGAGTAGAAACCAGCATCGGGGATTGCGAGAAAATGTTCTCTAACGTTTTAGGGTTATCCACCAGCATATTGCCGGTTGAAGAGCCCATGAAAACTTTTACGCCGCAAACGTTTTGGATATCCGTCTTCAAAACCTCATCGATATTATCATTTGAGGCGCCCATGTAAAACGAGTAGTTGGCCAATGAGTTACGTGCAGCTATTTCATATTTTTGTTCAAGTAATTCCTGTGTTAAAGTATTCGGAACAGTATTGGGCATCTCCATAAAAGAAGTAATGCCACCAGCAACGGCTGCCCTTGATTCGGAATGAATATCGCCTTTATGCGTTAGTCCGGGTTCACGGAAATGAACCTGGTCGTCAATGCAGCCGGGGAAAAGATACAGGCCTTTAGCATCGATGGTTTTATCGGCATTTACATCTATTTGCTTGTCAATTCGTTCGATCAAGCCATCTTTAACCAATAGATCACTTACATATTGACGATTCTCGTTGACTATGGTGGCTGATTTAATGAGGATGGTTGACATAGTGCAAAGATAGTTGTCTGAATCAGAATTTTCAGGATTTAAGCTGTAGTAATTCTGCAATCCATATTCCGAATTACGTGTTCAAAAAATCTTTCGCCTTTTACCTTTCAGCTTTCACCTCAACAAAAAACCTATCTTTGCTGCATGGGAGCCAGCTTCGAAGATTTTAATTTTAACCGCCAGGTATTGAATGCCATTGCCGATGCCGGTTATACCGAAGCTACCGATGTGCAGCAAAAAACGATGCCATCCATCCTCAACGGGCAGGATGTGATGGGCATAGCCCAAACCGGAACGGGTAAAACAGCTGCTTACACGCTTCCCATCATTATGCGCTTAAAATATGCGCAGGGTGAGCATCCACGTGCGTTAATTATCGCACCAACCCGCGAGCTTGCCATACAAATAGACGATAACGTTAGGGCATTTGCTAAATACACCGACTTGCGGGTTTTGGCGCTATATGGTGGCCTTGGTCCAAAAACACAAATTGAACAGGTAAAAAAAGGTGCTGATATTATCGTAGCTACTCCCGGGCGCTTTATGGATATTTACCTTGCGGGACATTTGGTTACGAAGCTGCTGCAGGTATTGGTGTTGGATGAAGCCGATAAAATGATGGATATGGGCTTTATGCCGCAAATCAACCGGATTTTAGAAGTGGTTCCGCGCAAGCGTCAAAACTTGCTGTTTTCGGCTACCATGTCGGATAAGATACAGGCGCTTTCCGCGAATTTCCTTGAGTTCCCAACAGTAATTGAGGTTACGCCCCCGGCCACACCTGCGCAAACGGTAACACAAAAGCTTTTTTACGCGCCGAATATCAAAACGAAGATCAATCTGCTCAAATACCTGCTGGATGCCGAAGGGGATATTAAAAAGCTGATGATCTTTTGCAAAACGCGCACTAACGCCGAAGATGTATACAAGTTCCTGAGCAGAAGATATGGCGAAAAGGAAGTGAAGGTACTGCATTCTAATAAAGGGCAAAATACACGTATCAACTCCATGAACGCATTTAAGAATGATGAGGTAAAAATATTGGTGTCGACGGATGTTGTGGCGCGGGGTATTGATGTAAGCGACGTGAGCCACGTTATTAATTTTGATGTTCCGTTTGTGATTGAGGATTATGTACACCGGATAGGGCGTACGGGCCGGGCCTTTCAATCAGGCGAGGCGATTACTTTTTGTACCCCGGCTGAGGAGTATTATATCCGTAAAATAGAAAAGCTGATCAAGCAAACTATTCCTGTATTCCCATTGCCGGAAGAAGTGTTCGCCGAGGAAACAGGTTATGACGAACGCCAGGCCCAGGCAAAACAAATAGACGAGCAGAAGAAAAAGGACAATCCTGAATTTAGAGGGGCATTCCATGAAAAAAAGACCGCCAACCAGCATAAGAAATTTGAAGCGGCGAAGGCCAAAGCTAATCCCAATTCAAAAGCCGGCAAGGCACAGGCTAAAAAATATTCAAGAAAGAAGTCTAAATGAAATTCCGTATAACCCCGCTTAATTTTGTAGCGGCAATTTTTTTGCTCCTTGCCGGATATGTCCTGGTATACGGCATCAGCATCATGGGGGGCAAGTACCCGCACGTATTAAGCAGTGGGATATTTGCCGCGATATTCCTCTTATTCGCAATCGTGGTGTCATTTATGGACCTTATGCTCCGGAATTTTTTCCGCGAAACCAAAAAACTCTGGGTGGTTGAGCTAAGCTTTATAACTTTGGCAATTATTTTATTTTTACTGGCTAAATAACAAACATGAAGAAAGCAGAGATCAAACTCACGATAGATTTAGATGATAACAACGTCCCCGAAAGCATTATGTGGGAATCAACCGACGCACAGACAAAAGAGGCGCTGCCTGTAAAATCAATGATGCTGGCACTTTGGGACCATAATTATAAAAACACCCTGCGTATTGACCTTTGGACCAAAGACATGGCAGTTGATGATATGAAAAGATTTTTTTACGAAACTTTGCAAACCATGGGCGACAGCTTTTTGCGCGCCACGGGCGAAAAAAATATTGTAGAAGATTTGCGTGATTACTGTGCGCACTTCGCTGATAAAATGGAAATTAGTCAAAAATAAAAATGAGGCCCTCGTCATTTGTATCCTTTGCCGGTTTTGTGATGCTAATTGCAGCAACCTATTGCCCTTTGTTTCGGCCGTTGCATATCGTCAACTGGGATATGTATAAGGCCAATATGCCTTACGGTGTTGTAGTTTTATTGGTTGCGGTTGTAGGTATTATCGGGGTGGTGTTAATGCAGCGTAAAGTGGCTCGTATGGCGGCTTGGTTATCATTGGGCTTAGTTGTACTGTTTTATATATTGTCGCTTTTAAAAATTCATTTTTCTTTTACTTTCATCCCATTCCATTCATTTGAAAGGTTTATGGAACACCAGATAAAATTCAAATGGGGTTGGTGGTTGCTGATTGCCGGGCCGGTGCTTGCAGTTTTAGGTGTTTTGAGAGATAAACCAAAATACAAACCACCTGTCCCTATCAATCAGATGGCAGATTAAATCCGTAAACTGTAAAGTCCAAACCACTATTATCACTCACCATGACCGATACTTCCGGTATTAGCGATTTGCAATTATCTGAACTAACCTCCCTGGTAAAAAAAGTACACGGGTTTGATTTTTCCGACTATTCTAAAGGCTCGCTAAAAAGACGGCTTTCGAGAATAATCATGCTTAAGAAAGTTAGCATGGAAGAACTAATGCGGTTATTGCTTACAGAATCACCTTTTTTTCAATGGTTTCTTGAGGAGATAACCGTTAATGTGACGGAGATGTTCCGCGACCCTGCTTTTTATAAAGCGTTAAACACCCAGGTTATACCCCATTTATCAGGCTTTGACCATATTAGGGCCTGGAGCGCGGGGTGTTCATCGGGTGAGGAAGTATACTCTTTATCGATTCTGTTTAATGAGGCCGGGCTAAGTGATAAATCATTCATTTATGGGACGGATATTCATACCGCAATGTTGAGTGAGGCCCGAAGCGGGGTATACAGCCTGCGTAAAATAAAGAGCTACGAAGAAAACTATATACAAACTGAATTACCCGGCTCGTTGAAGGACCATTTTACCATCATGAACGACGCAGCTGGCATACGTACTAATCTGCGTCAAAACACCCTTTTTTCTGCTCATAATTTGCTTACTGATAGTGTGTTCAACCAGTTTCAGCTGATAACCTGCCGCAACGTGTTTATCTATTTTGAATCCAATCTGCAGGAGAAAATATTAAGGCTTTTCTACAATAGTTTGGCGCCCATGGGATTCTTGTGCTTGGGTACCAAAGAGACTATCCGTTTTCCCGACATGAAGCATAAATTCAGAGTAGTTAATGCTAAAATGAATATTTACCAGAAGATTGGAGATTGAGCCGATAATTCTTCAGAACAGTTTTGTCTGACCAATGCCGAGTACTTTGGCCTCGTGTTCAAGCAGCCATTTTTTGCGCCATAAACCTCCAGCATATCCCGTAAGGCTCCCATCTGAACCGATTACACGATGGCAGGGAACTATTATCGCCAGGTCATTTTTGCCGTTACTGGAAGCAATTGCTCTTATGGCAAGCGGATTGTTCATCATTTTTGATTGCTGCAAATAACTGATGGTTTTCCCATAGCTTATATTTAATAAACATTGCCATACTTCCTGCTGAAAAGTTGAGCCAGCCTGTTTTATCGGAAAATCAAATACTTTACGCTCGCCTGCAAAATACTCGTCTAATTGCTTTATGGCTATTTTAAGCAGGGGAGTAGGAGCGTCAACTTCGTCATCGCAGAAATCCATGACTTTAACAGAAGTAATAAACCCGTCTTCTTCTTTTATCCTGGCAATACCGATCGGTGTTTGATGGAGAATAGTTGGCATGTGGTAAAGTTAAGGCGGAAAGGTGAAAGGATAAAGGCGAAAGGTTGTTTTCTTCGTTCTTTTCATCTTGCATGTGACCTTTGTCCTTTTGCCTTTATCCTTTCACCTCACAAAAACATATCTTTGCACAAATGGGGCTCTTCAACCAAACCTGGAATTTGTTAAAAAAGGAAATCCTCCTCGAATGGCGGTCCAAATATGCTTTTAATGGGGTTTTGCTGTATGTGGTTTCCACGGTATTTATCTGTTATATTTCTTTCAGTCTCACACCCGGTTTTACCGGCACCCGGAGTTATCCCATCGTATGGAACGTTTTATTCTGGATAATCATGCTTTTTGCTTCCGTGAATGCCATCGCAAAGAGCTTTATGCAAGAGAGTAAAAGCCGGCTATTGTATTATTACTCAATCGCCAGTCCGCAAGCTATTATTCTGTCAAAAACCATTTATAATATTCTCCTGATGTCGCTGCTTAGTGCATTGACCTTGCCGATCTATATGCTTTTCTTCAGCAATACTTTAGGCGACCCGCTTTTTTACTTTCTTTCCGTAATGCTGGGCAGTATCAGTTTCTCCACGATATTTACTATGATATCTGCCATTGCCTCCAAAGCAGGAAATAATGGGACACTAATGGCAATACTTAGCTTCCCTGTTATTATCCCCGTTATCCTGGTGCTTATCCGTCTCAGTAAAAATGCCATGGACGGCTTGGGCAGGAGTGTGAATTACAGCAATATTGGTGTGTTGTGCGCCATTAATGTCATCGTTATCGCTACCTCGCTGCTGCTTTTTCCTTACTTGTGGCGTGACTAAAGCTTGATTTAATTTTCTCATTCATCTCACTGTTTTACAGTCAAGAAGATGCTTGCATATATTTTTTAATATTTATTTAGACTTAGTCTAAATAAATATTATGTTTGCAACATCAAACAAATAGAAAAATGAAACATATAACTTTTAATTTATTAATAGTCTCTGCACTAATTTCAACCAATACATTGGCCCAGAATACAAAGGCCACAACAACGGAAGATTCACTATCAAATAATCAATCCAAAAGCGCTACTACAATAGGCGGCTATGGAAATGTTTTTTACCAACGCAATTCAGTATTACAAACCTCAAAGGTTGATTTAGAACGTTTCGTTCTGTTCACCGGGCATAAATTCACTGATGAAATTTCTTTCTTCTCTGAACTGGAAGTTGAAGATGCCAAGGTGGCCGGCGGAGAACCAGGTGGCGAAGTAAGCATTGAGCAGGCTTACCTGAAATTCAACCTGAACGCTAATCAATACCTGGTTGCAGGTTTATTTTTACCCCGTATCGGAATTTTGAATGAAAACCATCTGCCTAATACGTTTAATGGCAACGAGCGTAACTACGTTGAGACATTCATTCTACCTTCGACCTGGCGCGAACTAGGTGTCGGGTTTTATGGACGACTGAATAATTTGCCCGTCAACTATTCGGTTGGCTTAGTCAACGGCCTCAACTCGGGCATGTTTGAGCATGGCAACGGTATCCGCGAAGGCCGTTTTGAGGGAAAAAATGCGACCGCCAATAACCTTGCGCTAACTGCTGCGTTGCAATATTACCAGGGTGATTTCAAGTTCCAGGTTTCAGGTTATTACGGCGGAACGGTGGGTGTAAGTAAGCTTAAAGCGGATAGTTTGGGCCTGAATTCAGGTACATTCGGTACACATGTGGCGATTGGTGAAGCTGATATGCAATATATTCATAATGGTTTCCAGGTAAGGGTTTTGGGCACTTTCGTTTCTATTCCTGATGCATCACGTATCAACAGTGCGTATACCAATAATACCCCGCAAACTGAATATGGCGCTTACGCCGAAATTGGATATGATTTGTTGTACGCATTCCACAAAAATCATGATAAACAATTGATCGTGTTTGTTCGTGATGAAAAGCTTGATGTGAATGCCAGCATTCCGTCAAATGGGACAATTGACGGAACACTAAATCAAAACCATGTAGTAGCCGGTTTTACGTATTTACCTATCCGCAATGTGGCTATCAAAGCCGATGTAAGGATAGCACATACCGGGACGCAAAATCCCAACCTGGTTGTTAATGCTAATCCTGCAGCTGAGCCTTATCAACAGAACTACAACCTGGTTAACCTGGGCATAGCCTTATCATTTTAGTAAGATGGATAGGAGAGACTTTGTAAAGCAGTCCTGTATCGCTTGTATGGCGATTGGAGCGGGTATGGCTATCAGTTCGCTATCATCTTGCGCGGCGCTGCCTGCTTACACAGCAACTATTGATTCCAATAGCGTTACTGTGCCTGTGTCATTATTCGCGCAAAGCGACTTCCGGGTGATACAGCCGAAAAACTTTTCTTATAACATTGCCTTACATAAGGAGAAGGATGGCACTTATACCGCCTTATTGCTACGGTGCACTCATGCTGATAACCAGCTTATATCAACCGGAAACAGCTTTAAATGCGAGTTGCATGGCAGTGCATTTGATAAAGATGGTCGTGTTACACAGGGTCCCGCTGAATGGCCATTAAAAAAATACCCTATCGAAATCAAATCCGGCGAAATTATTATTCACCTAAGTTAGTACCATTTGTTGTATTGAAATTTTTACAATCCCAGTTAGATTGAGCGGGGATTTAAGCATTTCCTTCATTAATTATTCACAATAAATACTTTTCTTCGCGTTATAAAAACCCCGTTAAAGTATCTTTGTAAAATGAGTATCAACAGGCTGATTCTGCTTTTGCTTTTTTTACCATTCATTAGCCAGGCGCAAACAATCACCATTTCGGGGAGGGTAACTACATCGGTTTCACATACAGGTATTGGTAAGGTCAGCGTTTTTTTGAGCAATTCGTCCTTTGGTACAGAGACGGCCGATGACGGTTCATTTAAATTAGTAGGCGTCAAACCCGGCCAATATACCCTGGTGGCAACGTCGATAGGATTCCTGGAAACTACACAGCCCGTATTGGTAGGTAGCGAGCCGATCAATCTCAGCATCGAGTTAAAACCAAAGGTGACAGAGTTGCGCGGCGTGGTAATTTCTACCGCTGCTGATTGGAAAAGAAACCTGGAATTATTTAAAAAAGAATTTATAGGCACCACTGAAGATTCCAAAAGGTGTGAAATTATAAATCCGCATACCCTTAATATGATCTATCACAACAAGAAACTTACGCTGGAGGCCTGGTCCGACGATTTCCTGATAGTTGAGAATAGGGCTCTGGGGTATCGCATCAAATACTTAATTGACACATTCTCTTTTTCGGGCCTCTCTGGTATGACAGACTGGAGGGGGCATGCTGTTTTTGAAGAATTGAAAGGAACTGCAGAACAGAAAAAAGACTGGAATAAAAGACGCGAGGATGCCTATTATGGCTCCGAACGAAACTTTTTGCGCTCTTTGAGTAATAGCACACTTACACAGGATGGCTTCATTATACGGAAGCTCACCAGGGAACTAAACCCCGAGAGGCCGAATGATGAGATCATCCACCAAAAAATGACGGAATTCCGTCAAAAAGGCAGGGCCGACTCATTCAAGTATTGGTTGGACAAATCAAATATGTCAAAATATTATCATGAGAACCTCTCAAAAGAGCCTTTACAACCCTTCCAGGTATATCAACCCACGGGCAAACAGGGCTTATACGCTTTGCAGTTTTCGTTTTCAGGTTGTCTTTATGTGATTTATACTAAAAAACACGAAGAAACCGATTTTAAAGACTTATACCGCCCGCTGGATATGGAAAATTTTGAGACCGGGGTGTTGACCCTAATGGATCCTTACGCGATATTTGATTCGAACGGCGTAGTGTTTCAAGGGACTTTACTTACGGAAGGCTCCTGGTCAAAGGACCGAATAGGCGAATTGTTGCCCTATAATTATGCACCAGGTGATAACAAGGGTGTCAATTGATTCAAATGAACTGGATACTAAAAACGGAAAGACCAAACCTTTTTGCTTTTAGCTTTTAGCTTTCGCCTTTACATTGTACCTTTACTACCTCAAAACGATATGAAATTTATTTATCAAACCTGGTGGAAAGTATTAGCTGTTGTGCTGATCTTTTACACTCTTTTCGCCGGGTTGTTGCTGCAAGTGCCCGCTTTGCCGATCCTTCACGAAACGATACGGAACCTGTATTTTCATGTGCCAATGTGGTTCTCAATGCTTGCTGTGTTCGTGATCTCGGTTTTCTATAGTGTTAAATACCTAAGCACCGGGAAAGAAGAGTACGATCTCGCGTCGGTCGAATGCGTAAATACCGGTATGTTATTTTATGCAATGGGCTTAATTACAGGGATGATATGGGCGAAATATACATGGGGCGAGTTCTGGAGCGGCGACCCTAAGCAGAACAGTGCCGCCATAGCGTTTCTGCTATATTGCGCTTACCTTGTCTTACGTAATTCCATTGAGGAAGAGCAGAAACGGGCGAAAATTGCAGCCATTTACAATATTTTCTCTTTCCCTATTATGGTGGTCTTGCTGTTTGTGCTTCCGCGATTAACGGATTCATTGCATCCCGGAAATGGTGGCAACCCTGCGTTTGGCAAATTTGACCTGGACAGCCACATGCGTTTGGTTTTTTACCCGGCTGTATTAGGCTGGAGTTTGTTTGCCCTTTGGATAGCAACTATCCGCTACCGCATTCGTTTGATAGAATATAAAAATAACGCTATATAAAAATGAAGAAATTATTGACACTGGCTATTTTGATATTAAGTTGTGCCACGGTTTACGCACAAAACTCCGCTCAGCCCGAAATGGCCGACGCATTGCGTGGGTCGGGTAAAATTTACGTAGTGGTAATAACGATAGCTATTATTTTTATAGGGCTGGCTGTTTATTTATTTTCTATCGACAGAAGATTGAAAAAAATCGAAAAAGAAAATTAGTTTAAAAAATAAACCTATTTGATTTAAACATCGTTTTACTGTTATTATTAACGGGTGTAGCTAAAACACTAACAACTTTATATTTGCAATATTGATAATTTTTGTGCCAACTTTGTGCACTTTTTTAAGAATCTAATAATTATTCAATTCTAAATTATGGCAAATAATAATCTACTCGTCATGGATGATACCCACTTCTTTGGCGACGTATGCAAGAATTTCGACTACGCAGCACAGTTTACCAAACACGATTCGGGGCTGCTCGACCAAATTAAATCATGTAACAGCGTTTACCGTTTTCGCTTTCCTATCCGCAAAGGAAATGGCTTTGAGGTAATTGATGCCTGGCGCGTAGAGCACTCTCAGCACCAGTCGCCTACAAAAGGTGGTATCCGCTACAGCGAAATGGTTAATGAGGATGAAGTCATGGCGCTGGCTGCATTGATGACCTATAAGTGTGCTATTGTAAATGTACCGTTTGGTGGTGCTAAAGGGGGTATCAAAATAAACCCCAAAAACTACACCGTACAAGAACTTGAGAATATAACCCGCCGTTATACGGTGGAACTTATCAAGAAGAATTTTATCGGCCCGAGCATTGACGTTCCTGCGCCCGACTATGGTTCAGGCGAGCGCGAGATGAGTTGGATAGCCGATACTTATGCCACTATGAATCCCGGGCAATTAGATGCTATGGGTTGCGTTACCGGTAAGCCTATTGCGTTACAAGGTATAGCAGGGCGCCGCGAAGCCACAGGCAGAGGCGTTGCAATAGCTACCCGCGAATGTGTGAGCGTAGCCGAGGATATGAAGAAGATAGGCCTTTTACCAGGAATAGCCGGTAAAAGGGTTATCGTACAGGGATTAGGTAACGTAGGTTACCATTCGGCTAAGTTCCTCACTGAGTTTGGTGCTACAATAGTGGGACTTTGCGAATTTGAGGGCGCAATTTACAATGCTGATGGTTTGGATATTGAGGCTGTATTCCAGCACCGTAAAGCAGCTGGATCCATCTTAGGCTATCCGGGGGCAAAGCAGCAATTCAAAAACTCCCTTGAAGGGCTTGAGCAACCTTGTGATATATTGGTTCCTGCTGCTCTTGAAAACCAGATCACAATAGCCAATGTCAAAAATATAAAAGCTAAAATAATTACCGAAGGTGCTAACGGCCCTACGTCACCCGAAGCTGAAACTTATTTTTGCGAACGTGGCGGCATCATAATCCCTGATATGTACGCAAACGCAGGCGGTGTGACGGTATCATACTTCGAGTGGCTTAAAAATCTGTCTCACGTAGCTTTTGGCCGTATGAACAGGCGATTTGAAGAAACGGCCAATACCAACCTGGTAAATATGGTTGAAGGTATAACCGGTGTTGCTTTAACTCCTTTGCAGCGTGCCACCATAGTTAAAGGCGCATCTGAATTGGAACTGGTAAATTCAGGATTAGAAGATACCATGATACGCTCTTATCACGAAATTAGGGAGACTTACAAAAACACAGATAAAATCGATACCCTGCGTACCGCGGCTTTTGTTGGGGCTATCAATAAAATAGCGGTATCGTATCAGAACCTCGGCGTGTGGCCATAATAAATGGACCGGCGTTAGCCGGAAGCTCATGACTAAAAATTGGATGTCATTGTATTTCTTATATTGAAAATACAATGACATTTTTTTGTTAATATTATCAAAATATTAATAGTTTAAATTTTATATGGAGCGACGAAGGTCCAGGCGAACCTCAAGACACTCAACAAGCAAGTTCAGCAAGGCACTAAAAAAGATAAAGCCTGGCTGGATCATTAAAGCCGTCCTGTATAGTTTAGGCTTTTATTCATTTTTTTATGTTGAACGAGAATATGCAGTAACTCTGATAAGTTTTCAAACGATAATCATCACTGGTGCGGTAACGGGCGTTATCACTTCTCTATTCATCGAGCGACGGCTCAAATACTATCTTTTTTCGGTTATCCTGCTCGGAAGCCTCTGTGTAGCCATACTTTTTAAGGTCAACCGGAGTTTTGCCCAATCCGCTGAAATCAAAATTAAACCAAGGATATTGGACAAAGCACTGCAGTCCGCGAAAACGGAACACTCCAGCGTCACCATTGAATATGATGATTTTAACAAACATATAGCGGTCGAGTATGCCCAGGAATATTTATTGGGCCCCTCACAGTTTATTGCCCTGACGCTGCATAGGGGTGGATTGGGTTATTACATTATCACTTATTACGAGTTGGAGAAGTAAATTACCCTCTTATATTATCAGGAATAATTCTAAATAAGATTAATCTTTTGTAATAAACGTTATTAGCTCAACGTTTTGTATTTTTGTAGTTCGAAGACAAAAGATAAACCGCAGATGAAGAAAAGTTCAATTTTAGGCTTGGTTGTGATAGCAATTGCAATTGCAACCATTATAGGCTTATACTCAAGCGCAAGTTCTTATGGCTCGTTCGTAGATGCTAAAAACACCAGTGGCGAATTGCATGTTATAGGTTTCCTGGATAAACAAAAGGAGTTATATTATGATGCCGCCAAAGACGCCAATTACTTCAGTTTCTACATGAAAGATAAAAAAGGCACTGAATGTAAAGTAAGTTTTACCGGTACCAAACCGCAGGATTTTGAACGTTCGGAGCAAATAGTGCTGGTGGGAAAAATGGTAGGGAACGAGTTCCAGGCTTCGCATATACAAATGAAATGCCCTTCCAAATACACGCAGGATAAGGTTGAAATTACAGAGGCCAGCGCAAAAAAGGTCGATTAGATAAATATTAATGGATACAGCTTTTAAGGGCGAGCACCTTTTACCGGGTCAATTAGGCCAGTTTTTTATCATTCTTTCATTTGCATCGGCCCTGCTTGCGGCAATCAGTTATTTCTTCGCTGCACAAGAAAAAAACAATCCTGATAATTCATGGAAACGCATTGCGCGTTATAGTTTTTTTATCAATACGGTATCCGTAATTGGTATTGGCGTTTGTCTGTTCTATATCATTTACAATCACCTGTTTGAATATCACTACGCCTGGGAACATTCATCCAAAAGTTTGCCTGTCTATTATATCATTTCCAGTTATTGGGAAGGACAGGAGGGCAGTTTCTGGCTGTGGTGTTTCTGGCAGGCTGTTTTAGGCAATATCCTGGTTTGGAAAGCCAAATCGTGGGAAAGCCCGGTAATGGCAGTTGTGTGCCTGTCGCAAGCGCTGCTGGCATCTATGCTTTTGGGGGTGCAGATATTAGGCACGCGTATAGGTAGTTCGCCATTTATTTTGCTGCGCGACGCAATTGACCTGAAATCATCTGCTCCAATATTCGCTGCACGGCCCGAGCTATACAAAAACTATCTTACCTATATAACCGACGGAAATGGCTTAAACCCTTTGTTGCAAAATTATTGGATGGTTATCCATCCACCGACATTGTTCCTGGGTTTTGCTTCAATGATCGTGCCTTTTGCCTATGCAATTGCCGGCTTATGGCAAAAACGGTATACGGAATGGGTAAAACCTGCCATTTCTTATTCATTGTTCGCAGTGATGGTGCTGGGGACAGGTGTTATTATGGGTTCTTTCTGGGCCTACGTGTCGCTTAACTTTGGTGGTTTTTGGGCCTGGGACCCGGTCGAAAATGCAGCGTTAATTCCCTGGCTTACTTTGATAGGTGGCGTACACGTTTTGATCGTATATAAAAACACGGGACATTCCTATTTCACGGCGGTCTTTTTGATACTAATCAGTTTCGTTCTGGTATTGTATGCTTCATTTTTAACCCGCAGTGGTATTTTGGGTGATACTTCGGTGCATGCGTTTACCGATCTGGGCATGTTCTGGCACCTGGTAGTTGATGTGGTGGTATTCCTGGGAATAGCAATTGTATTGGTTGCCATCCGATGGAAAGAATTACCTATAACCAAAAAGGAAGAAGATACTTATTCGCGCGAGTTCTGGATGTTTGTGGGGGCAGTTTTTCTCGCATTGTCGTGCCTGCAATTAGTTATAGTAACGTCTATTCCGGTATGGAACAGCATATTCGGAACAAACATCGCCCCTCCTAATAACCCGGTTACTTTATACAATGTTTTCCAGGCGGGTTTTGCCGTCGTGGTTACTTTACTTACCGGCATTACGCAATTTTTGAAATATAAAAAGACTGATTCGGGCAAGGTGTTAATTACCGGCGCTATTTACCTGGTGCTGGCAGCAGTTATAACAAGCCTGGTGGTTTATGTCAGTGGCATTTACCACATACGGGTAGTATTCTCGCTCGTGATGTTGGGTGCTGTATATACCATCTTATCCAATATCAAAGTATTTACAGACGCCGTTAAAGGCAAAATTAAACTGGCCGGTTCTGCCGTGGCGCATATTGGTTTTGGTCTGATAATGGTAGGTGCGGTAATAGCCGCCGGAACAAGCAAGGTGGTATCTATCAATAACACAGGCGAACAATACAGCGCTGACTTTGCCAAACGCAACGACCCTCGCGAAAACATCATGCTATACAAAAATCAGCCCCTGAAAATGGGCGATTATTTGGTTACCTACTTTGGTGATTCGATAGCTATGCCGAATCATTATTTTAAAGTGGATTATAAACTGATGGGCGATGATGGTAAAGTAAAAGACGAGTTTGTATTGAAGCCAAATTCGCAGGCCAACCGCAAAATGGGATTGGTGTCATCGCCGGACACTAAGCATTATTTTCTGCACGATTTATATACCCACGTTACGATGGCGCCGATAAGGTATGAAGAGGATGATCCGTCGGGTGGCGCAAATGCACATTCGGAAGCCAATGATGATCAGAATTACGACGCTCCGGTACCGCATGAGGTATCAATTGGGGATACCATTCGTTTCAGAGACGGGTATATGATATTAACCGGACTTGACAAAAACGCCAAGGTTGAAAACATTACGTTGGGTAAGAATGATGTAGCCGTAGGCGCACAGCTCAAAGTGGTTTCAAATGGTAAAACCTATAATGCCGAACCTATATTTATGGTAAAGGACAAAAGAGGTTTTGATTTTGCCCGAAAAGTGGAAGATGTTGGCTTAAAACTACGTTTCTCGCGCGTAATACCGGATAAGGCAAAAGTTGAGATCAGTGTTTACCAACAGCCTGAAAGCAGGAAATCCTATATCGTAATGAAGGCTATTGAGTTCCCGTATATTAATTTCTTTTGGTCGGGTACCATCATCATGGTGATTGGTTTTTTGATGTCGATATTCAGAAGAAATAAGGAGTTGAAGACAGTTTAGCCTGTCTGAAAACTCACGAAATTCCACCCGTCGACTATGTCCTCACGGTCGACAGCCGGAAATAAGTAGTGGAAGACAGTTTAACCGTCATCGCATCATGTCAGCTGGGTTAGTTGTTAGCGTACCGAATTTAATACCAAGGTCAATCAGGAATTTCTTTGTCATCTCCAGTGATTGGTTGCAATTATCGATGTGAATTCTGCCTGATTTTGATTCTGTTCCCTTGCATTCAAAGCAGACCTCGACATAATCGAACACTTTTCCATACTTATCAATAAACACGAAAGCATTACGGGGTTCAAAGCATAAAGATTCCCCGTCGGTATAGTCATCAAGATTATTATGTACTTTAATGTCAGTGTTAAATATCATGTTGGTCAACCTGTTCACTTGCTTAGGTGTTAATTGCTTGAATTCAAATAGTGATGTATGGTCAAGTGTATCATTGTGAATGTGGATGAGCAGACGACCGACTGGTTTTGTTTTTTTGGTTTTGTCCTTCACAATAATTACATCGGGGTTTGGCAAGCCATCATTATATGATACAGCTAATACCTTAACGGCTTTTGAAAACGGGTATTTTTTGAGCCGCTGTGTTATTGAATATCTATACGTAAATACACAGTCGCGATAGTGCCGTTTATCATCAGGCAATATGGATTTTGGCTTGTCCGCACGTAAGTGATGTTTGATAGGATGCTTTTTTACGACAGTTCTTATTGTGTCAATATGCAATGTTTGCACAGTGCAGGATGCAGGCTTTATGCTTCCGAAGAACAATAATATAATTAATACAATTAATCGCATATTTTTGACGGCTTAGATACTGCAATATAAGAACAATTATGCGCATCACCCTAATCGGTTCAGGCAATGTAGCCACACATTTGGCGGTGGCTTTTAAAAATGCAGGGCATACCATTGTACAGGTTTATAGCCGCGACATGCAAAACGCATCGCTGCTGGCTTATCATGTGAAGGCGGAGGCTATCAATAACTTTAGTGACATTAATCCAGAAACCGACTTGTTTATCATCGCCGTAAAGGACGATGCAATAGGGGATATCGCACCAAAATTAGTCAGATACAACAAACTGATTGTCCACACCTCGGGTGCTACATCGTTAGATGTTTTAACTCAATATTCAGCCAATTCAGGAGTATTTTACCCCCTGCAAACGTTCAGCAAAACTAAAGAAGTTAATTTTAGAACTGTTCCGCTTTGCATTGAAGGTGCGGATGAACAAATCACTATTCAACTTGAAGAATTGGCCAGGACCATTTCTAATAATGTTTACAGGGTAAATTCCGATCAACGAAAGACCCTGCACCTGGCAGCCGTGTTTGCCTGTAATTTTCCAAACTACCTTTACTATGCTGCCGGTAAGCTGTTGCAGCAACATGATTTGGATTTTAACCTGTTGCGACCACTCATCCTGGAAACGGCAGAAAAAGTACAGGAGCATCTCCCCGCTGAGGTGCAAACCGGCCCGGCTATCCGCAATGACGAAAAAACTATGATGGCACACCAGCAATTATTGCAGGATAATCCTGAATTAGAGCGCCTATATACAGAGTTAAGTCAGCTGATTATCAAAATGGATAACGGGGGGTACGGGGGCGTATAATTTTGTTACTTTTGCGCCAATGAACATCTATAAGGTAAAGATAAACTTTGAGGAAAAGGGGCACGAACCTGTTGAACTGCCCATTGCCGAAGGTGAGTCTGTGCTTGACGTTTGCCTGGAAAACGGCATTGAGTTACAGCACAATTGCGGCGGTGTTTGCGGTTGCAGCACTTGCCATATCTACGTTAATAAAGGGATGGATAACATCCAGGAAATATCGGATAAAGAAGAAGATTTTATCGACCGTGCGGTTAACCCGCGCATCAATTCGCGCCTGGGTTGCCAATGTGTGATCATTGATGGCGATATTGAAGTTACGCTGCCCGACCAGTCGGGCTTTATGGGTCACTAGTACCAGATTCCACAGATTTATATTACGATTGCACCGATATAGTGTTAATTTAGAAACATGACAGACAGTAAATTTACATTACCCATTCACTGGAATGACCACGAGGATATCGCCATTGAGCTTTACGAAAAGTTTGGCGACGACTTTGACGAATCGAAAATATACCGTATCCGCTTTACCGATCTGTTGGAGTGGATACTAACCTTGCCAAATTTTGTTGGCAAACGCGAAGAATCTAACGAGGGCCACCTGGAGCAGATACAATCAGCCTGGGTTTACGAGTGGCGGGATAATCAATAGTTTTGTCAATGGTGAATTGTGAATAGGCAGTTCAATCGGTGAAATCAAAAAAATAAATCAGTGTAATCTTACTATAATCGGTGGAATCATTTCTTAATAAGTTAAAAGATATTTCAACCTTCGTCTTTGATGTTGACGGTGTGCTGACCGATGGCTCCGTTTACGTTACCGAAAACGGCGACCAATTCAGGCAGTTTAATATTAAGGATGGTTATGCTATACAGCTGGCTGTGAAATGCGGGTATAATGTTTGTGCTATATCCGGCAGCCGGTCAAAAATATCCATACATCGTTTAAATAGTTTGGGGGTGAATGATGTATATGTCGGCGCGCATACCAAATCGCACAATTTTAGACTTTACCTTGAAGAAAAACACGTTTTACCCGCAGGCGTATTGTTTATGGGTGATGATATCCCCGACCTGGAAGTGATGCAAATGGCAGGCCTTGCTGTTTGCCCTGCAGACGCGGCGGAAGAGATAAAGGCAATCAGTCAGTATATATCTCCGTTTCCGGGTGGCAAAGGCGCTGTTCGCGATGTGATAGAAAAAGTACTAAAGGTGCAGGGCAAATGGATGAGTGAGCAGGCGTATAGCTGGTAAAGTTGTCAGCATATGGTTGATGGTTCATAGCCATCCTGCAAATGCCATGAACCATGATCTATTAACCATGAACAATAATATAAAAGTAATTCTCGCATCCAAATCACCGCGCAGGCAGGAGTTGCTTCGCCTGATGGATATTGATTTCCGTATAGTGCTGAAAGAAGTTGATGAATCGTATCCTGAACATTTAAATCCTGTTGAAATAGCGGTCTACATCGCCGAAAAAAAAGCTAAGGCTTTTGATGAATCAGTTGACGACGAGATCGTGCTTACTGCAGATACTATCGTGGATGTTGACGGGCAGATATTAGGCAAACCGGAAACCAAAGAACATGCTTTTGAAATGCTGCAAATGCTATCGGGTAAAGTGCATCGGGTAGTTACGGGTGTTTGCCTGCTCTATAAACATAAGTATAACTTGTTTCATGATGTGTCGGAAGTGTTTTTCCGCAAACTGACGGACGAGGAGATACGTTTTTATGTAGACAAATACGAACCGTTGGATAAAGCTGGCGCTTATGGCATACAGGAGTGGATAGGCCTCATTGGTATCGACCGGATTAATGGCTCTTATACCAATGTAGTGGGCCTGCCTACCGAAAAGTTGTACCAGCAACTGAAAAGGTTAGCTTAGAAACCAGATTTATTTTTAAATTTATCATCGTATAAATAAACCTGTTAATAAAAATGGAAGAACCCGAAGTACCCACCGAGCATTTACACGAACATATACACGAAGCTGTACACGAGAACCATAACAGGTGGTCAATGGCAGTTGCCATATCTACCGCTTTTATGGCTGCTTTCGCAGCTGTAAGCAGTTTAATGGCCGGACATCAAAGTAATGAGGCGCTGATAACCCAGGTAAAGGCATCGGACCAATGGTCATATTACAATGCAAAAGGTATCAAAGCGGAGGTAGCGGATGCAGTGTTGCAACTGAGGGAAACAAAATCTGACACATCTAAAGCGGCAGCAGCCCGAAAGGCCAAATTAAAAAAAGACCAGGAGAAAATACAGGAGAAGGCCACAGAACTTGAGAAAGAGTCGGAGGACCATCTCAATAAAGACATGCTGCTGGCGCGTTCAGTTACCTTTTTTCAAATAGCGATATCATTATCGGCGGTCTCGCTACTGTCAAAGAAAAAATCCCTATGGTATGTGGGGCTCGTTCTCTTTGCATTAGGGATATTACAGTTTGCCATAGGCCTTCATCCCGACCTGTTCGGTTGGTTTAAAGCGCTCTAATCAAATTCCTGATTACCTAAAAACAAATCCATTGTTGCCCCTATTGGCATCAGGCAGGGCATTATCCGGATCAATTGTTACGCTTTTGGCTTCGCCGGTTGTGGGTATGATAAATGACACCATGTTGTTTTGCAGCCACGGTTCTACCGGAACTTGTATGCGTTGCTTGCTGCCGTCTTTTAATTTCACCTCAACCGCAAAAGGCATTGCCATCTGTTCCAGGTTGGCCACAGTCACTTTTAAACCTTGCTTTGGGTCGTTGTTTACGTATTCAGCACCAACCAGCTCCAGGTCGAGTTTTAGGTTGTTATAAAACCAGCCTTTCCAGAACCACGACAGATCTTCACCGGCGCCATTATCCATCGAACGGAAAAAGTCATCCGGCTGCGGGTGTTTAAAAGCCCATTTATGGATGTAATTTCTGAAAGCATAATCAAAACGATCATGCCCTAATATCTGTTCGCGCAGCAGTACCATACCAAAAGCGGGTTTGAAATATTCTATTGCATGGCGGTATTTTTCGGTTACCGCATCCGCAGAGGTCATAATTGTTGGCGCATCGGGGTCAAGGAGGATAGGTATGATCTCATCAGCCGGGTTTCCGCCGCCGGGGGCATATTCGCTGTCGCGTTTTGGGGCATATTCACCCTTGTTAAAAGCATCGGCAGCGTAAATATCAATAAACGTGTTGAACCCTTCGTCCATAAAGGCAAACCGGCGCTCATCAGAGCCAACAATCATCGGGAACCAGTTATGTCCTATTTCATGCGCGGTGACCCAATATAGTTCTCCCTTTTTATCGGTTATACCGTCAAATACAATTCCCGGGTATTCCATACCTCCGGCTACGCCCGCTTCGTTCACTGCAACAGGCCAGGGATAAACAAACCATTTTTCAGAAAAATACTCTATAGATTTTTTAAGATATTCAGTAGCTCTTCCCCATGCCGTATCCCCCACACTTTCAACCGGGTAAACTGACATTGCCAGCGATTTTTTGCCACCGGGCAAATTAACCCTTGCTGCGTCCCATACATAAGCTTTGGATGCACCAAAGGCTACATCACGGGTATTGAGCATCTTGAAATGCCAGGTGAGGGTTCCCTTGTGGACCGGTCGCGAAGCAGGATCGGTTACCTCATTAACATTACGAATTATAACCGTCTTGTCGCTATTACGGGCGGCAGCAAGTCTGTTTATTTGGGTTTGCGTCAAAACCTCTTTGGGGTTCAGCAATTCGCCTGAACCGGCTACGATCATATCCCATGGAACGGTTACTTCATAATCAATGTCTCCATATTCAAGGTAAAATTCGCCACTTCCAAGAAAAGGCAAAGTATCCCAGCCCTGGCTGTCGTCATAAACACACATCCGGGGGAACCATTGGGCAATCTCGTATATCTTACCGTTTTTGGTGTCCGAGTAATCCGTCCGGTTGCCAAATGCGGCGGGAATGGTATAATGATATTTGATGCGCAGCCTGACGCTACCCTTGTAAGGGAGTAATGGTTTTCGCAGGCGGACCTGCATCCTGGTATCCGAAATAATGAATTCAGCTCCTCTTACCACATCCCCGTTATCAAATGCTACCGACTCGATCTGGTAACCGTTGGTATGCTGGGTTGGCGCAGCTGGGAAATCGCTGTAATAATTAGAACGTGCGTCTTTTTTATAAGTATTCTGGTCCAGTTGCAGCCACAAATATTGCAGCGCATCCGGACTGCGATTAATATAATCTATGGTTTCAACCGCTGTTAAGGTTTTAGTGTTTGTATCAATAGTCGCTTTTATATGATAGTCGGCGCGATTTTGCCAGTATTTGGAGCCCGGCTCGCCATTAGCACCATGCATTTCATTCCCTTTCTCAGGATAAAACCTTGGTGTAAAAAGGTCAGCTGGCTGGTAATTGGATACAATGGTATCTACATTTTGCGGCTTTCTTTTCCTTTGCGCCTGTACTGAAATAGAAAAAATAACAAGTAAGCAGATGAGGCTAGATTTAGTTTTCATAGTGTCTGGTGCGATAAAGTTTGCAATATACAAATGATGCCTTATTTTTTTGACTTGCTTCCAAAATGATACAATGTAATTACTATAGATGCTTAAATAAGGTGTTTTTACCCTATCAATTGATAATTCTAATTGTATAACTTAGTCTTATCATGAGAAAAAACCTTTTTATCGCAACTGCGGCTTTTGCTGCGCTGATCGTCGTATCGTCATCGTGTAAACACACAACCGAAAGCAGTTCGTTTCATAATTATATCGATTCGGCCAATATGGATCTAAGTGTGGTGCCCGGCGACGATTTTTTTTCATACGCCAACGGTACCTGGATAAAAAACACCCCAATACCGGCCAGCGAGGTTTGGTGGGGGACGGCCAAGATATCGGAAAACGATAATTTCAAAAAGATAAAAGCAATGCTGGAGGAGGCAGCTTCTTCATCACCGTCAGATAAAATGGAAAAGATGGTGGGCGATATGTATAAAAGCGGGATGGATACCGCAGCGATAGATAAATTAGGGATCAACCCGATAAAAGCGGACCTCGATAGGATAGCAGCGATCAAAAATGCCGACGATCTATTAGCAGAAATTGCGATGGATCAAACAATGGGAGTTCCGAACACTTTTGGTTTCGGCGCAGGGTCGGATCTGAAAAATAGTTCGGAGGTAGTTGCTTATTTTGGGCAGGGCGGATTGGGATTGCCGGAGAAAAGCTATTATTTTAATACTGATGGCGACACCAAAAAGATACGTGAGGCTTATCGCCAATATATAACTGCTCTGCTTTCGTATACCGGCGAAGGGGAAATCAAAGCCGGGTTAGATGCAACCAGCATTATCGCTTTGGAAACAGCCCTCGCACAGGCCTCCAAAACACCTGTTGAATTGCGGGACATTGATGCAAACTATCATAAATACAGCGTAAAGGACTTAGTCGCAACTGTTCCGGGTATTAAATGGGAGTCGCTGATGACCCAATTAAAAATCAAAGAAGATTCGGTGGTTGTTGCTCAGCCTGAGTTTTTTAGGGGACTGGCTGTTCAATTGTCAAAGGCGAGTTTGGATACCTGGAAAAGTTACCTCATGTTTCATTTGTTGGACAACACAGCTGTTTTCCTGGATAAAGATATAGCTCATGCCAACTATGTATTCAGGGATAAAACCTTAAACGGCCAAAATGTTCCGCTGGAACGGTGGAACCAGGTATCGCGCGTTATTGATGGGCTGATGGGCGATCCGCTGGGGTATACCTATGTGAAAAAGTATTTCCCACCGGCAGCCAAGGCCCGCATGGACACTCTGGTAACCAATGTTGAAGCCGCCTTTGAAGAAAGAATAAAGAAGCTGGACTGGATGAGCGATACCACCAAACAAAAAGCTATTACCAAGCTGCATGCCATCGTAAGAAAAATAGCTTACCCTGACAAATGGCGCGATTACGCAACGGTAAAAATTGACCCCGGAACCTATTTTCAAAATGCCCTGGCCTGTAAGGGTTATTTGTACCAAGACATGATCAATTACCTGAATGGTAAAAAGGCCGACCGAAGTCGCTGGGGGATGACGCCTCCAACCGTAAATGCGGAATACGACCCCTCGTTAAACACCATCGAGTTCCCGGCCGGAATATTGCAGTACCCATTTTTTGCCATGGATGCCGACGATGCTATAAATTACGGCGGGATAGGGCTGGTGATAGGGCACGAACTAACCCATGGCTTTGACGACCAGGGGCGCCAGTTTGATGGCAATGGCAACCGAAAAAACTGGTGGACACTTGCTGATGAAAAACACTTCAAACAGAAGGCAGACCAGATAGTAAAGCTGTATGATGGTTATAAAATACTGGATTCATTGCATGTTAATGGATCTTTGACAGAGGGAGAAAATATAGCCGATTTTGGTGGGCTTGCTATCTCCTTCGATGCATTCAAAAAAACAGCGCAGTACAAAGCAGGCAAAAAGATAGGCGGTTTTACGCCGGCAGAACGTTATTTTATGTCATTCGCCCAATGCCGCAGAAGAAAAATGACGGACAGTTACCTGAAGGCCTTTATCAAAACAGACCCCCATGCGCCGTCATGGTACAGGATTATTGGACCATATTCAAACTTCGACGAGTTTTATAAAACTTATAATTTGAAGCCCGGGCAAAAAATGTACAGGGCTCCGGCAGATAGGATAAGTATATGGTAATAAATAAGATAGATATTAAATAACTTAAAAGTAACCATTAATCTCGATTTGAAAAAAATAATTACAGTAATATTTTTGTTTAGTCTGTTATCGTTTTTACGGTTTGCCGCGAATGCGAAACCATTTTCTATGCTACTATCTCCATTCTCCGAAAAGGGGAATATTTTTATTAAAGATTCTACGAAATATTTAAAGATAACTGGCATTGTAAAACTAAAAGAAGACGGTTTGCCAATAGGAGGGGTTAAAATAAAAGTGAAAAGGACTCACTTAATTACATACTCTGATCGGGACGGAAGATTCACAATACTTATACCCGACACGAGTTATCACATAATCATCACCTTTAAAGGATTTAAAAAGAAAGAGGTGTCGTTCATAGGAAATGATTATCACGATATTTGGTTGGAAGATAGTTCACCAATTCGCGATCCGGTAGTTGTCAATCCAACCGATAAAGATCAATAGTCCTTTTTAGCGTATTTGGCATAAGATTATAAGATTCTTCTGACGTTACTTCATCACTTCGGCTAATACGCCTTCTTTCAGCGAATAGGTGCAAAGCACCACGTTAATTATACCAAGCTTATGTATGATATAGCGAGTGATTAATGATGCCGTTACAATCATATCCACACGCACAGGAATGATGGCATGATTGGCTTCACGTCCTGCATGGGAGGATAGTATAAGCTCGTCCGTTACCGTAAGTAATTCCCTGAGGTCCAAAATATAGTTCTTCGTGTTTTTAAGGTCGAATATGTCATTTCTTTTCAGGGCAACCAATTCGGCAAAGGTTTCAAAAGCACCGGATGAGCCTATTAGCGTATGAGCAGGCATTTCTTTGACAGCTGTAAACAGACTGTGCAGCGTGCTCTCAAGATAAATATTCAAGGCTTCAATGGAGGCTGGCGGGATTGGATCGGTGTGGTGAAACATTTCCATCAATCGCGCAGCGCCGATCTCGAAACTTTGTTTCCATAGTATGCCTTCTTTATTTCCGATAATAAACTCGACACTGCCACCACCTATATCTAATATCAGCGAACTTTCGGCAGATAAGATTTCTGCAGCTTTTACGCCATTATAAATAAACGCTGCTTCGCGGTTCCCATCAACAACCTCAATTTCTATTCCTGTTTCCTTTTTTACAGCGTCAATAAAAAGTTGCCCGTTTGAAGCGTTGCGTAAGGCGGATGTGGCAATCGCCCTGACTTTTTGGACATCATAACCATCGATCTGACCCTTAAATCCTTTCATCGTGTCAATACCGCGTTCAAATGCTTCGGGAACAATAATGCCTTTATTAATGCCACCTTCCCCTATTTTTACCGCAATATGTTCGTGGACAATTTCGCGGAAATCGCTAATGCTGCCTTCGGCTATCAGTAGGTGAAAGGTATTGGTGCCGAGGTCCATTACGGCAACGCGTTTATCCATGCCTCTAAAATAAATAATCCCTTAAATTGTTTAGTATCTAAGGGATTATTGATGCAATTATATTAATATTCGGTTACTCTTTATAAAAGAACCATTTGGCCATCTCTTTAAAACTTGGCTTTTTACCGTACATCAAAATACCTACACGGTAGATCCTTGCGGCAACGTAGGTGCAGAAGACGAAGGCAACGATCATCAGGCTCATTGATAAAGCTAACTGCCACGCCGGAACAACGAATGGTAACCGCATCATCATTGCCACCGGAGCGGTAAACGGAATAATGGATAGCCAGACTGCTAAAGGACTATCAGGTACCGTGAACAGATAGGAAACACATAGAATATAGGTGAATAATAAAGGCAAAGTGATAGGGAACATAAACTGCTGCGTTTCGGTCTCGCTGTCGACAGCTGAGCCCACAGCGGCAAAAAGTGCGCTGTAAAGTAAAAACCCGGTTATCCAATAAAATCCAAAACACAACAATTCATAGGCCGCACTGGAAGCCATAGTATGTATAAATGCCATTTTTCCATGCATTGTATCTTCGCCGAATATCTTACCAACGATATAAGATAGAGCGATCCACAGCGCGAATTGTGTGAGCCCAACTAATCCGACACCTATAATTTTCCCGGCCATGAGCTGAAATGGTTTCACGGAAGAAACAATGACCTCGATAATACGGCTTGTTTTTTCTTCAATCACACCGCGCATTACCTGTGCGCCGTATATAAACAGCGACATATAGATCAAAATGGCCCCGGCAAATGCAAGCGCATAGGCCGCACCGATATTGGCGTTTTTGTCACCCTGGGCGGTCATTTCCCGGCTTTTTACCACGATGTTGTTTTTAACGCTGTGTAGCCGGGCGGTATCTATACCCATTTTTACGAGGCTTTCGTTTGATGCAATATTGTTCATCTGTTGTTGAATATCGTCAGATAGCGCGAGTGTATTCTTTTTCCTGGCATACACTTCCGCCGTATCATTTTTCCCTGCGGGTATCATCAATACTAAGTCTTCGTCGTTCAGCGTTGCTTTAACGGCCTCGACAGACTTGCTTGTATTTTGGAATTTTAAAGATTTGGTGCTGACGAATTTATCCTGGAATTGGCGACTATTATCAATAACGTTTACAATATGAATCGTTTGATCCTTGTTATTGGCCAGGTATGAAATGGTGGCAAACATGCCCCCAAAAAGCCCCGGAACCAACAAAGTCATCACAATAAATGCCTTTTTCCTTACCCGCGTAACGTACTCACGCTGGATGATTAGTAATATCTTATCCATGATTAGGCAGATTTTTTATTTACGGTTTCAATAAATACCTCGTTCATACTCGGGATCACTTCCTGTAGCATGGTGATCTGTGTTTTTGGGAGCAGGTATTGCAACACCTGGTTGGCAGTGCTGCCCGTTTTAAGGCTGATCTTCATCGCATACCTATCCTCGTCGGTTGATTCACTTTGTATCTCGAAAGGTTGAGTACCGTCGAAGCTCAATTTTTCGCCGGAGTATTCAACCATGTAAGTATCATTACGGTAGGAATTGCGAATAGCTCTAACCTTGCCATCGAGTATTTTGTGCGAAAGGTTTAATAGGGCTATGGAATCGCAAAGCTCCTCGACCGATTCCATGCGATGGGTGGAGAATAGGATGGTAGCACCCTTTTTGTTCAGCTCCAGGATCTCGTCTTTGATCAGCTCGGCATTTACGGGGTCGAAACCTGTGAAAGGTTCATCCAGGATAAGCAGATCGGGCTCGTGCAATACAGTCGCCACAAATTGTGCCTTTTGCTGCATGCCTTTAGAGAGTTCTTCTACCTTTTTTTTCCACCAGGTTTCCATGCCTAGCTTCTCGAACCACACCTTTAAACGTTTCGTTGCTTCGTCCCGTGATAGTCCTTTCAAACGTGCGAGGTAGATCATCTGCTCGCCGATCTCCATTTTTTTGTAAAGACCGCGTTCTTCGGGCAAATAACCAATGCGGTTGATGTGCGACTGGTTGAGCTTTTCGCCGTTAAAGTAAACTTCGCCTGAATCAGGAGCGGTAATTTGATTGACAATGCGGATCAGAGAGGTTTTGCCGGCGCCATTCGGGCCTAAAAGGCCGAATATTTGCCCGCTTTCAACTTCTAAACTCACATCGCTTAATGCCTTGTGGCCGGCATATTGCTTTTCGATGTGTCGAATACTTAACATATAAAAAGGTCAGTTATGATAATTGGATTGAAAGATAGTGCTTTTGTTACGAAAGAGAATCAAGTACCTTAAATAGACCAAGATGTTAGTATACTTATCATGTCGCGATTGATTCGTCATAAAAATAATAATTTAGTGTATACTTACAATAAACTCCTTCCTTTTAAACCTTTAAAGTAATCATGAAATTGAATGCCTATAAAATGCTATTGTTAAGCCTGATATGTTTGGTTTCGTCTGGCCTTTATGCACAAAGAGTTATCAAAAAGCCTGTCAACATTATTTTTGATAGCGATATGGGCCCTGACTACGACGACACAGGTGCCATCACCATTTTGCATGCTTTAGCGGACAGCGGACAAGCTAAAATACTCGCAACCATGGCCAGTACCAAATATGAGGGTGTGGCTGGCGTGTTAAACGTATTTAATACTTATTTCAAGAGGCCAGATATACCGGTAGGTGTTCCGAAAGGATATGCGTTGGAGTTGCGTGACTTTCAACATTGGACGGACACACTCGTGGCGAAATATCCTCATAAAATAAAAACAAATGATGAAGCCTGGGATGCTGTAAAGCTGTACCGCAAAATACTGGCCTCGCAACCGGATAAAAGCGTGACCGTCGTAACTGTAGGATTTCTGACAAATCTTTCAAACTTATTAAATACCACTGCTGATGAATATTCCGGCCTTGATGGGAAAGCGCTCGTCTCCAAAAAGGTGAAGCTGTTGGTTTGTATGGCAGGCAAGTTCCCGTCCGGGTTTGAATTTAATGTGATGAAGGACGCCAAAGCTTCGCAGAATGTTTACAGTAACTGGCCGACCCAGATCATCTTAAGTGGGTTTGAAATAGGAGCGAAGATTCATGTTGGGATACCATTAATACATAATATGTCCATCCAAAACGACCCCATTAAAGATGTATTCTCCATATGCATACCTAAGGCCAAAGAAGATTCAGCAGGCCGGATGAGTTGGGACGAAACAGCAGTGCTTGTCGCGATCAAAGGATATTCGGCCTATTATACGCTTCATCCGGGAAAAATGAAAGTATCCAACGATGGCAGCGATATTTGGGATGATACCGGCAACGGGCAGGCTTATTTGGTTGAGAAGGTTGACTATAAAACGGTGGAGAACCTAATTAATAAACTGATACAACATCAACCGGTAAAGAAATAAAAAAGCCCGAAATCAAACTGATCCCAGGCCTTAAAATCTTTCGGACTTATGCGGTCTTTCCGACTTTCGGACTTATTCGAAATATTCCTTCATCCGCTCAAAAAAGCTTTTCTCGTTTTTGCCGGGACTTGGTTTAAAGTTTGGAGAATCTTGCAATTTTTCCAGTATTTCGCGCTCCTCGCGGCTCAATGCTTTTGGTGTCCAGATATTTATATGCACCAGTTGGTCACCACGATGGTAGGAGTTCACTTCAGGTATCCCTTTCGATTTTAGTCTTAATATCTTTCCACCCTGGGTACCAGGGTCAATTTTGATCTTGGCTTTACCATCGATTGTAGGTACCTCAACTGTAGTTCCTATTGCTGCGTCAACAAAATTGATGTGCAGGTCATAAATCACATTGTTGCCATCGCGTTTTAAAGTTTCGTGTGGTATTTCTTCGATCAGGATAATCAAATCACCCGGAACACCGCCTCGGGGCGCTGCATTCCCTTTTCCACTCATGCTTAGCTGCATGCCTTCGCTTACACCGGCAGGTATGTTGATGCTGATCGTTTCTTCATCGCGTACCACACCTTCGCCATGGCAGACAGTACATTTTGCGGTAATTGTAGTGCCTTCGCCGTTACAGGTAGGGCAGGTGCTGGTAGTTTGCATCTGGCCCAGGATGGTATTGGTTACCCTGCGCACTGCGCCCTGGCCGCCACAGGTTTTACAAGTTTGTACTGATGACCTGTCTTTTGCACCTGTTCCATCGCAGGTTTTACAGGCCACTTGTTTGTTTACTTTTATTTTCTTTTCGGTGCCATTGGCAATTTCCTCGAGCGTTAATCTTACTTTGATGCGCAGGTTGCTGCCACGTTGAACACGCCGGCCGCCTCCGCTTTGCCTTCCGCCGCCAAAAAAACCGTCGAAAGGGCTGCCGCCACCAAATATATCGCCAAACTGGCTGAATATGTCTTCCATATTCATACCGCCACCGCCATAACCGCCGCCATTTGCTGAATGCGCATTGGCAGCATGGCCAAACTGGTCGTAGCGCGCCTTTTTTTCAGCGTTGCTTAGTACTTCATATGCTTCGGCGGCTTCTTTAAAGTTTTCTTCAGACTGCTTATCGCCCGGATTTTTGTCAGGGTGATACTTGATAGCCATCTTGCGATATGCTTTCTTTATCTCGTCGGCATCCGCACCCCTGGAAACACCTAAAACATCGTAATAATCTCTTTTTGCCATCTTTTTTATTTAGCGAATGAGTGAATTAGCGAGTAAGTTATTCACTCATTCACGCAATCAATAATTCACTCATTAATTTCCAACCACAACCTTTGCGTGGCGGGCCACCTTATCATTCAGGTAATAGCCTTTTTCCACTTCATCCAATACCTTGCCTTTTTGTTCGTCATTAGGGGCAGGTATGTTTGTTATAGCTTCGTGTAGTTCAGGGTCAAATGCGGTTCCTACAGATTGCATTTCTTTTAAGCCTTTTTGACCCAATATGTTTTTAAACTTTTGCTGGATAAGCGTTACGCCCTCTTTTACGGCATTTACATCTGACGTGTTATCCATATGGCGCAATGCGCGATCAAAGTCGTCCAATACCGGCAATAGGGATACTATGACATCTTTGCCCGCTGTTTGCAGCAACTCAGCACGTTCTTTTTGTGTACGTCGCCTGAAATTATCAAATTCGGCATATAAACGCAGGTATTTATCATTGGCAAGCGTTACCTCCTGTTTCAAAAGTTGCTCGGGAGTTTCCTCATCGGTTATCACCTCGTTTCCTTCGGTTGCCGGCATTTCGCCCGGATTTTCAATATCTTCTTTTTTCTTTTTCTTTAGCATATCACTAAAATTCATGATTCAATACGGCAAATCAACTTTCCTGCCATTGTAAAAAAGCCGACATGCTGTCAGCAGGTTTTGATTTTGTGGTTCTGAACTGGCAGTTTTTTATTTCCGGTTGGCAGTATGCGGTTTGATTGTCAGCAATTGTCAGGCTCGGCCGGCGACGACGTTTTTAAGGTGGTCTGACAACCTTAATGTCAATGCAACCAAGGTTAGGGTAGGATTTGGTGCGGCCGCCGTAACATAACAGGATGAGCCGGCCATGAATAAATTTGATATGCCGTGCACTTTGCAGTTGGGATCCACCACGCTGACTTTGGGGTCGTCACCCATCCTGGTCGTACCCATGTGGTGCCAGCCACCACCGGTGAATTCGGGCCAGCTATTGTCGTTTTCATCCCATAGGTAGTCCATTAGCCTTATACGCCCTTTTGCCGCAATGCCAAGCTGCTGGCCGATAATCTCGTAAATACCGCGAATACTTCTTTTCTCCAGTGGCGTTAGTTCCCAGTGCAACGTAGCCCGTCGCATACCCAAGGCATCAGTGTCCGTATCCAGTGTAACCCGGCTGTTGGGATTTGGACCCTGTTCCACACGGGTAAATAACTGGTAAGATGAGTAGCCATTTTTACTATTAGCTTTCCTGGATGCCTCGGCAATCTTGTTAAAACTTTTGTCCCGCTCTTTTGGGTCGCTTGATTTCCAAACATCAATAAACGCAGGTTGTTGACGGCCAGCGACTAATGGTGTAAGCGATGCGGTGCCGTTGAGAATTTTATATTCTTCCTGTTTTTTTTCGCTGATGGCCAGTTCGGCGCGCCATTTGGTTTTGCCGTAGTCAATCGCATACAGCTTCAATGGGTCCGGGTCTGGCATCCACATTTCAGCCGATTTGATTTCCAGGTGTTCCATAAAATAACGCCCAACGTTATCATTATCGTTTCCTAATCCTTTGGGCGCCTGTTTGTTTGATGCTAAAAGCAACCTGGCATTCTGGATAGCGCAGCAGGCTGATACGAAGTATTTGGCCTTGACCGTATGCTCTTTTCCGGCGATATTTTTCACTGTTACCTGCTTTATCGCCGATGCGTTTTCATTGGCTATAATGTCTATAACGTTGGCGTAGGTATACAAATGGATGTTTGAGGAATTAACAATAGCGTCTTTGTATTTGGTTCCAAAACGGGTAGGCGGGCTGAACTGCCATATTTTGTTCCAAACAGTATCTGGTTCAAAGGGTAAAGACTCCATGCCAGGCTCCTTATCTTTCCAATAATGATAGCTGTATTCGTAGGGGCCAAGGTCAAGGTTTTTGTGTGCGCGGACATAAAAGGGGTCGAGGTTCTTTCGTTCGATGGGCCAGCCGCTATGCGGCACCCAATCACGTTTTTTAAAATCTATCGGGTCAAAAGTCGAACAAAAACCTGCCCAGTGCCCGGTTGTGCCACCAAAATAATGCAGCCTTGCCGATTCGAGCGGGTAATAACGCTGTCCGGTAGTTTTACCCCTGTAAAGGTCCTGCATAGCTGCGTCGTAATCAAATCCGCCGCCCTCCAGTAAAATAACCTTGTAGGGTGTATTCATCCACTCCAAAGCCAAACTGATACCCGCAGCACCTGCTCCTATAATACATATATCACCTTCAATCAAAGTATTATTGGGTAGCTGCCTGGCGTCGATGTGCATAATTAAGCGTATAGGATTGAGAATAATGCGCACTGGCGGGCTTCGGTTACCGATAGCACCCAGCCGCTTACCGTTACAGTTTTGCCTGTTTTGAAATCCTGTTTAACCCGGCTATCCAACGAAGCCTCAATGGCATCTTTTGACGTTATAGTATTTTGTGCCGTCAGTAGCACCGTTAATTTACTTTTATCATCTTCGTCGCTAGCCATTTTACGGTACGCCTTGCCGGCCTCTTTAATGATTTTTATATCAACGATGTGGGAGAAAAAAAGCGGCTGCACCCATGGATCGTCGCCAGGTTTTGATCTGCAGCTATCGGCAAAAGGCAATGTAAGCGCTAATGCTGTATAAGCCGAAAGTCGTATAAAAGCCCTTCTCTCCATAGTACATTAAACGCGTAAAAAGACCTTCTTTTTATACATAAAGTAAAGGAACAGCCATTTAACCAGCAAAACGCAAAGCGCAAGCATTACTGCGCCCCATGGCTCACCGCATAATTGAATAAGCCATTTAAAAAAGCCGTTGGTGGTATAATGCCAGTTGATAAAATGGCCCGACATATAGATCAGGATGG
This sequence comes from Mucilaginibacter sp., assembly GCA_043739405.1. Lineage (GTDB taxonomy): Bacteria > Bacteroidota > Bacteroidia > Sphingobacteriales > Sphingobacteriaceae > Mucilaginibacter. The sequence continues at coordinate 71,631 of JAYUEE010000024.1, read as the reverse complement.
AGTTCATGCCGATTACTTTGAAGAAGAACGCCCATTTTTGGTGTCCCAAAACGTCGATCACATAATAGAATAGAGACATCAGCAATAAGCTTATTCCGCCCACATTGAGTACAAATGAGCTTGTCCATAGGTTTTTATTGATCGGGAAATCAAGGTTCCAGAGTTGTGCCAGCATAAGAAATACAATTCCTACCAAAGCCAAACGTAACGCCTTGCCGGGCCCCGTCAGACCTTTCTTCTTTAAGGTAACGCCGGTCAATATCCCCAATAACCCTGTACTGATAGCCGGGATAGTCGAAAACAAGCCTTCCGGGTCATGCATATTGGGACGCCCGTTGGGAAAAGGGACATATAAATGGCCGGGCAATATGGTGCGGTCAACATAAGATGCAAAGTTGCCCTCAGGGGTCAAATCGCCGGGATGAAAGCCTGGGGCAGACGTGAACTTAAGCAGCAGCCAGTAGCCGATAAGCAATGCCCAGAACCAGACCATTTGAGCAATCTCGCTGGAATATAAGTAGATGATGTTGGCAAGCATGTAGGCTATCCCGATCCGCCCCAACACCGATGGGAACCGGATATCGGCCAGGTGCCTTATCTCAAGCCCGTTATTTGCGATGAGCCCAAGTATAACCAGGATTAACCCGCGTTTAATGACCCGGAGCAACAATTGGTTACGGCTTTTTCCTTTCTCCAACTCTCGGCCAACTGAAAAAGGCGTTGACACACCGGCCATAAAGAGGAAAAGAGGAAAGATAAGATCATAAAAATGAAAACCATTCCAGGCCGGGTGCTCCAGTTGATCGGCGATCACTTTTAAGAAGGCCGAATTTGGTGCCGCGGCACTTATACTCTGGAATAGCGCGTCAGCGCCCATTATCCAAAACATATCAAAGCCGCGCAGGGCATCTAATGAATATAGGCGCATAGGCGCTTGCTGAATATCATCAGCCGGGGGTGTTGTCGTCATATAAAAATTGAAATTGCTCAGGGTTTATAAAAAATAAAACTAAGTATTTTCAGTAAATAATTGTTATCCACTCAAATAATTGCTCAATTTTGCGTCTTTAAAAATATCCGTTTCGCGAATGAAGAAACTCACAGAGGCCAACGCTGCGCTTTACACTACCATATTAATTCTCATTACTTTCATAATCCGTCTTTTTATTGCCGCCTACACCGGTTTGGGGATAGGTGAGGCTTACTATTTTCGGGGTGCGGTACACCTGGAATGGAGTTATTTCGACCAACCGCCTTTGTTTTTCTGGTTGAGCGGCTTGAGTATCAAGGTATTTGGCTTAACTAATCTTGGCCTGAGGTTTCCAGCCGTCGTGCTTTTTGCAGGCACCAGCTGGCTTTTGTTTTTGATTAACCGGCAGTTATTCAATGCAAAATCAGGTTTTTGGGCTACGGCAGTGATGAACCTGAGTGCGTTATTTACCGTTTCTGTTGCCTGCTGGTTCCAGCCCGATGCACCGCTGATGTTTTTCTGGCTTGCTAGCCTGTATTTTATGATCAAGCTATTTTTTGGGCAGAAATCAACAGATATTGCAATCATTAGGAACGGCCGCCAAACTTGGTTGCTCTGGATCATGACGGGCGTATGTTTGGGCCTGGCCACGTTGAGCAAATATCATGTGCTATTCATATTTGCGGGTGTATTTATGTTTATCGGCACAAATAAGGACCAGCGCCATTGGCTGTGGCACCCCGGGCCATACCTGGCCGTGTTAATCACACTTATTTTCTCTATTCCCGTACTCTGGTGGAATTACAATAACAACTGGGCATCGTTTGTATTCCAGGGTTCGAGAGCCGGAACAGGGTCAAATTTTCAATTGCATTTTGATTGGTTTTTCCGCAGTATCGGCGGGCAGGCTTTAGTAATACTGCCATGGATATGGGTGCCAACTGTGCGCCAACTCTACTTGTCTTTCAAGCAAAGAAACACATTACAGAAATACGGTTTTTTCTTTTGGTTGTCGGTATTGCCCATTGTTTTTTTTACCGTAGTTACGCTGTGGGCCAATTTGCAATATCATTTTCACTGGCAGGCGCCAGGTTATATGATGCTATTTATCCCTTTAGGATTTGCTATTGATAAAAGCCTGAGTACAGAAAACAAAAGTAGCCGGCTGACCCGCAGGTGGCTCAGATTTTCGACCTGCTTTACGGTGATCACTATTGGGGTTATCAGCCTGCACATGGTTACCGGTTTTTGGACCCTCTACGGACCCAAATGGATGGTAAAAGAATTCCATGGCGATAACGTCGACCCCACTATACAGGGCGTCGATTATAACGATATCGGAACGCGGTTTGAAAAGGAAGGTTGGATGCAAAACAAAAAGATATTTGCCGGAAGCGTACGTTGGTGGCTCACAGGTAAAGTCGACTGGGCATTAAAAGGTCAAAAGGCTGTGATCAGTTTTACCAATGACCCAAGGAATACAGCATTCCTTATTGACCCTAAGACAGTTATCGGTTATGACGCGGTTATTGTAGCCCAGGAAAACCAGCCGAGTGTGGATGCTGACGTAAGGCCATTTTTTGACAGTGTAACACAGCTACCTGATATCGCAATCATACGCAGCGGGGTTGATGAATTACATTTACAGGTATATTACTGTAAAAACTTCCATCAGTCGGCTAAGCCAAGAAACGACCTGCCACTGTCGAGGCAACTGGATGGCAGGCCGCCTTTCGGTAATTAATATTAGTTCTTTTTATTTTCGATAGTATTAAATTTCTGCAATCCACCGCCCGAACTCGCCGGGGTTGTAGTGCCGTTAACGGAATATTCGATTTTCGCTGCTGTGAAAGAAATTTCTTCAGTTGGTAGTACAGTCTTATCGGGTGAGGTGGTACCCGCAAATTGTGAAATCTGAGAAATGAACGCGTTGGTGAGTTTTATAGTTTGGGATAAAGTCAACCTGCCATCACCCTCTTTTTTGTAAAACTCAATGGTAACGGTTGTAAGGTCCTCGTTGGTCAACTCGGCTTGCATTAATGATGCTGTCGTATTGTCAAAATATTTTACCAGTACTATGCTGCCGGGCTGGATTTTGCCTGTTGCCATGCCCGATGATGCATCCCGCGGAATTTTTACTGAGTACATAAACCCAATGCATTCTATCTTTCCTTCGTTACCTTTAGTTGTTGCGTTACCTTTGATTTGCCCGTTTTTCGCGCTTTGGATGGTCACATAAGCTACAACAGGGTCCGTTTGCGCTCTAGCAAACAAAACAGGGAACTGTAATACCAAAGCTAGTACTACGATAAAGTAAAACTGATTTTTTTTCATAAGATAAGTGTTTGAGTGTTAAATAAGTGTCTTAATTAAATTTCGATAATAAGGTTGATATAACAAAATATAAAGCACAATACTTATGAACGATACTTATTGCAATTGTAAATAAGTCGATATGAATAGCATGCAGTACATCAAGCTGTTTTTTATTTGTTAACTTAAATTGATTTTTCTACTACCATATACAGATAGCTTTTCTATAAATGAAGGAACCTAAAGCCGGCGACGGAAAATTCATCGTAAATGATTGTTGCGCCATCGTCCTGGCGGCCGGTGGATCAAGCAGGTTGGGCTCGCCCAAACAATTGCTGGTTTATCGTGGCGAAACGCTACTTCAACGTACTATCAATGCAGCAAAACAGGCAGGTATTAAGTGTATCATATTGGTACTGGGGTCAAATAGAGCTTTGATTTTAAGTCAAACGGATACCGCCGGCTTGGATGTGGTAGAAAACGAAAATTGGCAAACAGGTATGGCGTCCTCGATTGCAACCGGTATCAATACCGTCAAAAAAATACAGCCTTTGCCGGATGCCGTAATCCTTATGGTGTGTGACCAACCGTATATCAGTTCATCCATATTAAACGAACTAATAGCCGAACAAAAAACAACCGGTAAACCGATTATTGCCTGTGAATACGAAAATACTATCGGCGTACCTGCTCTTTTTCACCAAAGTTTTTTTGTTGAATTAGCAAACCTCGATGGCGATGCGGGGGCGAAGAAAGTAATGCGGCAATACCCGGAAAAAGTAGCAATCGTTCCTTTCTTTTTAGGAATTGTAGATATTGATACACAGGACGGATATGAACGATTAATTTAGCGATTTACTCAAAAACTCCCTTATGAAAACGATAATATTTTTTGCAATAATAGCTGTATTAGCATCTTGCAGCGGTCAGAATGATAACAGTGACAAACTACAAGCACAGGTCGACAGCTTACAGAAGAAATTGAACACCACCTATAAGCCGGGCCTGGGTGAGTTTATGCTTGGTATCCAGGAGCATCATGCTAAATTGTGGTTTGCCGGGATGAATAAGAACTGGGAACTGGCGGATTTTGAGGTACATGAAATCGGGGAAACACTAGACGACATTAAGCAATATTGTACCGACAGACCTGAAGTTAAGAGCATCGGTATTATAGATCCAGCAATCAGCAGCATCAGCGCAGCTATAAAACAAAAGGACCTGGGGGCATTTAAGAAAGGTTTTGTTGACTTAACGGCTAGTTGCAACAATTGCCATAAGGATAACCAGCATGGGTTTAACGTTATAATTATTCCAACGAGCGCTCCTGTATCAAACCAGGAATTTAAACCGGCGAAGTAAAAAATAAATGATTAATGTTTGATTTTGATAGGGTGACTACCGTCTCTTTTGGTAAGCCTTTCTAACAGTCCCTTTTCATTTACACCAATGTCACTTAATTCTATATGGTTTCTATATTCTTTTCTCCGCGATCTGCGAAGCGGAAGTATCATAGTCAAGAGTAAGGCACTTACTTTAAGGGCCAAATATATTGTTGTCATAGCTGATTGTTTTAATAATTAAATACACAGCAATTTTGCTGCCAGTTCTACGGGATAGATTTAAAAGAGTTGCATAAATAGCTGATAATTTGATATTTATGTTTCTTATTTTTTATCCAAGTTGCCGCTTTGTTAGAGAAATAAAGGCTTTTATCTTTTAGTTTTATCAAAATGGAAATACAAGAGCCTTTTTACTAAAAGCACAATAAAAATAAGACTGCCTGTAAAAAATATAGGTTATTGAGGTATAACCGGTTTATTATGATTATCTTTATAAAAAAGCGTAGCATTCTGCGTATTATTCTCCTTCCCTTGGGCACTGCCATTACCTCAGAACAGGCAGTATTTAAGTAACATCAATACAGTTATAGGTAAAAATGGAGTAAACAAATTTCTTAAAGTTAGGTCCTGTTCGATGGTTTTAAATGATTGAAATTATCTGAAGAGCAGGCAGGAAATGAACATAAATTAATAAGACAATGAGCAAAGACAAAGGTATTAAAGAGAAGAAAAAAGCACCTGATCCAACGGCCAGAAAGGGCCAATCAGATTACCAGGCAGGTAAGAAATCGGCATCAAGCAGTGATATAACAATAAATAAAAAGAAGTAAATAAATATGGCAAATCCATTAGTAGAATTCCAGGCTAAGATATATGTATACGACTTGAACAATTGCGCGAGGGAGTTCGGTTTCAAGGACGATGAGGGTTGGGAGTTGAGCTTGGCTAACACAGCTGAAAGAACCGCACTTGAAAAGAAATATTACCCGATTATTTCAACCAAGGTTTTGCCTGAAATTTTAGCCGAATTATTTGGCGTGGTAAAGTCAAAATTGGTTCAGGCAGCATCGAATATCCAAAATAAACTGGATGTGAACAGGATGCCGAGTCACGACATGCAATATTTGGTGGCCTTTAATCCGAAAAGACACAGATAGTTAAATGGCCGGGAACCATTAGAGGTTCGTCAGCTGCTATAAATGATAAGAAAAAATATGAAATTATCGGCGGGTCAAAACCTGCGCTATACCGGCAAAGGTTTCGCTGGCTTTGTCAAAGGACAGCCCTATATGGTATTTATTGCACCTCACAGCGTTTACCAGATATTGGTAAATTACAACGGCGCAGATATAATAGTAGATAAGTACCTGACCGATTTAGTATAATAACTTGTTTTAATATTAATACCGCGTTCTAAAAATATTGCGCGTTGGTCACATAATAAACACTCAATTTATCGGCGTTGGTTGTCCCATTTGCAAGCCCCGCTAGCATAATGGTATAAACATACCCATTGGTAAGTGAAACATTACTGAGCGAAGCCAAAACAGTTGTAGTGCCTTTTTGAAGTATTTTAAAACTGTAGGTTTTGTTACCGGCAACAGGGATAAAGGAGGAAAAACCCTTATAGGTTTTATTCGAAACTTTCAAAGTATCATTCAAGGCAAGGTCAACAGCAGGCGCATCGGGGCTCAAATCAACAAAACGAATACTGGCAGTATTAGCCACCGGCCTGTTAATCGTATCATTCAAAACAACGATCCCAGGTGTTAGAGGGATGTTTACGAGGAAAAGCGAATAAACATTATTAGGTTTTAAAGTAAGGGTATCCGAAAACAACTTGGTCATAGTATTCTGGGCATAAAAATTGACGGTTCGCGGTCCGGCAAAAGCATTAAAATAGTCCAGGCCACTACCGTAGCTTATAGGGTTCCAGTTTACCCTGTTACTATTAAAGTACAAATCCAGTGCAGGCTCATCGGGGGAAGCCTGGAAGAATGAAACTAAGGCCACCGGCGGATTGTAATAGGATGAATTGCTTTTAAGGCAGGAGGAAAGCAATAATGATAGCAAACATACCACACTGAGCCCTGCTATCGATCTTTTTAAGTTTTTCATAATACACATATTGGGGTATATATATCTGCCATTACGTATATGGTTCAAAAGATGATACAATATGCGATTTTTTTTTTTGAAAATCGTTAGCAGTATTTGGTAACTTTAAGAAGCAATCATCATCCTGTATGAAACAGCAATTTCATTACGCCACTGTTACCGAAGCCATCGAAAATCTTCACCAGCAAGGATATGTATTGGATTTTATCCTGCAAACCGGCAAACTGGTGGCAGGGGACAAGGTATTTCCTGCAGACGAGTTTGAAATAGCCGACTTGTACCGCTATGAAGGTGCTTCGGACCCGGCAGATGAAGCCACTGTGTATGCCCTTATTTCAAAAACCGGTATAAAGGGTTTGCTGGTTTCGGGATATGGCGTTTCGTCCGATTCAGCTTCGGAAGAAACTTTAAAACAACTACATTATAAATACCAGCGTCAGAAATTTTAGCTGCCTTGCACTAGTTTCTTCCTAGCTCTCAACTTTATCACCTGGTAAACTACACCCACGACATATAAAAGCATCAAAGCACTGAGGCCTTTTTGTATTATAGGGGCGTTTGCGTCGGCAGCTACGGGATGGCTGATAGGCAGTCTTGTCAATGTTTCGACTATTGCAGGGATACATGATAGGAAGAGCGTTGTTGAAATTACAATTACCTGTATATAATCGCCCAATTTGCCGAAAATGCGTCCGGCATATATCCCGATCGGTAAAAGTACAATGATTATAATAGCCACATAATGCCCGGGAGTAAAATGCCCTGTTTTCATGATCGGGAAACCGGTGATACAGGTGATGACAGTTAACCAGATATACAATTTACCGCGCCCATTTGAAGGATCAAGCTGACCATCTCGGTATAAGGCGTAAAATGCTACAAATAATGCGATAACACTGATCGCTGTGTGAATAATTCCAAGAATTGAAAGGTGATTGGGCATGGCTGTAAGTTCAAATATGTAAACGACCTAATTACCTGACTAATTTACGGATAAATGAGGATTTAACAATAAGCAAACCTGGATTGTACGGAAAGACAATTACCGTATAACCACGCAGTAAAATACCGTTAAAACACTGTGTCTATTTTCATATATAACATTTACATTTATGTTAAATAACCCAAACCAATCATTTATACTGATTTCCAGAATTATGAGCGCAACAATAGATCATGCAAAAATCGACGATGTAATTAAAAGGAATATCCCGGTTTTTAGTAAGCCCGGAGCACTTACCGTAAGGCCCGGATTTAAGATATCAGATGGTTGGATTACGGATAAACCATCCATCGTGGTTACTGTGGACAAGAAACTTGACGGGTTACCGGCAGCGCAAAAACTCCCCGCTTCAATTGAAGGTGTTCCAGTGGATGTGCGGGAAGCCACAGGTTTGCAGCGCTTGCGCGCAAAAAGTCTTGCAAGTTTTGAACTGGCTAAAGTACATGTGCGTGATGAAAACAGGGAGCCCGATTTTGCACTGGAGCGCAGCCTGCCTTCGGGTAACTTAATTCCGGCTGCCCAAAAAAGCAGCAGTGCACTGAGTACACCAAAAGGGCCGCCGAAAACGCCGCTTCAGTACGCGCCGCCGGTCGGGGTTCAGTTAAAAAAATTCACCAAAAATATGTCAATTATATGCTGGGCCAGCCCGGACGATGGCTTTACTGTTTTAAAAGACTTTTTGAGTCAAACCACGTCCGATCTCACCATAGCTATGTATGATTTTACTTCCGCTGATATATTGAACGAAGTAATAAGCGTGATTCAACCCGGCAATATGCAATTTAAGATGGTACTCGATCATCCGCCACGTAATCCAACAGCAAATCAAACAGATGATGTTACCAGAACCGATATCCTGAATGCAGACCCGAATGCCGAAATTAATTGGGCGCTTACCCGCAGCGATCCCGTTGTTACCGAATGGATATATCCTACGTCATATCATATTAAGGTTGCCGTAAGGGATTCAAAAGCATTTATGCTTTCGAGCGGAAACTACAACGTTAGCAACCAACCCAACTTAGCAGCTGGTGATCCCGCCAGGGGCAGCTTGACAAATGCCGACCGAGACTGGCACGTGATTGTGCTTGACCCGGCAATGGCGCTGCTTTTCAAGGCTTATATCGATAATGATTTTGCTGTTGCGCAAAATGGCCAAAGTGCAGGTAACCAGGCTCAGCATAGTTTAATTAAGAGCGCGATGAGCAATCTACATGCCGAGAGTGCGAAATCATCGTTCCAGGCCAGAAACACGGCACCCGTATCAGTATTAGGTAAACAAAAGCTTTTTAACAATGTGCCCGTTTCAATTCAGCCGCTTTTAACACCCGACCCGGGCACGCACACCAGTATGTACGTTGATAACATATTGGCACTTATTCAATCGGCCAAAAAAACTGTCTATATGCAAACCCAATACATTCATCCGTCAACCAATGCCGGCGACCAGGATTTTATGTTGCTTGTAAAGGCTCTGAGCACCGCGAAGAAAAACGGCCTTGATGTGCGGGTAATTACCAGCCAGTTTGAGAACACTCCCCAATGGATAGAAGTATTGCATCAGAATAATTTGGTGGACGGTGTTCTTAAAATACAGAACAGAGTGCATAACAAGGGGATAGTGGTCGATTCAAAAGTGGTGCTTGTAAGCAGCCAAAACTGGTCGGCAGATGGCACGTTGCGTAACCGTGATGCCGGTGTGATTATTGAAAATGCCGATATCGCTAAATATTTTGAGGCAATATTCCTGGATGACTGGAACGTGCGGGCCGATGTTAAAATAGTTGATGTCTCTCAGCCTGCAGCACAGCCCCCACAGTCACCCCAGCCAGAGGTACAACCGTAGATATTTATGCCTGGAGGATAGATTGCTGAAATGATTGCAATATATCCTCCAATTTTTGCACGCCTTCACTTAGTTGAACAGGAGCCTCACGATGATTGGCGAGAAGTTTACCTTTTTCGATGATTTGAAACAACCCCTCTTCAACCAACGTGATCACCTGGGAAACTTCTTTCGGGAACGATACGTGCCTGTAAAGGCCAAATGACGGTCCGCAGGTCTGATTAGGGTGCTCAATGCCTGCCGGTATCAGGGTTAGCGATTCTCCAAGCGGTTTTAAAACACGTGCCATCATTTGGATGGAGGTATTAGCCAACTGGCGTTCCATCTGATTCGGCAACGGCCCGGCTTGAAAAACGTATTGTAATATGCGCAGCATCAGGCTGTAAACATTGTCAAACAAAGCTGAAACCTCATTACCAAAAGGATTTGTTATTTGGATTGCTTCTTTAGGGGCCTGCCCCGAATCGAACGCCGGCACTGGGTTTGTAATACATGGGCGGGAAGGGATAAAGGTTTCCCCCTTATTTGCAGCTTTCCTCATAATTTTATCCAGGTCCTTGTCGATATTTACAAATAGCCCGTAGTGGCAATCTACTTCGTCAGCAGGTATTCCTTCACCTTTCGTTGTGCCTTCTCCCTGTTCTGTAATGGTCAAAATGGCCTTCCTCGCGCTAGCGTGATCGGTGACTTTAACGATGTCGTTAAAATGACAAGTTTCCGGGCCTACCTGCAAGCCAGGGTCCCCGATAAAAAGCTCATTTTCAGGTATCGATTCAATACCGGCCAATATACTGTCATACAATTCGCCTACGGTGTGGGCCTTATCGATTTCCTTTTTGGTGACGCCAAACTCTTTTTCAAGAAACTTTGGATCATTAACATGCGATGGTAATTCGTAAAAGATAAACCTCCGAAGCGCATGCTTGCTAAATGGCTCCAATGCCAGCTTCAAATGAAGCGGGTAATATTTTTTTCCTTGCGGGAAGTTGGGGCGCATGTAATAAGGCGTTCCCCCAATCGCGGTTAGCAGGTTCCATGCCTGGGATAGGTGGAACATTTCCTGTGATGCAATAAAATAGATCTGTCCTGCCCATTTCCGGATAAACTGTACTTGTTCCCATGTCAGGTCACCTTCTGTTGCGCTCTGCTTTATAGAAAATGCCGAGTATAGGTACGAACAGGCCAGGCCATGCTCCAGCTCACAAGCCTCACTTAATAAACTGATGATATCTGACCTGGTTTTTGGAAAATAAGAAGTGCTCATGATTCAATTTTGGATAGTTGTAAAGCAGGAGTTAAATCTTTTAGGATAGCATTGGCAATGCGAAGGCTAAGTGCCGCCAGGGTAAGTGTAGGATTAGCTGTCCCCCCGGTTGGGAAAACACTTGAGCCTGCAATAAATAGGTTTTTATTTTCATGCGACCTGCAATCCCTGTCAACCACAGAATCCTTAGGGTCATTACCCATGCGGCAGGTACCCATGATGTGTCCTGCAGCCATAAACGGCGTGTCGTGAGTAGGTAACTTGATGTCTTCTAATTTGGAGCCTAATGCCAAAAGAATTGACTTCATGACTTCCGCTATTTTATCAAAACCATTTAAAGTATAATTATCTACACGGAAATCTATTTTTGGCCTGGGTATGCCAAAATCTAAAATAGGGGATAGGGTAACCCTGTTTTCAGGTAAAGGCCTCATTTCCGAAAGGAAACTTATCCTAAACTGCCGGGTAACTTTATAATTTAATTTGTTTCTTAACACTTGCCCAAAGAAGTCCTGTGTCAGGGTATTTAAAACGGTTGATGGCGCTTCGCTGCGGCCGCCGCCATCATTACCCATGGACATTCTGAAAGCACAGGTATTTTTACGGAACTCTCCGTCGCGAAACTTATCAATACCCGAAGTAGTTGGAGGGCCACGGAATGGGAACAAAGGTTCGTTAGTAACGCACAACCCCTCACCCTGTGGGTGGTCCATCAGGTTTCTTCCGACCTGGTCGCTTCCGTTGGCAATATTTGACATCAATAATATCTTGGGTGACTCAATGGCGTTTGCTGCCAGTACGTAAATCTTAGCTTTGACTGTGAATTCTTTCTCGTTCCAGTCTTGGTACACAACGCTTTTTATGTCGCCGTTTAAATCCGCATCAATCCGTTTGACTATCGCTTTATCACGTAGTTCGGCACCATTGGCCTGTGCTTTTTTAATATGAACGGTTGCATCATATTTTGCGCCGACCGGACAGATAGGCACGCAGGAAGAATTACCAGTGCAAACCGGCCGACCTTCGTAAGGATTAGAATTGCGCGCCTGGGGAGTTGACATCAGTACCAGGTCCTTGTCATTATATTCCGACCACAAGTTTTTATATCCTTTTAAGGCCTCCGTTATTTTTAAATCACTATAAGATGGCCATATTTTAAGCATCGGAAAGGGCTCGGAGCGATGAGCGCCAAATAAATCCTGCAACTCTTCATGATCCCCGGATACGCCCAATTCTTTTTCTGCTTTGCAATACCAGGGCTCCAGTTCATCATAAGTTATGGGCCAGTCGCGGCCAAATCCATATAAAGTTTGTGATTTAAAGTCATTTGGCAATAATCGGGGACAATTACCCAGCCAATGCCAGGTGCTCCCGCCAACCCGCCTTTCATAAGTACTTTTAAATACATCGTTTGAGGCCGGATTATTGGGCTGATCATAATAGTCATTAACACCATCGGGGCTGGGTGCCTTGTTGATCACTCCTTTCGGAAATTTATAAGGCGAGCCAGGGGTTTTAGCTGCTGCGCGTATATAATCGCCAACCAGTTCAACTCTTTCGGCGCCTGTTACACCTGCTTCCAGTATCAATACTTTTTTCTTTTGTTTAGCGAGCTCACTGGCGATAAGTCCCCCTGCTACGCCCGCGCCGATTACAATAACGTCATAATTCTTTTCCATAGCTTTAATTTTCCGGGGCATACCTCCAATAGCCAAAATAGCCGCCTGATATTGCTGGTGGATGTGCCTCAACGGCTTTCCATAACAAAGCTTCATAATAAAGCTCCGGTTCGCCCACCCAAACTGTGGCGCCACCAACTACAATATAAGCATTGTACCAGGCCAGGATTATCGACTGGCAAACAGATTTATAGGTGGGATCTGACCATAAATTCGTCATAACTAAAGCCTCCGGGTCACCGGGCTGATGTTTTACTTTTGAATCAAAAGCCGCTAAAAGCAGATCAAGCGCGGGGCCATTGAGCTTATGCAGCTCTTTATAATAAACCCCGGCAATCTTGGCATTGAGATTATTAAACCCCGTGAGAATTTGTGATAGCTCCAGGAATGAGGTACTCATTGCATTTATCTTTAAGGTGAATATTATGCCTTTTTAACACCGTCTCTTGCTGCTTTCAACAAATCCTTGATCTTGCATTTTTCACCGCCAAGGCTCTTCATTGGTACCCAATCCGGATGTTGTGACAGGAACGATTGCGGATCGCCCAGCATAAGCCCGATAAACGTTTCGGCCACTATCCTGCCGCCCACAGGGCCAAGGTGGATAGGGAAGCTATTATCTATTGGATCTTGCGCTTGGAATGCCTGTTGCGCCTCTGCTAATATATAAAACCATAATGGGGCATTGCCGATAAATTCAGGCGATATTTCTGTTATGGATTCATTTTTTAGTATTTTTTTCCGGGCATTACCCTTGGTATTATCTTGGGTTGCTTTGCCAACTCTTAAGTCGGCATCGTTAATTACAGGTTCACCTAAATAGCGCGCAACTGACTGCCCGGATGGCAGGCTGAATTCTTTCCCGCGGATAAGATTACGTAAAGCCAGCGAAGGCGGCCCGCCTGCAATAGCCCCTTTATCAAGATTGAGGTCACCTAATGGATTAACTAATGATGTATCTATTTTATAAGATTTTTGTATCCTGTTGTGGCCCAGCGACGGGGCATTACCGGGATTGAAAAATAATTCCCAATCAATTGCCCGGTTTTTTGGTAATTCACGGAAACCATCAAGGCTTTCATTACCATCGCTTGCAAAAATAGTTTTACGGTCAGTACTCAAATTAAGCCGGTAAATTGGTCTTACCATTGAGTGACCGAAACGATAGGCAGCCACTGAAAATTCAACAGGGATAAATGGATGCCTTGTGTATGAATATACCCTGAATTTTGGCTTTTCTTCATATATAGATCTTCCCAACTTAAGATGCGGTAAAATGCTTTCTACCATATCCTGACCAACAATAGTTGGAAGGAAATCATGCAATACAACCCATTGGTAATGCCACCTTACTTCGCGCTGGATATGCGGGAAAGTAATCGGATGTTTTCCTGATCCAGACAATTTATCGGCCATAAAGTTGTGGAAACGCAAAAATGTGGCCTGTAATTGGGATACAATGGTATTTTCATCATTCCTGGGGTCGCCGATAATTGCCCGTTGGGGATCAGCGTTATTACGCGGAAGGTCCCTTGAGTTGGGATCTTTGTCGTTCCCCTTCAGTTTATCGCCCAATATAAAGTGGATCCCATCAGACTCATACATATAAGGCTGATCGTCAGGGCCTCTGCCGTACAAGTTGTCAAGATCAAACCGTGGCGTACGGTAATCGATCAGACCGTTAGGATCGTCCAGTTTTTGAAGGCTGCTTGCCGGGTCGAAAGTTAAATCGTGATCAATGAATTGCCCGAAATAGGTATAACCGGCATCAATGCCCTGGTTTTCTTCGTCATCAACTTCATTTTCGCCCGTTGCCGGAACGTCTAAGGGGGCTATCATTTTTTCAGCCAGTTTTTCTAATGCTTTATTGCTGAATTTTGCTGCGGGCAGTGTTCTGAAAATTCGCCCGAAAGCACCTTCGAATGCCGGAGAAGAAGGGTGATTTTCCAAGCCCCTTGGCGGGGAACCATGTGGTCGTTTCATAATATGGTTTGGTTAAATGTACTTAAGATGGAAACCAGCTTTTGCAGGAACAAATTGCTGATAATCAAATTTATGCGTTTTAAAATGAATTATCATACCGTGTTTTCACGGTATTTTCAGTAAAATTTTTGCGGTTTTTACGTGAAATGCAGCAGGCATATCTTTCAGTGCAATAGCAGGCTTCGCAATTTAATTGAACCTTCCTTCGTGTGCGTATATTTAAAAACAAAACAAGCCATCCTTTTGGGATAGCCTGTCTTTATTTATTAGTTTTCTATATAGGTAATCTATGGGTTAGCTGCAGACACATCCTGTGCAAGGATTGCATCATCTGGGGTCTTCCCCAGCTCGGCGTCAAGCGCATAAAGGGCGTCATTTTTCGCTTTTTCACCGCCGGCAATTTTTATCTTCGACAGCAAATCCATCGCCAACGTTTCTTCCTCGGTTTGCTCTTTCACAAACCATTGCATGAAGTTCCATGTCGCCCAGTCCTTTTCGGCCATACTCATGTTTACAATCTCGTAAATAGAAGCGGTATTCTCCACTTCTGATTTGAAAACTTTCTCGAAGCAGTCGCTTACATTTTTGGGGTCTGGCCCCGGCGATGGTATAGCGCTAACCGCCACCTTAGCACCCCGTTTTAAAATATACTCGAGTATTTTCATCATATGGTTCCGCTCCTCATTGGCATGCCTGAAGAGGAAGTTTGCAATACCATCATAACCTTCGCTGTTTGCCCATGAGGCATAGGCAAGGTAAATCTGCGCATTATGCGCCTCATTGGTCATTTGCTGGTTTAACGCTTTTGCCAGTGTTTTTGAGAGTCGGTTTGTGTCCATAAAATGCTTAACTAAAAACTATCAGAATGGTTTTACACAGCCTGAATTATTATTAGCACTCCATATTTAGCGCTTGCAGAAATACTTGGCCGGTACTTAGATATCGTCCTTGAGTACTTATTAGTTGTGAAATCAACTAACGGCCTAAATACAATTGTGGTTATTTTTTATGTTTAATAACTTTTTAAAATTTTCGTTTTTAGGCAATTAATTTATTGATAGTCAACGATTTAAATATTGGGTAACATTTGTTGTATAAACGTTAACAAAACTGTTACAATACACGAAGTAACTCCCATAATTTCACATTTCGGATAGCTATAATAATGTTAAGCCGGTTTCGGTGGCAATCCAATAAACCATTATAAACATTTTACTTAAAAACGACCTGAAAAATAAACAGACAGTATTTATTGCTACCCCAACTTTTGAATCTCAATTAATGCCATAATAACAACAAACCAATTTCACAAACCAATTAAGTCCAAATGAAGAAAAATGTACTTCTAAACAAATTCAATGTTGGCAAGAAATCACTATTGATTTTCCTGCTAACTATTTGCACCTGCTATGCCACGTTTGCTCAAAACAGGCAGATTACAGGCAAGGTATCATCAACAGATGGCACCCCTGTTCCCGGTGCAACCGTTAAAGTAAAAGGGAATGTAGGCGGCGTGACTACCGACGTCAATGGCGTTTTCAAATTATCGGTCCCAGATAATGCAACGCTTGTAGTAAGTTTTATCGGCTACGAAACACAGGAAATTAAAATAGGCACTGGCAGTGTTTACAATGTCAGCCTGGCAACTTCCACAAGCACTTTAAATGAGGTGACCGTAGTTTCGGTAGGTTATGGTACCAGCAAACGCACAGACCTCACAGGAGCTATTAGCTCTGTTAGCGGTGCCACAGTTGCTAAAGTACCGGTTACCTCGTTAGACCAGGCCTTACAGGGCCGCGCTGCAGGTGTGTTGGTTACCAACAACGATGCTGCCCCGGGTGGTAATGTTACGGTATTAATAAGGGGTGTGGGTAGTTTGGCCAGTTATGGCAACGGGCCACTGTACGTGGTTGACGGTTATCCTGTAAGTACAGGGATTAATAACATAAACCCGACCGATATCGCAACGATCGATGTACTGAAAGACGCATCGGCTACGGCTATTTACGGTATACGTGCGGCAAATGGCGTTGTGATCATCACCACCAAAAAAGGTAAAAAAGATGGCGTTCAGGTATCCTTAGACGCTTACAACGCTTTTCAGGCCAAACCGAAAGAATACAAGGTATTAACAGCAGAGCAATGGGGGACACTGGCTAACCAGGTTGCCGCAGCTGACCCGCTGCATAATTTCGGACCGGCAGAATTAACACAATGGCTCACCCCGTCGTCGTTGACCAATGCCGACTGGCAAAATGCGCTTTACCGCAGTGGTTTAACACAAAATTATAATGTTGCTATCCGCGGTGGTAATGATAAAGTTCAATCATCAGAGTCGATTGGATATTATAGCCAGAAAGGTATTGTACTAGGCTCTTATTTTAAAAGGCTTACGTTGGGACTTAACCTCGATTACCAGCCAAATAAATGGCTTAAATCATCAACCAGCGCTAAATACAGCTACCAGGATGCAAATAATCCATTTGGTACAGGGTCGTTAAACCAGTTGACCGAGCTTATACCAACTCTTGATGGCGGTAGCAACGTGACCGCCCAAATAAGCGATGGTAAGGGTAATTACGGTTTTTATAACCCGATAAATACCTATACGGCAAAATACAACAATCCTGTTTTCGGTATCAATACCAATTCTTATGAAAACATAAGCCAATATTTTCTAACCAATTCTTCGTTAGAAGCTACTATAATAGACGGGCTTAAAATCAAAACCAGCGCGGGTATCAATCTTAGTACTTATAACGGATCATATTTCCAACCGGAAGATGACCGTTTAGTGCAGCAATACGGTGCTTCCGCGGGAGCGACAGCTAACGCATTTTATAACCAGCATCTTCAAAATACATTTGAATGGTTATGGGAAAATACTGTTTCTTATGATAAGACATTTGGCAAGCATACTATAAGTTTTGTTGGCGGTATTTCTGAACAGGAGAACGTTGCTGCATTTATGGGTGGCAGCGGTATCCCTCCAAATGGTGTTATCAGGGATTTATCACAGGTTACAAACTTAAAACTTGATACATATAATTACGGAAATGGTGGCGGACCGGGTAACGGTCAATCCATTTACTCTTTAGCATCTCAATTTGCAAGGGCGACTTATAAGTTTGAAGACAAATACCTGATAACAGGAACGGTACGACGTGACGGTTCTTCGAAATTTGATGTTGGCCATCAATATGGTGTATTCCCTACCGGTGCCGTAGCATGGAAGGCAAAGGAAGAATCATTCCTGAAAAATGTTGATTGGTTAACTGAATTGAAATTCAGGGGCAGTTATGGTAAAGTGGGTAACCAGGGCTCGATAGGTTTATATCAATACCAGTCGTTGTATTCAACAACCGGTAATTTATCAGGTAATGATAACCTGGGTTATCCATTAGATAAAATATACCAGGGTGGCCTTGCATCTGCTCAACCAGCAAACCCTAACCTGAGGTGGGAAACAGATTATCAAACCGATATCGGTATGGATGCTGCGTTTTTGCATGGCGACCTAACCTTAACGGTAGATTGGTTTGACAGAAAATCAAAAGACTTTTTGTTAACACTTGCAGCGCCTGCGCAATCAGGATATAACTTTTTGACCAGAAACGTAGGCAGTATGGAAAATAAGGGCCTTGAAGTTGCTGTAGCATATAATCATTCTGTTAACAAGGACTTGAGATTTGGTGCTAATCTGTCGCTTGCAACCGTTAGCAACAAGCTCACCAGTATCACGTCAGGGACGACATTTGTTACCAACTTTGGCGGGCTTGGTTTACCGGGCATAGGCTGGGGAACCTTTACCGAAACCCATATCGGGGAGCCGGTAGGCGAGTTTTATGGATATAAAGCAATTGGAATTGTTCAATCACAGGCTCAAATAAATGCGTTAAATGCACAGGCAGCCGCAAAAAACCCGGCTAATCCTTTTTACCAACAGACAGGTACTGGCCCGGGCGACCGCCTATTTGCCGATGTTAATGGTGATGGCCACGTGACACCTGCTGACCAGGTAAGCTTGGGCAGTCCGCAGCCTAAGTTTTATGGCGGCTTAAACCTTGATGCTTCGTTTAAGCAATGGGATTTTAACTTGTATTTTTATGGTGTTTACGGAAACAAAATATTAAACTACCAGGAAAGTACATTGGAAAGCTTCCAGAACAGGAGTTTCGTTGGAGTCGAAAACGTTAGCTACAACTACTATGTTAACCGCTGGACGCCTTCTAACCCTTCAAATACGTACGCAAGAGCTAACTATAATGACGATGCAATTGGAAGTAACGTTCCGTCAAGCGCATGGATCCAGAACGGCAGTTTTATGAAATTAAAGAACCTCACCATTGGTTATACTTTATCGCCGGATTTAGCAAGGAAGATATCGGTAAGTAAGATAAGGGTGTATTTCTCCACACAAAACCTGTTTACCATTACGAGCTATACAGGTCTTGATCCTGAAATTGGGGTGCAGGGTGGCAATCCAACCCAGAATGGTGTAGACAACGGTACTTATCCATCGTCTAAATATTATACCCTGGGTTTAAACGTAACATTTTAAGAACGACAAAATATTAAAGATATGAAAATTAATAGAAAATTCATTACGCTTATTGCCCTTTGTGCGGCGTTAATGCTACCCCTGGGCTGCAGAAAGAACTTTTTGACGCAAACAAATACGTTTCAATCTACAGCAGGCGCTACCTTCCAGCACTCGCAGGATGTTGTGGCCCTCGTAAACGGCATTTACGATGCCTATCAAACAAGCGATTTGCTGAAAAAATCGATTTGGTATTATGCTAACTTCCAGTCGCATGACTTCTTTAACTATGGTGCCGACATTGTATGGAACAATTACCAGATCACATCTTTATTCGCCCAGCTTCCCGTTTTCTGGAACGACAGCTATATCGCAATAGCAAGGGCAAATTCAGCATTTGGTATTATTGCCACAGCAAAAGCTAATGGCGTGGTTACCCCGGCTTTGGCAGACCGTTTAACGGGCGAAGCTTATTTTATGCGTGGTTTGACCTACTATTACCTGGCCGGTGCATTTGGCGGGGTACCTTTAGAGGTGAATGCAGTAACTAACGGTTTAACGCCACGAAGCACGCAAGACCAGGTATTTACCCAGGTAGTGGCTGATATGCAAAAAGCAGAAAGTTTGTTACTATCAAAAACCACTTTGCCGGCCACTGAAAAAGGCAGGGCGACAAAAGGGGCCGCATATGCTTATGAAGGTGCAGCTCAAATGTGGTTGAAAAATTATGCAGCAGCCTTAGTTGCCTTTAATAATACAGAGTTGACCAGTAATTACCACTTATTGCCAAACTTTATGGATGTTAATGAATTTAGTAATCAGAACAATGATGAGTCTCTTTTTGAAATTCAGTTTGAACTTACTCCTGGTGCCTCACAGAGCTGGGATGGCGGCTGGCAGGCCGGTGGCGAAATTGCCTGGATAGACGATTTCAGCTGGCCAGAAGAAGTATCAGGCTTTGGCTATGATTACGCAAATCCGGGACTTTGGTATTCATACCAGGCCGGTGATACACGTAAGGCAGCAACCATTTTAGGCCCGGGCGATCCAAATCTAAGCCCAGGTATTATAGCCAAATGGGGTGGTATAAAAGGCTATCCGAATGTACAGGGCGGATATGTTAATAACCCTACCCGGTATTCGGACGGTGCAGGTAACCCTATCAATACGAACGGAACACTAACTCACCCATGGTTCGGTGTATCTGACCAAAAACGTTCAGGTTATATGTGTGCGAAAAAATGGAGAGATCCTACACTTACAGGTGCAACAGGTAACCCTACAAATATCTTCGGTTCTCAAAACCAGATATTATTGCGCTACGCAGAGGTTTTGCTGGATAGGGCTGAATGTAAGATCCGTACAGGTGATGTGGCTGGTGGACAGGCTGATATCAAATTGGTTAGGGACCGTGCATTTGGCGGAAGTGCTCCGGTGGTTATGCAGGATGGCCTTAACTATGATGGCACAGCTTCGGCTGCTATAACCGATCCATTACAGATGGTGTATAGCGAATACAGGCATGAATTAAGCGGAGAATACTCAGTTTTCTTTAACCTTCGCAGGGCTGGCCCTGGTGTTGCTGCGGCGTTTATACATGCAGCATATGGTACCGATGCTACGGTAGATCCTCAACCTTATCCTTACGGACCAACTGCAGACGGCAACCTTCATGGGGTGTGGCGTACCGCACTTCCTGCAGGACGCGATCTGTTGCCTATTCCGCAAGTTGCGATTGGGCTTAATCCTAACTTAACGCAAAACCCAGCCTATAATTAATTATTGTTGTGTTGAATAAATATAAAATGTCGCCTCAAAAGGGCGACATTTTTTGTTTACCCGTACCTTTCAGAAGTAAATGCCTGATTAAAAATTGAAATCGCTTCCGTTAACATAGGACCATGACCTTTTTTCGTTGATGATATAGAATTTGATGGTTTTGCCTTTTAAAACTCCTATCGACCCTGTATTAAGATAAAACATATTATTGGCATCGTCCGGACTTGTAAAATCTATTCCATCCTGGTAAGTCCAGTTGCCTCGTTCGTTTGTAGTATAAAATTTTACGGTTCGGCCATTCCTTACACCAATAAAGCCGTTATTAAGATAAAACGCTCCGTCAATATGATCGGGGCTGGTGAAATCCCTTGCGGGACTGTAGTTCCATGTCCCATCTTTATTTGTTTGATAAAATTTAATGGTACGCCCCTGATAAACCCCAACTGAATTTCTATTGAAATAAAATATGCCATTAACCTCGTCAGGAATGGCAAGATCTTTACCAGGGCTATAACTCCATGCCCCTTGCCGATTTGTTTTATAAAATTTAACGGTTTTGCCTACTCGTACACCAATGTAGTCGCCACCAAAATAAATCACATCGTCAATATTGTCAGGGCTTGTGAAATCTTTATTCGTACCATACACCCATGTTTTCAGATCTCGCGTTCCGTAAAATTTAATCGTTTTGCCCTCCCGGATTCCCATGAAATTGCCATCAAGATAAAATGCCTGTGTTTCAGAAGTATTTTTGCATTTTGAAAATAAAATCAAAAAAGCGATCAACGAAAAAACGGTTATTATTCTTCTCATATATAATTATAGTTTAACGGTTATAAAATTGCGTGGCATACCAAAAAACAAAGGTTATAAGTGGTCGCTGACTAGTAAATATACTTAAACACTCTCACATCTCTGTTAAATATCGGTAGATTTTTTTTGCATCGAAAAGTTGTAAAAAAGCATCCACAAGAGCCATTTTTTTGTAAATTTAGTACGCCAATTATCGCAAAAAACTAAACTTAAAATCGAAACTAATAGCTTACTAAAAATGAAATATAAAATGATTGTTACAGTCCTACTGGCGGGCGGTTTTCTTACCGCAAATGCACAACAGACGGCAAAACCCGAAGAAACAGAATACTATTCACCAGTGCCCAAAGTTATTACGCCTGGCAAATCAATTGGCGATGCGCCTTCGGACGCCATTATCCTGTTTAACGGTAGGAATCTCGATGAGTGGGTGGCCACAGCTGATACAACAAAGCCTGCCGGATGGGTAGTTGCCGATGGCATAATCACGGTAAATAAACCTGCCGGCGATATCCAGACCAAACGGCACTTTATGGATTATCAATTACATATTGAATACCGGATACCATCCAATATTACTGGGACAGGCCAGGCCCGTGGTAATAGCGGTGTTTTTTTAGCGGTATTCCCCTGGGGTGCTGGGGGATATGAACTGCAGGTCTTAGATAATTATAACAATTCGACGTATGTGAACGGGCAGGTTGGCAGTATTTATAAACAATCACCTCCCTTGGTTAATGCAGCACTGCCTCCCGGTCAATGGCAAACTTATGATGTGATTTGGACCGCTCCCCGATTTAATGACGATGGAACGGTAAAATCTCCGGCCCGCGTAACCGTTTTTCATAATGGAATACTGGTACAAAACAATTTTACCCTGAGGGGCGATACACCGTATATCGGGCAGCCATCCTATCATAAACATGGCCCGGCGCCTATTAAACTACAGGCACATGGCGATAAAAGCGAACCAATAAGCTACCGTAATATTTGGGTGAGGGAATTATAAAATAATAAGATGAAGAAAACTACAGTATTGTTGCTTGGATTGATTTTCCTTGCAATTGGAAAATCATTTGGCCAGTCGGCAGATAATACATTACCAAAAATTATTGAAAAAGATGGCCGTCATGCCCTTTTGGTCGACGGCAAACCTTTCTTTATTCTTGGGGCGCAGGCCCATAACTCGAGCGCCTGGCCTGGCATGATGCCGCAAGTTTGGTCGGCGGTTGAAATAATGCACCTGAATACACTTGAAGTACCGATTTACTGGGAGCAAATTGAGGCCGAACATGGAAAGTTTGATTTTTCGTTGATTGATACCCTTCTCACGCAGGCCAGGAACCATAAAGTTCATTTGGTTCTGCTTTGGTTCGGTACCTGGAAAAATGGCAGTAACCATTATATGCCTGAATGGATGAAACACGATGCCGCAAAATATCCAAACATTACAGGTAAAAACGGACAACCCATTGATTCGCCATCACCGCATAGTAAAGCCACATTGGAGGCTGATATTGCGGCCTTTACACAGGTAATGCGGCATTTAAAGCATGCAGACCCACAGCATACGGTGATTATGGTGCAGGTAGAAAATGAAACCGGTTCGTGGGGCAGTGTGCGTGACCATTCGCCTTTGGCGCAAAAAATATTTGAGGGGCAAGTCCCGGCAGAGTTACTGAAGCCATCAGTACTTAAAGCATTAAATGCCCCGGTCGTTACCACAGGCTCATGGAAACAGGTTTTTGGCGACCGTGCCGATGAATATTTCCAGGCATGGTCCATTGCCCGGTTTGTGGGGCAGGTTGCGGCAGCCGGTAAAGCAGAATATTTATTACCCTTATATACTAATGTCGCCCTGCGCGACCCGCTTACCAATCCAACGGCGGATAATTATGAAAGCGGCGGGCCTACTGGTAATGTAATTCCCATCTGGAAAATTGCAGCCCCGGCAATTGATGTGCTGGCACCAGATATCTATCTTCCAGGCAGCGAAAGAGTGTTGAAGGTAATCGATTTATATGACAGGGCCGACAATCCTCTTTTTGTGCCCGAAGCAGCCTTGATACCCGATAACGCAAAATATCTGTATGAAGTTATTGCCCGGGGAGGTATCGGTTTTTCGCCTTTTGGTTTAGACGATAACGAACTGGGAAGAACACCAGATGAAATGGGCACTCACCTTACACCCTTTGGACAGGAATATGCCATGGCTGCACCAATGATGCGCGAACTCGCCGAATGGGGTTTTGAAGGTAAAATCAAAGCTGTTGTTGAGCACGATGATCATGCAGCGCAAACCATCGACCTGGGTGCATGGCAGGTTGCGGTGTCATTTGGCGGTGATGGTAGGGCAAATGCTGCCCCTGTTTACGATCAAACCACTGGCAAATTAATGGTCGTGAAACTGGATGATAATAAATTTATTTTGATTGGCACCCGTTGTCATGTCACATTTAAGCCTATGGGCAACAATACCGGCAAGGCCTGGCAGTACCTGAAGGTAGAGGAGGGGCGTTTTGAGAATGGTACCTTCAAATTAATCCGTATCCAGAATGGTGACGAAACAGATTGGGGTGGACCGGGTTTTGGTACCGCTCCAACCGTATTGCAAACTACGCTTACTGTGCGCTAAGGCGATATAATTTCGTTCCTTAACATTTTTTATACTAAACATTAACCCTGATGGTATAAAAAAAAATGCTAACCGTTTAGATTTACAATAGATGAAATTAACGGTCATGGAATGTTACTGCAAAAAATAGTACGGGAAGTTACGCCACTAACTTCGGGTGATTGCTTCTCCATATCATCAAGAGAAATAAAGGAATTTGACCATTTGCTCCATTATCATGATGAATACGAACTCATGCTGGTCTCGAATGCAAAAGGTGCAAAACGTGTGGTAGGAAATAGCATTGAAGTGATAGAGGATCTGGACCTGGTATTTATAGGCCCTAACGTTTATCATTCCTGGTTTAAGCATCAAAATAATTCAGGCTTAATTAACGAGATCAGCATAAAGTTCCATAAGGACCTGTTTGATGAGAGCTTTTTGAAAAGAAACCAGCTTTGCCTGGTTAAAAGTATGTTTAATAACGCGCAGCGCGGCATTCTCTTTTCAAAGGAAACAACTATCAACATGGTTGAACGGATTATAAATTTGAAGCAGAAAACCCTTTTTGATGCGGTGCTTGAGTTGCTTTCCATATTGCACACCCTTTCTGCTTCTTCCAATACAAAGCTACTTTCGGACCCGGGATTCCTTGATGAAAAGTTTTCCTACAAAAGCCGGCGTATAGAGCGGGTTTTTGAATACCTGAGCGCCAACTACGAAAAAAATGTAACGCTTGAGGAAGCAGCGAATTTGGCTAACATGCCTGCCGCTTCTTTTAGCAGGTTTTTTAAAAAGATGACTGGGAAGACTTATATCGACAGCCTGAACGAAATACGACTTGGCCATGCCTCACGAATGCTGGCTGATACCGACCTTAATATAGCAAACATCGCGTATAAATGTGGCTTTAATAATATCTCCAATTTCAACCGTACCTTTAAACGTAAGAAGATGTGTATCCCCAGAGAATTCAGGGAAACGTATACATCGGAGAAAAAAGTATATATATAAACAACCCCTCGCAATCTGGCTTAACGCCGTGTCGAATTTGTAAGTCATTAAATTAGGTTAACATTTGTTGCATCATGTTTAACATTTGTTGTATCTTGTTATCTCCTAATTTAATATTTTTACAACAGCGCATCCAATACCAATTAAGAGAATAAACCTATAAATGCGCCAAAATTGATTACTTAATGCAATAAAAGCGGTATTAGCCCTTCATAAGGTTATTATTCGTAATTCTGGTTTCAGAATTATTAATGTAAAATGTACAATTATTTGGTAAAATAGTATCAATACTATTATGTCAAAAAAATAATGCGCATAAATTAGATGTTATGAGATTTAAATTCTACTTATCATTTATCCTGTTTGTATTGGTGCAGCAATGTTTGCTCGCACAAAGCGACCAGTATAAATTCTCACATTTAGATATTACCAACGGCCTGGCGGATAACCAGGTCAATTGTGTTTTTAAGGATGATAAGGGATTCATGTGGTTTGGCACCACATCGGGCATTAGCCGGTACGATGGCTACCAGTTCAGAACATTTAAACATGACGCTAAAAATCCCAGCTCATTAGGCGAAAATCACGTGATGTCCATCAATGAAGGGCCCGACAACACCCTGTGGATGTTTACACACAGTGGTTTCAGTGTTTATAATTCGACTACCGAGCGGTTTTCAAATGACATCGAAAAACAACTTGCCCGCTATAAAATCACAACCAGCCAGATAAAGTCGATAAAAAAAGACGATGACGGCGACTTTTGGTTCATTACTAACAACATGGGCCTGTATGTCTACGACCCTAAAAAAGGAACAACTGCATTTTACAGCACCTCATCAACATCAAAAATAGTGTTGCATTCCAATTCTGTGATGGATATCGCACAGGACAGGCGCCATAATCATTGGATAGTTTATAATGATGGGGCAGTTGATGATGTTGATTTGAGCGCCAACAAAACGGTCTTCAGGTATAATGCTATAGCAAAAGCCAATAATTATAAGTCACTGTTGTATAATATGACTATCGACAGCAAAAGTAACCTGTGGATATATTCAAGTGCGGGATTGGTAGGGGCTTATTGCTATAACACGTACAACAGTACCTTGTTACATTTCTGTACGGATGCGCAAACTACAAGGCTAAATTCGAACGTGATAAACAGCGTAGTTGAATCCGATGACAACAAAATATGGATCGGTACCGATCATGGTGGTATCAATATCGTCGATCCGCTTACTTATAAGATCACTTACGTTGTTAATAAAGAAGACGACCCTAAATCATTAAGCGGCAATAGCGTTGATCTGTATAAAGACAATGCTGGCATTATTTGGGCCGGTACCTACAAACAAGGCCTGGACTATTACCATAGCGGCATTATGCAATTCCCGCTGTACAAGCATTTCATTACAGACAAAAATAGCCTGCCTTTTGAGGATGTAGATTGCTTTATAGAAGATGCAAGCGGCAATTTATGGATAGGAACTAACGGCGGGGGGCTCATCTATTTTAACCGCAAAACCAATACATATACCCGTTATAAACACGACACGGCAGACCCAAATAGTTTATCGAACGATGTCGTGCTCAGGTTTTGTATCGATCATGAGCATAAGCTATGGATAGGTACTTATTTCGGTGGCCTGGATTGTTTCGACGGTAAAAAGTTTGTGCATTACCGGCATAACGATAAAATACCGGGAAGTATCAGTGACGACCGGGTATATACAGTTCTCGAAGATTCAAAAAATAATCTGTGGGCAGGTACTTTTACCGGCGGTTTAAATGTTTTTGACAGGAAAACCAATTCATTTACCCACCCAAAGTTTGGCTTGAGCACGCCTTACACGTCAATTATTTATGAAGACAGACAGCATAATATATGGATAGGGCGCGATCAGGGCGTTGATGCGATAGACATCAAAACGAACAGGGTAAAGCACTATTTTAACCGGCCCGGAGATTCGAATAGCCTGGTAGCCAATGATGTAAACATTTTGACCCAGGATAGCCGCGGGCTGATGTGGATAGGTACAAAAGATGGCTTAAGTGTTTTGGATGCTCAAAAAAATAGATTTTTAACCGCTGCCGACGGATTTAGCTTCCCTTCAACCAATATCTCGAATATCCTGGAGGATAATGAAGGGCAAATGTGGGTGAGCACAAATAATGGGCTCGCAAGCATACGGCTGGCCAAAGAAGGTAGCAAATACAAATTCGAGACCAATAATTTTAACGAATTGGATGGTTTGCAAGGCAGGGGGTTCAACTTAAACGCCGCCTACAAAATGAAGAGCGGCGAGTTGATATTTGGAGGCGCCCATGGCTTTAACTTGTTCGACCCCTGGCTGGTGAGTACTACAAGGCCCAAACAAAACCTTGTATTTACCGATTTTCAGCTTTTTAATAAAAGTGTTACTGTTGGTGATACGATAAAGGGGGATGTGATCTTAACAAAATCGATCTCGGAAACCAAATCTATCACACTGACCCACAATCAAAATGTTTTCGCTATCGAATTTGCTGCCTGCGACTATTTCAACCCCGGCAAAATAAAATACCAGTATACCCTTGAAGGATTTGATAAAGGCTGGATAACCGCCCCAAGCAGCGATCGCAAGGCTATATACACCAACCTTGATGGTGGTGATTACACCTTTAAGGTACGCACCCAAAATGCCAATAATTCGGGTGTCGATGGCGAGATCGTGCTCAAGATCAAAGTATTGCCGCCGTTTTGGAAAACCCCTTTGGCTTACATTAGCTATATATTGGCTGCGATAGGCCTGTTACTTTATATCCGCCATCGCGGTATCATGAAATTAAGGCGCGAGTTTGAATCGCAGCAAACAGAAATGGAAGCAGAGCGTAAACTAGCTGCTGAACGCGAAGAGGCCCGCCGCATGCACCAGTTGGATCTAATGAAAATCAAATTCTTCACCAATGTGAGCCACGAGTTCCGTACCCCGTTGTCCTTGATATTGTCGCCGATCGATGGCCTTATCAAATCAACGGACAAGCCAGAGCAACATCATCACCTGGTAATGATCAAACGAAACGGAAAACGCCTGCTTAACCTGGTTAATCAATTACTCGACTTCCGTAAAATGGAGTACAACGAGTTGAAGCTTTGCTTGCGTGAAGGGGATATTATAAAGTTTATCAAGGAAGTTTCCTCCTCATTTACCGATGTTGCGCACCAGAAGCATATTCAATATCTTTTTGAAAGTGAAGTGTGTTCGTTTGTTACATGCTTCGATCATGATAAGATCGAAAGGATATTGTTCAACCTGCTTTCGAATGCCTTTAAGTTTACCCCGTCGGGCGGCCATGTGAGCGTGATGATAACCCTTGCTGACGCCGAACCACTGGTTCCGGGACAAAAAATACTGCAAATAAAGGTAATAGACACGGGTATCGGCATTCCGCAGGGAAACCTGGAAAAAATATTTGACCGTTTCTTCCAGGATGATATGCCTGAAAGTTTGCTCAATCAGGGTAGTGGGATAGGCTTGTCTATCACCAAAGAATTTGTGAAAATGCATGGGGGAACGATCAAATTAGAAAGCGAAGTGGATTACGGAAGCTGCTTTATTATCGACATCCCTATAGGCGATGAGAATGATGGAGCATTTGTGCCTAAGCAATCAGATGATCAGGTTTTATATCCCGTTTTAAAGAACAACGGTACCGAGGATATACAAAGTTCAGCCAAAAAACCGACCATTTTATTGATTGAGGATAACGATGATCTGAGGTTTTACCTGAAGGATAACTTGAAACACAATTTTCATATCATAGAGGCTGTAAACGGAAAAGACGGCTGGCAAAAAGCCCTCGCCCAACATCCAAAATTGATTGTTAGTGACATCAGTATGCCCGAGATGAACGGGATAGAGCTCTGCAAGAAAATCAAGGCAGACAATAGGACTGCCCAGATACCCATCATATTATTAACTGCATTAACTACCGAAGCCGACCAGCTGGCTGGTTTGGATAGCGGTGCCAACGACTACATTGTTAAACCTTTTAATTTCGAGATACTGCTGTCTAAAATTCATAATATATTGCGGATGCAGCAAACGTTTAAGGATACGTTCCAAAAACAGATCGAAGTGCAGGCCCGCGATATCATAGTGGTATCAGAAGATGAGAAATTCCTCAAAAATACTTTCGAATTCATCGAAATAAACATTACCAATCCCAATTTTTCTGTCGAGGAATTAGCACGGAACTTAAACCTCAGCAGGGTATCCCTTTATAAAAAACTGCTGACGCTCACGGGTAAAACGCCTGTTGATTGCATCAGGACGGTACGACTGAAAAGGGCCGTACAGCTCCTGGAAAAAAGCAAGCTCAGCATTGCCAATGTAGCCTACGAGGTAGGGTTTAACAATGCCGCTTATTTTGCCAAAGTGTTCCGCGAAGAGTTTGGTATGCTTCCGTCGGAATACATCGCCAAAATGCAAAACAAGGAAAGCGAAGAACCAGTTGCCTGAGTTTTTGTAAAATCACCCGAAAATAGGATATTGCGGCACCTGTTTACATATTGTCCTAATTACACCCGGCAGATTCGGCAAAAAAGACAGGCATAATTGTCAACTTTGTCTAATGGTAAACATTTGTGTTATATTTATTATGAATTCTGTTATTGGTTGTTGATAAACGAAGTTAGTTTTACTCCCCGAACTATAGCATTCTCTTTGCAAAAGCCAATATTAATTTAACAAATGAGTAAAAACTTCAATAGGCTGATATTAAAATGTATAGCACTTTTAATAATCAGCATGGTATCTCTTCAATCAGTACAAGCCTCAATCATTTCTTATTCCAAAAAGCCCGGTGGGGTAGTTTTTAAACTCGATAAGGGTTTAATGGACATCAGGATATGCAAAGCGGATATCATCGAAGTTAAGTATACCATTTTAGAAGCATTCCCTGCAAAAACTTCATTGGTCGTAAACAATTCCTGGAAACAGTCAACAAACTTTACGGTTTCCGACCATAACGGACAGGTTGTGATCAGCACCTCGAAACTGGTTATCAGCATAAACAAAAAATCCAATGCTATCACTTATACCAATTTAAAGGGAGCGGTAATAACGTCCGAAAGCGAAGAGAACAAGAGTATGCACACCGCTACCATTGCCGGCATCAATACCTACAACTGCACTACTGCCTTTAACTCGCCGGCGGATGAAGCGCTTTTTGGTTTAGGTTGCCATCCGGAGGATACGCTTTCTATAAATTACAAAGGTCGTAACCAGGAAATGCTGATCAAATACATGACAGGCGCTATCCCTGTTATGTTATCTACAAAAGGGTATGGGTTATTGTGGGACAATTATGCCGCATCAAATTTTTATGGTGCCGAAGCAGGCAATACCCAATACAAATACTTATCGGAGAGCGGTAAGATGGTAGATTATTACTTCTTCTACGGTCCCGATTTCGACCATATTATCGATTTATACCGCACTGCGACAGGGAAGGCGCCTATGTACCCAAAATGGGCGTTTGGTTTGTTTCAGTCGCAAGACAGGTATAAAACACAGGCCGAGATATTGGCTGTGAAGGATGGCTATCGTAACAATCACATCCCGGTTGATGCAGTGGTGCAGGATTGGTACTGGTGGTCGCCGCTGCCAATAGGATCTCACATCATGAACGCTGAAAGATATCCAAATCCCAAAGCTCTGCTGGATGAATTGCATAAAGCCAACCTGCATGCGATGATATCAATATGGCCGGTTTTCGGGAGTGGTACTAAAGATTTTGATGCGCTTAAAAGCAAAGGATTTTTGACAAGTATTACCTGGGACAACTTTGTTACTCATACGTTTGATACTTACTATGACGCTCATAACCCAAAGGCAAGAGATTTGTACTGGGCACAAGCCCGCGACAGCGTAGTAAAACGCTATGGATGGGACGCTTGGTGGGTGGACCAGTGTGAACCCGACAACGGCAGTCTGCTTGATGAGCGCCGCCAAGCGGATTTTTCGGTGGGGAAAGGTATCGACTTCTTTAATTCCTATGCGCTGGAACATGCGAAGGGCCTGTACAAAGGCTGGAGAAACGATATCCCTGGCAAGCGAGGTGTCTTTTTAGTTAGGCAGGCATTTGCAGGCTCACAACGCAATGCAACTATTTTATGGTCGTCTGATGTCACCACTACGTTCAGGGCGCTTAAAACGCAGGTTCCGCAGGGAATAAGCGCCTGTGCGTCGGGTATACCTTACTGGACATCAGATATTGGCGGTTACCTGTCGAGAACATCTGCAGAAGGTGCTCCGGATTGGTCCGACCCGCAATACCGCGAACTTTTTACCCGTTGGTTCCAGTTTGGTACATTTTGTCCTATCATGCGTATCCACGGTAAAGGCGAAAGGGCGCTGTTCTCCAAAAATTGGGATGAACAAACCCGCTCAACTTTGTTAAAATATGATAATCTGCGTTACCGTTTACTGCCGTATAACTATTCACTGTCTGCTAAGATCACCAACGATAATTATACCATCATGCGTTCATTAGCATTTGATTTCAGGAACGATGCAGCCGTTTACAATATTAGGGACCAGTACATGTTTGGCCCGGCGTTCCTGGTTAACCCGGTAACGGAACAATTATATACAGGTAAAAATGCAGGTCAAACCAAAACAAGAAAGGCGTATCTGCCAAAAGGAACCAAATGGTTTAATTTCTGGACGGGCGAAACACTGGATGGGGGTCAAACTGTTGATGCTGACGCGGCCCTTGAAACGATACCGCTTTATGTAAAAGCCGGTTCAATCGTACCCATGGGACCAAATGTCGAATACGCTACACAAAATCCTGGCGCTGCAATCGAGTTGCGTATTTACTCCGGTGCTAATGGCGAATTTAAGCTATATGAAGATGAAAGCGATAATTACAATTACGAAAAAGGTAATTCTGCAACCATCAGTTTAAAATGGAACGATAAATCACACCAGCTGACTATATCCGACCGTAAAGGGAGTTTCCCGGGCATGTTGAAGAAACGCACTTTTAATATCGTTTTAGTAAGCAAGGACCACGGCGTAAATGCCGGGATTACAACTAAGGCTGATAAAAGCATTAGCTATACAGGCAAGGCAACTGTCGTTAAACTTTAACAAGATTTTGATGAACATCAGGAGCCCTGGTTTTACCGGGGCTCTTGACATTTATTAACTATTCACCGTTGACCATTCACCAGCCTTATTCACTAAACCCCGTATCCCTCAACCTGATGTAATCATCCAGTGTATTCAGTTTAAGCCCCTTGGCTTTCATCTTTTTGATAAATGCAGCGCTTACCCCATGATTCACTAATTCCTCGGCTTTATCAAGACTCAGGTTTTTAAAACCCAGGTCGGCAATGCTTCTGATAAAATTGGCGTTTACGCCATGGTCAACCAGTTCCATGGCTTTGTCGAGCGTTACGTCTTTATAACCCATGCTTTCCAGGGCATTGATAAACCCGATGCTTACGCCGTGGTCACGCAGTTCCCGTGCCTTTTCGAGCGTCATATTAGGGTCCATCTTTTTCAGGCTTGCCACATAATCCGCGCTTACTCCATGATCGCGCAGGTCTTGTGCCTCATCCAGGGTAACCTCAGTCTTG
Source organism: Mucilaginibacter sp. (assembly GCA_043739405.1). GTDB lineage: Bacteria > Bacteroidota > Bacteroidia > Sphingobacteriales > Sphingobacteriaceae > Mucilaginibacter. The sequence continues at coordinate 38,719 of JAYUEE010000024.1, read as the reverse complement.
CCCATCTTTTTAACTTCAGCAATGTATTCAGCAGTTACGCCATGATCACTTAATTCGAGCGCTTTATCCAGTGAAAAGCCTTTATAGCCCATCGCGTGAATGCTGTTGATATACTTTGGGCCTACACCATGTTCCCGCAGTTCCACCAATTTATCCAGGGATTGATACCCATAACCTTCGGCTTTAAACAGGCTGAAATAGTCGTTCAGTACTTTACGGCTCATATCCTGTTCAGCGAGGTCCTTAAATTGACTATTCGAAATTTCACTATAGCCATTTTCCTTCATAAAATCGAAATAGCCTTTGTTGATGTCGGTGGTGAACACGCTCATCATCAACTCGTCGTTGAGTTCAGTATAGCCCTTTTGTTCGAGGTAGCTTTTGAATGCTGCGTTCTGCTCAAACTCATAAGTGCCATGTCCCCAATGACCCTGGAAAACCCCCTTAAAGGTCATCTTCCCAGATTCACGGGTGAGACTGAATTGCCCTATTTTGTCAGTTGGCAACGCACCAAGTTCAGCAGCATCGAAATTCCTCCGATTGCTCCAATGCCTGCCGTAAAACTGAATATTTACAACACCGTCCTTTATGGTACCATCCCACGTACCGGGTTCGTGCCCCCAATTGTTCTCCTGTTCGTCATTGCTTTTTACCTTTTGCTTTGTTTTTTGCTGCGAAAACCCAGTTCCGGTAAATGCCGTCGTTAAAAACGCCGCAAATAGGCCGGTTAAGATTATTTTTTTCATGTTTTTCATTCTATGTGTGATCTTAATTTACTAATGGCCAATGACTAATCTCAATTGAACGAATTCTTCAGCTGAATATACTTCCGCAAATTGTCCGATTTAAAGCCCTTCTGTTGCATGGAAGCCACATATTCAGGTGTTACACCGCTTGATTTCAATGCAGGCAGCTCATTCAACGGAATATCTTTAAATCCAAGTTTCTTAAATCCGTCAACAAATGATGGTTTAATATCCATCGATTTTAAAGCTATAATGCTGTGCGGTTCAATATCATTATAACCGATATCTCTAAAGCTTTTTATAAAAGCAGGGGTAACATCGATCGATTTAAAAGCCACCAGCGAATGGAGAGGGATATTTTTGTACCCGATATCATTGAACCCCTTGATATATTCAGCGGTAATGTCCATTGATTTAAAAGATATAACATCGTGTGCGGGTACGTCGCTGTAGCCCATTTGCGCAAGCCCTTTTACAAATTCGGGTGTAATTTCCATTGATTTAAAAGTTACAAGGTCATGTATAGGCAAATTCTTGTAACCAGCATCGCTGAAACTTTTCACATAGGCGGCATCTATGTTCATCGACTTAAAAGCGATGATATCATGTACCGCTACATTTTTATAGCTCATTTGGTCGAAGCTTTTGATGTATTCGGGCGTGATATTCATTGATTTCATGGCAATCAAGTTGTGAATTGGTACATCCGCATAGCCTATCGCTTTAAATCCATTTATAAACGCTTCATCCACATTCATTGCCGACATGGCGATCATATTATGCGCGGCAAGGTCCTTAAAACCATTGCGTTGCAACATTTCCACGTAGCTTTTCTTCAGGTCGACCGTAAAAAACTGGAAAGCTGACCTGTCTGTCACGTTAGTAACGCCTGCGCTTTTGATATAATCATTAAATGTCTTATTAGGAGTAAATTTATAAGTGCCGTAACCCATATTATCGTCGAACTTGCCGATGAAAACAATGGTACCGGCTTCCCTTTTCAGCGAAAACTCGCCTTTTTGACCTCTTGGCAACGACGGGAAATCACTCAGCTTGAAATCAGTGTTGTTATTCCAGTTATGTTCGAAATCACTATCGGCCCTGAATTCGATCCTTATTTTATCCTCTTTAATCGTGGCAAACCAGTTGCCTTCGTTCATATCCGGGCCCACTATATTGACATCTACATCAACGTTTACATCGGGATTAACTTCCACATCCGGAATTACCGGGTCGACATTTGCAATGACTACGGGGTTAACAACCGGGTTTACCACGGGGTTTACTACAGAAGTAACTACCGGCTTTACTACAGGAGTTACCACGGGGTTCACAATAGGGGTGACGGTCGTCACAACCTGGGCATTTGCTAACCCAATGGTAAATAGGGTGATAGCTAAAAGCAAGCCGCATTTTCTGAATTGGTTTAGAAGGATTGAACTTTTCATAACGATTGTTTCTTTGTTTGATGCCTTGGAGAACACAAATATGATACTAATCTATTAGTAAAAGTACTAATCGATTAGTATTAAATAATAATTCGTTGTAACTAATTGATTTACAGCGAATAATATTTAAATGAAAACCCTGCCTAAATCAGGCGCTGTTAAATGCAGCTAGAAGAAATGTACCATAACCGAACACGTTAATGTCCGCTTTTGACACAGTACAAGCGAAAAAGAATCTCAAAATGCGCCCGGTTTAGCCCCACTTGAGCCGTGTTTTGTCCCGGTTTAACCCCGGTTTAATCGACTTGTTTTGGTTTTTTTACTTTTCATGTAGCTTATTATCAATAAGTTGACTTGAAATCAGGTGATTTTTAATTTTTTTTGAAAAGTTTTTTATGAGATATCGTGCCCTGCGCCCGGAGCCAACTACAATATACGAAAATTTACCCGGATTTCAAAGCCGCACCCTTAGCCACCGGTGTGATATATAGGCTACCGAACCAACAAGGAACGATTCACCTGCAAATTGCCCAATACCATGTCCCACGGTTGGCCTGAAACGGGCAATTTCGTCCTGCTGGTATAACCTGCTCAGTGAAGGGAGTCCAAGCAAGGCAAAAAGCACCAAAGCAACTATCCCTCCTGATATAAAAATAAGTGCCATCCGTCCCAAAATGGCCAGAAATTTTTGCCATGGTTCGGTAGCGGCCAATTGATTTTTTGTTCCTGCAGATAGTTTTTTGCGGATCGCCGCCTGTATCCATTTCCAATTAACAGCGATATGCAGCCCCACGAAAAGCATCGTCCAGTTTAGGGTTTGATATGAATCGAGCGCCACGCCCTGTCCTCAATGGTTTTTATCCCCAGGAACGGAAGTGCTACCTGCGAAATGACCATCCCCGATACTATTTCGATTACCATCAATACAAACAAGCCTGCATTAAGAAAATAATTGAAACGGGCGCGCTTACTTGCATTCAAAAAAATGCGTTTGCTGGTTTGGCGTATCCATGGCCAGGCAAGTAATAGATGCAATACAATTGGGACAAACAAGGCTAATCCCAATATCTCGTGTATCGGCAGCCCCGTCATCCTCGGCGACAAAAGCGAAATAAAAAGAAGCAGGAGCAGGCTGTCGAGGCAAATCGTAAACGTTCTGAGCGACGGCAGCAATGTTTTCAAAGGGCCTTTTGCTTTCTTCTTTTCTTTGAACATAAGCACAAATTTAGCCAAAGAGTTTAAACGATTGTTTGTTGCTCCCACTTCTTTCAGGTTATCATTTTACCTCTACGCTGCGACCCTCCCAAAATCTTAATTTTTTAAAACAATCAATTTATTTTTTGTGTTACATCCTAATTCAACGGTGCCTTATTTCAGTTAATGTATGTCCCGGTGTTTACCAATTGGTCGTACTATTTTCTCAAATAATCCATACAGTTCTTAATTCAACCTTGACCCTGCATGAAAAAAATTTTAATCATTGAAGACGACCAGGATATTGTGGATCTAACCGTAATACTATTGGAACGGGAGGGGTATGAGGTGCACAGCTATTCCAGTTATTTTGGCTACGAAAGCGTAGTTAACGAATGCCACCCAAACCTTGTTCTACTAGACCTTAATTTACGCGGCTATCACGGCAAGGATATTTGTAAATACATCAAGCATCAGGACAATTTGAAGGAAACAAAAGTAATCCTGATGTCGGCCAACCCGGATATTGAAGCAGTAAAGGAGGAGGTTGCAGCAGATGAATTTATCAGTAAACCTTTTAACATAAAAGATTTTTTACAAAAGATAAAAACGAATATTAATTAGCAAAAAAATATATCAATAGTTAAATGCGTATTGATGTGTAATTCTGCTGGTATACAATCAATTTTTGATGAGTTGATCTGTGGAAAAAAAATCTAAAAAAAATTAAAACAAAAATCGGGAAAAATTATTTTGATACAGTTGCAATTGCGAATGTTAGCTATAAATAGCGTCAAAACCAACAATATATTTATAGAAAACATTCTGACTATAGTGAGCCAAAACCTAACAAAAATAACAAATGGTTAACTTTTGCATTTTGTGTTTTGTCTGTTTTTTAATTACCCTATGCCTTGGTGGATTCTATAGGGTAATTACCCTATTTGCATCTCCCTTTTTTTTGAAAAAATCAAATATTATTTATATTTACTCTGCAATTATCCCCGGTGACTGCGCGTTAAAAACGCATGGTCTGCCCATTTTGAAGCCGGTCCCTAAGTACTCCCTGATTAAATTAAATTATTTTAATTCGAAAAAACTTATAGCCTTATGGAACAGGACGTAGTTGATATCCCATTAAAAAGCGGCGCCCATTTGAACGGTTCAAATGGGGCCGAAGACTCACTTGACCTGAAAGAACTTTTAAAAGTTCTTTCGCTGGTCAAAAACGGAAAACTGGACGTACGTATGCCCGTCACCCAGGCAGGTATCAACGGCCGGATATGTGAAGTGCTAAACGACATTATTGATATGAACGAGCGTTTAGTGGCTGAAATATCCTCCGCGGAAACGACTATCGGCAAGCGGGGCAATTTATCAAAGCGTATAGAATTGCCCGACGCGAGAGGTGAATGGGCCGATGGTATAAACTCATTAAATAACCTGATCTCGGACTTGACATCGCCTACGCTGGAAATTGCAGGTATGATCAACTCAGTGGCCAACGGCGATTTATCAAAACATATCCCGCTCGAGATCAGCGGGCACCCTTTAAAGGGCGAGTTTTTGCGTATCGCAAAAGAGTCGAACCAAATGCTTTCCAAGCTCAGGCTGTTTTCTATGGAAGTAACGCGGGTTGCACGCCAGGTAGGGTCCGAAGGAAAATTAGGCGAGCAGGCTAAAATTAAAGGTGTTGCAGGCGTTTGGGCTGAGTTAACAGATTCGGTAAACCAGATGGCAGGTAACCTCACAGCACAGGTGCGCAATGTGGCAGCGGTAACTACAGCCGTTGCAAAAGGTGACCTTTCCCGAAAGATCACAGTGGAAGCCAAAGGTGAAATATTGGAGCTGAAAAATACCATCAACACGATGGTTGACCAGTTAAACTCTTTCTCATCGGAAGTAACCCGTGTGGCGCTGGAAGTAGGTACCGAAGGTAAACTCGGCGGCCAGGCAAAAGTGCCGGGTGTAGCAGGTACGTGGAAGGATTTGACCGACTCTGTAAACCGCATGGCCGGTAACCTAACGTCACAAGTTCGAAATATAGCAGGTGTAACCACTGCCGTGGCAAATGGTGACCTTTCTAAGAAAATTACCGTTGACGTGAAGGGTGAAATGCTCGAACTGAAGAAAACCATCAATACCATGGTGGATCAGCTCAACTCCTTCGCATCCGAAGTAACCCGTGTGGCGCTCGAAGTAGGTACCGAAGGTAAACTGGGAGGCCAGGCCAGGGTAAAAGGTGTCGGAGGGGTTTGGAAGGACCTGACTGACTCGGTGAACCAGATGGGCAGTAACCTGACCGACCAGGTGCGTAATATAGCGGGCGTGACTACTGCCGTTGCTAAAGGTGACTTATCACGAAAAATTACAGTCGACGCCAAAGGCGAGCTTTTGGAATTGAAGAATACTATTAATACCATGGTTGACCAGTTGAACTCCTTCTCATCAGAAGTAACGCGTGTTGCGCGTGAAGTAGGTTCAGAAGGGCAATTGGGTGGCCAGGCCAACGTGCCGGGTGTTGGTGGTACATGGAAGGACTTAACCGACTCAGTAAACCAGATGGCTGGTAACTTAACAGGCCAGGTGCGTAACATAGCCGAAGTAACGACCGCTGTGGCCAAAGGTGACTTATCCAAAAAGATCACGGTTGACGTGCAGGGCGAAATGCTCGAGCTGAAGATAACCATCAACACGATGGTGGATCAGCTCAACTCATTCGGTTCGGAAGTAACCCGTGTGGCACGTGAAGTAGGTTCGGAAGGGCAATTAGGTGGTCAGGCCAATGTGCCGGGTGTGGGCGGTACCTGGAAGGATTTAACCGATTCGGTAAATAAAATGGCCGATAACCTGACATCGCAGGTACGTAATATCGCGGAAGTAACAACGGCCGTGGCAAAGGGTGACCTTTCGCGAAAGATCACTGTAAATGCCAAAGGGGAGTTGCTGGAATTGAAAGATACGATCAATACAATGGTTGACCAGCTGCGCGGTTTCGCATCCGAAGTAACGCGTGTTGCCCGTGAAGTAGGTTCCGAAGGGCAGTTAGGCGGCCAGGCAAACGTACCGGGCGTGGACGGTACATGGAAGGACTTAACCGACTCTGTAAATAAAATGGCCGGTAACCTTACGGCACAGCTACGTAATATAGCCGACGTATCTATCGCCATCGCAAATGGCGACTTGTCCAAAAAGATCACAGTTGACGTTCGTGGAGAGATCCTCCAGTTAAAGGAAACCATTAATACGATGGTTGACCAGCTGCGCGGCTTCGCATCTGAAGTAACACGTGTTGCACGGGAAGTGGGTACGGACGGTAACCTGGGCGGCCAGGCATTTGTACCGGGCGTAGCCGGAACCTGGAAGGACTTAACCGACTCTGTAAACCAGATGTCTAGTAACTTAACCTCGCAGGTGCGAAACATTGCCGAAGTAACTAAAGCCGTGGCCAGTGGTGACCTTTCCAAGACTGTAATCATCGACGTAAAGGGCGAGATCATGGACCTGAAAAACACTATCAATACAATGGTGGATCAGCTCAACTCCTTTGCATCGGAAGTAACCCGTGTTGCACGTGAAGTAGGTACCGAGGGTAAACTTGGTGGCCAGGCGCATGTGAAAGGTGTGGGTGGTACCTGGAAAGATTTAACGGACTCGGTAAACCAGATGGCGTCAAACCTTACCGGGCAGATACGCGGTATTGCAAAAGTGGCGACCGGTATTGCAAAAGGAAACCTGAAGCAGCGTCTTTCTATCAATGCTCTCGGTGAAGTGGCGCAGTTAACCGATACCATCAACGAAATGATTGACACGCTCGCGGTATTTGCGGACGAAGTAACCACGGTTGCGCGTGAAGTGGGTGTGCAGGGCCGTTTAGGCGGGCAAGCCAGTGTACCGGGCGCTTCGGGAACCTGGAAGGATTTGACGGAAAACGTAAACCAGTTGGCACAGAACCTGACTGTACAAGTGCGCTCGATATCGGAAGTGGCTTCTGCGGTAACCAAAGGTGACTTGACCCGAACCATCCGTGTGGATGCCAAGGGCGAGTTGGAAGCATTAAAGGATACCATTAACCAGATGATCGCTAACCTGAAAGGTACAACACTAAGGAACCATGAACAGGATTGGTTAAAATCAAATCTTGCCAAGTTTGCGCAGATGCTACAGGGCCAGCGCGACCGTAACGCGGTTGCAAATAAGGTACTTTCAGAATTGGCCGAACTGGTAAATGCCCGTTATGGCGCGTTCTATATATTAGAACAGCAGGAGGGAGCCGATGAGGCAAAACTGCGATTGTTTGCTGGTTACGCGCAAAAGAGCCGCAAGCTGATCGACCAGGAATTCTCGCTCAGCGAGGGCCTGGTTGGCCAGTGCGCAACGGATAAAGAACGTATAAGGCTGGCGAACGTGCCGAACGAATATTTGCAAATTAGCTCTGGTATTGGCAGCGCCGCACCAATTGACCTTGTAATATTGCCGGTATTATTTGAAGATAATGTAAAGGCAGTTATTGAATTAGCCTCTTTCGAAAGCTTCAATGATACCCACATCGACTTTTTGGATCAGCTGACCGAAAGTATCGGTATCGTGTTGAATAATATCGAAACGAATACCCGTACGGAAGAATTGTTATCACAATCGCAATCACTGGCCGGTGAGCTTTCTGCACAACAGGAAGAATTAAGAAGGGCCAATGACGAGTTACATGATAAGGGCCGTTCACTGGAAGAAAAAGCAGAGCAATTGACGCTGACTTCCAAGTATAAATCGGAGTTCCTCGCCAATATGTCGCATGAGTTACGGACACCATTAAATAGTTTGCTTATCCTTGCTCAGCAACTCTTCGAAAATCCTGAAGGTAACCTGACTGAGAAGCAGCGGAAGTTTGCAAAAACCATCCACTCTTGTGGGGACGACTTGATCCAGTTGATCAACGATATTCTCGACCTTTCTAAGATCGAATCGGGCGTGCTTGCCGCTGACGTAATGCCGGTTAGCTTTAAAGAAATTGCCTCATTTGCAGAAGCAACCTTTAAGCCTATTTCGGAAACTAAAAATCTTAAATACGAGATCGACCTGGAAGACGGATTGCCTGAGACCATGGAAACAGACATGCAGCGTTTGAACCAGATTTTGAAAAACCTGCTGTCCAACGCCTTCAAGTTTACCGAAAAAGGCGGTGTGAAACTGCATATTTTCAGGCCAAGGCCGGGGCAGGAAAACCCCCTGCCGAATACGGATTCTGTCATAGCTTTTTCAATTGAGGACTCGGGTATTGGTATATCCAAAAATACCCAGGGAATTATATTTGAAGCATTCCAGCAGGCGGAAGGTTCTACCAGTCGCAAGTATGGAGGCACGGGCCTCGGCCTCTCCATCAGTAAAGGCTTTGCTGAACTTTTGGGCGGCACCATTACCGTTGGCAGCGAGTTGGGTAGGGGAAGCGTGTTTACGCTGTATCTGCCATTGAAATACAAGGAAGAAAAATCGGTGGTCAATACGGTAAAAGACAATTACCTTAACCAACAGCACACACGTACCAATTTGATCGACTCTGCCGAATTGATCATGGATGATGACCGTCATACCATAGTTGCCGAGGATAAAGTATTGTTGGTGATAGAGGATGATGTCCGTTTCACCAAGATACTCGTAGATAAAGCGCACGACTTTGGCTTGAAAGTGGTTGTTGCTATCAGTTACCTGGAAATATTTGAAAGTATCCTGAAATACAACCCAATTGCTATTACGCTTGACGTAAATATGCCGGAATCTAATGGCTGGAAGATCATCAAATTGTTAAAAGGCGATATGAATCTGCGTCACATACCAATTCATATTATTTCGGGTGAGGATAACAAGGCTATGGCCTTAAAGAACGGCGCCAAAAGCTTTAGCCTTAAGCCGCTTTCCAACAATTCGCTGGATGAACTGATATCGGGTATCGTTACCTTCCATGAACACACCAAAAAGAAGGTTCTTATTATTGAAGACAATGAAGCCGAACTACAACGGTTAACAGAGCTCTTATCAAATGATAGCATAGAAGTTTTCTCAGCTACCACTGCTAAAAAAGGATTATCGGCATTGAAAAAGGAGTTGTTCGATTGCATCATCCTTGATTTTGTACTACCCGATGCAAATGGTTTGGACCTGCTGAATAAAATTAATTTATTGAAGCAGCCACAGACCACCATTATACTGCATTCGGCACGTGACTTTACCCAGGATGAACTGCTCCAGTTAAAGCGGTTAAATCACAAGATCATCTCTAAAACACCTGATTCACAAGTGTATTTACTTGAAGAGATACTGACCTTATTGCATATCGATAAGAAGTTCATCAGCGAAAGCAAATTAAAGATGATCGATAAGATAAGGCCGAATAATGATGTACTGGATGGCAAAAAAGTTTTGGTAGTGGATGACGACGTTCGTAATCTTTTTGCACTAACTGCTGTTTTTGAACGTTCAAATATTGAAGTGATAACTGCTGAAAGCGGCAGGGAAGCTTTGGAGATACTGAATAATGATAAACGCATAGACATCGTGCTGATGGATATCATGATGCCGGAAATGGACGGTTACGAAACGATACAGATCATTCGTAAAGAGCCAAGGAATAAAGCTTTACCCATTATTGCGGTAACCGCTAAGGCGATGATCGGTGACAGGCAGAAATGTATTTCGTCCGGAGCTTCGGATTATATCACAAAACCGGTTAAAACTGATCAGTTACTATCGTTAATGCGTGTTTGGCTCATAAAATAATACAGGGCATAATATCTAAAATAGAAAGCGGGGAATTATATTGAAAACGCCTTTAAAAATACTCCTGGTTGACGACAATGATGCCAACTTGTTGTCTATGGAAGTTGCCTTAGAGAATACTAACTACCAATTCTACAAGGCAACTTCCGGCAGGGACGCTCTTCGAATACTTTTGCACGAAGAGGATTTTTCCCTAATTCTTTTGGATGTAAAAATGCCGACCATGGATGGATATGAAACGGCTAAACTCATCTACCAGCGTGATAAATTAAAAGACATCCCCATCATTTTCATCACCGCTCATGATTACGAAGAAACAGCGATGTTTAAAGGTTACCAGGCCGGGGCTGTTGACTTTATACGGAAACCGTTTAACCAGCAGATATTACGCTCAAAGGTTGCTGTATTTGCTGAGTTGTATAAAAAGAATCGCCTTTTAAAACAACAGGAGCGAAAACTACAGCGGATTAATAACGACCTGATACAGTTGAATAAGGACCTGGAGCAACGTGTGCTTGACCGTACCATGGAACTTGAAAACCTTAATCACGAATTGAAGGCGCTCAATATTTCGAAAGATAAATTCCTTTCGGTGATATCACACGACCTCCGCAATCCGCTTACGGCATTACTGGCATCATCCGCAAGGTTAAGTGACGAGCCTGAAAAAATGGACCCCAAGCAGTTAAAGCAGCTTTCGCAGATCATTCATCGCACCTCGCACAGGTTACTCGATCAGTTGAATGAGGTTGTTGAATGGGCCAAAAAACAAAGTGAAAAAACCAACTTCAATCCGCAGAAAGTACTTCTTTTTGAAGGGATAAACGAATCATTGGAGCTATTGAAACCCAATGCGACTCAAAAAGAGATCAGGCTGGAAAATAGAACACCCCAGAACCTGTATGTTAAGGCTGATTCATTGATGTTGCGGTCAATTGTCCAAAACCTGGTCACCAATGCCATCAAGTACACGCCGGAAGGTGGTTTGGTAGTTATAAATGCCGAATCGGACGCTCAAATGGTTTGTATCTTTGTTGAAGATTCGGGAATCGGAATGACCAGTGAAATGAAGGAAAAGCTGTTTACCAAGGTTAATGCCCCGTCGGTATCCGGCACAAATAACGAATTAGGCTCTGGTCTCGGCCTGTTGCTTGTAAATGATTTTGTCGCGCAGCACGGCGGCACGGTAGACGTAGAAAGTAAATTAGGCGCAGGCACCACTTTTAAATTTACAATACCTGCAGTCTAATACCCCTTAGTTTATGATATAACCCTCCCCATAAGCGGGTCGCTATAACCAGGCCTGCCGGTTTCTACGCGGCCTGCATATCTCTTTTCAAACTGCCGGTGACCAGCCACTCTTACTATAAAATCATACCAGTTATGGCTTTTCGTAAGGTCTAAAACCACTGCCTCTTCATCCGTTGGCAAAAGTGTCCTTGAATGACTATCTCTTGGATTGATCATATTAATAATTTCAATGGCCACTACTCCCTTGCTCGTATTAGTTAGTATGATCTCAACATTTCCGGTAAGCTTGCTTTTGTCGGAGCGGTCCCGCTGGTAGTTAACGGCCACCTGTAAACCGGGATCATTGGCATCCCCCTTAAACTCGCGGTAAAAACCATTTGGCCCGTAAACGCGCAGGTGGTAATTTTTATCCTCAAATTCATTAAGCGGCCAGTTGTCCACCAGGCTATCGCCCGCTGTAAGCCCATAAGCCCAGGTGCGGACATTTTCAAAACCGCTTTTATCTGGTTTGAGATAACTCCCTGGCGCATAAACATTAAATGGCGCACCGGCAGCCTTATCTCCAAAAACCTTATTGCCTGCGCTAAACTTGAGTTCGAACGAACTTTTATCCGCGCTTAATTTACCATCAAGATATAATTCGTAGGGAAGTGCACAGGACGGGCGGATACCTTTTTCCTGCTGTGGAATATAAGGTGAAGTATGTGCCGATTGATTTATATGCTCAATTTCGTCTTTAGTCAGTAACTTATAGTCTGTTGGCAGCTTTTTGAATTGCGCCTTATGGATACTTTCAATAAACGGGTCCTTTTTTACAAATTCGGGGTTAGTTATAGCATCACCCTTATATGGCCTGAATGCCGATGTCAGGTTGCCGCAAACTGTACGGCGCCAGTCGCTGATGTTCGGTTCGACAACTTTTTTACCGGTTTTCTTTGATAGAAATTCTTCTAAGAACTGTAGTGTCGAGGTATGATCAAATACTTCGGAGTTTACCCATCCGCCTTTGCTCCATGGCGAAGCGATAACTAAGGGAACCCTAAAACCCAGGCCAATAGAATTCTCGCGGTTGAAGTGTTCGGGAAATCCTTTGCGTTCCTGTTCCTGCTCCAGCGTTATAAAATCAACACGGGTATCTATCCCTTTTGAAACCTTGCCGGTTGCGGGCCTGTCAGAATGCGGAGCTGTAAACGGTGGCACATGGTCAAAATAACCGTCGTTTTCATCATAAGCCAGGATAAAAATCGTCTTCTTCCATACTTCTGGATTTTGAGTCAAAATATCCAATGCCTCAGACACATACCAGGCGCCATACCATGCCGAACTTGGGTGATCGCTAAAATGCTCAGGAGCCGTTAGCCAGGATACCGTTGGCAGCTTGCCATTGATTACATCTGATCTGAACTGGTGCAAAACGTCTCCTTTAGGTACCTGCATTTCACGCTCAGTGCCGTCGTCATTGTATTTTAAGGTATAAAGCTGGCGATGATCCGGGTCGTTCACATTGGTATCAAAAGCCTTTGCATGCAGGCTTTTTTCATGATCCGATAAGTTTTCGAATTGACCTGCTTTATAAGTTTCCTTTTCTTTTTTTACGCCATCCAGGTATTCCTGCAGGTCTTTTAGCTGATGTTTTAAATGGTCGATATGCGCATCGCCTGCAGGTAGTGCGTCAATCTTTTTCTGCAACTCGTCAATCTTAGCTGGTATTTGGGTCGACCTTTTTTCCAGTGCCTCAATGTGTTTTGGATACAGATGTATGTTATATTGAGAGAAGAATTCCAATGGATTATCCTGAAAATTGGACAACCACGGATCCTCTTCGCCATCAAAACCGGTATCGATGGCCACTTCATTCTGGTAACACTTCCATGAAACCCCCAGTTTTTCTAACCGCTCAGGGAAGGTCTTCCATTTCAAAGTGCCGTAGTCCATATCCTCGTTCCACACATGGGCGCGGGAGTTTTCATGCTGTTCTTCTCTAACAGTGCCCGTCCAAAAATAAAGCCTGTTTGGATTGGTGCCTGTTAATGACGAACAGAAATTCTGGTCGCATACTGTAAATGCATCGGCAAGCGCATAATAGAAAGGAATATCATCCCGGTTATGATAGCCAAGGGTCAGCGGCATATGGCTGTATTCTTTTATGCTGTTCTTTTTGAAATTAAGCCATTGGTCAAATTTCCCGTCATTACGCGCATTTACCTGGTTGGCCCATGAGTGTGGCAACGAACTCATCCACGTTGCTTTGGTATTTTTTATATCGAGATGGAAAGGCGCATACGTTTCTCCTTCGGCGTTAGACTGTAACCATACTTTGTTTTTGTTCGGCAGATCAATAACCCGCGGGTCATTATAGCCGCGTACACCCTGCAAGGTTCCATAAGTATGATCGAATGAACGGTTTTCCTGCATCAGGATAACGATATGCTCAGCATCCAGGTAGGTACTACCTTCCGGGGCATCAATAGCCATGGCTTTTTGTATCGAAAGCGGTATGATGTTGGCAAACCCGGTGGCACCTGCAAGTAGGGCCGCTTTTTTCAGGAAATCTCTTCTTGAATCGTTCATTTTTTGTTGTACGTTTTACGTGGTACGTTATACGTTTATTAAGTTTCAATAACTATAATCTCAGCGGGTCAACGTAAAACGTATTACGTCTAACGTCCAACCTCAGCGACCCCCAATATACTCCTCGCACAATCCAAATGACAGGGTCATCCCGTTACCGCCGACACCATTGATGATGGTGACACCATTCGATGGCTCAAGAATCAATTCGGTTTGCCCGTTCATCATTTTTGGGTAAATACCATGCCATGACTGCATCAGTTTCCAGTTCTTAAAATTGGCAAAAGTGTGTAAGTACTGCGTTATCATTTGATTAATAAATTCCTTATCAAAGGGGTCATGCACCCGCCCATATTCATGTGAATCACCAATAGTGAGCTCGCCGTTACCATTTTGCGAAACCATTACGTGGATGCCCCATTTAAGGTAATCAGCATATTGCTGTTCGTAACGTTCCTTTAATAATGGGAGCGAGGCTGCCGATTGGAAACCGGGATAATGTATCATGGATAACCCGCCGCAAAGTGAAGGGCCTATGCGCCAGCCACCCGGCTGTGATACCAGGCGCATCATCTGTAGTTTGCATTTGGTGATGTTGGTTTCTAAAAACAATTCAGGATACAACGTTTCAAAATCGGCGCCGCTGCAAACAAATATCTCATCGGCCTGCCAGCGCTGGTTGCCCGAAAATACGCTTGGATATTCAACACGACTAATTGCTGTGTTCCAGTAAAAATCGACGCCATATCTTTCAGAAAGATATTTGGCGACCTGCGGAATAGCGACCCGCGATTCAACGATCATTTCTTCGCCGCTCCACAAAGCGCCTTTTAAACCTTCCGGATTGACTGCCGGAGATTTTTGTAAGGCTTGCGATGGGGTTAACAAAGTGCAATTGCGGTATTGTTCATTTACCTCGACATATTCATTTATAACCTGCAACTCGTCATCTTCATAAGCCAAATGCATCGAGCCCACTTCTTCGTGCCATATACTGGCCTCTGTGCATACGTCTTTCCATATACTACGGGAGAGCATGGCTCTTTCAAAAAGCGGGCCCGTAGCCTGCCCGATGGGCCATATCATTCCAAAATTGCGGATAGAGGCGCCTACTGCACGTTCATTTCGTTCAAAAATGGTTACATGATATCCCCGCAAAGCCAGTGCCCTTGCTGTAGCAAGCCCTACAATGCCTGCACCTATTACTATTGCCGATGAATGCTTCATGCGGGTAAAATATCCAGTTGTTCTTTTATATCTAAATTTTGCTTGCGTGCACTTCGCATAAAATACATCAACGATAAAGTGGCGCATATGCCGCCTATTACCGACATGGCTAAAACACTGCTTTTGAAAAATGCCCCCCAGCTAATATCAGGATGGCCAAGCTCCTTCACCAGCAGCACGCTGATACTGCCTAAATAGCCCATAGAATCCGCCACATAGATGAGGAAGCCAACATTGCCTTTATAATGAAACGAGGCCAGCAAACGCTCAAAGAAAACGGCGTTATATGGTACATAGCCCAGGTAAAGACCGAGCCCGGCAAGCGTCATCCAGGTCATTGGGCCGATGTATCCAAATGAGAATAGCACAGTACCGATACCAGCTAATCCGCATCCGAATATGATAACAATATGTATCAGCCTGAACGCATTGAGGTTACGCCTGACAAGGATAAGCAAACTCATAGCTACCAGCACCGCCACCGAGATAATGGTATCGATTTTAGTATAGATAGTGTTACCCTTTACGCCCAATCCAGCCCAAATTTCCACCTCAAAGCTATCCCTCATATCACGCATAACGGTCAGTAATACATAAATGATAAGTGTAAGAATGATACCCGGAAAAAACCGCTGTAAAAAGTTCCTCCGTTCGGCCGCATCCATTGGTAAACGTTTGGTGCGCAGGCGTATATCTTCGGCGGTTGGCGGGGGCATCAATTCCAATAAAAACACGAACAATAACAATGGCAAAACAAATAACGCCCCAGTAATAAATGGCATATTAAATTCACTTATGTGAAAATTGCTCATTAACATGCGCGCTATAGTTTTTACAAAACCCGAAGCAAAAATTAAACTGATTGACAGTACTGCAGCCATAAACTCGGTCGATTTCCGGCCTTCCAGGTATCCAAAAACCAGGCCCCATATCAAGCCCAATGGGAATCCATTGATAAACAGGAAAATAATATTGTAAGGTGCAGGAACAAAGGCAAAGCAGAATAGTGCTACCCAGGCAACGCCAATAAGCATTAAAATATACTTTACCCGTTGACCAGGCTTTAGTTCGGCTATAAATTTTATACCATAAAATTTGCTCAGCGTGTACCCGAGTATCTGCGCAATAACCAGCCAAACCTTATAATCGATGTGTAAATACTGCTGCCCGGTAAATGTACCCGCGGCGAATGCCTTACGAAAAGCATACATACTGGTATATGCACCGAACGCCGAAACCGCCGCCATTACTGAAAGTAAGGAGTAAGGCCATCTGGCTACTTTTGCCCGCAGTTTTTCCATTATTCTACTGGTTAATGATTTGGATGACGTCAGCAATATCATCAATGATATGCGTGGGGTTATAAGGTGTTAGTTCCTCCCTGGTAAATGCCCCTGTAGTTACACCTATCACGTATTTACAATCTGCATTTTGACCTTCGTGGATGTCAACTTCTGTATCACCTACTTTAGCCACTTCCAACGGGTCTGTAATGCCACTGTCGGCCATCATTTTTTGTATCATAAGAGGATAGGGACGGCCATGTTCTACTTCGTCTGACGTAATAACAAAATCAACAAGGCCTTTTTCTTCCCATTTTAAGCGATCCAGTACGGCGTTGGCTATAATGCGCGGAAAGCCGGTATTGATACCAACTTTTATACCCTGTTCATGGAGCGTGGCAAATGTTGTTTCGGTATGCGGAAATGCTGCAATATTTGGCGAGGTTTTGTAAAAAGCGACCATTTGTTGCACAAAGTCCTCATGAATTGCAGCAATAAATTCGTCCGTCACATTGCCGGCATCAGGCTCATTGTTTTCCAGCAATATACGTATGGCATCTATTTTTTTATAACCCATAAGCGGGGCAACCTCTTTTACAGGGACATCATATCCGTGTTTTTTTAACGTGGACTGAAAAGCAAGCATAACACTTTCTTCGTCCTGAACGGTGGTTCCGGCTATATCAAAAACAACTAATTTAATGGACATTGGGGTGTATTATTTGTTGAGCAATACTAAACTTAGTTTATTAATATCAAACCAATTTTGTGTTAAAGTTTTGTTATGAGTGATTGGTGACTCGTTAACCTATGATTAGTTAACTTGTAAAAGTGACCGGGATAAACCGTCAAACCACTAATCACAAGTCACTGGTTAACTAATCACGAATCGCTACCCTTTCTTCTCTTCAAAGAAATAAATAACAAGCATTGTAGCTGCCTGGCTGCCGGGGTTTAATGGCGTATGCGGTATCCGGCCGTCAAACAGCATCGAATCGCCCTGTTTCAAATGTATTTTCTCATCAGTAAACAGGTAGTCCACTTCGCCGGTCAAAATGTACTTATATTCATATGCATCGGTTTCAACCAATGGCCGGGTAGCGTTAGGCTCAAGCTCCAGTATTACAATGTCGATGGTTGAGTGGTCAATAAATCGCGTTAAAATTCTGCGGTAATGAAAGCCTGGGGTTTGTTCCTTCTCGAAAAGTTCATATTCCCCTTTCCTTTTTACCAGGATAGGGGATAGTTTGCTTTTGGTACGGATATCCTTGAAAAACTCGTTGAGATCGATATCAAGCGCTTTGATTATCTCGATCAGCACGATAAGCGAAGGTATGGTTCGGCTGTTTTCGATCTGCGAGATAAGCCCCTTGCTTACATTGGCAAGGCTGGCAAGTTCCTGCACGGTAATATTCTTTTCGCGGCGGCGCTCTTTAATACGGTTGCTGATCTGTATCAGTATATCATCTTCCATAGAATCGGTTAACGTTGGTTATCTTGGCGATAGTGCCTCAAATTAAAAATTAATATGCGCTTTACAATTGGCGGTCGCAAATTAATTCAAGATTTAAAACAGTCGCGTTAAATAAGTGTTATTTTTATAAGACGTTACAATGTCATTATTTACGTTTAGTATAATTTAGGTGAATACATCACGTTGATTTAATAATTTCATAATATTAGAAACGTTTATTTGTGAAAACCGCTGCTATATGAGTGTTGCTATTTACAGGCCCGAAGTTATTGTTGATGAAGTATTTGCTTTGTATGAAAAGCATGGTAATGAAGATTATATCGGCGAGCCAGTTTCGCAGCTCGAACATATGTACCAGGCTGCAGCCTTAGCGGAGGAAGAGGGGTTTGAAGATGAAGTGGTACTTGCAGCATTCTTTCATGATATCGGGCATTTGTGTGAGAGCAGTGGCGAGGCAGGCAGCATGGATGGCTTCGGAAATATTGATCACGAAAAACTAGGTGCTGATTATCTCCGTAATAAAGGCTTTTCTGAAAAAATTGCAACGCTGGTTCAAAGCCATGTAATTGCCAAAAGATACCTCACTTATAAATACCCTGAATATTATAACCAGCTTTCGGATGCAAGCAAAACGACCCTCGAATTCCAGGGTGGGCGCATGACCGAGAAAGAGGCAATTGATTTTGAATTGCACCCTGATGCAGAGCTTTTTATACGCCTCCGCTACTGGGACGATAAGGCAAAGGATATCAATAAACCTATACAGGATATATCTCACCTTAAATTGCTGGCAATAAGCCATTTATACAAGAATAATTAAGCCTCCATTTTTCCTGAATATTAATTAATTGTAAGTCAGTTGTAACCTCTCTGTTACAAAATCTGCGCTGTCTTAACTTTTTCTGCACGCAATCTTAAGGGTTCCTTAATGTAAACTTAGTTTACTAATAATAAACTAAGTTTAGTATTGCTGTCATGAAATATACCCTTCTCAACTCAATTAATTCAAGCAAATGAAACAGCTTTACTTAAAACTTAAGACCGCAATAGTCCTCGTATTATTGTGTCTTACCCCGACACTTCTGTTCGGGCAAACCAAAATCGGAGGTACCGTTACCGACGAAAACAAACTACCCCTACCCGGTGTGAGTGTGACACTCAAGGGCACTGCCAAAGGGACAGTAACTGATCTTAACGGGCACTTCGTATTTAACGCCCAAAAAGGCCAGGTGCTTACATTTTCGTTTATCGGCTACGTATCAAAGGATGTTCCCGTTGACGACAATACCGTTTTAGATGTTGTCCTCTCCGTAGACGCTAAAGGACTGAATGAGGTAGTAGTAACAGCTTTGGGCGTAAAAAAAGAAACCCGCCGCATTGGTTATTCAACCCAATCAGTAAATGGCGGCGATTTGACTACCGCCCGCGACCCCAACCCAATCAATGGCTTAATAGGTAAAGTCGCAGGCTTGCAAATCGGTGCCACATCGGAAATTTTAGGCGTTCCGAATGTTACCATTCGTGGTAATACAGTTTCCTTATATGTAATCGACGGCTTACCTTTCAACTCCGACACTTTTGACCTAAGTCCGGACGACATTGAAACCTATACCGTGCTGAAAGGCCCTGCTGCTGCAGCGTTATATGGTAGTCGTGCCCAATATGGCGCTATTTTGATCACTACTAAAAAAGGAGATAAAAACAAAAAAGGTATCACTGTTGATGTCAACAGCAGTACGGTGATCAATAAAGGATTCACCGCGTTCCCGCGGATACAGAACAAATTCGGACCGGGTGAAAATACTTTTTACGAATTTGTTGACGGCAGGGGCGGCGCACCAGGTGGTGTGGATAGCGACTATGACGTTTGGGGGCCCTATTTTGCCGGACAATTGATCCCACAATATGACAGCCCTATAGTTAATGGCATACGCCAGGGCACACCATGGACTGCAAGGGGTGCCAATAACCTGGCTAATTTTTTACAAACAGGTTATCAAACTAACAACAACGTATCGTTATCAGCTAATGGTGATAACTACAATATCAGGTTTTCGGCTTCACAGGAGCATCAAAAAAGTTATATACCTTCTCAATATCTTGATATTGCTAATGCCAATATTTATGCCTCGTTCAATGCTTCATCGCGCTTGAAATTTGAAGCCAGCGTTGATTTTAACAGGCAGAGCACAGATGATTTTCCGGATGTGCAATATGGCCCTAACTCCATCATCTATAATATGGCCATCTGGACCGGTGCCGACTGGAGTGTTAATTCTCCCGATATAAAAGCGATATGGCAGCCAGGTAAAGTTGGTGTAGCATCAGAGTTTGAAGAATATACCCGCTACCATAACCCATACTTCCTTACTTCTGTTTGGACACGCGGGCATTATAAAGATGATGTTTACGGGTACCTTGCCGGTAACTACAAAATTGATGACAATTTAAACGTTAGTTTAAAGTCACAAATCAGCACTTATAGTTTATTGCGCACAGAAGATATGCCGTATTCGGCTCACCCTTATGGCCGTGAAGGTAATCAAGGTGACTATCGGGAAGACCGCCGTAATTCTTTTGACAACAATACACTATTGACTTTGAACTATAATTACACAGTTGCCAATTTTTTAAACTTATCAGGTTTAATAGGTACTAACTTGCGCAGCTTTAAATATAATTCGAGTTGGGTATCCACAGACTACTTGAATGTACCGGGAGTTTATGCTTTCAGTAACTCGAAAAATGCTATCGAGGCAACCAGTTTCAATTCGGCTCAGTTACAGCTTAGCGAATTTGCATCATTGGATGCTTCTTTTGGAAAGTATGCTACTTTATCAGGCACTATCCGTAACGAGTATTCGTCAGCCTTCCAACAGCCAACTACCTATTTGTATCCAAGTGTTTCGGCCGCAACTGTGATTTCCGATTACATCAAACTGCCTGATTTTATTACCTTCCTGAAAGCAAGGTTCTCTTATGCTAATATTCGCGGTGATAGAACAAGCCCGACTATTGGGTCGGCTCCATTTAGTTCAATTACTGCTTTTGGCGGTGGTACAGGACCCTCGCTGTTTAACAATCCTCTGGGTTACGGAACGACTTATAACAGTCCTTACAACGGGCCGGATTATGGATTGAATACATCGTATTCAACTGCAAAGCCATATAATAGCCAAACAGCAGGTTATGGTCCCAACAATTTGTATGCGAATGGTATTGTAACTGCGACCCGTGTTAACTATGAGGAAGGTTTCGACATTAAGTTCCTGCAAAATCGTTTAGGTTTAAGCGGGACCGCTTTCCAATATATTGACGGACCGCAGATCCTGGCAAACTCCATTTCAACGTCATCGGGTTACACAACCGAATATATTAACGCGTTAAAAACCAAAACTACCGGTTATGAGCTTTCTCTGACAGGTACTCCAATAAAAGATATGAATGGTTTTGGATGGGATGTTTTGATCAACTGGTCAACCTATAAACAATATTACCTGGAATTACCTCCGGGGCAATCAACTTATAATCCTGGTTCTTCAAATAATGTGCCATTTGTTAAAGGAGACCGCACCGATATATTGTTGGGCAGCGCATTTTGGAGAACACCTACCGGCACAATTATATACGGTACAAACGGTGAAGCGCTGGTAAACCCCGTTACTCAAAGGTTAGGACACATCAGCCCCGACTATACCTGGTCCTTCTACAATAAGGTGCATTACAAAAATGTAAGCATGGGTTTCCAGTTTGATGGTTCAGTTGGTGGTGTGACTTCCGACTATGTACACAATAAAACGGTACGTGGCGGCAGTAACGCGTTAACGGCAGAAGGCGCCTTAGGCGCGGCCAGGTACCAGGATTGGTTACATTTCCCTTTAAATAATCAGCAACCTGACCTTACCTATTCTGGCAGCTATGTTGCCCCGGGCGTTGTTGTGTCAAATGGTGTTCCGATCCAATACAATTCGGCTACCGGCGCGATAACAAACTATGGCGCTCTGCAATATGCGCCAAACGGAACGAAAGTTTTTGTACAGGAGTATGCCAGTGAATATTATGGCGTTACCGAAGCCAACCTGATGAGTAAAACTTATGCTAAACTTCGCGAAGTGACCCTGAACTATGATTTTCCTTCAGCATGGCTAAAGAAAACCTTCATCACAAAGGCGTCAGCTTCGATATATGGCCGCAACCTGTTGTACTTCTACAAAAATCCTGAGTTTAAGGATGTGGACCTGGATCAGTACGCTAACTCAACAACAGCAAGTACGGGTTTGCAATCCCCATCAGTTCGCAGCTACGGCTTAAATATTAAACTTTCATTCTAATCAAAATTGGAAAAACGATCATGAAAAAGATATTAAAAATTTATTTGCTGCCGGCGCTTATGCTGCTGACAGTAAACAGTTGTAAAAAGACCTTTGAGGCGGATTCGCAAAATCATAATGTCCCCACGAGCGTACCAGCATCATTATTATTAAATGGCATATTATTTAATATGGTTGATTTCCCGGATAATTCAAACGAGATATATTGCCAGTATTATATATACAACTATAACTACTACGGGAATAACCAATACAATTTTGGTTCGGGCGATAATTACTATACTACGCTGAAAAACGTAACGTTGATGGAACAGCAGGCTTTAAAAGCAGGCTCAGCTGCCGTTAACCCCTACAGCGCTATGGGCAAATTTTTTCGCGCCTACTTCTTCAGCAAAATGAGTTTGGAGGAAGGTGATATCCCAATGACACAAGCGTTACAGGGTTTGTCTAACCTTGCCCCAAAATATGATACCCAGAAGGCGGTAATGATACAATGCCTGGCCTGGCTTGAAAGTGCAAATGCCGACATGTCAACACTAATTGCCGCTGGCGGAAATACATTGGGAGGGGATTTCTTTTTTAACGGAAACCTGGCAAACTGGCAGAAAGTTGTAAACGCTTACCGTATCAGGTTGTTGTTAGAACTGAGCAAAAAATCTGCTGATGTCGATTTAAATGTTCCCGCCCAGTTTGCAAGCATCGTCAACAATCCGGCTAAATACCCTTTGATGACAAGCGCGGCCGATAACCTGCAATTTACATTTGTGGCGCCCAATAATTTTTACCCGCAAAACCCGAATAATTTCGGTCAAAACGGTTCGAGGCAAAATTCGTCACAAACCTATATCAGTTTGCTAACGTCGTTCCAGGATCCGCGCGTATACACTACGGCAGAGCCCGCCCGCCATTTAGTAGACGACCTGCACCAGAGCCCAACTGCTTTCGATTCATTTGTGGGCGCTGATCCGGGTTTAGACCTTGGTATCATGTATGCTAATGCAAATGCACAGGATTATTCATTCATAAACAGGCACCGGTATTATTCAACTTATATTGGTGAGCCGGATATTCAAATTGGTTACCCCGAACTGATGTTCAACATAGCCGAGGGTATCAATCGCGGCTGGGCGGCAGGGAATGCCGAAACCTTTTACATTGCAGGCATCCAGGCATCTATGGCATCATACGGTGTACCAACAACCGGGATATTTACAGCATTCTTTTATCGTCCGGGCTCAACTGATGTAACCAATATTGGCAACTATGATACTTTTAGTATCAATACCAATTGGGCTACTTATTATGCTCAACCGGCTGTGCAATACGCCAGTGGTGCTACAGGTTTAACCCAAATTCTACAGCAGAAATACCTGGCGTTGTTTCGGCATTCAGGTTTGGAGGCTTATTTCCAATTCCGCCGCACGGGTGTACCCGCTTTTACAACCGGGCCCGGCACCAGTAACGGGCAGCGTATAGCTTTCCGTTTTCAGTATCCATCATCAGAGCGGTCTGCCAATACAACCAACTACAATGCAGCATTGGCGAGCCAGTATAGCGGGCAGGATGATATCAACGGTGTTATGTGGATATTAAAATAACAAGGGTAATCGGAAATCATTCTATAAATTACCACAATTACTAAATTAAATTTCAATAAGGGCGGGCGTAAAAGCCCGCCTTTATTTTTTTATTTAACTTTTTGATGGATCATATACTCTGCTTCGTCAAACGCGCTCGGTCTCTTTCAAGCAACTAAACGGCCCTCCCAGCCGTATTTTCTGAATTGATTTGCAACTTTGTTAATAAGAATCTTATTTTTAAGCTTTACCAACCTTTTTGCAATTATCCCGGATGAATAAGAAAACAGTTTTGGTGCTGACGGGTCTTGCTGCTTTTTTTGCAGGTAATTCGGTATTTGCACAGGATACTTCGTTAAACGCCCGGAAAAATAAAATAGGATTTATGACTGGCAATGGCATTCAGTATATCGGGCAGTTATTTGATAATGACAGCCACGCCCTGGCATTAAAATCGAACTATTACTACAAGGTAACCTTTTACCAGCTGCAATATTATTTCCCCGTTTCAAAGAAAAAGAACTCTGGGATCGACATCCTGGCGCAGCCTCAATACAATTCCGTGATCTACAAAATGTATGATGACGCGACAAACTACCTGGTTGGTCATGAAATAGGTTTAAATATCGGCCTGGTGTTTAGGAAAAATAGCTCAAATGATCGCTTAAGCTTTTACCTTTTAATAAGTTCTGGGCCGCATTATACTTCCGGGACGCCGCACAGGCAGTCCAGCGGGTTTCTGTTTTCCGACAACGTTGACGTCGGTGTAAACCTAAAGCTGTATAAAGGGCTGTACGTTGATATCAGGCCCGGGTTCAGGCATATAAGTAACGCCAAAATTAAATTCCCTAACGCCGGATTAAATAACCTTGTATTAACCGAAGGCCTTTTGGTAGCTTTTTAAGTTCGAACTCTCCCTCAACGGTCAAGCATCTTTCTCCTGGCGTCAGTCTTGTTTGGTCCAGATGAGTTTGGTTGTATCATAACCCAACGCTTTTGCTTTTGCCAGGTAATCGTTTTTAATTGTGTCCGGGATCGACTTTTCGCGAGATAATATCCACAGGTAATCAAGGTTATTACCTGCCACTAACGCATAGCGGTACTGGTCGTCTATGGCAATTACGTTATAACCGCTATAAAAAGGGCCAAAAAAAGATACCTTCAACCGCCCAATATCGTCACTGGTAACAAATTTGGCTTTGCCAACGCTTTCTTTCCATTGTTTATTTGCATAGTCGTAGCCTTTATTATCCACTTTAATAACTCCGGGAGCTTTTATTGAATAAGCAGCGGTAACATGGCTAAGGCCCCGTTCAAACCTGAAATCAAAACGCGCAATTTCGTACCAGGTTCCCAGGTATTTCTCCTTATCAAACGGTTTAACCGCTATGGCACCCTTGGGTATGGACACGCATGAAAAAAATGCAAGCGAAGCAAGTACCATTATAATGGTTGGTTTAAGATTAGTTAAATATATATTTTTCATTTTATTGTACAAAAATAGTGCATTTTGGGATGCATCCGGGTTGTGATTTTCAACCAAGGTTAAATCCCAAATGAAAAGCAATTCGTACACTGCTGTATACAAGTTAAGGAGCGTACTTGTTTTTATGATTTTAAGTTTTTGAGCAATCCCGAACTAAAATAGATCATTTTATGATATTCGGTTTATTCATTTTAAACGTATTTATTGATCCGGGCGTCATATTATTTGCAACAAAAGCGACTTCCGTCCTCGCAGGGTCTCCAAAGGGACCCTGCGAGGACGGCGTAATTTCCTACAACTTTATAAATTTCGAGTTACCAATAACGGTGTCGTCTGTAGTATTAAGCACCTTAATAATATAACTGCCGGCCATCAGGTCAGAAATATTGGGTTTCCAGCTTGATTGCTGTGAGGTAACCTGTTTGACAGTTAGTCCCAAAGAATTTGTGATCAGGTAGGTATAAGAATGTTTGGTGGGAGCGTCGTGCAACACAGCCACATTAATGGCGCTTGTAGCAGGATTTGGGTACACACTGATGTTACTTGCAACCAGGCTATTGCTCAGGTCTGAATACGATATCTGTACCACACTTGAATAGGTAATGATGTTGTTAATATCTTCTTGTTTCAGCCGGTAAAGGTTTTGGCCAACAACCGGCGTTTTATCTACCAGGCTGTATACTCCTTGTCCGCTTCCCTGCAATCCGCCTATTACATTAAAGGTTTTGCCTCCGTCGGTGCTGCGTTCAACACTAAAATTGGTGTAATTTTGCTCATTCTCTGTTTGCCAAACGGCTTGCACCTGCCTGCCTCCAACGGTAACCGGGGTTACTTTAGCTGCGGTAAAGTCTAATAACCGGTATGCATAGGCCGGGTTTTGGCGGAACACTAAAGAAAAACGTTTTGATCCAAAACTGTTGGTGTCTGACTTTAATATATTAAAACTGTAACTGGCATTGTGCCGCATGTCCAGCGAATCCTTTTTGTAATTATCCTTTAGCCAGATATCATAAAGTTGCGGTATGCCGGTAACGGTTTTCATATTTAAGGAATAAATACCGTCGGCATTCGCGTTAACTACTAAGCCGATGGTATCGCTTGTTTTTGGCAAAGGCCGTGTGTTGATAGCGAGCGCAACCCGGTCACTTGATAGGCTTGATAAACTTACTGTACCATATCCTACTTTATACGGTGCGTCAACGGTTTCATCAAACGCTGTTTTAGCGCTACTGTTAATACGTACCAGCATATCATCAGTGTTAACCGAATCTTTTGCCAGCTGTAAACGCAGGTATTGCGCATTTGCAGTATTATCAAGGGGCTTTCCCATCAATAGTTGAGTTCCGGTTACCTGGGTATTTACTTTGGCCCCCTCGTTAAAGATCAACGTTGCACATGAGCAATTGGTAACTACAAAAAAGCCCTGACCGCTTGATATGATATTTGTAGCATTGTTGGTACCGCTGCCACCGCCGCCCTTTGTGTAAGCGCCATAATTATGGCTTACCGGGTCTATCACATAAATGGTAGGGCCAACACTGGTCGCGTAGATTCCTGTGGTGGAAGTTGTGGCCTGCATGGTTTCCCAGTCAATAGAGCTTGCATATGGATTTCCCACAAGGTTATATCCTTTTACTGCACCCGGAGAAGCAGCAGTGTAACTTAAAGTGGATAACGATGGGGTAAACCAATCTTTTACAGTGATCTGCCCCTGGTTTAATGTCCCGCTCGCACCTAATGTTACGGTTTGCGGAACATAGGATGTAACAGTTTCAGCCGCAAAAGAAGCGGATGCCCGGTTTCCCCTGAAAAAAAATAAATATCCGTTGCCCACGGGAATATTGATAGATGCATTACTGGCATCATCCATAGCGTATGTTGGCGCCGAGTTAATATTATTAATGCCTTTAAAGTTGCTGTTTAAAAAGGTAGTATATAAAGGCGTCATATTTTCGCGGTATAAATACAGCGTAGGGTTAGCTGCGCTGACATTATCAAAACCACCGCTGGTAGTGGTAGCGGTGAGAAAGGCTGAATTTTTAAGATAATTAATGCTATAAACATTGTTTGAGCTTACTGTGGAAGCATAAACAGGTGAGGATAATAACCGGAATCCCCGGTATTTGATGGCGCCTCCCGTAACATAGCGTTGGGCGTTTACACTGCCTGTAATGCTTGATCCTGATGGAACAGCTGCGACAGTTGCCGAACCCGTTGCATCCGAATTCAATGTTAAATTACCATTGGCATTTAATGAGGTTGCACTAACCATGGTTAATACCCCTGTACTTGAAACAGAAAAATTTCCCGAACTCATAACTGCTGGATTTCCCGAACCGCCATTGCCGTTAAAAAACACGTTAGTAAACATTGTACCCGAGCCATTATCGGTCAGAACCTGGTTTTGGCCATTAAAAACGATACTCCCGGTGCCCTGCGTGTAAATGTTGCTATTGGTGTAGTTGCCCGACATCGTGAAGCTCCCGGTTTGCAGGTTTAAAGAACCCGAATTTGCCACATTTGCCGTTACTACCATGTAACCGCTATTCTGTGTTACATAAGCGTTTGACGGAATTATTATGCCTTGCCCAAACAGGAATGATGGTATGAGCATCAATCCCAGGATAAATAATATGATATTGTTTTTAGTTTTCATCGCCCTGTCTTTTTAAAATTATACGTGGGTATTGCTGTGTATAGCCCATTTTTCGAGTAAGTTTACAAGCTCTTCAAGGCGTACAGGTTTAGCTATATAGTCGTCCATTCCGGCCCGCAGGCATTCCTCACGGTCGCCTTGCAAAGTATTAGCAGTCATGGCAATAATAACGGGTTGATCATTCAGGCATACGCGGATCATTTTAGTGGCCTCAAGCCCATCCATTTCCGGCATTTGCACATCCATCAGTATCACATCATAATATTTGTTGCTCACTTCCTCCAGTACTTCTTTGCCGTTGTTGGTCATTTTAGGTTCGTAACCAAGCTTATTTAAGATCTTGCCGACTATTTTTTGGTTCATCAAATTATCCTCAGCTATCAGGATACTTAACGGGTACTGTTTTGCAAAATCGACAGATAGTTTTTGCTTATTGCTATGATCGCTTATCGACGTAACCTTCCCGTTCTGCCTGATAAGTGAGATCACTTGTTCTTTTAATATGTGCCGCCTGATGGGTTTGTTAATAACCGAATTAAAAAGCTCAGGATGTTTTTTATGGGACTCAACTCCTGTGCTGTTCAACAGCATAATGGGAGTGTCCGGGTATGTTTTTTTTATCGATTGGGAAAGTGTAATACCGTCCATCTCGGGCATTTGCAGGTCGGTAATGATCAGATCCAGATCCGGCTTGCCTGATAATATTTCCAGGGCTTGTTTACCTGAACTAGCCTCTAACGCTGTCATATTCCAGCCTTCGAACCTGCTTCTGAGCATATCCCTAACGGAAGCATTGTCATCAATTATTAATACTTTTTTACCCTTAATATCGCTGCTGATGATAGGAGATAAGGGCTGTGCGTTAGTCCGAAACGCCATTATGAACTCAAAAGTGGTGCCCTCGTTTTCTACACTCTCAACTGCGATGGTACCGCCCATCAGCATTACCAGGTTTTTACAAATGGTCAGCCCAACGCCTGTGGCGCCTTCGGCTTTTAATACCGGGGATGTTTGCATTAACTCTTCCGATAATTCGCTGGTTTTAGCCGCCGACATGCCTACGCCGGTATCTTTCACTTCGAACCTCAGTTTTACTCGGTTGTCATCATCCACTCCAATAAATTGTACGCCTATGTATATTTCTCCGCCAGGGGTGAACCTGATGGCATTCTCTACCAGGTTCATCAATATCTGCCGAAAGCGCTGATTGTCACCAACAATTTGAACGGGCACCTTATTCTGAATACGGTAAACCAGGTCTAAATTCGCATGCGCTGCCTTAACGGCAAAAACATCCAGCACTTCTTCAATGCTGTTGCGCAGGTTAAATTCTTTAACGTCCAGTTCCTTACCGGTGTCTACCTTCGAATACTCCAATATATCTTTCATCAAAATGTCATTGATAAGCCACAGCAAACTCTCGCCTGAAACAAGGATGGCAGAAGCATATTCGCGCTGTTCGATGGTAAGTTTAGTTTCGGTGAGTAGCGATGCCATCCCCATTAGGGTAGTCATCGGGGTACGTATATCGTGGCTTATTTGTGATAAAAGAAGGCTTTTATTATTGTTCGCAGTTTGGGCATCTTCGCGGGCGATTTGCTCACTTCGGCGCGCGTAAGTAAGCAATTCATCCCTTTGAAGCAATGCGCTTTGCTGTTCAGCTACCTGGTTTGATAGCTTTTTTATTTTTGACCGGTGATAGAAATATCCAACTATCAGTGCCACAAAAAACATCAGGAGGTAAAACCACCATTTGAGATAAAAAGTGATCAGCAAAATATTGCCGGTATTTATAAAAAGCAGATGATTGGTAAACATAATTTTTTATTAAAATTTATCTTTTATGGTTTTAGCATATAGCCAAACCATTTTTGTCTTTTTAATGATCCCATTCTAAACTTAATCCCACAACAAAGTATCTGTTGCTTGCCGTCGGATTAAAAACATAAAGCGGCATGCTTAAATTTTTATATATACCCTTTACCAAAAAGCCTTTTTCAAATTGTCGCCTTGTTTGCTGTAGAGACACACCCGCAGCCACCCATTTTTTTAATTGATAGGTTAAATCTGACCAGCTGTAAGTAAAATTTGTTGCCTGGTTTTCTGCGGAAAAAGTGTATTGTGATTGCGACGAAAACGATATTTTTTTATAATCCACCGTAGCATTTGCACCAACAGAGCCGCCGTTAAACTTACCCACAACAAGCCCGGCAAGCGGCGTGATGGAATAAGATATTAATGCCTTTTTCTTAAAGGTCTTTCCCATATATAAAGACATTGTATTGGTGGCTTCATAATTAATACGGGCCTCGGCGTACCAATTGCCGGGGGTATAAAAGCCCACAACAGGAACCCAGCAAAAAGACCTGTTTACACCCAAATAATAATCTTGCTCAAAGGTGCCATTTGATTGGCTAAAGCCTTTAGGCAACAACACGAAGAGTGTTATTGCTAACAGTAGCCTTCTTTTCATTTTCGATGATTATTAATTCCGCAGTTGCTAATTTGTCAAGCAGGTTAATCTCCGCTAGGTGCGGGTTCCAGTTAAAAACAAGTTCATCAATGGGGTGCCACAATATTACCCATGAAAAAACATCGAGACTGTTAGTAAACGCCGAACTAATGCCCTTGTCAGAAGTAAGCACCAATGGCAGCAGCATATGGAATAGCATAACGATAATGGTACTTATGACAAGCATCGTGATGTTACGGCGTTTGTATTTTTCAAAACTTTTTATTTTATGCTCTTTCAACTCGTTGAAGTGGCGCCGGATAGCGTACATCATGGGTTCGGCATATTGTTTATCTATCTCGTTTGCGTACTTAAATTTGTAAAAGATGACATCGTACCTTTTAAATAATGCAACATTTGCCATTACGTACAGCTCAAATTGGTGGTTCAACTGGCGTTTGTAGATCGGTGCCGGATCGTGAGGATTGAAATAACCCTGTATCACGTTCTGGTCGAGCGTTACATAAACGTTGATTGTTTTAGGGGGGTAACTTTTCATTCCTTTGTAATTTTTATTATTGGATCACCGTTATATCAAAAGTTATGTTGCCAACAGCGTGTGGAACAGAATCGGCATTTACAAAACCAATGGCAACGGTATTAGCACCGGTTACCCGCGACCAGGCAATTGCAACACTAGTTGTTAATGCTGTTCTTGGATTGATGATCAAATTTGCGTTAACCGTGGCGCCTGTTACAGTAACGGTTTCTACTTGCGTCCCGGAGCTGTAAGTAAATGTTGAATTATCATTAATGTTAAAACTGGTTTTGATCATATTGGTTAGCACGGTACCCGAGGTGCCAAGTTTGTAAGTTCCGGCAACATCCAGTTTTGCTGCGGGGCTTGTGGTTGCAATACCAACATTTCCGCTGCCATCAATGCGCATACGTTCGTTGGCGGCAACGCCACCGGTGAAAAATATTAGGTTTTTACCTGCGGTGCCATTGCCGATAGAAAAATCATTACCGGTAGAATATAGATATCCATTACTTGCTCCGCCAATAACGCCGGTTCCGGTATAACCGCTTGAATTGATACCCAAATCCACAAAATTCATTGATTCTGTAGCGGCATCATTACTGGCAACCACATCCGAGCTTGCGCTGCCGGTGGCGGCCCTGTTTTGGATATTTAATTGGAGGTAGTTGTCAATATAGCCTTTGCCGCTGATAACGTTGTAGGATGTAGTGGGTGTGGCAGATGAACCGGCGTCTACCAGGAATTTCTCGCGTGGCGCGCCTGCTGTGAAGGTGGGAGCCGTACCAATGGCAACGTTGCCCAAGCTATCAACCAAAACGCGTTGGGTGTTATTGGTACGCACCTTAAAACTGATATTATCCGTTGTTCCTATAAAACTGCTGCTGGAGTTTGTACCGCTGTTGCCGGTTAAACTCCAGTAGGTGCCGGCACTGGCTGATAGCAGTACCCATGCGGAGGTTGTTCCATTATAGTAGTAAAAACCCTTTGTAGCGTCGGTTTGGTAAACCAGCAGGCCATCGGCAGGACTTGAAACAAGAATGCGCTGCGCCTGGGTCATCCGTGGGGCTAAAAACCCTTTTGAAACGGATTTGACGTCTAATACTGAGGATGCATTGCCAGTAGTATAAGCAACGTCATCGGTGACAACCACGGTTTGCGAAAAGGCCTGGCTACAAAAACTCAAAATACCAAGCAGGAAAAGTAATTTTTTCATATTCTTTTAATTAGATCGAAGGTTAAACAGGTTGTGTATAGCATTACAATTCAGCATATTAAGTTTTGTTAACCTTGCATACTTTTACGTGTGTGCGGATACCCGATTTGTAGACGATGTTATTAAACCGATGTAGTTGTTTGGTCGACAAGAAACATAGGGAATCAACTACTGATGCCCGGAGATCCCGAAAACCTGCTGATGTTCCGGTTTACAGCATATCCCACTTTATGTAAATATTTCAACCTCTTGACATTCAATAAGATTATTATATCTTTAACTATCCAATCCTGACCACAACCGTACCTGCACAATGAAGAAGTATTTACTGCTCCTATTGCTCCTGGTTACCCTGCAATATGTCCATGCCCAGCCCAACCATTTAAGTTTCGACCACCTCAACATCAAGGAAGGTTTGCCGGATAATAATATCAACGACATCGTACAGGATAAGCAGGGCTACATCTGGCTTACCTCGGTCAAGGGAATCGTGCGCTTTGACGGCTACCAGGTTAAGGCCTATAAACCGGGGATAGAAGATAAAACCGGTGTGCCTGCTTATGCCTTTACAAATACTTTCCTTGATAAGAACCAAAACCTTTGGGCAAACAGTTTAACGAGTGGCTTATACAAGTATGACCCATCGTCCGATCATCTCGTGCATTATAAAAATAAGAGCCTCCAAAACAAGGGGTTCCAGGTTATTGCTGCCAGGGACTCCCTTGGGAAAATATGGTCTTTTTACATTTTGCCAGGGCAAACCTTTAATGCCACGTTGCAGCAATTTGATCCGGTTACGGGTGCCTTCAAATTATATGGATACGATCAAAAAGGGTCTCACTATATTAATTGCAAATCCCCTGGAGTATATGTTGATCACCAGGGAAAAGTATGGTTAAGCTCTGAAAATGGCCTTTATCTTTACAACCCATCCTCCGACAGCTTCACGGGGTACTTTACATCAAACGATACCCTGAAACAAAAAGAATTATATGTAGTAAACCAGCCAACGGCAATGCCGGGTAAATTATGGCTGAAAGTGAAGGGTAAAAAAGATAAAAGCGCGCACCTGGTGCTGATGGACGTGCAAAGCCGAAAGACAGCAGATTTTAAGCACAATCCGGCCGATAAAAATAGCCTCGGTAATGATACCGTTAATACCGGCTTTGAAGACAGGAAACATAGGTTATGGCTGGGCACGGCTGCCGGCCTTTCGTTATATGATGATAAAGCAAACAGGTTTATCAATTACTATCCGCCTGCAGATACTATAAAAGATAGAGGGAAAAATTCAATAAACAGAATCCGCGAAGACAAAGATGGCAAACTCTGGATGATTTCCGGCTATGGCCTGCTTTGTTTTAATGCGGAAACCGGTGTTTTTAAAAGATATATCCATGATAAGGCAGATCCCGCCTCTATAAGTTCAAACGGGAATATTAGTAAGCTTTTCTTCGACCGGGAAGGTACCTTATGGATAGGAGCGGTAGGGGTAGACCGTATCAACCCCGTCAAATCGGCTTTTGAAACCCTTAAGGGAAAGAATGCTAAGTTTCCCTGGATAGACGTGTTTCAGGTAAGACAGGCCCCCGACGGACAATACTGGGTGGCCGCGCAGAATGGGCTTTACTTGTACGACAAGGTCAAACAAATAGTCAGGCAGATCTCAAAGCAAGCTATTTTTAATTTATGGGTGGCAAAAGATGGCATCGTTTATTATAATCCCTCGGACGCCACAAATAACGGAGATGGGCTGCGCGTATACGACCCGAAAACAGGTAAAACAGAGACTTACAAACCCATTGCAAAAGACAGCACATCGCTGAGCAGCAAATTTATTAATTGCGTACGCGACGATCATGCCGGTACGGTATGGATAGGTACCAACGGCAGCGGGATATGCGCTTTTGACCCCCGAACAAAAAAGTTTAAACGCTATCCTTATATTTTTAATGATCTTACAAAGACAAGTCACAACGTATTGGATGATGCTTCTGCCAATCTCATTTACGAGGATAAAGCCGGCACGCTCTGGGTAGGGACCGCTACCGGCGGGTTAAACCATTATGACCGCAAAAAAGATGTATTTATTTCCAGTTTTAAGCCGCAGCAAGGTGTTATTACTATCAGCGCTATTAAACAGGATGATAAAGGCAGGCTTTGGGTGGGCAGTTTTTTTAACGGGCTTTTTTTAGTGGACAGCCAGACGGGCGAACCTATAAAAAGGTTTACCGAAAAAGACGGGTTATTAGGCGATGAAGTATTGCATATCCATACCGATGAAACTGAGTTTATCTGGCTGGTAACGACACGTGGATTTACGAGGATGAACACCAATGATTATTCTGTGAAAACCTTTACGGCCGCCGGTAACAGCTGGGAAGGCATTTTTAATGAAGGCAATCTAAACTTTTGGGATGTCGGTAAAAATATCGCCTGCTTCGGAGGGGATAATATTGTTTTTTTTGATCCCAATGCCATCACAAAGGATGTGAACCCGCCGCTGGTACGGCTGGAAAATATCGCCTACAGCAACCAGCGTGCGACAAGCGACAGTTCGGCTATTATTCAAACCTACGGACACAAACAAAAAGAACTGACCTGGAACGAGAACAAGGTCACCTTTAACTTTGTGGCCTTGCATTATGCCGACGCTACTGAAACCAAATATGCCTACCGGTTAGAAGGATATGATAACCACTGGATACAGGGCGGTACCCAGCACAGCGTCACCTATACCAACCTTACACCAGGCACCTATACTTTCCATGTTAAAGCTGCCAACAGCGATGGGGTATGGAGCAAAAGCGAAGACAGTTTTATCGTTACCATACTCGCGCCGCTTTGGCTGCGCTGGTGGGCATTGGTTATCTATCTAATCCTATTTGTGGCAGCCATACGTGCTTATATTGTATTTCGTTCGCGTAAGCTATTGCATGACAAGCGCGTGCTGGAAGAAACCGTACAGGTGCGTACCGCCGAAGTACGAGAACAAAAAGAGGAGATACTACAGCAAAAAGAAGAGATAGAAGCGCAGGCCGAGCAGGCTGTAAAGCAAGCATCGGTGGACAGGGTACGCGCCGAGATAGCCTCTATGCGGTCGACCAATGACCTGGAAAAGATAACCCCCGTGATCTGGAATGAACTGACCATTTTAGGGGTTCCGTTTACCCGTTGCGGGGTGTTTATTATGGATGAGGAGGAAGCGGAGATACATACCTACCTTTCCACACCCGACGGGAAACCATTGGCCGCATACCAGATACCTTTCAATACGGAAGGGTTCGGGAAGGATATATTGATCAACTGGCGCAAACACCAGGCCTATACCGACCATTGGGGCGAGGAGCAATTCAGGGAATACTCCAAAAACCTGGTTGAACAGGGCGCGGTTGAATCGCAGGAAAAATACCTTGCGGCATTGCCAACTGCGGGCCTCGACCTGCATTTTGTGCCTTTTCTACAGGGCATGTTATATGTAGGCAACACCAAGCCTTTGGCAGATGACGAAATGCAAGCGGTTCAGTTACTGGCCGAAGCCTTCTCTACCGCCTACGCCCGGTACGAGGATTTTAACAAACTGGAAACCGCCAAAAAACAAGTCGATCTGACCCTGACCGACCTTAAAGCCGCACAAACCCAGTTGATCCAAACCGAAAAGATGGCCTCATTGGGTGAACTGACCGCCGGTATAGCCCACGAGATACAGAACCCGCTGAACTTTGTCAATAATTTCTCGGAAGTAAATACCGAACTGATCGACGAAATGAAAGAGTCAGTTGCGAAAGGGAATCTTGAAGAAGTGATTGAGTTGGCGGATGATATCCGCGAAAATCAGCAAAAGATAAGCTGGCACGGCAAACGCGCGGATGCGATAGTAAAGGGGATGCTTGAACATGCACGAAAAAGCAACGGCGCAAAAGAGCCAACCGACATTAACGCCCTGGCTGATGAATACCTGCGCCTCAGTTATCATGGTTTGAGGGCAAAAGACAAAGCCTTCAACGCATTATTGACACAGAAACTGGATAGTACGCTACCCAAAGCAGAAGTGATACCACAAGATGTCGGGCGGGTATTGCTCAACTTGTTCAACAACGCCTTTTATGCGGTATATGAAAAGCAGAAAAAGTCGGGGCCCGATTTTAAACCTGAAGTTTCAGTAACCACATCGGCAGGGAAGGCGCATGTCATCATTAAAGTAAAAGATAACGGAAATGGTATACCTGACAATGTGAAGGACAAGATCATGCAGCCGTTTTTTACGACCAAGCCAACCGGCGAAGGCACCGGCCTGGGACTATCATTAAGTTATGACATTGTTGTAAAAGTACACGGCGGCAGTATTGACCTGGATACCAAAGAAGGCGAATACACCGAGTTTACAATAACCTTACCATTAATAAACTAACCAAACTAAACACATGAAGATCCTTGTAGTTGACGACGAAGCCGATGTACAGCCCTTATTTATGCAGCGTTTCCGTAAGGAAATAAAAGAAGGCGAGTTATCGTTTGAATTTGCCCTGTCGGGATTTGCAGCGCTTGAGTACCTGGAAAAGGCGCGCTCA
This sequence comes from Mucilaginibacter sp., assembly GCA_043739405.1. Classification (GTDB taxonomy): domain Bacteria; phylum Bacteroidota; class Bacteroidia; order Sphingobacteriales; family Sphingobacteriaceae; genus Mucilaginibacter. The sequence goes on along the minus strand of JAYUEE010000024.1, from coordinate 1,927 downwards.
GAGATATCGCTTATCTTATCTGATATCAACATGCCTGGCATGACCGGTATTGAATTGTTATCGCGCATCCGGCACACCTACGAACAACCTCCGCCGGTTGTAATGATGATAACCGCTTACGGCGATGAAGAAAACCGGAACCATGCCATGCAGGGTGGGGCCAACGACTTTTTAACCAAACCCGTTGATTTTGTTGGACTCAAAGAGAAGCTAAAGGCTTTTGCTGCGGGATAAACTCAAACTGGCAACATAAAACCAAGATCAGGATGAAAAACATTTTAATTTTACTGTTAACGCTGTTTGTAATTTCCAGCTGTAATAATGATAAAAGCAGGCGCAGCACGCTTTATCCGGTAACCGGCAAGATACGAACCTATTATATTGCCGCTGATGAAGTGCCCTGGGATTACGTGCCAGGCGAAAATGATGCTATGACCGGAAGGCCTTTTACCGGTGCCGCAAAATTATTTACAGACCGCGGCCCAACACGTATTGGCAAAGTGTATATTAAAGCCATATATCGTGAATACACCGATTCCACTTTTACAAAATTGAAGTCCAGGTCTGCTGAATGGGAGCATCTGGGTATTTTGGGCCCGCTGATCAGAGCCGAGGTTGGCGATGTGATCCATGTGGTTTTTAAGAACCACGCGAGTATGCCATATAGTGTCCATCCCCACGGAGTTCTTTATCAAAGGCCATCCGAAGGTGCGCTTTATAATAAGGACGAGGCCTATCAAACCCATGACGGCAATGCTGTTCCTCCCGGCGGAAAATTTACATATATATGGGAGGTTCCGGAGCGGGCCGGGCCGGGACCGGGCGACCCCAGTTCGCTTGTTTGGCTATACCATTCCCATGTCAACGAACCTAAAGACGTAAATTCCGGCCTTGTTGGTGCGATTGTTATAAGCGCCAGGGGCACAACGAAGGCAGACGGCACCCCTAAAGATGTAGACCGCGAATTTGTTGCATTATTTAGCGTTTTTGATGAAAACAGCAGTTGGTACCTTGATCAGAATATCAAAAAATACTGTGGGACGACGGATTTGAATAAGGTAAAGCTGGACGTCATTAGGCCCGATAGTGTATTGGCGATTCAAAAAGCAGCTAACGCTTCGACGTTTCTTCCAGTCGGATTTGTGGGGATGAACTTCAGGTTTGCCATAAACGGCTATAGTTTCGGCAGCATGCCAATGATGACTATGAAAAAAGGCGAAAGAGTCAGATGGTATTTACTGGCTATTGGCAATGCGATCAATTTCCACACGCCCCACTGGCATGGTAACGTGGTTTTATATAATAAGCAGCGGACGGACGTGATTGCTTTAATGCCCGCACAAATGGCAGTGGCCGATATGACTCCGGATAACCCCGGCATGTGGATGTTTCATTGCCATGTGGACGATCATATGGAAGCCGGCATGATGGCAATGTACCAGGTGGTAAAATAGATTTGACTCGCGGCCTGAATTACCGGCAGTTCAAGCGTCCGCGCTTGAACAAAAACAATAAAACCCGGTTTTTGGCCGGGTTTTATTGTTTTAAGTGGAGCCGGAGGGATTTGTATTGCCCTCAAACCGGCTTGACTATCAGTATCTTACATTGGTTTTAATTCTGTACTCACCGAATTACTCACCACTTTTAATTTACCTTGGTATAGCTGCAAATGCTATCTTCAAAGATACAAAAAAGCTTTTAATTGTAAGTGATTTTTAGTCTATTTAATGTTCAACCGTATTAGTCGGTGGACAGCGGTGGTAGGCAATATTCCGGCACAGGGTTTGATTTTATATCAGCTCGGATATTATAAAAGTGTAAAGTGTGCAAATCTGTGAACTCGATAAAATAAGTACTTTTTAGTTTCCCTGCCATTACTTAAATAAACACCGTGAAATTGACTTTTAATCTGACAGGTTTTTTTAAG
>JAYUEE010000023.1:0-18272 GCA_043739405.1 Mucilaginibacter sp. | reverse complement strand
TGACCCGTTTATCCGTCAATATCAATAAAATAGCCACGCTGCGAAATTCTCGTGGCGGAAACAATCCTGATTTGATACAGGTTGCCAAAGATTGCGAGCGTTTTGGCGCGCAGGGCATTACCGTGCACCCCCGCCCCGACGAAAGGCATATCCGCTATAATGATGTTTTTGAACTGAAGAAAATAGTGACCACCGAGTTTAACATTGAAGGCAATTGCCAGGAGCAGAAATTCATCGACCTGGTGTTAGCCAACAAACCGGAGCAAGTGACTTTAGTGCCGGATGTATTGGGACAGCTCACATCCAATCATGGCTGGGATACCATCAAGAACCAACAATATATGAGGGAAATGATCAAAGTGTTCAAAGATGCCGGGATACGGGTATCTATTTTTGTCGACCCCGTTATTGAAATGGTAGAAGCTGCTGCAACAACGGGAACTGATCGCATTGAGTTATACACCGAAGGTTATGCTGCCTATTACCACAAAGGAAAAGAAGCCGCCATCGCACCTTTTGTTAAAGCGGCGGAAACCGCCCAAAAAGTTGGCCTGGGCATTAATGCAGGGCACGATCTCGACCTGAACAACTTAAAATACTTTGCCCAAAATATTCCGGGCTTGCTGGAAGTGAGCATAGGCCATGCACTTATATCCGATGCCTTATATTATGGACTGGAGAATACTATCCAGCTATATTTGCGGCAACTCGCTTAGCGTATAATGGTTAAACTCCCGCTGAACAGGTTACAATTAGTATTCAGGTTTATAATGTAATAATATACTCCTACTGGTAAGGGTGTGCCATTTGATGTGCCGTCAAATGGATGGGAGTATCCTTTAGATTCGAATACTTTCTGGCCATAACGCGTAAATATCTGCACCAAAGAAGTGGGATAGTTCTGTATCCCGGTGATGTTCCAGTAATCGTTAATGCCATCGCCGTTGGGGGTGATGGTATTGGCGATATTGATCCCCGAAATGCCTACGGTGACGCTTACTTCGGTACGCGGACTTTCGCAGCTTCCCGTTGCCGCGCTTACATAGTATTTTATGTTAGATTGGGCATTGATCTTGAATTTGCCATTAGGTTGGGTATCTATTGGCGTAGGGTCATTATCATTATTATATAACTGATAGGTATAGCCGGGAGAAGGATTGGTAACCATTAAAAATGCCTCACCGGGCGAGCATAAGTCGATATTAGCGGCAGAAGGGGCTGGTATAATAATTTCGATATCCTGTATAGTATATGTGCCGGAAGCAAGGTTGCAATCCCTTGCATCCTTAACCGTTAAGGTATAGTCGCCAGCCGCAAGTCCTGTTATATCCGGTGTAGAAGCAATAAGGTTTCCGCCAGCGTCCGTCCAGGTGTAACTGTAAGGTAATTGCCCCCCTGCGATCTTGATGCCTGTTATACTTCCTAAACCTATGTGACATTGGATATTGACGATTTGCGCCGAGCTTTGTAATATCTGTATTGGGGATATTTCATCAACAGTGAAATTATTATAGAAGGTTTCGCAACCGTTCTGATCGGTCAGGTACAGCCCGTAAACCCCGGCCTGGACATTACTGAGATCTGTGGTATTACCAACGGTCGCTCCCTGGCTATTTATCCATCGTGCCGATTTAACGAGGGCATCAACAGTAATGGATATAGAACCGTTACTATTATTGGGGCAAACATTTGTTATAGCTGCGTTATAGCCCGGATAGATAGTCTTATTACCACCGTCGAGATGGAATACCTGGCTTTGCAGGGTATTACCACAATCATTTGCGATAGTTAACTGATAATTGCCCCCTGGCACATTAGTAAGATCTACATTATGACCTACAACAGTTCCCATGTCATTTACCCATGTGAGTTTAATTGCCCCGGTTTCTATTATACCTGTGATCGATCCGTTTGATTCGCCGCAGGTTGCCATGGTTATTTTAGCGTAGCTGTAGTCCATTGTTACACCTGAAAAATTAGGTATCTCAAAGGTGAACGTGAAAGGATCGCACTGCGAATCATCACTAATCTGCACGGTATAATCGCCGGGCAATTGGTTAATCAGATCCTTCGTTGTTGCTATTTCCTGCTGCTGGCTGTTTTTCCAGCTGTATTTAATAGTGCCCGTTCCTGTTACTGCCAGGTTGGTTATTGAACCATCGGCCTTAGTGCAGTCGGATGCAACTATTTTAACCTGGGTATGATCGACTGCAAGACCTGGCAAATTACTTAGGGTTACCGGTCCGTAGGTTACTGTACATTGATTTTTATAGGAGACATCCAGATGATAAGTGCCAACCGGAACATTGATCAAATCTATACTAGTGCTTACCGTATTACCTCCTGCATCAACCCATTTGTAAGTGTATACATTATAATCGCCACTCGAATTGGCAGCATTCAATACGTCGGAGTTATCAAGATAAAGCCCGGTAACAGAGCCAATGTTACTGCTGCACGAAGAAGGTTGGGTAACTAATTTATTGCTTTCGTTGATTTTAGGTGTGGCATCAAGAATTGCGAAAGGATAGTCTCTTGAACAGGTACCATTTAAGGCTGTCAAAGTATAATTGCCTGGTTTTAAGCCGGTAATCTCTGAATTCGTTCCTACTATGTCGCCTTTGTCATTTTTCCATTGGTAGCCCCCGGTGTTTTGAAATACGGTACCTGTTATCGATCCTCCGTTTCCACATGAGCTGTAGGTAATTTTTCCTCCAACGTACACTGCGTGTTTGGTAAATAGCGAAGTAAACCCGTTTATGGTTGAGGACGCAATAACGCCCTTTACTATGGGGCCATTATATTGCCAATTCCCGTTGGCGTCAGCATTAACCGTGGTTATATAGGTAAGTGGTTCGCAATAATAACAGTCGTCGTCAAAAAAAAGTTCGACTTTCGATAAAGGTGTGGCAGTGCCGGATACGCTCTGAGCTGTTACCTGTGTAATGGCCACCACCGGCAAGGGTAAAGGAGGGTCAAGGTAGGGCACATTTGGGTACCAGATACCCCTGAAGTCACTAACACAGTATATGCTATTGTGTTGAAGTAAAACGGATTTTCTTGAAAACAGATCAATTTCTCCTCCATAAAGTGAATTGGCCTCGCCGGGATTTACGCCCCCAATCAGGATGTTACCGTCTGAAGTTGCCCCTATGCCTCCCGTATAAGCGGGATGGGCAACAGAAGGCTCTAAGGCAACCGTGTTACCCTGCATCGTAAAATCACCGGTAATGTGACCGCAAGCAATAGCGTATGACCATTGAAATTTATTACCGATTATATTGACAGTATAGGGATAATCGAGATTCTCAGTAGGCGAGTATTGAGCCAAATAAACAGCATTCACTGTGCCGGTATTAACATTAACAATAGCCGACGGGTTCCCGTCGACATCATAGCTGAAATAATTATTCTTGATTAGTATAGTAGACTGGTAAAGCGTGCCGCCTGAAGCTGCACCTATAACCGCAGAGCCATTACCAAAAAAATTCCTGGTAGCTACAACATCGTCGCCTATCCTGATGTCGCCACTACAATAGTTTAGGGCGACACCCCCGCCATTGAGCCAGGGGTAAGTACCTCTGTAAGTTTTTCCATCCGGTTCGTATTCAACAAAGTTGGAATAGAATTTTAGATTCTTAATGCCAAATGAAACCGGCGACGACTGATCTTTTAACGATGTTCCAAAAGTAGTTACTGCAAATCCATTGTTTGCAAAGACATTGCCCTTACCGGGTGCACCGATCTGTAGGTTGCTGCTTGTTTCTGCGTAGACAGCTGCTGCGATGTACGGTACACTCTCTTGCGGCGAATAATATACCCGGGCTACAAAATCTCTGATATACAGACCATATATCTGAACGCCGTCCGCATCGAGCAAAACCAAACCGTTAAATGCACTATTAACAGGATCAGCAGGCTGAAGGGTGATTTTAGCATCGCTTCTGCCCAGGTTGGCGCCAGGCTGCGTTGTTCCGTCGATAACCAGGTTCGAACTTACATAGGGCAACTGAGTTATTAACGTAATCGTTCTTCCCGCAATACTCTGATCCGCTAAATTAAATTGAATAATATCCTGGGTTGCGCTACCATTTGCTGCCGCCTGGGTTAAAGCATCGCGCAAAGTCCCCGGACCCGAATCCGCATTGCTGGTAACAACAAATATTGCTGAAAAGGCTTTTGTGAAGTTCAAAAGCAGCAAAAAAATAAATATTATTCTCCTATCCATCACGGTTCAGGTATTCGGCGGCAAAATACAATTTTTCAGAGCTATTTTTTAATGTAAAACCATTGTCACTATCAGGTTACCCGATTGTTACTGAATCCTGAAAATTGTACCTTTGCTGCAAAATTTAAAGGGACATTGAATTCATGAAGCTGAACACAGATTACCAGGAGAAATTTCAAAACAGGCACATTGCTCCAAATGATGCCGATACAGCCGAAATGCTGAAAACAGTGGGCGCGGGTTCGCTTGATGAATTGATCGCACAAACCATTCCGGCAAACATCCGGCTAAAAAAGCCGCTTAATTTGCCGCCGGCAAAAAGCGAGTTTGATTACCTGAATACCTTAAAGCAAACCGCTTCAAAAAATAAAGTATTCAAATCCTACATAGGCCAGGGTTATTATGATGTGATCGTGCCGGGCGTAATACAGCGCAATATTTTGGAAAACCCGGGATGGTATACCCAATATACCCCATACCAGGCCGAGATAGCGCAGGGCCGTTTGCAGGCGTTACTTAACTTCCAGACGATGGTGATCGATCTGACAGGGATGGAAATTGCCAATGCTTCTCTTTTAGATGAAGGCACAGCTGCTGCTGAAGCCATGTTTATGCAATACAGTTTGCGTAAGAACCAGGCAGCTAAAGTTTTCTTTGTATCCGAAGAGGTTTACCCTCAAACTATTGATATTTTAAAAACACGTTCGGAGCCTTATGGCATCGAATTGCAAATAGGCGACCACCGCAAAGTGGAACTGAACGAAAATATGTTCGGCGCCATTGTGCAATACCCTGCCGGTGATGGTGAAGTTTACGATTATTCGTCGTTCGCCGCAAAAGGGCACGAGAAAGGCATTAAACTAACCGTTGTTGCCGATTTGATGAGTCTTATCCTGTTAACCCCTCCGGGTGAGTGGGGTGCGGACATTGTTGTAGGTTCAAGTCAGCGTTTTGGTGTACCGATGGGTTTTGGCGGACCCCATGCAGCTTTTTTCGCAACTAAAGAAGAATATAAGCGCTCGATACCGGGTCGCATCATCGGAGTAACCATTGATAGCGCAGGCGATTACGCTTTGCGTATGGCTTTGCAAACCCGTGAGCAGCATATCCGCAGGGATAAAGCAACTTCCAATATTTGTACCGCACAGGCATTACTGGCTATTATGGCCGGTATGTATGGTGTGTACCATGGCCCGAAAGGATTAAAGCTGATCGCTGAACGTATCCATGGTTTGGCCATATTACTGGCTGAGTCATTAGGTGAAATAGGCTACAAACAATTAAACAGCGCTTATTTTGATACACTGAAATTTGACCTGGGCGAATTGGCAGGGCCGATCCATGCTGAAGCGTTGAATAATGAAATGAACTTCCACTACAAAGGTTCGGAAGTAACCATTTCAATTGACGAGACCACATCACCGGAAGATATCAAAACAATGGTTCGCTTTTTTGCCAAAGTAAAAGGCAAAACTTTGAGCGATGTAAATTTTGATGGCCTGAAAGCCAATATTCAAACAGTTATCCCGACAGGTTTACAGCGTAAATCAGCTTATTTAATACACAACATCTTCAATTCACATCATTCGGAACACGAGATGCTGCGCTATATCAAATCATTGGAAACTAAGGACCTTTCGCTTTGCCACTCGATGATCGCGTTGGGCTCCTGCACCATGAAGCTGAATGCTACTACTGAAATGGTTCCGGTTACCTGGGCCGAATTCAGCAAGATGCACCCATTCGCACCAGCTGACCAGGTTGGCGGATACATGCAGTTATTTGATGAATTAAATAACTGGTTATCCGAAATTACAGGATTTGCGGCGATGAGTTTGCAGCCAAACGCAGGGGCACAGGGCGAATATGCAGGCCTGATGGTTATCCGCGCATATCATCACGACCGCGGCGATATGCACAGGAATATTGTATTGATCCCATCTTCGGCACACGGCACCAACCCGGCTTCAGCTGCTATGGCAGGAATGAAGATCGTGGTTGTAAAATGCGATGATAACGGTAATATTGATGTAGCTGATTTGAAAGAAAAGGCCGAGCAGCATAAAAATGACCTGTCATGCTTAATGGTGACCTACCCGTCAACACACGGGGTGTTTGAGGAAGCTATCATCGAAATATGTGATATCATTCACCAAAATGGTGGCCAGGTTTATATGGACGGGGCTAACATGAATGCACAGGTTGGACTGACAAGTCCGGCAAATATTGGCGCTGATGTTTGCCATCTTAACCTGCATAAAACATTCTGCATACCGCATGGCGGCGGTGGTCCCGGTATGGGGCCGATCGGGGTTGCAAAACACCTGGTGCCTTTTTTGCCAGGCCATGCTGTTGTTGATATTGACAAAGGAAAATCCATTCACGCGGTGTCAGCTGCGCCATGGGGCTCGGCTTCTATATTGATCATTTCCCACGCTTATATCGCAATGATGGGCGGCGAGGGTTTAACCAATGCTACCAAATATGCTATCCTGAATGCCAACTATATCAAAAGCAGGCTGGAACATCATTACCCGGTGTTATACTCGGGTTCAAAAGGCCGTTGCGCGCATGAAATGATATTAGATTGCCGGGCATTTAAGAATTTCGGTATCGAAGTAAGTGATATAGCTAAGCGTTTGATGGATTATGGTTTTCACGCGCCAACAGTTTCGTTCCCGGTTGCGGGTACGGTAATGGTTGAGCCAACAGAATCAGAGCCAAAGCATGAGCTTGACCGCTTTTGTGATGCGATGATATCTATCCGTCACGAGATCGACGATGTTGAAAAAGGCCTGTCAGACAAGATAAACAACCCGCTTAAAAATGCACCGCATACGGTAGCTGTGGTTACGGCCAACCAGTGGGATCATGCTTATACCCGTCAAAAGGCGGCCTTCCCGCTTCCCTATGTGGCGGCATATAAGTTCTGGCCTTCTGTGGGAAGGGTTAATGATACTTATGGCGACAGAACTTTAATATGCTCATGTCCGCCATTAACGGATTATGAGTTTGAGGAAAGTGAAGTAACGACTCCCGAGTTCGGGACGTGAAAATAAACGGGCTTCCAAAAAGGAGGCCTTTTTTATAAATAGATATATTTTGAGTAAAAATAGAGTTACAACTACAAGGTTAAAAAATATTTTTTTGCACTGTTGCTAATCAAAAAAACGGTATATTGTATAATATTAGTAAACCTGTGCTTTTTATATAATAATAAGTGTAAATGGTACATAACCTTTTGAAATTTGACTGCGTATAAAGTAGCATATGATGACTAATAGCGGCACAGTAAGTATTTTGCTTGTAGATGATGACGAGATAAACAACTTTATTTCCATCAAGTTGATTAAGAAGGCCCTGATGAATACCGATATTATGGCGTGCCTTCATGGTAAATATGCGATAGACCTGCTGATGGATATTCAGCGAGAGGATCCTTCTAAATTACCGGATTATATCCTATTGGATATTAATATGCCTATCATGAATGGCTGGGAGTTTTTGGATGAATACACGCGTCTGAACATCGACCCGCTTGGTAAATGCAAGGTGTACATTATATCATCGTCTGTTTTCAGCAATGATATTAACAAAGCGCGTTCGTACCCGGTTGTGAAAGACTTTGTATCAAAACCACTTAACGTGGATAAGATAAAAGAGTTGTTCGCAGTTGCTAACCACGCTTGACTGAATACCGTTTAACGGCACTCCAATCTTTTTCTTTCCCCGAATAACCTAAACAGGGATAATACCAAATTGCTCGTTGGCATAACTTACCTTGCCCACAGGGTTCGATTTAGCGTGATAAAACAAACACGTATACTCTTCTTCCGCCGCCTTCTTACCATATTCTTCCCGCAATTGCATTGCTTTACGCCCATCGAAATCATATTTGGCTATAAATTTTCGTATCAATTGTTCTGGTTCAGGAAGCTCGTCGCCACCATAAAAACATTTCTCACCCTTATCGTCTATCCAAAATACCTGGTGGCAGGGGCAATGTCCGCCGGATAATTCATATTTTATGCCGGGTTTATATTCACCGGAATTTTCAACAAAATCAATTTTTACAACATTTTTAAGCGCTTCAAAAATCTCCTTGTGATAAGATGATGAACTCCCGCTGATAGCAATATTCCATTCGCCTTTTTGGATGACATGCGTGGCGCCGGGAAAACTGGGCTCAAGTTTGCCGTTCCTTTCGACAACCAGGCCGGCAGAATGGTCATAATGCAGGTGCGACATTAGCACAAGCGTAACCTCATCAGGATCAAAACCGGCATTGCGGATATGCTGGTGCAGGTATAACTCGTCTCGGGTATCTTTAAAACCCAGGCCGGTATCAAATACAATAACGTCCTCAGAAGTTTTTACCAAAAAAGGATTGACATGGATAAACAGGGAGCCTGGCCGGTCCCTGAAATTATCAGTCTGAGGATCAAAGGGTATAAATTTCTTGGAAGAATCAACCGAATACGATCCTTCGCCTAAAGCAAAAATCTCCATAATCACGTAGCAACAATTGCCGCTGCGAATTAAACAAAATTAATCCAGTTTAGCTTTAGCCGATTATTCAGCTGTTGTAGGATCGATGACCTCCATTACTTCGCTTACCCGGTTAGCCGGAAAGCCACCCAGACTGGCGTGCTCCCGAACCATTTCTTCGTTAGGCGCGATGTACACGCAATATATCTTGTCGCCGGTCACATAGCTTTGAACCCACTGTATGGAAGGTCCCAATTTATTAAGCACACCACATGAGGTTTGTGAGATACCTTTCAATTGTTCGGCAGTGAGTTTTCCCGCTCCGGGAATTTCTCTTTCAATAACATACTTTGGCATAATGTGATATTTAATGGTGAGTGGGGTGATACAAGGTAAAAATTATCGATGAAAAATCAAAAAAGTTTGCGGTAGGATGCAAACTCACCCACCTAACCATAGATCGCCCTTTTTAAATGAATAGTATTCCATGTCATTATCTAACTCGCTGGTTCGATGTGGTTTTTTCATGGTTTTATTAAACCACTTTTTCGTTTCTAAGAAATCATCAAAGGTTAGATATTGCTCCGGTTCTCCAACGTGATCATTCTCTATATGATCTTCATCGCAACGATATTCCCAATTTAATCTGTCAAGTTTAGTTTTTATACTACCATAATTTGCGCTTTTGAATTCTTTGCCTTTCTCCGGGTTAAAGAATAGATTTTCATAATAGCCAATCCGATCACCTATAGCGCACACAACTTGCGATGTTGAAAAGCGCGGTTCAAAAAGCCAAATTTTCAAATAATAAGGTTGAGAGATATTGTCTAATTGTTTTTTCCAGGAGTCATAAATATCAATTAAGCCTTTTAACATTAATAGCTTTGTTTCGCCTTTGGGCTCTGGAAATGCGCTTTCGATTATAGATATATCACACCAGGGATGAACAATAATGTCAATATGATCGTAATTGTATTTCTCGACTAAATCTAATCGAAGATCAAGGTTTTCTAATCGCCATTGTTCAATATCTTTTTGCCGCCTTTTATGTCCTCTGATTTTTTGGTATTTCATTATAAGACTTAGTTTAAGCCAAATCATGAAAATTAAAATACTATTAAGACGAATGCTAGTACAATCAAATTAAGATTAGACCGATCAATTGATTGATGGTTCCCACAATCATCTATTCTGACTATCTTTACTGCTTTAAGCAACTTTATGGATAAACGGTGGGCGATTAAGGAAAAGCCAGATACTTCTGAAGTAATAAAACTGGCTGCCGAATTGAATATCGATGCTGTCCTGGCTGCATTATTAATACATCGCGGTATTCATACCTACGACGAGGCTCGCTATTTCTTCAGGCCCGACCTGCGCCACCTGCATGATCCCTTCCTGATGGCTGATATGGAAAAAGCCATTGAACGCATCGAAAATGCCATTGCATCAGGAGAAAAGATATTAATTTATGGTGATTACGATGTGGACGGCACTACGGCCGTATCGCTGGTTTATAGTTTTTTCAAAAAGATATATGATCATATTGAATATTACATTCCAGATCGTTACCGCGAAGGATATGGCATATCAACCGAAGGAATAGATTATGCGGCTGAAAATGGGTTTACACTTATTATTGCGCTGGATTGCGGTATCAAATCGGTTGATAAAATTGCTTACGCGAATTTGAGATCGGTTGATTTTATCATTTGCGACCACCATTTGCCAGGAACAGAATTACCCGACTCCGTTGCTGTACTTGATCCAAAAAGATCAGACTGCGATTATCCTTATAAAGAGCTTTCGGGCTGCGGAATTGGTTTTAAATTGATCCAGGCTTACGCGGAAAAGAATGATATTCCTTTTGAAGAAGTTACCTGCTACCTCGACCTTGTCGCGATAAGCATTGCTTGTGATATTGTGCACATCACCGGCGAGAATAGAGTATTGGCTTATTTCGGTTTGGAAAAAATCAACAATGATCCTTGTATGGGTGTAAAAACTTTAATGGGTGTTGCCGGGCGAAACGGAAATTACGCGATATCGGATGTGGTTTTTGGACTTGGCCCGCGCATTAATGCTGCCGGGCGAATTGATGACGCCAAACATGCCGTCGAGCTGTTGATAGCCTGCGACGAAGAAACAGCTTTGGAAAAAGGCATGCTCATCAATGTTAAAAATACTGAGCGCAAGGGGCACGACTTGTCTATAACAGATGAAGCCTTAAGCATGATAGCCAATGATGATATTATGCTTGGCCGCAAATCGACCGTGGTGTTTAATGAAAACTGGCACAAAGGGGTTATTGGCATTGTGGCATCACGTCTTACGGAAAAATATTACCGGCCAACCATAGTGCTTACGCGTTCAAACGGGCATGTAGCCGGTTCGGCCAGGTCGGTTTTTGGATACGACTTGTACGAGGCTTTATATGAGTGCAAGGATTTGCTTATCCAATTTGGCGGGCACAAATATGCAGCCGGCTTAACCATGCATCCCGAGAACCTGGATGCGTTTATTGAACGTTTCGAGGAGGTGGTGAGCGCAACTATTACCGAAGAGCAATTGGTGCAGGAAATACGGATTGATGCCGAATTGGAGCTAAAGCAGATAGAGCCGAAGTTTTTCAGGGTGTTGAATCAATTTTCGCCCTTCGGGCCCGAGAATATGTCGCCGGTATTTATCAGCCGGAATGTGTATGTTAGCGGTTATGCGGGCCTGGTGGGCGAACAGCATTTGAAAATGACTGTAATGCAGGAGGGTTCGCCGGTATTTGAGTGCATCGCTTTTAACCAGGGCGAGTTTTTATACGACGTAAGTGAAAAGAAACCTTTCGATATTTGCTACACCATCGAAGAAAATGTTTGGCGTGAAAGACGTTCGATACAATTGAATATAAAAGGAATACGATTTTAGATTTTAGATGTACGAAGTACGATTTGTTTGTTTTTTGAGTTAGTTGAAGGTAGAAAATCGTAAACCGTAAATTGCAATTCGTAAATAAAAAATGATTTTAAGAGCAGACGACTTAGTAAAAAAATATAAGCAGCGTGCGGTTGTAAACCACGTATCGTTCAATGTGTCACAGGGCGAGATAGTAGGTTTGCTTGGGCCGAATGGTGCGGGTAAAACCACATCTTTCTACATGATTGTGGGTCTCATAAAGCCAAATGAGGGTACGATATACCTGGATGATGAAAATATTACCGGCGACCCGATGTACCGCCGCGCGCAAAAAGGAATAGGTTATTTGGCGCAGGAAGCATCGGTATTCCGAAAGCTTTCGGTTGAAGATAACATCAAGGCCGTGCTGGAGATGGGCGTGATGAGCAAGGAAAGGCAGCAGGAAAAACTGGAGCAATTGATAGACGAATTCAGTTTACACAAAGTGCGCCGTAACCGCGGCGACCTGCTTTCGGGTGGCGAGCGCAGGCGTACGGAAATTGCCCGGGCTTTGGCTGCAGAGCCTAATTTTATCTTACTTGATGAGCCATTTGCAGGTGTCGACCCTATTGCTGTGGAAGAGATACAAGCCATGGTTGCCAAACTGAAGCACCGCAATATTGGGATACTGATAACTGACCACAACGTACAGGAAACCCTATCGATAACGGACAGGGCCTACCTGCTTTTTGAAGGAAAAATACTGGAATCAGGCGAACCTGAGGTTTTGGCGGAGAATGAAATGGTTAGAAAAGTGTATCTTGGGGCTAACTTTGTTTTGAAACGTAAAACGTTTGTTTAAGGCGGAGCTAGTGAATGGTGAATAGTCAATAGTGAATAGCCATTCAATAACGGCGAAGCCAAATGACCAATGACTATTCACCATTGACTAAGATATGCCAATAATTAACTCCGTATTTACCTGGTTTATTAAAAAGCGCGTCCACCAGATCGAGCTTTTTAAGAAATACCCCAATGAAGTACAAAAGGAGTGGTTCGAGCAGCTCATTTCAGAAGCTGAAAACACCGAGTGGGGCAAAAAATACGACTACAAAAGCATCGATAACCTGGCCCAGTTCAGAGAGCGGGTTCCTATCCAAAATTACGATACATTAAAGCCCTACATTGAAAGGATGCTGAAGGGCGAGCAAAATGTGCTGTGGCCGACCGAGATCAGGTGGTTCGCCAAATCATCGGGTACCACCAGCGACCGGAGCAAGTTTATACCCGTTAGCGAGGAATCATTAGAAGAATGCCATTTAAAAGGGGGCAAGGATATGCTCACCCTTTATTTTAATAACCGACCCAACGCAAGAATATTTACGGGTAAGGCCTTAACCCTTGGGGGCAGCCACCAAGTGAGTGCTTTGAGTACGGACACGTCATTTGGCGACCTCTCGGCAGTGATCATGAAAAACCTGCCGCTTTGGGCCGAGTTTTACCGTACCCCGCATTTGGACATCGCCCTGCTGGAAAATTTCGAAGAAAAGATAGAAAAGATGGCATACGCCACCAAGGATGTGAATGTAACCTGTATCAGCGGTGTGCCGACATGGAACATATTGCTGTTTAAGCGCATACTGGAGATAACGGGTAAGGACAACCTGCTGGAAGTTTGGCCGAACCTTGAACTTTATTTTCATGGGGCGGTTAACTTTACGCCTTATCGCGAACAGTTCAGGAAACTCATTCCCTATGATGAAATGCATTACCTGGAAACCTATAATGCATCCGAAGGATTTTTTGGCATACAGGACCTGGACGAACCCGGCGATTTGTTGTTAATGCTGGACTATGGCATATTTTACGAGTTTTTGCCTCTCGAAAACCTGCATGATGAGAACCCCAAAACGCTTTCGCTGGATGAGGTGGAACTGAATAAAAACTATGCGCTTATCATTAGTACCAATGCAGGTTTATGGCGTTACCTGATAGGGGACACCGTGCGCTTTTCGTCACTATCACCTTATCGCATACAAATTACCGGTCGCACCAAGCATTTTATCAATGCTTTTGGCGAAGAGTTGATCATTGATAATGCAGAGCGCGCACTGGAAGAAGCCTGCAGGCAGACCGGGGCAATTATCAAGGACTATACGGCTGCCCCTGTTTATTTCAAAGGCGATGAGGGTGGCGCGCATGAATGGATCATCGAGTTTGAAAAAAAACCGGCAGAGTTTGACCGCTTTGTTGACTTACTTGATGAAACGCTGCGCCGTATCAACTCTGATTATGATGCCAAGCGTTTTAAGGATATGGCGCTGCGCAGGCCAATCGTGCATAAAGCGCCGCAGGGTACCTTTTTTAACTGGATGAAGCAAAAAGGCAAACTGGGCGGCCAGCATAAAGTACCACGTTTAGCCAATGACCGGGAGTATATTGACTCGATTTTGTTGATGGCGGAGTTGGTGGGGTAGGTAACTTAAATTATCAATAATGAAAAGAACAGCCTTATCAATTGTTTTGCTTTTCTATACTGTGAGCGGCTTTGCGCAAGTAAAAACTGATGCACAGTCGATTTTTAAAATGCTTATTTTTCTTGATAGGGAAAATAGTAATTTCCGGGGAATGGACAAAATGGTGTTCAAAAATGATTCATTATACAAGGAGTTCAGCAGCGTTCTATATATAAAATTGGACACATTGAAAATAATCCGGGATGAATTAAGTTTTGGGCAGCCCGGGGTTCAGTATAACTTTTATCAATTGATGATCTATGACGTTACTAAAAGAGAATTTGCCCATAATTACTCTTATAAAAGGAAACTTAGTTCAGATGAAGAACAGTTTTTGGGCATTTTTTCAGGTAGAGGCGATAGTTACATTATTGCGATCAATAAAGCTACCGGTAGAAGCTTCCGATTAAGGGGATTTAACTCTAATGACTTTTTGTCTTTTTTGGCGGATGTTAAAGAGACATACAACGGCATTTTTGGGCATAAACCATTAAGTACGAAAGCATTTTTTAAAAATCTGCAAGTAGAAAACCTGGACTTTGAATGTCTTTACGAAGGGCTATCAAAAAAAGGGATTAACCGAAACGAATATCCTTGTTTACTGAGAATAAGTGACCCTATTATCATACGTTGATGTATTTGCCCCCGGTCGTTTCATCTACGCTTTAACCGATCACAGCTTCTTCCCAAAACAAACACTCGTTTCCATCCTGACATATGGCCCATAATTCGGGATAATAGCATAGCCCTGTCTTAGGTAAAAGGCAATGGCTTCATGCTGTTTGTACGCGGTTTCTAAGATCACATCGGAAAATCCGTCCTCTTTGGCCCATACTTCCAGTTCGTTCAATATGGCCGATGCGACACCATGTTGTCGTTCGCCGGCCTTTACAAACATCCGCTTAATTTCTACTGTCTGTTCATCTATCTTTTTGAAACACCCGCAGCCGGCAGGAACATCGTCGCGGTAAGCAATCACCACTGTATCTAAATTGCTGATGACATTAAACGTATCATATACCACCTGCGCTTCACCGTATCGTTCACGGAGTTCGAAGTTGAGTGCAGCAACAAGGAGTGGGAAATCAGGGTCGCTGCTTTCGGTTCGTACAATGGTGGTGGCTTTCTCTGGGGGCATGCTTTAATTTTTTATATAAAGTTAAGCATCAAATTAAAATTTTGCAGGCGAAAGGGTTTTCCTGGTCTTGTTTTATGCAATAAAATTGCAGCCGGTAATAAGATTTAGTAGAAAGAGTAAAAGGTATGCGCTTTAGCATGAATTTGTAATAAACCAAACCTATTGAAAAAGGATTTGAGCTTTGTCCACCAGCCATGGTGATGCGTGGGGATTATAGGATGCACCTCATTATTTGTCGGATGGTTTGGCGAGTCGCCAGTATCATTTATATCCTCTGTAAAAAAACTTTCAATAATAACTTTCTCCCTGATATCGGGCACGCGGTTTACAATCTCGTCCAGTTCGGTGAGTTCATTAAATGTAGCCTTGCCTGATCTTTGTCTTTTGATCAGGATATAATATCGGTCTTGCGAAAAGGTGCGGCGCTCCAGTTTTTTACGGAAGTAACTCATTTTTGTATTGCTATTTTTTCATCCAACAAATGCAATGCCGATTATGTAATATTTTTACTGTCAAATAGTTAACTTTGATATGGATAGCGAGGGTGATTTGTTTTGATACAATATACTGTTCGCTTTCGTACAGCGCGCGTACAAAAATTAAGCGTAATTGTTACGTTCTGCCCTGTATTCCCGTAAGGGATAAAAAGTGATGATGAAAAGAGTTTTGCTAATTGTGTTTGTGGCTTGTTTGATTTCAGCCTGTAAGAAAACGGGCGTGTCTCCCGGCCTTTTTGGCAAGTGGGAACTGAGGGAGGTATCCGGCGGCGATTTTGCGTACCAGGATTCGGTTTACAAACCGGGCAGTGGCAATATCTACCAGTTTAATACGGATAGCACTTATACGGCTTATCTTAACCATAACGTTTCAGCCCACGGGGTGTTCCATATCCTGAAGAATACTAACCCATCGGCAAATTATGTGGATATGTTGTATTTTGACAGTAACCCCGAAGGCTGGCCAATAACCATCAGCGGCACAACAATGACACTGGTTACGGAATCGGGTTGGTTCCGGGATAGATACCAGAAAATATCGAATTAAAAATTTAATGATATATGAAAAGATTTTTGTTAATAGTTCTCGTTGCAAGCAGTATTGCAGCGTGCAAAAAAGGCGGGGTAACTCCACCTGGTAATATCGTTGGCAAATGGGAGCTTCACGAACGTCGCGGCGGAAACATTCTGCCACAGGACACGACCTACAAAGCCGGTAACGGTAATATTTATCAATTTAATAGTGATAGCAGCTATCAGCAGTACACCAATAGCGCATTAGTTGCCAGCGGAACGTTTCATATGCAGGGTAACGACTTGTACTTGCACAATAGTCAAGTGCTTTATAGCAACAGCACATACAACATTCAAACTAGTAATTACGCGGCCAGCATTTCGGGCAATGCGCTCATTTTCACACCGTATATAGCCGATATAGCGACAATGGTTTACAATAAGATACAAAACTAAGCACCTTCGGTTGCCCGAAATATTTTAATTGCTTCCACGGCTTCCTTCACGTCGTGAACACGCAAAATATTGGCGCCTTTGGTCAGTGCGATGGTATTCAATGCTGTTGTAGCATTTAATGCACCCTCAGCGTTGCCTCCGATAACATTATAAACCATTCTTTTACGCGATACGCCCACGAGGACAGGCAATTGTAAGATGTCAAAATCCTGTAAGCGGTTCATCAAAGCATAGCCCTGCTCAGCCGTTTTGGCGAATCCGAA
This sequence comes from Mucilaginibacter sp., assembly GCA_043739405.1. Taxonomy (GTDB): domain Bacteria; phylum Bacteroidota; class Bacteroidia; order Sphingobacteriales; family Sphingobacteriaceae; genus Mucilaginibacter. The sequence goes on along the minus strand of JAYUEE010000023.1, from coordinate 1,287 downwards.
GCCCGGGTCGATGATGACATCATTTACACCCAATTGGCTTAATTTGTGGATACGTTCCGCAAAATAAGTCAGCACTTCGGTAAAAATATCTTCGTACTGCGCTTGTTTGTTCATGTTTTGCGGGTTGCCTTTCATGTGCATTAGGATGTAGGGCACCTGCAGGCGGGCAATAGTGGCAAACATTTCATCATCCAACTGACCACCCGAAATATCATTAATAATATGCGCGCCTACTCTGATGGCCGCTTCGGCAACTTTACTGCGGAAAGTATCGATGGAAATGATGGCTTCGGGATATTTAGCAGCTATCGCTTCTATGACGGGTAACAGCCGGTTCGTTTCTTCCTGTTCCGAAATATCCTCCGCCCCCGGTCGTGATGAATAGGCTCCAATATCGAGGAAATCGGCACCTTCCGATAACATTTTACCCGCCTGCTGTAGGGCTTCCTCAACAAGTGGTTTGCGGCTGCCGGCGTAAAAGGAATCGGGTGTGATGTTGATGATACCCATCACCCGCGGTATACTCAAATCAATCAGTTTGCCGCCCGCATTTATGGTTGCCTTTTTGCGAAAAAATGTATCTTTAGCCACTTGATGTTGGTTAAAAAAATTGTAAAAGTTGAACTTGTTAAAATTGGTCAACTTTTGCAACAACTACAACCTTTTCAACTAATACAAAAATAAAACATCCGTTTTGAGTAACACAGCAGCAGAATACGACGCAGTAATTAACATTTCCAAAGGGCTTTTTATGAAAAAGACCCGCGACTATGGTACCGCATGGCGCATATTGCGTATTGAATCCATTACCGACCAGATATTTATTAAGGCGCAGCGCATTCGCACGCTGGAAGAAAAGAAGGTATCCAAAGTAGACGAAGACATCACCAGCGAATATATTGGCATTGTAAACTATTGCCTGATAGCCATGATGCAACTGGATTGTGGGCCGGATACACCCACTGAACTTTCTGTGGAGCACGTCAGCAAACTTTTTGATGAAAAAGCCACTGACACGAAGGACCTGATGTTTGCGAAGAACCACGATTACGGAGAGGCCTGGCGCGATATGCGCGTGAGTTCGATGACCGACCTGATCCTGATGAAACTACTTCGCGTAAAGCAAATAGAAGATAACAAGGGCCAGACGCTGGCGTCGGAAGGGGTAAAGGCCAATTACCAGGACATGCTGAATTATGCGGTATTCGCGCTAATTAAACTCGGAGTGAAATGAAAAATGTAATATGGATATGCAGGATATTAGTTGGCCTGTTATTCATTTTTTCA
>JAYUEE010000022.1:0-52475 GCA_043739405.1 Mucilaginibacter sp. | reverse complement strand
TCGATGAAGTTGTCCCCGAAAACCAAATGAGAGGTTATTTTATCATAACAGGTGAACAGGCTAACATCAAAGTTAGCTTTACCCTGACACCAGAGAATCCGGCATTGATACAGGAATACCACATCAAATTGGAGAATCCGGCTCGTGATAAATAGCAGGACAGATACTTCAGGTTAAATATTGTTTGACTTCGAAAATATAGTATTAATTGGTGCTTCAAAAATAGTAAAGGCCTCTATATCAATATGGGGGCCTTTTTTATTTCAGATATTTATTACGATATTGTAACAAGTATAATACAACAATGGCAATGAGTCGCTGCTGATTTTTTGTGGCGTCTTAGTTTTCTTCCTTCTATTCTTACGTGAATTTATTGCAACTGGCCAGGTGTTTGGTGGGTTTTTGATATAATTATTGCATTTAATAGCTTATGTATTTGCAAAATTGTCGATTTTATAAATATTTTTAACGAATGTTTTTCAGTATTGAACAATTTTTAAAAATCTGCATAAAAAATCCAATATAATTTCTTATAAATTCAATAAAAAGTCATTTTTTTTGACTCTTTCGCATAAAAATTAGGATTTATTTTAATTAATTAAATAAAATAGTCTATTTTTAATGAATAATTAACTCGAATGTCTCATTTAACCAGGTAACTATGAATTTACGTTTACAATTATTACTTTTTGTTGGGGGCTTATTGTTTAGCACTCCGCTTTTTGCCCAGAAAATAGCCGGAACGGTTACAAGTGAGGGTAAGCCCGTACCAGGCACCACGGTGGTAGCCTCGCCATCAAATACCGGTATCTCGACCGACGGAAATGGCAGTTATACGCTTGTTTTAAAAGCAGCGGGTACTTATCAAATTACATTTTCGGCTATCGGCCTGGCGACAAAATCGTTCAGTGTAACGGTAGCCGCAGGGGAAACCAAGGTGCTAAATGTGGATTTGCTGCCCTCGGCGGCGGCATTATCTGAAGTAATTGTTGTAGGTAGCCGCGGTGGTGGCCGCACTAAGATCGAATCGCCGGTCCCTGTAGATGTAATCAGCGTAAGCGGACTTACGGGTACCACAGCAAAACCCGATCTGATGAGTCAATTGAACCAGGCGGTGCCATCCTTTAACTACAACAAACAAAGTGGTGGCGATGGTTCAGATGCCATCGATTTTGCAAACTTACGCGGCTTAGGTTTCGATCAGACGCTAGTTTTGATCAACGGGAAAAGGCGCCACCAGTCGGCCTTTGTAAACGAAGTGGGCACACGCGGCCGTGGTAATAGCGGTACCGACTTGAATGCCATACCGGAAGCAGCTATTGACCGTGTCGAAATATTGCGTGACGGTGCTTCGGCCCAATATGGTTCGGATGCTATAGCTGGTGTGATCAACATCATTTTGCGAAAAGATATTAACCACCTGAACGTTACCGGTGGCTTTAGCGGCTATAACGATCAAAAGTACAATACACTGAACAACGTTGACCCTTACGGCTACTATACCGGTCATAAAATAGACGGGCAAACCTTTACCCTGGGTGCAGATTATGGATTGGGTATAGGTAAAAATGGCGGTTTTATTAATTTTGGTGTCAATTACGAAAATCAGGGTAAAACTTTCAGGGCTATAAAAGACACTAACTGGAGTACGAATCCAAACATCCTCGAAGCGCAGCCTGTAGCGCGCGAAAGAAGGGCCTTTGGTGACGGTTCCGTAGTATCAGGCGGCGGCATGTATAATCTTGAGTTGCCGTTTGCCGGCTCAAAAACAACGTTCTATTCCTTTGGCGGTTACAACTATAAGCACTCCAACGTATATGCTTATACCCGTAGTTGGAACTATATAGCAAACGGAACCTCTCTGCGCTCCAATCCAACCAAATTTCCGACGGACCCTACAACAGGCGATCTTATTTTTGTACCGGGTGTGATGAAGATAGATGCGCCGCCGGGAACCCCCTATGATCCTAATAATGTGTATTATGATCCGGAGGAAGATGTTTATATTAAGGACGCATCGGGTGCATTTGGTTTCAGGGGTACAACCCAAAGCGATTGGGATTGGGACATCAGCGACAATACTGGCTGGAATGATTTCCATTACTGGGGAAACAAGACTTTTAACGCTTCAATACCTTATGTTTCGGGACAGCCAATACAAACGCGTTTTGACGACGGCGGCTTTAACTTTTTACAGAACACTGCAAATATTGACATAACAAAAAAATTCAATACAGTTGCACAGGGCTTCCAGCTTTCTTTTGGTGGTGAGTTCAGGTATGAAAGATATGACCTGTATGCCGGCGAGTTAAACTCTTACGTTAACGGAGGCGCCACTTTGCCTGATGGAACTGCAAAAGCATCAGGATCTGAGGGTTACCCGGGTTACCAGCCAAGTGATGCGAAAATAGCCAGCAGAACCAACGAAGCGGTTTATGTGGAAGGCGACTTAGATGTAACAAAAGCCTGGCTTTTAGATGGAGCTGCCCGCTTTGAAAACTATTCGGATTTTGGTGCGGTAAGTACCTTTAAATTAGCATCACGCTATAAACTGACAGACAATTTTAACTTGCGTGGATCAATAAGCACAGGATTCCGTGCGCCAACCCTGCAGCAGATCAATTTTAGTAATACCAACACGTCAATAATCGGTGGCAACCTTGTATACACTAAATTGGTGCCTAACTACTCCGATGTTGCAAAAACAGCGAATATTCCAAAACTAACCCAGGAAACTTCTACAAACTACAGCCTGGGTTTTGCCTGGCAACCGGTGCACGATCTTACAGTCACTGTTGACGGCTATGACATCATTATCAAAAACAGGATAGTTATCTCAGGGTTATACGCAGCCGGTGACCCAACATTAGGAGCCCCGTTGAATGATATTTTGGCGGCTCAGGGAATTGGTGATGCCCAGTTTTTTGCTAATGCTGTGAACACCACCAATAAGGGTGTAGATATTGTATTAGATTACAAAAAACATTGGGGCAATGAGCATTTCTCGGCTTTGTTGGCAGGTAACTTTCAAAACTTGACTATTGACAAGATCAATATCCCAAGTACATTCAAAGGGTCTGCTTCAGACAGCGCTACCTTCTTTTCAGACAGGGAACAATATTTCCTGAAAGCGAGTGCTCCTAAAGCTAAATTCACACTTAACCTTGAGTATGGAGTAAATAAAGTTTCATTCGGCACCCGCTTTACTTATTTCGGTGACGTAAAAGAACTGGGTTTTGGCGAAACCAGCGCTCCGGCTAATGCCGCTGATCCATTTTTCCCTTACGTAACTTTGGATGCAACAGGCGCGCCAGTGCCCGAAATATTTGATTTTTCGGCCAAGATAACCACAGACATTTATGCTTCATTAAAAATCAGCAAAACCATGTCATGGACTTTGGGTATCGACAACCTGTTTAATGTGCATCCGGATACAAACGTTATCAAAGGCTCTGTTAATCCTAATAGTAGCAGTTCATTTGGCGATGGCGAATCGGGTGGCCCTTTTGAAGCGGTGCAAATGGGCTTTAACGGTATGCGCTTATTTACCAAATTAACATTTCGTTTTTAATAGGATCTAAATTATTGATAATTTTAACCCCCAACCCGATGAGGGCTGGGGGTTTTTACTTTAGGTATAGATTTTTTTTGCGTGAGTAAAATCAGCATGATCCAGACATTCGAAAACCCGGGGCTAAGACAAGAGTACCAGCTGGTTTTAATACCGAAGTGATGGAGATATAAACTTTGATTCAATTTTTTTTATCCAAAAGATAAAAATCGTAAGTTTGCTACTTTAACTAACCATTCCGATACCCTGTTTAACAACAACTTATGAAAAAAAATCTACTTTTATTTGCATTTCTTACCGTAGTATTTTCAGCGTTTGCTCAAACAACGCCTGCCCCTAAGGACACAACCAAGAAAGATACCTCATGGAAAATACACGGGCAAAACACTATCCTGATCAATGAAAGTTCATTCAAAAACTGGGCTGCCGGTGGCGTTAATTCGGTGGCAGCCAACGTGCTTTTTGATTATGACTTCGACTATAAAAAAGCCAACTGGAGTTGGGATAATAAGGTGATCATCGGTTATGGCATTAGCAAGCAAAACGGTACAGGCTGGCGTAAAAATGATGACCGCATCATCCTTAATAGCTTATTAGGCTATAAGGCCGCCAAATATTGGTTATATACATTCTACGGTAACTTTCAAACCCAGTTTACAAACGGATATGCTTACGATGCAAGTAATAACAGGACGTTGATCTCGGCGGCCTTTGCCCCGGCATATCTTACCTTCGGGCCCGGTTTTGCCTATAAGCGATCCGATAATTTCAGGATCAATATTTCCCCGTTCGCGGCACGCTTTACTATGGTGCAGAATGATTCACTGGCCAACGCTGGTTCATTCGGGGTTACGCCGGGACAGCATTCGCTTTTTGAGTTTGGTTCTTCATTGGATGCTTATTATAAAGTTAGTATCGCTAAAAATATGACACTGGAAAACATCCTGAAGTTGTATGAAAATTATCTGAAAAAGCCTCAAAATATATATACGGACTATGCAGTCAACCTATATATGAAAGTTAACAAATCTGTAACTGTCAACGCCGGCGTCGAACTCATATCTGATCCTAATGCGCGCATAGCTGCCACGGAGGATGGCATAGTGACCGGTTACCACTCATTATTGCAGGTTAAACAAATATTTGGTGCGGGTTTTACGTATAAGTTTTAAGCCATTCTGATAAGCGCGGGCAACTTTTTGCTTGCGCTTATCTTATCGGCTCAACTATATCACCGCTGTCGATGCGGCCTTTTTTAACCGGGACAAAGCTGCTCCCCTTGTATAGTTTAAAATTGTTAAAGTAGGAAGGTATGCCTTCGCCGGTTAATGGCTTTGAGCTGTTCATTACCCGATAGTTGAGGTGCGGAAATGTGATGTCGCCCGAGAACCCTATTTTGCCTATTTGCTGACCAGTTCCCACTAATTCGCCTATTCTTACCATTATACTGCCCTGCTCGAGGTGCTGCAACATACTGAATTCGCCATTGCCGTGATCGACGATGACATAGTTACCCAAATGATTTGGGTCGGCATCAGCTGGAATCCGGGGTGATTTTACCACTTTCCCGCTAAATTCATTATCTGGGATGCCGGTTTGCACATCAACGACTATTCCGGCAGCGGGTGCATACACAGGTTTGCCGAAAACATACCAGTTTTCCTTTTTGAAAGGGTCTGTTTTGTACATATTTCCATTTTCATCCACGCTGGCCAGGTTAAAAGCATAGCGGGTTGATTTTACCAGTGTACCAGATTGGAGCGACCGAAATATAGCCGCAGCATTTTGGGCAGGGTAAAAATTATACGCATCAAGTACGATCAGTTTTCCTTTAAGGGGTAAATTGAAATTTGTTTTTGGAGCGTAAGCACGTGGCGTGATCACTTTTTTAATCGATAAATCGAAATCAACAGATAGTCGTTTCTTGTTTTTTTCCTTTTGCAGCGGCGAATCAGCATAGTCAAAGAAGAATTCATACTGCAAAAACGTGATTTTTACATCGGGTGCCAGTGAATAAAAGGGGTTGAAAATAGTGATGGTTTCGCCGGGTTTCAATAGGGTGTTGCCGATGGATTTTATACCGGTTGCTTGCCCGTTAACGTCAATGGATTCCCTGAAGAGGGGCTTAACCAATGCGTCCATTACCGACGCTTCTATCGTAGCCAGGTACAGCGTATGCGTACTGGTGTTCTTAACCGTGATATCGAAATTAAGGTATTGCCCGTGCTGATCTTTTTCGATAAGCGGGTTATTTGGTGATATACTTATCGACGCAGCTTCAGTAGCTGCGGTTTCATTGTGTTTAACAAGGTATATACCCTTGTTAGATTTAATGCTTGTAAGAACCGAAAGCATACAAATCAATGTGATGGTTTTCAGCATAATATTGGTGTATTAGTAATAATTTCTAAAGTTGACATTATTAATTAGATGTGTGTACGAAGAACGCATTTAATTGTTCGGTATTTTAACATGATTTACAGATAATTATCCATTGGTCACTAAAACCCGCCCGGTGGTCAAAAATGTTTTACCGGTTTAGTTTGTAGAGGTTTCTTTGAGTAAAATCAACAACATGGAAACCACACAACGACAAACATACCTGGATTGGCTTAGGATAATGTCCATACTGGGTGTATTATTCTTTCATTCGGCCATGCCTTATGTGGCCGAAGACTCATGGCATATCAAAAATCACGAGACCAGCAATCTACTTATGGAATCGAACCATTTTTTGCATCTTTTTCGCATGCCGCTGCTTTTCTTCATTTCTGGTACAGTAAGCTTTTACATGATGCAGCGGCGCTCCACTTTAAGCTTCATCGGTTTACGCTTCCGCAGGCTGTTTATACCGCTTTTGGTGGGCATGTTCATCATTGTTCCGCCGCAGATCTATATGGAGCGGCTTGCCAATGGCTACAAAGGCAGCTTTTTGGATTGGTATCCGAGTGTATTTAACTTTGTACCCTATCCTAAAGGCAGCTTTAGCTGGCATCACCTGTGGTTTATTGCCTACTTGTTTATTTATGACCTGATTTTTGCGCCAATGTTTGCCTGGATGATCTCGCCCAAAAGTAATGCGTTTAAACAAAAGCTGGCTGCACTGGCAAAAGGCAAATGGGTTTATTTACTGATGCTGCCCGGCATTATATGGTTTGCTTTGCTTAGCGAAGTGTTGCCAGAAACAAACGATCTGGCACATGATGGCTGCTATTTTGTTTATTGGTTATTGTTTTTGCTGGCCGGATTCATTTGCATACTTCAGCCTAAATTGATGGACAGCCTTGAACGCAACCGTCGCTTTGCACTGACGATTGGCTTTTTAACTCTGATGATATGGGAGTGTATGCGCTGGAATAAAGTGGAACCTTTTCATGATAACTGGCCATTTCACCACATAATTTTTAACTACCTGTTTATCGCCCTGCGACCAACAATTGCCTGGGGCTGGGTACTGGCACTGGTTGGTTATGGTAAGCATTACCTCAACAGTACACATAAAATATTGAATTATCTAAACCAGGCGGTGTACCCATTCTATATCCTGCATCAAACGGTGATCGTGCTGGTGGTATATTATATCGTACAAACTCAGAACGAAAGCATCCTGTCAAAATATATCTATACGGTCGGGATCACTTTCTTTGTGACCGTGCTCATCTACCACTTATTCATCCGTCCGTATGCTTTAACACGCTTTTTGTTTGGAATGAAACCAAAGGATAAAGTAAAACCGGTAATGGACGTTGAGAAAGAAGAAATAAAGCCAGTGGTAATGCTTTCTGCTTAGATTTGTAACTTGAGCTAATGAAATCCTTCAAAAAATACATATTCCCTGCCATATATGGTCTGCTGGTGTACTTCACCGTCAGGCTATTACATGATACGGATGTCAGTGAGCATTTTTGGGAAAGACGGTTCTACATCAATGCGGTAGAAATCACCTGTTCGATATTTGTTGGCTACATGGCTATCTGGTTATTCAGAAGCTTGTTTAGGTACTACAATAAACGTTGGCCGGTCCAAATAAATTACCTTGGCCTTTCAAGAGAGCTATCTATATTGGTTGGATTGAACCTTATCCTGGTGAACCTTGTATTTGTACCTATGGACATGACGTTGCATACAGACTGGAAACCCTGGTGGATATCCTGGGCCGATGTGGCTGATATTAACATGATCCCGACGCTGTACGCTATCGTTTACTACGGCATAGCGCGAAGCAGCCTTTGGCTCAAAGCCTACGTAGATAATAAAGTGCAACTGGAAAAAGTAACTAACGAACATTTGGAAACTGAATTGAAGTTTCTAAAAGCGCAATATCACCCGCACTTCCTGTTCAATGCATTAAATACCATTTATTTCCAGATGGATGAGGACCATGACGGCGCAAAGCGGAGCATTGAAAAATTTTCCGAGCTATTACGCTATCAATTGTACGATCAGCAATTACAGGTGCCGGTGATGCAGGAGATAGAATACCTGCAAACCTTTATTGAACTGCAAAAGATACGTAGTACGGATAAACTGAAGCTGAAAGTTGATTTTGATCAAAAACTAAACGGGCAAATGGTTTATCCTTTATTGTTCCTGCCGCTGGTGGAGAATGCCTTTAAGTTTGTAGGTGGCGATTATCAGATGGAGATAGGTGCGAAGGTTGAGGATGGCAATATTGAGTTCAGGGTAGCGAACTCGGTACCTGTATTGATGCAAACAGAACCTAAAGCGGGCGGTATAGGGTTGGAAAATCTAAAACGAAGGCTTAATTTGCTGTACCCGGATAAACATTCCATAAAACTGGATAACGAAGGCGGTAATTTTATAGCCGAATTGAAAATACAATATGAGCGATAAGATCAGTTGCATTATAACCGATGACGAGCCTTTTGCACGCAAAGGATTACAGGGCTATGTAGAAAAGATCGGTTTTTTTGATCTGAAAGGCTCCTGCGAAGATGCCATGCAGCTGAGCGATATACTGCAAAAACAACCTGTCGACCTGCTTTTCCTCGATATCCAGATGCCGCATATTACAGGGATCGAATTTCTTCGCGCTATACGTAACCCGCCAAAGGTGATATTCACTACAGCTTACCAGCAATATGCTATTGATGGGTTTGAACTGGATGTGATGGACTATTTGCTAAAGCCCATCCCGTACGAACGTTTCCTGAAAGCAGCCTGGAAGGCAAGGGATTATTTCGCACTAAAAGAGCCGCCCGAAACCACAGTGCCTTATATTTTTGTAAAAGCAGCGGGCAAACTGGAGAAGATAACCTTTAATGAGATTTTATTCATTGAAGGGATGGAAAACTACGTGGCTATTTACACCGAAAGTAAGAAGATAGTTACTCATACCACCATCAAATCACTGCTCGAAAAATTACCCGTAAAGCAGTTTATCCAAACGCATAAATCCTATGTCGTCGCTATCGATAAGATCAATACCATTGAGGGCAATACGCTCTATGTGCAAAGCTACCAGGTACCGGTAAGCAAGTATTTGCGGGATGAAGTTTTGGGACAGATAGTGAAATAATGTTGGAAATCCCGCGGAAAATACTTACCTTTAACGTTAGTAACGCAATTCGATACTATGATTATTTCTTTCGGCTCCAAAGACACAGAGAAAATTTGGAGTGGTATTAGGGTTGCAAAACTGCCCATAGAAATTCAAACTGTGGGAAGAAGAAAGCTTAGAATGATTAACAATTCGCAAAACATACAGGATTTAACGATACCACCGTCTAATAAATTAGAAAAGAAGAAAGGTGATTTGAAGGATTATTATAGTATTTGGATAAATGACCAATGGCGGATAATTTTCAAATGGGATAGCGGTAACGCCAGCGATGTTGAAATAATAGATTATCATTAAAATATATCAAATATGGAAATGCTACCGAACATACACCCCGGAGAAGTACTGCAGGAGGAATTTTTAATTCCTCTTCAAATTACGCCTTATCGTTTGGCTAAGGAAACTAATATCCCTCAAACCAGGGTATCCGAAATAATTAAAGGGAATCGCAGAATTACTGCGAATACTGCATTGAGGTTAAGTCAATTTTTTGGCAATTCTGCAAAATTCTGGCTCGGATTGCAGGATGATTTTGATATTGAAAATGAGTTAGTTGAAAAACAAAGCGAATTTGAGGGTATCAAGCGTTTTGTTGCTGCTTAATGAATTTAAGAAAATGCTGATCGATCTTAGTCATACTATTGAAAACGGGTTAATAACTTACAAAGGGCTGCCTGCGCCTATTATTTGCGATTACCTAAGCAGGGAGAACTCAAAGCAATTTTATGAAGAAGGAACAACATTCCAGATAGGGAAAATTGAAATGGTTTCTAATACAGGCACTTATATCGACTGCCCGTTTCACAGGTTTGAAAATGGGAAAGATTTGTCGGAAATTGAACTGGGAAGATTTGCAGATATTGAAGGAATAGTTATCCGTGTTTCTTATGCAAAACAACTTGCTGTGACGGCAGCGTTGTTGGAGAATTATGATATTGCCGGCCGTGCCGTTTTGATCCATACGGGTTGGGCCGAACACTGGAATACGGAGGCTTATTATAGTGGTCACCCATACCTTACCGAAGAAGCCGCAAAGTATTTGAAAGAGGCCGGCGCAAAGCTTGTGGGTATCGATTCGCACAACATTGATAATACAGAAGGCAGGACTCGGCCGGTACATACCATACTGCTTGGCGCAGAAATACTGATCGTTGAACATATGTGTAACCTGGAAGCACTACCAGAAAAAGGGTTTAAATTTAGTGCCGTACCGCCAAAATTCAAAGGTGTAGGCACATTTCCGGTACGGGCTTTTGCGCGGACTTATTAAACTGCGCAACGCCAATGCGAGGTATACCCAAAAAAAAGCACCAACCATCTCGCGGGTTGGTGCTCAGGAAAACTACCTAACTATATAAAATTATATAGCAACACGTTGTACGGGTTTTTTCTGTAAAAGGTTCATCTGCTGTTATTTAATGATTTGTGTTGACATATCTAAATACATCTACTCCTTTTTCAGTCTGCCCTTTTACATCGTGCATATCCAAATCTTTCACATCATCAAAAATGAATGCCGGGCGTGCGTCATCGCTTAAATAGCTCACTTCCACATTCCGTAATTTAAGGCCCGCAACATGACGGATATAAAATCCATAAGCCGGCATACTGCCAAACATGGAGGGTTCGGGATAATTCTTTTCCTTCTCAGGCACTTGTTTTTTGGCCTGTTCGGCAGTGCCTCCACCATTGTAATAGATTTGGATATTATTTAATTCAAGGTCCTGTATAGCATGACCGGGGATACCGCTTATGATGCAGGCGTAAAGCGGGTTCGAATTGTACACACGCACATTACTGATAGATACGCGGCGCAATTCGCCAACAGGAGTTCCCTGTGGTGCGCGCATACGTGCGCCTAAACGAAGAAAAATAGGGGCGGAAGTGATATCCCTCATGGTAATATTACTGATGGTAACGTCCTGCAGCAAACCGCCATCCTCGGTTTCCAGTGCCAACCCCTGGCAAAAATCGAACACACAATTACTGATGGCAATATTTTTAAAACCGCCGTTTGATTCGGTGCCGAATTTTATACGCCCGGTTCTGTAAGCGAGGCTATCTGTTTTGGTATAAGTTCCTGCTAAAAACGAGCCCTCGTCATAAGCGCTTACAAGGCAATTGGTGATGGTAACGTTTTCTGTCGCCCTGAAAAAGCCCAATGCGTAAGTACTTTTCAAACAAATGCCATCATCATAAGGCGAGTTTACCGTGCAGTTAGATACGTGTACGTTTCGGCAACAGTCAATATCCATACCGTCGCGGTTGGTATCCATTTTTAAATTATCAATAGTTAGATTATCTACACCGGTAGCCAGAATAGCAAACCAGCCGCCATGCAAAAAAGTAACGTCCCGCACCAAAATATTCCGGCATTTATAAAAAACCAGTGTTTTATTGGCCTCCAGGCCGCTTTTTTTATAGTCTTTTATCAGGCCCTTGCCCCATATCATACCAGGCCCGAGAATGGAGACATCGTGCAGGTTTTCGCCCCAGATCAACGCGTTATGAAAATGGCTGTGCCCCGAATCCTGATAAATTGTATTTATAGTTTGTTCTTCCTGGTCGTATTCCGTCCCCGGGTCGCGGTCTATGGCAATGATAGTCGCGCCTTGTTCAAGATATAGGGAAATATTGCTTTTCAAGTGGATAGAGCCTGATAAGTAATTCCCGGCAGGGAAATATACACGCCCGCCGCCGGCACTAGCTGCCGAGTCTATAGCTTTATTGATGGCTTTGGTATCGGATGTTTGCCCGTTTCCGGTCGCACCAAATGCTTTCACATTATACATGCCGTTTTGACCAAAGGCCGTTATCACTATAAACAATAACATGAGTAAGAAAGCTATTCTTTTCATTATTTTTTGCTTTTTGTTGATTTTAGGTTTGCTGTTTCCCACGCGGTATGGATAGCATCTTCCAGCATATCCGCCCTTACTTTGGCAAGTTCGACAAATGTAGCGCCTTTGAGTCCCCATTTATTAGGTACGGGGTAGAAAATAGCAGGGTCAAAGGAATTAAAAACGGATTGGTCAATCAGCGAAAGCTTTACCATCATTAGATTTTCGCGGGGCCATAATGTCGCAAATACGGTCCTCTTTTTTATGCGAAATGCCGGGCGGCCAAAATGGTCAAATTCTTCTGCTTCCGGCTGCGATAATGCAATTTGGCGGGCGGTATCCAGGTCGGCCATGAACTTTTTTCTGTTTTTATAAAAATAGCTATCCTGGAGATATGTTGCAGCGGTTTTAGGTAAAGTTTTTGATAATGCCGATATTGGTATCCGATTTCACCTATTATACCGATAAACCCATGTTCGAAAATCCTGAAGGAAGTGTGACCGCAAGCGTAGCCAATGGTGTTGCGACGATATCATTCTATCATCCCGCGCAAAACTCGTTACCTGCAAAACTTTTGGATGAGGTAACTATGGAATTGGAAAAAGCCGGTAAAAATCCTGATGTACGTATTATTATACTCAAAAGCGAAGGCGACCGTACTTTTTGCGCCGGTGCCAGCTTCGACGAATTATTACAGATAAAGGATAAGAAAGCTGGTGCTGAATTCTTCCAGGGTTTTGCTAAAGTGATCAATGCATGCCGTAAATCTTCCAAAATTGTTATTGTGCGCGTGCAAGGCAAAGCAGTAGGTGGTGGGGTAGGCCTGGCAGCAGCAGCAGATTATTGCATAGCAACCGAAGCGGCTTCAATCAAACTGAGCGAGTTAGCTATCGGCATTGGGCCATTCGTAATATCACCTGCTGTAATACGTAAAATTGGCCTGCCTGCTTTTTCACAATTAACCATTCGGGCTGTAGATTTCCAAACTGCTGCCTGGGCCAAAGAAAAAGGGCTTTATAACGAGGTTTATCCGGATATTAAAAACATGGACGATGCTTTGGATACCCTTGCAGCTAAACTGGCATCTTATCATCCTGATGCGCTGGCAGGCTTAAAACAAATATTATGGGAAGGTACCGGGGACTGGGACGAACTGCTTGCCGAACGTGCTGCCATTAGTGGCGAACTGGTACTATCGGAGTTTACCCAGCAGGCGCTAAGGGGCTTTTTGAACGGAAAAAGGTAGAGTATACAGCAAGCAATTTTAAATTCAAGCAGGGGCACTACCCCAAATTTCTTCCTCGCAGCCTTGTGATTTATCAGGTTATTAATTTTAACTTTAATGCAGGTTATAGTTTAATCGAATAAAGATTGCAACTCTAAGGCTATTGTCCCCGTAAGTAGCTTAAAATAACAGGTATAATTTATGGCTGACGCGCAAAGAAACAGAACGATCGTCCTAATCAGCCTTGTTACCATTGCGGCAAGTCTTGTTGTGATTCTTGGGTGGATATTTCATATCCCCGCTCTTCAAACGGTTCTTCCAGCCTTTGAAGCTATGAGATTTAACACGGCCATATGCTTTGTATTATCAGGCGGCGCTTTATTAAGTACACAATACAACACCGGTAAATATCCCTTGCTTTTTCACATCTTATCGTCACTGGTAACGCTTATTGCGTTAATTACTTTGTTTCAGAACGTTTTTAATTTTAATACCGGGCTCGACCAATTATTTGTAAAAGATGGCAGCGTTTTAGATAAAACCTATCCTTTCCCGGGACGCATGTCAGTTAATTCAGATATCTGTTTTTTGCTCCTGGGGACAGGTTTGTTAATACTTGCTCTTAAAAGGGGGGTACTCAATATAGTTGCCCAATTTTTATTTCATATTGTTACGATCCTTTCGTCTATAGCAATAATCGGTTATGTATATAGGGCCTCTTTTTTTTATGAACTTTCCAGTGCCGGTCCAATGGCTGTTCAAACTGTTGTATTGTTTTTTTTTATGTCTATTAGCGCATCACTGCTGCATCCTTCCATCGGAATAACTAATTTATTTACTGGTCAGCTGGTCGGCAATAAAATGGCCAGGCGAGTTTTCACACTTATCATATTTATTGTCCTCACTATAGGAACTTTAAGAATAAGAAGCCAGCATTATTATCAATTTTCGGTTGAGCTGTGGGTTGCGTTGGTGACCGTTTGCTTTTTATTAATATGCCTTTTGGTTATATGGAACACCGCTACGTGGTTAAACGGCATTGACCTGAAACGATCTGAAGCTGAAGAAGAAATAAGGGTGATGAATAATGAACTTGAAGAAATAGTTGAAAAACGGACAATTGAGTTCCAAAAAAGTGAAGAAAAATACCGACTGCTCATCGAACACGCATCTGACGCCATCTATGTTGTGGATTTAAACGGAGATATCACCGATGTAAATGAGAGTATGTGCACGATGACAGGATATAGCCGCGAAGAGTTACTAAAATTAAATGTAGAGGCACTCGTCGATCCAGAAGAGTTAAAGGTTGACCCGATAAAGCACGGACCGCGTACTGGAGTTGGGGCTACGGTAAGAGAAAGGCGGTTTATACGTAAAGACGGGTCGTTATTTGATGCGGAAATTAGCGTGAAAATGTTTGCTGATGATAAGGTATTGATCATGGCGCGTGATATTACAGACCGTAAAAAAATGGAGGCGGGGCTTAAGCAGGCCGAATTAAAATTCAGAACACTTGCGGATCAATCAATGGTAGGAGTTTATATCAGTCAAAAAGAACGATTCACCTACGTGAATCCGCGCTTTGCAGAGATTTTTGGTTTTGAACCACATGAATTGGTCAACACTTCTACTAGCCCTATTGAAATGATTATTAGTGAAGATTACAGAGCTACTGTTAGAGAAAATGTCCGGAAACGGCTGGAAGAGGAGGTAGCCAGTATTCATTATGAAGTAATGGGCCTAAAAAAAGACGGAAGTACAAACTGGATCGAGTTTTATGGAAATAGGGTATTGATAGATGGCCACCCGACTATTATTGGCTCAATGCTGGATATCACTGAGAGAAAAATAGCTGAAGAGCTTATGTTAAGGGAAAAGGCCCTTTCAGATGCCATAATAAATAGTTTGCCCGGCGTGTTTTATTTGCGCAAAGAAAAAGGCGAATATTTACGCTGGAATAAAAATTTTGAAACGGTAACAGGTTACACATCTGAAGAAATAAAAAAGATCAGCATCAAGGACCTGATAGTAAAGGCGGACCAGGAAAAAGTGATGGAAGCCAATGAGAAGGCATTTAAAGAGGGTTATGCCACGGTTGAAATTAAGGCGGTAACTAAAGACGGCACTAAAATACCCTATTTACTGAGCATTGCTCCGCTCATGTATGAAAACGAGCTTTGTTTATTAGGAACAGGCATTGATATATCCTCGCGTATACGCGCACAGGAGGAACTAATATCCTCCGAGCAGAAGTATAAATTGCTTTTCGAAAGTAATCCTGTGCCTTTGTGGATGATCGCAAAAGATGACATGACTATCATAGCAGTTAATGATACAGCAGCTAATCTTTACGGCTATAGTAAAGAGGAGCTTTTAAATAATAGCGCGAAGATAATGCGGCCGAAGGAGGACCTGGATAAACAACGTGAGGGTTATCGCCGGGATGTCAACACGTCAACAGACATCGGAGTGGTCAGGCATCTTAAAAAAGACGGTACGGTGATGTTCATCCAGATAATTGCCCATGATATTATTTTTGATGGCCGGCCGGTAAGGCTTTCATTGACAAATGACATTACCGAAAAGCTTAAGGCCGAAGAATCGCTTCAAAAATCAGAGGCCAACCTGCAGGCCATCTTAAAAACAACAGATACGGCCTACGCCTTACTGGATATGGAGCTGAAAGTGCTGGAATTTAATCAAATGGCCACCCAATTTGTTAGAGAACAATATCATCACGAAGTTAAAAAGGGTGACCGGCTTGCCGACTATTTTCCGAAGGAGAGATTACCCCAGTTTGCCGGTTTCGCCAAAGAAGTACTTGCTGGAAAAAACGTTAGTTATGAAGTTGATTATCTGCAGCCCAATGGTGCGGTGTATTGGTTCTATGTGCGATTGTTCCCCATAACCAACGATAATAACGAGATATTGGGCTTGATGATGGCCCTTTACGATATAACCGAAAGAAAAAATGCAGAGCAGGACCTCAAAAATGCCTACGAACGCATACAAAGCCACATCAACAGTATAAAAGATATGGCATGGAAGCAGTCGCACCTGATGCGCAGCCCGCTGGCCAATTTAAAGGCACTTTCTGAATTACTGAAGGACCATCCGACTGATATTGAAACCCTCGATCACTTCAGGGCCGAACTGGACCGTATGGACGCCATCATCCACGAGATGGCCAAGGACGCGTCAGAACATGATGACTGATGAGTTTTAATAGGGTGTTTTCACGGTATCAAAATGGGTGAAAACACGGTGATAATGTGCTGATTATTTGGGGATTTTAGTGAGATAAAAATTGATTAATTTCACCTTAAAACCCTAACTGAAAATGAAAAGAAGTCGAATATTAAAGATTATATTATTAATGAGCTTGTCAATTGGCTTGTTTGCCACGAAGCTATTTGCACAGAGCATCACATCAGCAAATGTAAATATTCAGCAACTTGCTCTAACTGGACAAAAGATGGCAGACGCTAAACGTCAGGTATATTATTTCGCTATGCATAAGGATGAAGATAACCGGCCCGATATTGTATCGGTATGGTTTGACATGGACGTAATTCGTAAAATGGTAAAACTTCTCGGCGGTGAGAAAGATTCTAATGGCAATCTTATCACTGACGGGATACGCATTTATTACACTGCTGATACTAAGGGAGTACCTTATCTTAAAGCCTCAATAGTTTTGGTTTCAACAAAAACTGATACTCCTATACAATATCCAAATCAAAGCATCCACCGGGATTATTACGAGCACAATAGTAATGATGATTTATTTGCTATCGATGCAAGTATTCTAATGGGACAAGTAAGGAATGATGGTTGTGATGATGGAGCGTTATTGTATACGCGGGGTGTAAAAACCAATACACCAAGTGATCCCAGTAACCCTAATGATGTGCCAATACTGACAGGTGAAAATATGGTCATCAGAAATAAAAATCATAAACATCAAATTAATACAATTAGCGAATGGCTTCCGTTGGGAGTGTTTAAAGCCTATGCAAATGATAATAACAGTGACGGCATCCGAATTTACTTCGCAAGGAGGAAGGGGTATTTAGGGATATTTACGACGGGTAGGAATTCATTTTTATTAATTAACACCAAGAAAGATACTACGACTGGTAAAACTATTCATAAGGATGATCTTGATCCTAGTTCGTACATTTTGTCTATTTATGGGTATGTTTATCTTAAGGGTAAAGCGATTCCGCTTATAGATCCAAAAACAGGTAAAGAACTTCCACTTAATAATCCAACAGATAACGGTCAACTTTGCCCATACAATTGCAACTAGTATTAAAATCATTGGATAAAGAACTATGTTGAACTATATCACAATTAATACGGCGATTGAAATTGTCTGCTTTATTTTTTCACTTATTTGTTTGATCAATGATTCAAGCTGGGTATGGAAAAGTATGATATTGTATCTTTTCGTTACGTGCGTGGTAGAAACGTTAGGTATAATAATACCTGGCCCAAAGAACTTGATAAGTAACCATTGGTTGTATAACATCTTCCTGCTTTTTGAAATGGGATTTACTAATTTAATGTTTTCATATTTGCTAGGCCAATACATAAATAGTAAACCAATCATTGTCATAGGGTTAATTATTTCTACCTCGGTTTATATATATGAAATCGTTCAACATAGTTTCTTTACGTACAATTATCATACTTACACAACCATTTCTGTACTTTTTGTTTTTTATAGCTTTTACTACTATTATTTATTGCTGAAGGACGAGAGATATGTGAAACTAAAATACTCGGCTGAGTTTTGGTGGGTTACAGGTACGTTGTTCTTCTATTTTGCAGATACTGCCAGTAATATCTTCTACAACGAACTGCGAAAAGTGGTGTTGTGGAACGGATATCACTTGACGTTCTATATTTTCAGGGTTCTAAATATCATCCTATACGGTTGCTGGAGCTATTCCTTTATCTGTAGAAAATGGCTAACACCGACATCAAAGAGCTTATCATAATAACAACGCTCATTTTTTTGCTGGCACCGACATTTTTGGTGCTATACATTTTCATTTACAACCGCCGCAAAAAGCGCCACATCGAAGAAAAGGCCCAGATGAAGCTAATATTTGACTCAGAACTCATCAAAACCCAAATGGAGATCCAGGAACAAACCATGCAAACCATCGGCGCCGATTTACATGATAATATAGGCCAATTGCTGAGCTTAACTTCTTTAACCTTAAACTCCATTGAACTGGATAATACAGATAAGACCCTGCAAAAGATCGATGCGGCGATCGAGCTCAATTTGAAGTCGATAAAGGAAATGCGCCTGCTTGGGCGGCTGCTGCATGGCGAGCAGTTGTTAAAGCTGGGCCTAGAAGAGGCTATCCGCAGCGAGATCACCTGGATTGAGAAGTCGGGGCGGTTTACCGTAGTTTATGATATCGACGGGGATAGGCCCGCCGCTGATAATGCCGACAAGGATTTGATATTGTTCCGCATCACCCAGGAGATACTGAATAACATCATTAAACATTCCCAGGCGAAGGAGATCAGCATCAAATTAGGGTATTTGGATACAGGTATCAGGCTGCAGATCATTGATGATGGCACCGGGTTTAGTATCAATGAACCACCTGAAGCACAAAAAGGCATGGGCCTGAAGAATATCCAGAAACGGGCCGAAATTGTTGGGGGCGAGGTATTTATCCAATCCACCCCCGGCGAGGGTACTTTTATTGACATATTTATTCCTTATCCTTAATTATGGAAGCTGAAAAGATACGGATAGCCATTGTGGACGACCACACCCTTTTCAGGAATGGTGTAGCCAGCCTGATGAGCGAATTCCCTGATTTACAGGTGGTTTTCGAAGCCGAAAATGGCCAGCAGATGCAGGCGGCTTTGGCAAAACACCCTGCGCCCGACGTAGTATTAATGGACATTAATATGCCCGTAATGGACGGCTACGAAGCTACAGCCTGGCTGAGGAAGAACTATCCAGGGAGCAAAGTTCTGGCCCTCAGTATGTTCGAAGATGATTTGGCAGTTATCAAGATGATCAAAAGCGGAGCCAGTGGCTATGTACTTAAGGAGTCTAAACCGCGCGACCTGCTCGAAGCAATCAAAACTATCTATACCAAAGGCTTGTATATCAATGAGTTGGTTTCCGGAAAACTCATACGCTCAATGGGGGATGATGATGAGATCGACATTTCAAAGAAGGAACTTGATTTTCTAAAGTACTGCTGCTCAGAGCTTACCTATAAGGAAATAGCCGATAAGATGAACGTGAGCCCCCGAACCGTCGACAACTACCGCGAGGCCCTTTTTCTGAAACTGAACCTCAAATCGCGCACAGGTTTGGTTTTGTATGCCATTCAGAACCAGGTGTTTAAGTTTTAATTACCCTCGTACCGATTTAAGCGGTTTCGCAGCGTACGAATTTCCTCCTGTATATCCTCCATCCTTTGTAGTAGGTGGGTGATGGCCTCAATGCCTGCAGCGTTGATTTCCAGCTCGTTATGCAGTCTTATCATCCGTTCCAGTTTTTGCAGCTCAGTTTCGGGTATGTAGGTTTCCTGCTCAACTACTTGTATTTCAACAAGTCCAGCTTCGCTTAGCGAACTGATAAAAGTGTATTCCACCTGGTGGTAGGTGCAAAATTCCCTTGCGGCTATTAATCGTTTTGCCATAATGTCTAATTTCTAAACCTTAAACCCTAATCTTCCGGACTTTCGGTCTTTCCGACTTCCGGACTCAATTTTCGTCCTGTTTCAACCCGATTTTTTCCAGCTCTCTGAATAAATCCTTTTCTTTTTCGGTCAAATGGGTTGGCAACTGTATATCGTAGGTCACCAGCAGGTCGCCAAACTGACCTTCCTTTTTGTAAACCGGCATGCCCTTGCCCTTCAGTTTTACGGTGGCGCCGTTTTGCGTTTCGGGTTGCACCTTTATCTTCACCTTGCCTGTCAGGGTATCGATGGTCACCTCGCCGCCGAGCACCGCCGTGTAAAGGTCCAGTTTGGTGTTGGTGTACAGGTTGGCCCCGTCGCGTTTGAAGTTCCGGTCGGTAGCAACCGTGAACTTGATGAACAGGTCGCCTGCCGGGCCACCGTTAACACCCGCGCCGCCATGACCTGCAATTTTGATCGTCTGCCCGTTCTCAACCCCCGCCGGAATGGTGATCCGGATATTCTTCCCGTTCACCGCCAGGGTTTGCTTATGCGATTCGTTCACGTCCTTCAGGCTAAGCTTTAGTTCGGCGTTGTAATCCTGCCCGCGGTATTTGGCCTGTTGCCTGCCGCCGCCACGCGCCCCGCCGCCCGCACCGCCGAACATCTGGTTGAAGAAGTCCGAAAAGTCACCGCCGCCAAATTCACCATAATCCTCAAACCCCTGGCCTTGCCCGCCACCGAAACCACTGTACTGCCCGCCGCCGCGTTGCTGCTGTTGTTGGGCATACTTTTCATGTTCCTCGCCATGCTGCCAGTTTTCGCCGTACTTATCGTATTTCTTGCGCTTCTCGGCATCGCTGAGCACCTCGTTGGCCTCGTTGATTTGCTGAAACTTCTTGTTCGCTTCCGGGTCATTTGGGTTCAGGTCGGGATGGTATTGCCGCGCCAGCTTGCGGTACGCCGCCTTAATATCCTTTTCGATAGCGCCCTTGTCAACGCCCAGTATCTTGTAATAGTCAATAAAAGCCATAGGATGTTATCAATACTAAACCCAGTTATCCGGATTAGGTTTTGCAGCTATAAAATTAGCACTATTTCTGGTAGATATATATGATTTCGGTCATGCAGAAGCGGGAATGATGATGCCAGATGATAGGGTTGTCATGCTGAGGCTCTCGAAGCATTGGCGTTCCCGCTTACCAGCGGGCCGGGTCTTCCGCTCATACTTCACAGGCCTTATTCACTTGGTAGGTATCCGCTACACCCCTTAACGCAAACCCACTGTCAAAACCCTGTCACCACTTTACCCAACCCTTACCCGTAAATTTGCAGGTAAGCCCGGCCAGGTTGTTTGTGAAACCATATTGAGCTGCCAAAAAATATACGCTCATGATAGCTTCATCACCTTTAAAAAACAATCATAAAGACGAAAATAGCCGAAACATTCTTTGACATATTGTATAAACACATATAGCGGTAATGATCCATTTATGGTTCGCAGACACGCAAGATCGGCTCTAATAAAAAAAAATAAAAAATGTGGTTACAATTGATACCCACGTGTTGACTAATGTTAAAATAAGCATAAAACTAAAATGGACATTCAGATCAAAAAAATCGACACCGTATTGATTACAATGTATGGGGCAGCTATCAGCGGAGTTATGATTACCTTCTTCGGGCTTTACCAAATCTCATTGTTGTTGTGATCGTAATGTGTTCGATATCATATTTTGCCGGCGGGATGCTTGTTAATTTTACATAAGTATCGCAACATAATTGTTACAAAAAAGCGTTTAAAGTCAACGTTCTGCCTTTTTGGGCCGTATAGTTAAATGATAATTAATATTCATTAAAGATGTTTAAGAGGTTAATTTTGATAATGGTTGCTGGTGCAATGTGTGTAACCTTCGCGTGCAGAAAGGAAAAGGCTTCAAAGCCCGCACCTGCTCAGCCTGTAAATAACGCTATTTACGGCGATTCGGTGCTTTTCGTACAATCATCAGTATCGCATTACATCGTGTCGCCGGTAACCCTGAAAGCGGGTACCTACTCATGTATCCCGGAAGGCCTTAAAATTGATTCGGCCACGGGAGCCATCGACGTAAATCAAAGTGAAACCGGGTTAAAATATAAGGTCCTTTTTACACCGGCGGGTTCAAATGTCGCTGAGACCTCCTATATCATCATTTCGGGGATAAACTACCAGGATAAGATCTACAACCTTGCCAACGGCGATAGCATTGCAACGCCGATTTACAATGCCAATAGTCAAGCTTCCCTGCCCGGCATAAACAACGGGAGCAGCTTTGATGAAAATAGCGGCTGCAAAAAAGCGGGCATCGAGGTTGATCCAAATACCGCAAAAATTAACCTGGCCAAATCGGTGAGAGATCAGGGGATAGATACCGGTTCGACACAGGAGGTTAAATTGGTTTATAAAATTAACGATGGCAGTCACCAGGCGCCAAACGGATTAAATGTAAAAGTATATTTCTATCGCACTGCGACTGAAATACCGCAATACCTGCTCGATATCCTGAACTCCAGGAAAGGTACAATATTTAATTCGGGCCCGGCGACGCTGCCACAAATACAAACAACCCGCATAAAAACACTGGCCAGCATTGCACTGAGTTCCCAAAAACCTGCACGGCCGCGGCCACCCTGCATCATTGTAGTGAGCAGGTAAAATCATTTCGCGCCGATGTATATTTTTGGATATATTTAATCCATGTATTTCGGCAAAATTCTGCTATGTTTCTTGGTGGGAGTTTCTTTATATCACCCGCAACAAATTCCTAAAAAACATTATCCGGACTATAAGCAACTATTTGCGCAAGCCGAGAAACTTTCAAATTCGGCAAAACCGACCGACGAAACAGATGCGCTGGCGTTAAAAACCTATCTTGAAGTTGTAGATATTTTAACAACGAGCAAAGCCGACGATCCCTTTTTATTAAAAACCTATGTTTCAACAGGCGCTTTTCTGCAGGTGTTAAATCGCCAAAAAGAGGCCGTATTTTATTACAAAAAAGCCATTTCGCTGAAACCGGGTATCCCCGGGCTACACGATTCCGTACTTTTTAAACCGCTGGTATATTGCGGCAATGGTTACTACCAATTGGATAAGCCAGACACAGCTAATATCTTCTATAAACAAGCAGAGGCCATCGCCGAAAAATTCCCTAACGTAAGCGAGTTGGAAAGGCTTTATAATACGCTCGGTGTGATTGCCTATTCCGTAGGCAATTACAGCAAAAGCATCACCTACTACGAAAAGGCGATTTCTACATTAACAGGTCACCGTTCGTTTGATAATACGTTCCTCGTTTTTTATAAAAATAACCTGGCATCGTCTTTAAAAAAGCTCAAGCAGTACGACCGCGCATTGAGTATTTATAAGGAATTGTTGAAGTATAATATCGAGACGGATAAGTTACGGCACAATATAGGCTCGGTGTACCTTGCTATGGACGACAGCCGCCAGGCTTTAGCCTACTTGAAACAAGTGAAATATGAGGACCAAAAAAAACTCAATGACCTGGGCAGGGCCTATTTTGAAGAAAAAGACTATGCCAATGCACTTTATTACCTGCAAAAAGCTGTCGACTTTAATACCAAAGCTAACCAGGGGCACAAGAACAGCGACTACGGCATAACGCTGAAGTATGTGGGCGATGCGTGGCTTGCGCAGGGCCAGCCGTTAAAAGCGTTAACTTATTACCAGCAGTCAATAGGCAATTTGCTGCCTGGTTTTAGATCAAAAGATATTTACGTTAACCCCGGAAAGTTTAGCAGTGCTTTTAACGGCATTGAATTGCTGGAAACCTTACTGGCAAAATCTACAGCTTTTAAAATGTTATACGCCCAAAGTGGTCGGCTGGAAGATCTTCAGGCATCGTTACAAACTTACCTGTCATTTTTCAAGCTTGCCAATTATATCCAGGTAACCTACGAAACGGACGAATCGAGGTCGCTGATCACCGACAGGAAATACGCGTCGCACCAGCAGCCCATCGATATATGCCTGCAATTGTTCAAACTCACCAGCGATAAGAAATACATGGAGCAAGCCTTCTTACTTGATGAAGAAAACAAGGCAAACACGCTTTCACTTTACCTGGAAGAATCTAAGTTAAAGGCCAGCAGCGGCGTTCCATCTACACTGCTGAAAGAAGAGGCAGATATTAAGCAGAATATTACCCGAATATCATTAAAGGCTTCGGGTGAGACCGACAGTGTTGCACTTGCCAAATTAGCAGACAGGCTCAATGGCTATGCTATCGACCTGTCGAGAGTGCAGGAGCGGATCAGTAAGGGGACGAAGTTTGGCAGGCTTAAATTTTCGCGGGAAAGTATTTCGGTAAGCTCCCTTCAAAAGATCATTCCGAATGAAAGCGCAGTTTTGTCTTATCACGTTGGCGACGCGGGCGTGCTATGTTTTGTGATCACCAATGACAAATTTGAATTCTTCACTTCGCCGGCCGCCGACCTGTTTTCATCTATCAAAAATATCTATACGCAAGCACAATACCGCGAGGGCAATAACAGCCGGCAGATCGGCACTCTTGCCCGGTCATTTTATGATCAGCTCATAAAACCGGCGGAAGGAAACCTTACCGGTGTAAAGAACCTGATGATCATACCCGATGATGAACTAAACTATTTACCGTTCGACGTACTGGTCGACCCGGCGGGAAAAAGCCTGTTGAGTCAATTTACGATCACTTACAATTACTCTTGTACAGTGCTCCGGAACGGTGGCAGCGGCAACCCGTCCCGGGTTAACAAACTCGGCATGGCGCCATTTGATCAGCCGGTTAAAACATCCGCCATTGCAGGGAACGAATTTGCGCAGTTGCCGGCCTCAAAGGATGAGCTCCAAACGATGGACGGCATCAATTTATTTGGCAGTAATGCAACTAAACAGCATTTCTTAAGTGCTGCGCAAGGCTTCAACATTATTCACCTCGCAACACATGCTTATGCGAACGACAGTGACCCCAATCAATCTTACATCGCTTTTTACCCGGCCAGGCCCGATTCGGCTATAAGCTTTAAACTCTATTTGCCCGAGATTTATAATTTAAAGCTGGATAAGACCCGCCTGGTGGTATTGAGCGCCTGCGAAAGCGGGGTAGGCGAATTAGTCAAAGGAGAAGGCTTGATGAGTTTATCACGCGCATTCTCCTATGCTGGCTGTGATAATATTATAACATCGATGTGGAAGGCCGACGATGCTTCCACCGCTTATATATCGGGTAAGCTGCACTATTACCTGCAAAACGGTTACACTATTGCCGGGGCCCTTCAACAGGCAAAACTGGATTATTTGAATGATGGTCACATTCCGGCAACGCAAAAACTCGCCGGCTATTGGGCGCATCTGCGTTTGATAGGCAATTTCGAAACACCTTCGCACAGTAATTTGTGGGTGTTTTATATTTCGATTTTCCTGGTAATGCTCATCATCGGAATTATAAACAAAAGCCGTATCAAAAAATTGATACGGCTCTGATCTTATTATAGAGACTTTGTTTTTTTTTGCGTTTAGTGGTGACCGCTGCCGCTATCATTCCCGCCTTCTGCTTTTTCTACTTCCATTTTAGTATCGCCTATGTTGGATACATTTTTTAAGATGGTATTGAAGAGGTTAGCATTCGATGTGCTGCTGATAACGATTGTACCAGCTGTTTGAGTCGCGGCGTCCAGGTCAGACCCGGTGATGCCGGTAGATATCTTGTTCAAATTAAGCAGGAAGATGGTTTGCAGGTTTTGCGAAGCGCTTACTACCACATCTTTAGCTTCTGCTTTGATCTCCATGTTCGCGTTTAGGTCGAGCTCAACGGGTATTGCTACGCCCTGGCTGTTGGTGAATGTTCCTTTCAATTTCAAAGGTATAGCGCTGGTATCGGCCGATTGGGTTAATTCTACCTTTACTTTAATTTCTTTATAGGTGCCGGTATCAATAGGGGTACTAACAAGCGATGGGCTTAAGGCAAAAAGGTCGACATTCATCAGGTTGGTCGATTCGAATTCGCGCTCAACGCCGGCCCTTTTTGCTTCAAATTTAAATTTGGTAATGTTTGCCATACCGGCGGTCCACATGATCTGCGGCGGCGTGCTTAAGGAATTGATCTGCACGCTGCTGGTGGATGCAGGCAGTATTGCTGCTGCATTAGTACTTTGGAGCCCGAAAACTGCTTTCGGTGCACTAGCTACTGAAGGGGCCACGCCGCTTTTTTTGCAGCCAAAAAAACCCAGGGCTATCATTACAATGATTGCGGGGTACTTGATTGATTTTGTTAACTTTTCCATGATTCTTTTGTTTTTTTATTATTGGTAAACCCTGCGCTGCCCGATGTAACCGGTTTCGAAAAAAAAATTAAAAAAACCACAAAAAAAACAAAAACCCCTTTGGAGGGGTTTCAATGGTATAAAAAATAAATATGAATTTTATTTAGCGGGTGCTTTCAAGGCCAATATCCGCAGCTTCAGCATGGTCCAGTAGCTTATGCGGTCGTGGTATAGGTGATCCTTGTCAGCGTATATTTTTTCAAACAAGGGCTTTGCTTTCAGCGGCTCGTTATTTTCCAGGTAGCTTTCGGCTAAATAATACTCCGCATCGTCCTTATAAAAGTTACCCGCAGAATTGTCGGCTACGAGCTTATTGAACGCCACGATGGCCTTACGCGGCCGGTGCGTTTGCATATAAGCCTCGCCGCCTAATAAATAATCCTTGGGTGCGGGGCTGCCGGGTTTTTCAAAAACCGTGGCGGCTGCTTTGAAGTCGCCATTGGTATAATCCTTTTCAAGCTCAGACATGTTGCTTTCGCCGCGGGCTACGCTTAGTTTATAAGGCTGATAGTTGTCATTGTACAAATTAGAGGAGCTAACTGTCGCGTACTGATAGATACCAACTGAAAGGAAGGCTATAAACAAACCCGCAGCGATCCGTAAGGTTGTGCGAATAACGGGGTACATTTTACGGACCGGGGCATCGTGGCCTCCCTTTTTTAACTCTTCCATCATTTCTTTATGGACGCTGGCAACCTGCTGCCTCAGCCCGTAACTTTGCACAGCCTCTCTCGCGAAACCCAGGTTTTCCAGCTCGTCGCGCACCGCGTTGTCGGCTGCTGCCAGTTTTTCAAATTCTTCCAGTTCACTACCGGTTAGTTCACCGTCCAGGTACTGGATTATTTTTTCGGTATGTTCGGGGCTATTTTCCATATGCCAGTGCGTTTTTAAATCGTTGCGCCAAAGCCGGATCGGCGGTTAGCATTTGTTCCAGACTTTTTAAGCATTTATATTTTTTGTTTCTCAATACCTGCTCATTCTGGTAATCAATCAGCGGCAAAATATCCTTCATCGGAAGGCTCTCATAATAATAGGCCACTAGTATCTTTTTGCATACCTCTCCCAGTTTATCCATTATCGTCATCACCATACCGCGGGCTTCGCGCTCTACCAGCACATGGCTCACATCAGGCTCAGCGCCGTCATTTTCATTGCCATATTTCTCTTCGCGTGCCATGGTTCTGCCTCTTTTTTTAAGTTCGTTCAGCCAGGTATATTTTGTTAGTGTGTACAGGAAAGTTTTAATGGCCGATTCGCCGCGAAACTTTTCCTTTTTTACAATTTCTATAAAGTTCACGATCACATCCTGGAAGATGTCTTCCGCGTCCTGCTCTGATCCCTGGTTTTGTTTGATATAGTTGCTCACTCCCTGGTAATAGTTGCGGTAAAAAAACTTAATTACCGTATCTGTAATATGTCCATTTTTAAGCGTTTCGATTAACTCCTTATCAGAGTAATTCACGATGGCTTTTGTCATGCTTCTTGTTTATTAGTATTAACTGCGTGGCGTATTGTAACCAATTTAGGTTTTTTTATCGACTACGGCGTGGAAATCGGGAAAATTGGTTGGGTGGCCGGTTGAGTTGGATGAAATTCCACCAACTGGTCTAAGTTTAGCCTGCGTAACTTAACCTAAAATAAGTCAGGCATCCTGCTTGATCGAAGATACAATCTGCGCACATATTGGGTCGATTTGAAAACTTCAACCAGTGAGGGAAAAAATTCTGTAAATTCTGGCTCAGACTAATGCGTTAGGGGGTGAAGAGGATACCGGCCAAGTGGTTAAGGCCCGTGAAGTATGAGCGGAAAACCCGGGACGCAGGCAACGCCCATTTAAGAGGCTTACGGTCCGTTGAATAGCTTATGCTGAGATGGCTTTGTTCCTCGCCATGACCGTCTTGTTTTATGGGTTGATGAGAAAACAACACCCTAAAAAACTTTCACCCTTGCCCCAAAAACGCGCAGAAAATCAGCGTCAATTTGGTCATTTTAAAAAATGATCTTCGTCACGCTAGTTTATTTTAACTTTGTAAGTTATTGAATTATAGATGTTTAATTTAAAAACTAAGCTTATTTTTAACTAGTGTATTTCTTACACTATTATGATAAATGGTGTCTAAATAACCCTCATCTTTGCACCAAGTTAAACCGTGTCTATCTGCATCGCAGTTTTTATTAAGCCCTTCAGATAAACCACCCGGTTTAGCGCGAAAAATAATTACATAAAGTACTAAAAAAATGAAAACCAAAATGTTATCCATTGCCCTGATGTTCGTTGTAATGTCGGCAATAACAAAATCTACCTATGCAGCTACTGTAAATTCAGCAGCCACTGTTTTAACTGATATCAAATCCATCAATAAAATTGAACTACACGGCAATGTCGAATTGTTTATATCCGATAACGCTGCCGAGCAGGTAACCGTTTACAACAAATATTACGCGGAGAGCGCCCTGGTGCAAAACAGCAAAGGCGTATTGCGCATTACCTCTTACGGTACCGAAAAATTGATAGTTTGGGTTACTTCTGATAACCTGCGCACCATTTCGGCTTATGATAATGCTGAAGTAAAATCGTTCGGTGATATTTCTAAAATTGAATTCAATATTGACCTGCATGACAACGCAACCGCTAAGCTGAATTTTAACACTTACAGCGCTAACGTTACTTTAAAGGATAATGCTAAAATCGAACTGAGCGGAACGGTAAATGAGTTCAACCTGAATCACAATAGGGGTTCGGCCATTATCAACGATAATTTTTCAGCAGAACATTTTACTGAAAATAACGTCACCCGCACTGATGCCCGCAGCAAAGTGCTGGCCGGTTTAGAATAATTAGTTTTAAGTTTAGGTTTATAGTTGAGGAGTCGTCTGCCGCGTGCAGATGGCTCTTTTTTGTTTGGGATGATCCTGAAATGGGTAGGGAGTTGAATAAATAACCGTCGTCTAAAATGCATAAAAGAGAAAATCCCGGCCCTCGCGGCCAGGATTTTCTTTATACATCTTAAAACTACAACTATGAATTATAGTGATGTTTTATACGTCAAATAATTATTAAAGTTTAAATTTCATGAAATTCACTAATATTCCGCACGATATATATTTTTCCGGCTGAAACCCGCGCGATGTTGAGCTCATCAAATTTAAGGCTGGCGATATTAGGGATATGTATCTCTGTACTTTCAAATTTAAAAAGTGTTTCTTTACCATCCACTTCGAACTTAAAAGAACCTTCCCCGCTTTCATTTTCCAATATAGTTCGCATCTGGCTGCTATTCGCGGCAAGTTCGCCGGCCGGTTTGCCAACCAGCTTTTGACGGCCCAAATTGAACAGGTTTTGCGCGGCTGTATTGATAAAAGCAATGTCCTGCTGTTCGTCCGTAACAATAACGGCGTCCTGCATCTGCTCAATGATGGTCTCAATTCGTTTTTTTTCTGTAAGATCTTCTGTCAAAGCGCGGTTTTCCCTATCTCTCAGGTGTGAGGTCATTTTACTAAAGGTTGCAGCTAATTCTACAAGCTCTTCATTTTTACTGAAATTAAGCTGGTGGTCGTAGTTGCCATCAGTTATCTCAGCCAAAGCCTCTCTCAATTTAATCACAGGTTCGGCCATAAACCCGCTGATGTTTACGCTGAAACTGAAAAGCATCAAAAAGGTTACGCAGCAAACTATACCAAGTATAACCACAGCATTATTTACCGAGGCCTGTGCCGCGTCTGTCTTCGTTACGATAGAAGTCATATTTAGCCCTTCTATCGTGCGCAAGGCTCTGCGGGCATCATATACGGCGCTTTCCTGCTGTGCCAATGAAGCAGATGACGACCGCAATATGCCGAAATCGGCCCGGACACGGGCAGTAGCCTCATATTCGCCCTTTTCAGTGATATTGTGTTCCTGCTTTACCAATTGCGCATTAAAAGCCGTTTGGGACGCGGGGCTCAGCGGCAGCTTGTTTTCATCGAGCACAGTACGCATTCCCCTGGTAAAGCTCAGCGTTTCGTAGTTATTTTTGAGTATTACTTTGCCACTGTTTGATAACTGGCTGATGAAATATATAGACACCGCGCCGAAGCAAAGTACTACAATGAAAATCATGCCCAAACCAAGCCGGATCTTATTTTTTATATTCATGATATTGCTGTTTATAGGGGATTGAACTTATATTCATAAAGTTACAGATATTTTCTGTTATGCAAAAAACAAGATAGGCCGTTCGTCCTGTTAATATGCTATCACGTATATTTGGACATAAATCATTTGTATGGATACCACCGTTTTCAAATACTTCGCAGACATTGCTACCAAAGAGGTAGCGCCCGGCTTTTTCTCTAAATTGATTCACACGGATACCAACACCATCAATTTTATAGAGGTAAAGGCCGGCAGCTCAATACCCTTGCACAAACATGTTCATCAACAATGTTCATTTGCTATCGAGGGTAAATTTGAAATGACAGTCAACGGAGACACCCAGGTACTTGAACCGGGATTTTTTGCCATCATACCCTCCAACGTGATGCATGGCGGTACTGCTTTAACGGATTGTAAACTGGTGGATATTTTTAGTCCCGTTCGGGAAGATTACCGCGCCTTGTCAGGCGGTTGATTAAGTCGACTGAGTGAGCGGTTGATTGAGTTAAGTGATTATACTTTGCTAATCAACTTAATCCAACTTATTCAACCCGATCTAACTTAATCCAATCCAATCAACCAAACTATGCCCATAACTAAAGCTACCATAGCTGATGCAGCCGAACTGACTGCCCTCATTAATAGCGCCTATCGCGGGGCGTCGTCCCAGCAGGGGTGGACCAGCGAGGCCCACCTGCTCGACGGTCTCCGCATTGACGAACCGACCATGACCGAATACCTGCAGGCCGATAATACTACCATCCTGAAATATACTGATGAAGCCGGCCGGATATTGGCAAGCGTTTACCTGGAGGTTCGTGATAGCAACAGGCTTTATTTGGGCATGCTGACAGTTTCGCCAACATTACAGGCCAACGGCATCGGGCGTCAATTGCTGCACGAAGCCGAAATATGGGCCACTACCCTAGGCTGTCCGCATATATTTATGACTGTAATCACCACCCGTCATGAATTAATAGCCTGGTACCAGCGGCGCGGTTACCGTAATACGGGTCACATACACCCCTTCCCGACAGACACTAAATTCGGCGTGGTAAAAAACGACCCAATTGAACTGGTGGTGCTGGAAAAGGAAGTGTAACCTCAAAAGTAAGATGTCGAACTCTTTTATTGACGATGTGACGAAAATGGTGGCATATTCAAGTTTTGTCAGTTAGCCATTTACTTCATTTTTACAACGACTTTCCCTTTGGCACGTCCGCCTTCAACGTAAGCTATTGCTTCATTGATTGACTCGAACGGAAAAACCTTGTCGATTACCGGTACTATAGTACCGGAATTTATAAGCGATGAGATTTCTTTTAACTGCGATCCGTTCGCTTTCATAAATAGAAATGAGAAGGCCACTTTAAGTCGTTTTGCTTTCTTCCTTATTCCAGCGCTCAAAAGGCGCATGAATAATTTCACGAACCAGGGCGCGCTTATTTCTTCAGCAAAAGCCGGATCAGGGGGGCCAGAGATCGAGATGAGTTTCCCACCTGGTTTCAGCACGCGCAGCGATTTTTCGAGTGTCTTACCGTCCTGGCTATTCAAAACAAGGTCGTAACCGCTCAGCACTTTCTCAAAGTCATCTTTCTTGTAGTCAATCACAACATCTGCACCGAGGCTTTTCACTAATTCCATATTGGCCGCACTTGTAGTGGTGGCTACGATAGCCCCCAGGTGCTTTGCCAACTGTATGGCAAATGTGCCAACACCACCGGAGCCTGCCTGGATGAAAACTTTCTGTCCTTTCTTCAGGTTTCCCCTTTCGATCAATGCTTGCCAGGCGGTTAAGCCAACAAGTGGAATGGATGCCGCTTCTTCCATGGTCAGGTTCTTTGGCTTAATCGCAATATCGGCTTCCTTAATCGCAATAAATTCCGCAAACGTCCCGATGTGATGATCGGCTGGTCGCGCATAAACCTCGTCGCCAACTTTAAATCGCTGCACCTGCGCCCCCACCTCAGTTATAATACCGGCCACATCATGGCCCAAAACAAACGGTGTTTTATAAGGTAAAATAAGTTTAAACTCTCCACTTCTGATCTTGGAATCCAATAGGTTTATAGCAGCAGCATATACTTCTACTAATACCTCATCAGCCTGTAGTTCCGGATCGGGCATTTGTCCAATTCGTCCGCCGTCTTTACTTTTATATTTATCTATGATGAATGCTTTCATTTTTTGTTATTTATGTATGATTCTTTGTTAGTTCTATTTTGAAGCGTTAACCGATTTCAGAATGGATTTCTCGAAAACCTTATAGGCGAAATGTTGAAGCAGGAGTATGATTGATGATCCTTTTCCTATGGGGTAACCAAACTTTGGATTTTTTTCCTTTACTGCTTGCAGTAAAGCAGCGACAACTGGCGCAGGTTCGGGTGCCTTATCAAATGTGCTTTTGGTATAAGCAGTGACCTTTTTCCGGAATAAGTCATAATCCGCGATATTTCCTGTTGCAACAGTTCCACTCTCGCCAATATTGGTTTTAAAACTCATCGGCTCAAGCATAACAACCTTGATGTTAAACTGGTTCAATTCAAACCGAAGTGATTTAAAATAACCTTCGAGCGCATGTTTGGAAGCCGCATAATAGGCTACATTTGGAAGGCCCACTAAACCCAGCAAGGAACCAATTGTTATTATTTTTCCATGTTTTTGCTTCCTGAAATAGGGCAGCAACTCGTTAGTTAATTTGATCGTTCCCCAAAAGTTGGTCTCAAATTGCTGCTTGCCTAACGCAATAGGGGTCTCCTCGGCAAGTCCGTTTACCAGGTAACCTGCATTGTTGATCAGTACATCCAATTGTTTGATATGACTGAACAATTGCTTGCCAAAAGACGCTATCGACCGGTCATCATTCAAATCCAATGGCAGTAACTTAAATGGTAGGTTAGCCTGGTATTTTTCCGGATTCCGGCTTGTGCCGATTACCTGGTAGCCATTTTCGTGGAGCTTGCTAGCTACAAGCAGTCCGATGCCGGATGAGGCACCCGTGATTAATACTGTTTTTTCTTTTAATTTCATGATTTTTTGTTTTAGACTTTTTAGTATATTTTATGATAATTTTGTACTTTTATTTATTTACTTAATTATTATGATCTATTTGCGTTTTTTTTTAGGGTTGCTTATAAAAAAGACTTTTTAGTATATTTTATATTAAAAAAAATCATAATGCATAGCTCTCCAATTCAGCCTTCAGGCTCCTGAGCAAACCAGCCATTGGTTTTGCTGTATTCATCGCCCTGCACATAACAACGGCGCCTTCAACAGCAGCCACTGCCTTGAACGCATAAAGAGGCGAATCCAGCTTGTCAGAAAACTCGCCATTCGCTATGCCCTGGTTTAAAATACTTACAAACATTTCCTGTCCACGCCGGATGGTAGCTGCTATTTTCTCCTTAATGGCCGGGAAATTATCATCAGATTCTACAGCGATATTAAATACAGGACATCCGCCTTTTAGATATGTATTTATAGGATCTTTATAAAAATCGAGAAAGGCAAATACTTTAGCCTTGGCTGTTTTAGCCTGGCTGATGGTTAGTAACATCTTTTCGCCGTTAGTATTCAACATATGGTCAACAACCTGCAAGGCCAGGTCTTCCTTACTTTCAAAATGACCATAAAGGCAACCTTTGGTCAGTTTTGCAGCATCCAGTACGTCGTCTATATTAGCGCCGGATATCCCTTTCTGATTAAAAATGGGAGCCGCTGTTTCCAGGATAAACTGTTTTGTTCTTTCCGCTTTAGTAAACATATTAGAGTAAATTTCCGACGCAAAAATATACTAAAAAGTTTATTATGAAACTAAAATTTAAACTTTTCATTATTTGTGACCCAGAGATGATATTTATTATGCGATATCTATATCAGCAACATCGGCAGTACCTCTTTCAAATGCTCCACGTGCCTGAAATTTTCATAATCCAGTTTGGTTTCAACATGTTCATGCGCCCAGGTGGTATGATAGGGGATGTGTATGGCATGCCCGCCAATGTTGAGCACCGGTATAATGTCTGATTTCACCGAATTGCCAATCATCATAAATTGATCCGGCGCAATATCCAAATGCTTGATCAGCTTGTGGTAATCACTTTCGCCTTTGTCCGACATGATCTCGATATGGTGAAAATAATGACTTAATCCTGATTTTTTGAGTTTACGCTCCTGGTCCAGCAGGTCGCCTTTAGTGGCGACAACTAACCGGTAATGGCCCTTTAACGCTTTCAGCACTTCCTCAACATTGTCCAGCAATTCTATTGGCTCATTAAGAAGCTCTTTGCCAAAACCAATGATCTTTTCGATGGCTTCTGTGCTGATGGTATTATCCGAAACCCTTAAAGCCGATTCGATCATCGAAAGGATATATCCTTTTATGCCATAACCATATAGCGACAGGTTGGCTATCTCTATCTTTAGCAACTCGCGCGATAGATCCTGTTGAGGTAAATACTCTTCAAGCAACCAACAGAACTTTTTTTCCGTATTTTGAAAATAAGGCTCATTTACCCATAGCGTATCATCGGCATCAAAAGCAATTACTTTTATATTCATCGCGATAAAAATACGCTGTATTTACAGGATTTTGCAAACCGGAATGAACGCCTGGTGTTACATATTACAAGAAAAATGCGTAAATATGCAACAGGATGTACCCTGAATTAGTGCAAACGAATAATAAATTAGAAAAAGAACAGTTTTATAGAACTGTTTACCATCCCCAAATTAATATGAAAAAAAGCTACCAATTCAAAAGAATGTTGCTATTGTCGGGTTCATTATTACTCCTGTTTATGGCGTCTTGTAAAAAGGACAAAAAGACCATCATTACTGACGCCACTCCAAAAAAAATCGGTTTTTACGAAGTAGATTCATCGATATACAAAATATTGTTAATGAATATCTCTAAGATCGGAACCCAGGCCACCAACCTTGATTTAATTTTCGATACCGGTTCTGGCGGTATGGTTTTAGATGCCGATGGTATTGTGCCTGCGTCCATGATTACCAGCACGGGTTTCAATTTTACCGGCGACTCGACGATTGTTAACGGGGTTACCATTACCAATCAATCATCAATGATCCAATACGGCGACGACAATGCCACTACAAGTAAAGTATATGGCAACCTGGCCTATGCGCCCGTTACAATAGGTGATGCTAACGGGAATATAACCGTAAAACGGATCCCGTTTTTTATATACTATAAAGCGGTCGACTCCCACGGCACAGTACAGCCGTCGCATGATTTTGATGTCTTTGGAGTTTCTTCCGAATATGACATCACGTTTAGCAACGGCGTATTTATTACCAGTCCATTCTCTTACTATGATCCGGGTACGGGCCTCACAAGGGGTTTTAAAATAGATGCGCTTGGTACAACCAATTTTTCACAAAACGGTACTTATGTGCCCGCTATCACCCTGGGTTTAACTACTGCCGACCTTACTACGGCCGGTTATTCGCTTAAATCGCTTCAGTTTTATGCGGGCGAGGGTTACCTGCCTATTTTCAACGCCAGGCTTTCTTACGGCGGTAAAGCAGCTTTTAATGGCTTAGTTTTATTTGATACGGGAACCGAGCCATTTAGTTACCTGCAAGACCCAACTGCTGCTGCTACCCCGGTGCTTTTAGCTGACGGCACAAACGTAAGTATAAATGTGGTTGGTACAAGTTTCAACTACGCTTATTCAACATCTGCCACAGACAATTTAACTTATGTCGAAAATCCTACAAATTCCGGTTCAACAGTTTCGGTGGTAAGTCTTTCTTTTTTTGAAACTAACTCATTCCTGCTTGATTTTCAAAACAATCAACTCGGGTTGAAGAGCAACTAAGATCAGCAACCTTTTTTAAGATACACAGAAAGCATCCGGCAGCTTGCGGATGCTTTTCTTTTTCCCGGTATTTTAAAAAAATATCTCCCGGCATGCAACCTGCGTGCAAAAAGCATTGTCTTATAAACAGGCTGATCACCAAAAAGCATGCACATGGAAGAAGTACTGCCCGAATTAAAGGAATTTATTACCGGATATTGCGACAGGTACAAGATACGTAAAGTGGACCCCGATGCGCTAACCGTGGATACCAGCATCGACCTGGACCTGGATATTTTTGATATCGAGATAGACCTTTTCCTGGCCGAATTTACAGACACCTTCCGCGTGGACAATTCGCGGTTTACATGGTATAAATACGGTTATCCAAAAGGCTCTGTAACGGTCGAAGTTATCCGGACCGTATTTGGTTACCGCTCAAACTGGGTAAAAAAACTGGCAAACCGGATATACAAGCCTAAATTCAGGGTGGCTAACCTGCAGGAAGCCGTAAAAACTGGCAGGCTGGTATAAATAACAAAATGCGGGGAACGGAGTAATCCCGATCGGTTGGGCCAGCTTTCAAATTCCAGGTACCTTTCCGGTTTGGGGTTGCTTCGTTCCGCGCAATTCAGCATTAAAAACGGTGAGTAAAATTACTAATTTTCGAAAGATTAAATATTCCCTCCTCGGGGGGCAATAACATACGTGTTTACACTAAAAGTTTTTAAGGGTTATTTTTGGCAAGGGCGTTCAAGCAAAAACTTCAAAACATCCCATACAAACAAAGCTATTGCAGCCCAGGCGGCAAAGCGAGTTGCTGACACAAGACGATCAGTTAAAGTATTTAATGAACGACCATTCTCAATCGTTTGATCCTCAACAAATGTTAAACGAGATTGACGAGCAACGATATCGTTCTGTATTGCTTGATCGGCTAAAATCTTAGAATTGTAACCGCCAAGTTGATGGAAAACCTTTCCATCAAAAGTTATTTCAAATGTGTCAGTTGTAGGTGCGTCTACATAACCATCTTTTTTAAGCTTTCTGCAAATCATTAATATATCATCCAAACTCCATTCGGCATGATAAAAATTAAGCAAGTAGGATTGTATTCCTAAATGGTTTTTCCGTGGGCTAAGTGTTAATATATAAAGCACCCTATCCAGTTGTTGGACAGGTGTAAGATTTTCAATAACGGGTTCTTCCATACCCAAATCTACCAATTTTCAAAAGGTATTTTACACTATATTTGGGCATGGATAGCCTTACCATAGAGCAATATAAAATTCGAATACTCGAAAAGCTAAAACAGGGTAATTTAAATCCTAAGAACTTAGGGATAGATGGGTTAAGCCACGATTTAGGTTACGATATATGCGCATCAATGGCGAAAGACCATTGGATAGATATGGGTAAAACAGGTATCAGGATAAGAATTGAGGGCGAGGATTTTTTAGAGCAATACAAATTATCAAAAGAGGTTCTGCATCATGTACGGGATTTTGTTTTAAGAGATAGGGGGAACCTACCTAAAGTACCACATATACCAACCCAAAACAAAAAAGCCCATGCCGGAACAGGATGGTTTAAAAAATCACTGATATGGGTTATAAAGACTGTTAGCACATTGACATTTTGGGTTATAATTGGCGTTACTGTACTTATAGTATGGTTTTTCCTTTATCCTCATTTTAAGGATCACTTTAACCATCCATAATCATTTAGTGTAAAGATACATGTTATTGCCCCCTGGGGGAGGGGGGCGGTTGCCAGTGAAATGGGAGGGAGGGGTCCTTGCGTAGTGCTAACCCCTTCATCCACCTTCCCCAAGGAAGGAATAGCACGGTCCCGGCTGTTATTCCATCAAATTTGCATATCAAAATCCACTATCAATGGCGGATGGTCGCTATAGCTGCACCACTTTTCATGTGTCCCCATCTCTACATATTTTAAACCTGCAATAAAATCTTTCGAAGCAAAGCAATAGTCAATGTGATAGGGTTTATCCGCATGCCTGTAAAGGTAAAAGGATGCGTGTTCCTCTGTGCCGTGCTTTTGTTCGAAATGATGGTGATAAACACTGGCGATCTTCTTTTTATCAAATACACGCACCACATCCGAGTGGTTACCAACGCGTTTGGGTTTGTCCCATATGGAATTGCTATTAAAATCTCCTGCCAGTATAGTTCTTTTTGTTTTGATCAGCTTTTCATAATGGTGAATAGCCTGCCACACCTGGCCCACATACTGGTTCTTTTTGTCTGCCGGGTTATTGGCCCACACAGCGAATAGGGTAAATTTAAAATCGCCACAGGTAACGGATAATGGCAGTATGGTTTTGAGATATGTGTTATGAACCTTTAACAGCTTTACCCGGTAACCATTATAGGAAAGCACGCCTAACCCTTTATTCGGGTTATCGCCATGCCAGGCAATGCTGTCCGGTTGTTTTGTTCCTTGCGGAAATTTAAGCACATCAGGATTCTCGCACTCGGGTACCACAATGATGTCCGGGTCATATTCCAGTAACAGGGCTGCTTTTTTTCGGAAGGCCATATTGCAGTTCCATACGATGATTCTCATACCGCATTAAAAGTAATTAATTACATTTAAACTCTTATAAACCGAACTTATGTTGACAATTTCACGTTTGCTAAGCCTTTTTCTCCTGGTAATTGCGGCTTCCGCATTCGCCAAAACGGGTGTCACCATTACATCGCCCGATAAAAACATCAGCTTTAAGCTCGACGTCAATCAAACCGGGTTAATATATCGCGTAAGCTACAAAGGCAATCTATTGGTGAACGATTCGCGCTTAAGTATCAGCTTTAAAAAGGGTGGCGAGTTTGGCAGCAAT
This sequence comes from Mucilaginibacter sp., assembly GCA_043739405.1. Classification (GTDB taxonomy): domain Bacteria; phylum Bacteroidota; class Bacteroidia; order Sphingobacteriales; family Sphingobacteriaceae; genus Mucilaginibacter. The sequence continues at coordinate 13,407 of JAYUEE010000022.1, read as the reverse complement.
GTTACTTTAGGAAAGCCCGTGTTTCAGAAAATGGAGGAAGGGTACGACCTGATCGTCGGCAAAGCAAGTCACGTGCATAGTTTGAGTAATGAGGTGATGGTCCCGGTAACGGAAACAGGCGGCTTAAAGCGAACGCTCAATATTGAAATAAGAATATTTAACGACGGCGCGGCGTTTCGTTATGTCATTCCGGGTAATTCAGGCGGCTGGCAAAAGGCCGAGATAACCGATGAGTCGGACGTTTTTAACCTGGCGGGTGATCCAACTGCCTTAACGCTTTTCAGGCAAAATTATACCACCTCGCATGAGGGTTTGTACGACCGCCTGCCTGTCAGCAAAATAAAGAATGATACACTGATGGATCTGCCTGCCTTGTTCGAGTACCCCAAAGGCATTTACCTAGCCATAACGGAGGCCAATCTGCTCGACTATGCCGGAATGTATCTCATCAAACATAACGGTGTTTTGCAAACCAGCCTGTCGCCATTGCCGCATCAGAAAGAGATAAAAGCCATCTTCACCTTACCCCACAACAGTCCATGGCGGGTAATGGAAATAAGCGACAGGGTGGGGGCGTTCATCGAGTCCAACATCCTGACTAACCTCGCCGAGCCATGTCGCATCAAAGACCTATCCTGGATTAAACCCGGTAAAACTACTTTCCCGTGGTGGAACGGCAACGTATCCCCGGATACTTCATGGGCGCCAGGTAATAATTACGACTTCAATATGTACTACGTCAATTTTTGTGCGAAGTATGGCCTGGGTTATCATACTGTAGTAGAGTATGGTTTGCACGAATGGTACGTAAATGACGGCGGCGGTTTCCAGCCCGGCCCGCATGCCGACCCATCAAGGGCCGTTCCCGGGCTTGATATGCAACAGCTTTGCGATTCGGCAGCAAAAGTAGGTGTTGGCATACGGGTTTGGGTGCATTTTTATGCCCTTTATCCAAAGTTAGATGAGACTTTCGCGCAATATGAAAAGTGGGGTATTAAAGGTCTGATGTGCGATTTTATGGATCGTGACGACCAGGAAATGGTGAATATGCAGGTCGAAATCTTACAAAAAGCCGCACAGCATCATTTGCATATCCAGTTTCATGGTGCTTACAAACCAACCGGCCTGGCGCGAACCTATCCCAACGAATTTACCCGCGAAGGCACCCTTAATTACGAAAACCATAAATGGAACGATGCCGTCACACCGGATGCGGATGTCAACATAGCTTTTACCCGCTTGCTGGCCGGCTCAACCGATTACCACCTGGGTGGATTCCGCGCGGCGAATGCCAAAACCTTCAAGGTACATTACACAGGGCCGATGGATCTGGGTACCCGTTGCCATATGCTGGGCATGTATGTGGTGCTCGAGAACGAACAGGGCATGGTTTGCGATTACCCGGACGCCTATATCAATCAGCCCGGGTTTGATTTTTTACAAAAGGTACCCCTTACCTGGGACGAAACCAAAGTACTCAACGCCAAAGTCCCCGAATACGTAACCGTCGCCCGCCGCAAAGGGGATGAATGGTATATCGGCACCATCAGCAATAATAGCGCGCATCAAATTCAAACCTCGCTATCGTTTTTGCCTGCTGGCGATTACACCGCCGAAATTTACAGCGATGCCCCTGATGCGGATATCGATCCTAATCATTTGACAAAGGTTATTCAAAAAGTAAATAATCAAAGTGTGATCAGTACCAATTTAGCAGCGGGGGGTGGGCAGGTGGTGAGAGTGTCTAAGACGAAATAATAAACAATGTCATTGCGAGGAGGAACGACGAAGCAACCTCGTAGCTATTCTCGCGGACTATTTATGACGACGAGATTGCCACGCTTCGCTCGCAATGACAAATCGTAATTCGAAAATCCGAAATTAGAATAGGTCCGTCACCCTCGTATGTTTCCTTTTCACATACTTGCGGATATCCAGCACAATGCCGGCGAAGAAGTAAAATATCAGTGGGAAACCTACGGCTAAAAAAGAGGAGTAGATAAAAAACAACCTGATCTTGGAGATGGAAATATTAAAGCGTTCGCCCAGGTAGGTGCAAACACCGAAAGAATACCGTTCAAAAAAAGTAATTATCCTTTGCAACATATCAATCCATTCTAAGTATCTTATTACCAACGCCGCATTGCAGGCATTTCTTATAGTTACAGTAGTTATTTTTCAATTCCAGCAGCGCCTGCGAATCAAACGCCGTATTAACCTTTATACCCAGCGAATCAAAATTTGTTACAATATTATTTTGCTCGGCGGGTAATTTTTCCAGCAATTTCAGGCTCCGGTTGATAAAGTACTCCTGCTGGTTATGCTTTCCATAACAGAATAAAAATAACACAAAAGTATTTAATAACAGAATTTCTATCGAAGATTCGCCCAACATTTTTGATGATGGCTTAGATTCCGCTTCAAAACGGTAATGCGTTTCCCAGTAGGGATTGATGTTAAGGTCGGTAAATAGTTTTTTCAGGTAATTAACATCTTTGATATCGAGCACTTTCGAAAATAGGTGATAGGATTTGACGATGAGCGCGGCAAATTGCGCCAGTCTTACCGTCGGGAAGTTCTGCGGCCGCATCCGCATAAATTTCCAAAGATGTTTTTCGATGGGAGCAAGGTTGTATTTCTTTTTCAGGAAACCATATTCTTCTTTCAGCTTTCGCGGATACTCATCCTTAAAATCCTCATCCAAAAATCCGGCTTGTCCAAATATTAAGGCTTCAATTTGCAAGGGATTGTCCTTATGCTTAGCAAGCGTCAGTTGCGGCAATGATTTTGCCATCAGTTCAAACGGAATAGCATTTGTTTTAAACCCAAATTGAGCAGCCAAAAACTGGTAAAAAGTTTCTTCCCAGTCGCCGCGGTTTTTCTCTAAGGCCGCAGTAACTGCAGCAGAACGTTTCTCCAGCCGTTCCACCAAAACCCGTGTCAGCCAGTTGCGCAGGGTAATATCGTCCACATGGCGAATACTGCCCTCACAGGGGATAAATTGCTGCTCGCCATAAACCAGGTGATGGTAACGATTATACAATTCCGGTGATATCCGGTCGTGTAGCTCAAGTGTAGGCAAACGGCGGCCATCGGGCAGGGTAATGGGTTCATCATCCTTATAAACCACGTGCAGGATCACACTTTTATAAGCGCCATCATGCGTATGATTGTGCTTGTGCCAGTCGGACGATTTGATATGCAGCTCCACGTTCCCCGCCCATGTGGTATCGCCGATGCGAATCCTCGCATTATGAAAATCGGGCCCCGAATCACTGTTAGGTAACCCCGCCGAAAACAGCTCTATAGGTTCACCCGTAGTCGTTTGCAGGTTTTCGCGCTCAAACAGGCGAAATTTCCAGATGTAGTGGATAAAGTCTTCGGTGAAAAACATTAGGACAAGATAGGGAATAATATATTTCTTAAAAAATCATAACTTCGGAAAACCTATCGACACGTTATGATTAAACTATCCAAGGACAACCTCATTGTATATAGCAGATTCTTTCCTGCCATGGTTTTTTTGGTGCATCCCTTTATAATATTTGTACTCATCAATATCAATTTCTGGCCTATTTATATAGCCTATGTGCTTATTTTAACTGTGCAGCTCGTGGTTGGTAAAATATGGAGATTCTTTTGGTTTAAAGACCTCTATTTATCGAAAGATGGAAAGCATATTGTGTTTCAAGACTTAAACGGCAAGCAAACAGAATTTGAAATGGGACAGATTGCTGGTATAAAAACGCGAAGGGCCATAAGTCGCCTAACAATATTAAATAGTGGCAAATTGGAAAACTGGTATTTCTATGTAAACTCAAAAGATAATCTCAAGCTGTTTACTCCCAATTAACAGCTATCTTCACCCTTCATGCCCCAACTCACCACTATCACCCGCATCAAATCTATCATCGGCGGCTCCCTTGGCAACCTGGTGGAGTGGTACGACTGGTACATTTATTCTTTTTGCTCCCTGTACTTTGCCGGGGCGTTTTTCCCAAAGGCCAATCCAACCGTACAACTGCTAAACACCGCCGGCATATTTGCGATCGGCTTTTTAATGCGGCCCATTGGTGGCTGGCTGATGGGCACTTACGCAGATAAAAAAGGCCGCAAAACCGCGCTTACCTTTTCGGTATTGCTCATGAGTTTGGGCTCGCTTATTATCGCCATCATACCCGGCTACAAGCAAATAGGTATTGCCGCGCCCATTTTGCTTTTGCTTGCGCGAATTATACAGGGCCTAAGTGTAGGAGGGGAGTACGGCACCAGCGCAACCTACCTAAGCGAAATGGCCACCAAAAAGCACCGGGGTTTTTATTCGAGTTTTCAATATGTCACCCTAATTATGGGGCAATTGGTAGCCGCCGGAGTATTGGTATTGCTTCAAAAAGTATTTTTAACTGAAAAGGAACTGCACGCATGGGGCTGGCGCATACCATTTTTTATTGGTGCGATACTGGCTATCACGGTAATGTATTTACGCCGCAGTTTACAAGAACCGGAATCCTTCCTTAAAGAACAATCAAATCCCGATAAGGGAACTATCAAAGCATTATTGCAACAACCCAAAGCAGTGCTGACGGTTATCGGCCTAACCATCGGTGGGACGGTTGCCTTTTATACCTTCACCACCTATATGCAAAAGTTTTTGGTGAACACCGCCGGTTTCAGCAATGGCGATGCGACGATGATATCAACCTTAACGCTGGTCGTATTTATGCTGCTGCAGCCTGTATTTGGCTTGTTGTCTGACAAGATAGGCCGCAAGCCCCTGTTGATAGGCTTTGGTATTTTAGGAACACTTACAACCGTTCCCATCATGACGGCATTAAGCTCAACCAAAGAAGTACTGCCTGCTTTCCTGCTGGTGATGTGCGCGCTGGTTATTACAAGCGCCTATACCTCTATCAATGCAGTAGTAAAAGCCGAACTTTTCCCGGCAAAGGTGCGGGCTTTGGGTGTGGGTTTTCCTTACGCCATTGCGGTATCTATATTCGGCGGTACAGCCGAAACACTGGCGCTGTCGTTTAAACAAAACCATCACGCCCAATGGTTTTACTGGTACGTAAGCGGTTGTATCCTGATTTCGTTGGTGGTGTATACGCTGATGGGGGATACGAAGAAATATTCTAAAATAGAGGATTGAAAAATTATCTAAAATAAATGCCCCATCGGGGCACAAGGTCGGTAGAAATTTAATTATGAACGCGATGCGTGCCGTAGGTACGCTACCTGTACCGACCGGGACTCAAGACTTTTGACTCAAATTAGGGTACCTTATAATACACCCCAAAACCCGGGCTGCCCAGTACAAAAGTTGAGTTTTTGCTAACCGTATAGGTCAGCAACCCAATGTTACCCAGTTGGTAGGTCGTATTACTATATTGGCTAAAATCGCTGGTCTGGTATACACCCAGCCCGGCAAAAGAAAAGTAATAAACACCATTATATTGGCTGATATTGCTGATATTAGGATAACTGGATCCGCTGCCCATTTGCGTGAAAACGCCCGTCCAGCTTTGGCCATTATTAACGGTTTCATATATATATGCGGTGGCATCGGGCGCGTTGTGCGGCGTGCCTATAAACATAGCACCTTTGGAGTCGATATACATCGATTCCACGCTCGAAAGCAGGAAATTATTACTCGATCCGATATTTACCCATTGTGATTTATGAAGGGGTAGTTGATAGATCTGTGCGTCAGAACCAATTACATACAGGTCGCCATTGGTTTGTTCGCAGGGATAAGTAGACGAGCCTGCTGGTAAACCAAAATCATATTCATTCCAGCTTTGGCCGTTATCTGTTGATAAAAATAAACCGCCGCTGCCCGAAAAGATCAGGTTTCCCATGGGCGTATAAGTCAAATCTGCAAAATTGCGCACATCGGCTATTCCGCTGCTGATGTTTGTCCAGGTTTGCCCGTTATCTGGCGAAAAGAACACCCCATCATTCTTGGTAGCAATATAAGTACCTGTTGAAGCCGACATGATCTTGCTGATGAAATAAGCGCTTGAAAAGGTTTTGAGCGGGTGCCAGCTTACAGCATTATCATCCGAATAGTACGGGTATCCTGTTGAGTTAACAGAAGCCAGTATCCTGCCCGAACTCAACGCAGCTACATCATTCACCGGGAAGTTTTGTAAACAACCGCCGCGATGCCAGCCATGGCTTGCGGCTATCCCGGTCGCGGCAAAAGATACCGAATCCTTTGCGTTACGATTATTATCCAGTAAGATCACTTTTAATGATTGCGGGCCCGTTTCGCCGCTCAGGTACCACGCAAACGTAGCCAGCCCGTTGGAATTTGTTGTCCTTTCAGAAATGGTTTGGTCCTCGCAGCCCGACCGTTTAAATTGAACCGTATAGCCGGAAACGGGTACATTGTCGTTGATCACTTTTATCGTTACCGAGTCTTTAAGCGGCTTGCCTACTGTATCTTTTTGACTGTTACCGCTGATTATTACAACATGCAATCCCACCGAGGTGTCCCCCGGAGAAGGTTGTTTTTTGTCCTTTTTGCAGCTAAAGCAGATCAGTATCAATGCAAATAGCAGGTAGGAAATTTTCTTCATGCTCAATAATCGAGGTAATAAGTTTAGTACGTTAGATGATACTCCGGGGTTACCAAAAATCAAATATTTACGCCAAATTATGCGGATACAAGGCCAGATATCACGTTAATGCTCAAGGCCACGATGGCCGTATTAAAAATGAATGAAATAAGGCCATGCAGCCAGGCCAGCCTGCGGATTCCGCGGGATGTTATTCCCACGTCCGACACCTGGAAAGTCATCCCGATAACAAAGGCGAAGTAAACAAAATCCATGTAATCCGGCTCCGGCTCCTCGGGGAACTGCAGGCCGCCTCCCTTTCGGGGGGTGCCGTCGTCATGGGCGGTATCGTAGTATAAATGGGCGTACCGCATCGTAAATATGGTCTGTACCAGCCACCAGGATACAAAAACCGCTGTAATAGATAGCGCAATATGACCATTAACATTGGCTCCGTGGGTTTTGGCCGATTTTAGCAGAAAATAAACCGCAGCTAAACTGATCACAGCCGCTACGATCACAAAGCCAAATATCATGGCGCGGCTCGAATCCTGCAGCTTGGCTATTTTTCGCACTTCGCGGGGATGGCTCGATAAAACGGTGATCCACATCAGTAAAATGGCGCTTAAAGCAAACGACATCCAAGTGATCAGGATAGTTGATGGCAAAGAATAGATACGGAAAATGGAAAAGAAAACGCTTACGCTTATAACCAGGCTAACATACACCCGGTGGTGCGCATCCATTTTCATAAACAAGTGAGGGGTGGGGTTGTTGGTCATTTTTTTGTCCGAAAGTCCGTAAGTCGGATAAGTCCGAAAGACTCTGCAATATAGGACTTTTTAAAAACTTTCGGACTTGCGGTCTTTCCCGACTTTCAGACTAATCTTCAACAATCTCAGCTACGCGGCCAACCTGTCCATCCTCAAGCCGTACTTTTATACCACGCGAATGGTAGGCCGAACTTGTCAGTAGATTTTTTACGATGCCTCTTGTAAGCTTGCCACTGCGCTGGTCCTTTTTCAGGATGATGTCAACCTCCAGCCCGGGATAAATGTCACTGCGATTTTGGCCGTTCATAAATTTATTCGCTTAATTCCAAATCTGATGGTTTGATCCAAAGGGAGTTTGGAATTGGATTGTGATTTGCGACTTCAAAGGTGTCTAAGTTTTTGTCAAATAATACCAAGACTCTTTCGTTGTAAATTTTATCGTCTATTATCTTGCCTCTTTCACCAATCAATTGCCAATAGTTGTCGCAAGGGTCTGTTTTTTTCTTTGGAGCCAATGTTCCGTTAAAAGTTTTCAGTCTTACGGCTATGTCTTTTCTAAGCTGCATACTTATTTAACAAGTGATTCCACCGATTTTTTTACTTTTTCAAAGTTGAAGCTTTTGAGCAGCGTGTCCATAGCTTGAGCTATCTGCTCGTTACCCAAATTACCAATACTACCTTCATGGGTATGATTTACCGCCTTTTCGGGATTGAAATTACCCTGTTCAATGGCCAATCCAACCTGTTTGTAAGCATCGCGAAAGGGCACACCTTGTAAAACCAGTCTGTTTACTTCATCTACACTAAACAGGTAGGCGTATTTCGGGTCGTTCAATATGTCAGCTTTTACTTCAATATGCTTCAGCATAAACGTGGCCATATCCAGGCATTGTTTGATATCTGTAAAGGCAGGGAACAATAATTCCTTCAGCAATTGAAGCTCACGGTGATAACCCGATGGCAAATTGGTGGTCATCATCGCCACATCATTGGGCAGCGCCTGCAGGCGGTTGCATTTACCACGCATGATTTCCCAAACATCAGGGTTCTTTTTATGCGGCATAATGCTGCTGCCGGTCGTCAGGTTATCCGGGTAGCTTACAAAGGCAAAGTTTTGATTTAAATACAGGGCCTGGTCCATCGCCATTTTGGCTAAGGTTGCTGCAATAGACGACAAAGCCTGCGCGATCACCCGTTCCGTCTTCCCGCGACCCATTTGCGCGTAAACAACGTTATAATTCAGGCTGTCAAAACCCAATAATTGGGTTGTCAGGGTGCGATTTAATGGGAACGAAGAACCATATCCTGCTGCCGAACCCAGGGGGTTTTTATTGGTGATCTTATAAGCGGCAAGCAGCATTTCAAGGTCATCAATCAAACTTTCCGCATAAGCGCCAAACCACAGGCCGAACGACGACGGCATCGCTATTTGCAAATGCGTATAGCCAGGCAGTAGCACTTCTTTATGCTTTTCGCTAAGTTCGATCAGTAAGCGAAACAGGGCATCCACACTTTCAACCACCTCCTGTAACTCATGCCTGAAGAACAATTTCAGATCAACCAGCACCTGGTCATTACGCGAGCGGCCGCTGTGAATTTTTTTACCAGCGTCGCCTATGCGTTTGGTAAGCAATAGCTCCACTTGCGAGTGTACGTCCTCCACATCAGCCTCAATGGTAAAATTCCCGGTCTCAATGGCGGCATAAATAACTTTTAACTCTTTCTGCACCAAATCAAGATCCTCCTGGCTAAGCAACCCAACGCTATTAAGCATGCGGGTATGTGCAAGCGAGCCCAAAACATCAAATGCTGCCATCTGCGCATCAAACTCGCGGTCGCGGCCAACGGTGAAGTTTTCTACCAGTTCATTAACGGTGACCGATTTTTGCCATATTTTAGCCATACTGCAAATATGGGATTTATCGGGGTAAATTTTATAGGATAAAAATGCAGTTTATACAGGTTGTCGTCCTGAGTACTAAAGGACATGCCAGAATTTCAGGATATGATAGCCCCCAATAATTTACGCCTGTTTCTCAATATTCGGATTTGACGGTGGTTCGCTTGCTGCCGCCGGAGGCGCTTGCTGCGCGCTCACTACGGTAAATGGCTTAACCTTCGGTTTCCGTACAGATGTTAAAAGGTCCGGTTTAAAATACGCTACTGCCCCGGCTGCTACAAGCAGGATGCCTGCTACCAGGAATATCATGCGCGTACCCGAATGGCCGGGTGACATCTCATAAGTAAAAATAGCTTTGCCAAATGCATTTTTATCCTGTGTGACATTGCTCGCCCCTGCTGGAAGGTTTAATTTGTCTAATTCCTGTATCAGTACGCCATACGAATTAGTCGAGCTTGTCGTCATTGCGTAGTTTCTGTCGCTCAGTTTTTGAATATCGGGGTTCTTTTGACCAACATCGATCATCCAATTGCCGTTATCGTCTATTGTGGCAAAACCCAATGCCTGGAATGATAAGGTAAAAGACCTATTCATGGCGTCCTCTTTATAATCCCAGTTTTGCAGGTAGTAGGCGGGGTAAAATCTTTCCATTTCCCGTTTAAGCATATCAGCGGCATTTGAGCCGTATACTTTCTGAAAACTTTCCCATTGTGCGGCACTATAAGCTCTGCTTACCTGTATGTGGCCATCACCGATATTGTCTATATCGGTGGTTACAGTTACCTTAACGGGGTCACTTTGCTGTTGCGCTTTAACAGTTGTGCCAAAGAATAGTACCAATGAAACAACGAGTATATATATCTTTTTCATGATCAAAAACTAACGAACTGTGGTAATGATAGAATTAAATAAACTTTGATTGCCGTTAAAATCCGGGCTGCCCAGCGTAATGCCCACAATGCCATTGCCGCCAGCCCTGAAAACGCCCTCCCAGTGCCTTTGCATCCCGTTATAAGTGGTAACACCCTGGTACATAGTATATCCGTTTGCATAATTTGTTCGTTGGTACTGAATGTACTGGCCCATAGCCGCCAGCTGGGTGCGGATAATGGACAAAGCCTGGTCAGGACTGGATGCTGGAACATTCCATACACTTACGCCGGTTTGCGCATCACTGGTGCCCACCTGCGCTGTTAAAGTAACCAGTTGAGGAAAAGGGTGGTCCCGCCGTCCCCAGCTTCCGGGATAGCTGAAACTAATTGCCCCTGAATACGTGTTTGACCCACTGTTTCCACTTTCGCTGTTTCTGTTTCCACCGCTGCTCCTTACTGGTGCCGACCGCCGCTCTGGCGTGCGGGCGGTGGTTGACGGAAAAGGGTTAGATGTTGACCCCCCTCCCGAGAAAGTCGCTGCTATATCATCTACTTTTTTCCGTAAAAAATCATCGTCCGACAGTTCCATCGGTACCACTCCGGCTGCTTCCAGGTTATTTACATCGATAATAATATTGCGGGTATCGCCCTGTTGCCACCCGGTTATAAATGTTTTCAACTCATCTTCGCCTTTTGCAAACGCCTGTTGCGGATTCATGCTTCCGCCAAGTCCTTGCCCGCCGCAGCCCGTCGCTTCTATAGCATAATAACCGTCGCTTGCCAGGATACCCGGGAACGCATGTCCTGGTATCAGAAATATTACGGGGTGCAACCCGGCCGCTTTCAGAACACTTGCATACATCAGCGAAAGCTCGATACACAAGCCGGTATTGCCGGTTATTACTTCGCGGGGCAGGCGGGCGCTTTGCACTGTAGCGGTTACATCTCCCATTTTAGTTGGTACGCCCTCAGTACCGCTGTAAACCATCCTGCTTTGTAGAGTCGCTGCATAAAGGCCCATCAAAAATTTAACCTGCTCCTCCGGCTTATTATCTACCGAAGCAGCTTCACCTTTCATCCAGCGGTCCTGCACCTGGGATGTATAATATTTTACAATGGGGTCCTCTGGCGTAACTAAACAAGGCAGCAGTTGGGTATTGTGCATCATATCAGGGTAACTTGTCACTTCCTCGGCCGGTATGTCGGTATATACAAACTGGTTGCGGCCCATCATATTAAAGCCAAAACTTTCCTTTTTTACCTTGCTTCCGTTATATTCTATCTTCACATCGCCTGTTTCCTGTGATTGGGTCATCTTTTTTACTACATCATCCTTAAAGTGCGGGTAGCACCTGATCACCACGTGCTGGCCGGGATAAATAACTGGGATAGTTTGCAGTTCGGTCCAGTCGATATAGCCGGGAATATCGTAGGATACTTTTACATCGTGCATAGCCGAAGTACCATTATTGGTCATCAGCATCTTAAAAAAGTAATATTCGCCGTTAAGCGCCTTGGAGTTCGAGTACACCTTGTATACTGAGGGCATCATATAACTGGCATTACTGATTTTCACAGTCAGCGCGTCTTTACCAAAATCAAAAAAGTAAAGCAGCACCATAACAAGTCCCACAAATCCAAGTGAAGCCGGTAAAAGGATTTTTTTCATAGTTGAAAAATTGATTTTTTTATGTTGCTAAAAAGGGACAGATGCATCCTGATAAGTGCTTTGATGAATTGTGCAGCTTGCCGGTTTTGTTTGTTTTTAAAGGATTTCCCTATCCCATAAATATCCTAACAATAATATAAATATGCAAACATCAGCAACTTAATTTTCAATGTCTTAATAAGTTTATTTATAGATAACATATTTTAAATAAAGGTTACATCCTGTAACCTTCGATGCAATTTTATATTCCTGTTATTTTAAAAGGAGCCCAAACAGGTGGTCATTTCCAGGCTATGATGGGGGTAACAATAGTGCTACCCGTTAAGAAATCGGTAAACAATGACACAAAATGACTTAGAGTTGAGGTATTTATTTTGTTACTTTGCCGAAAATGAGGCTTCCGTGCAAACCGGGGCACTTTTTTAAATGTTAAAAAATGTTGTACCGATAATTAATAGATAAAAACCCCGTTATCAGCCTAAATAAATTCATATGAATAAACTTCGACTACCTGCCACGCTGCTTTTATTTGCATTAATAGCCTTTATCGTTCAAAGTTGCAATAAGGATTCCGTTACCGGCATTGGTTATACCACGGCACCATACCAGGCCAATATCGACGGCACTACATGGGTGCCGGATACAGCAAGTATGGCATTGGTATATAATTCGGCCGCCGGTACTAAAACACTCAGTTTTATTGGTCAAAAAAATACCAGGCAAGTGCTGTTTTCTGTTACAATACCTAATACAAGCAGCACAGGTTTCCCTTTAAATACTTATAATATTGATGCGGTTAACGTAACGGGGCAGTATAATGTGCAGCAAAAAAATGAGTCCGATCAGTATGTGTTTACACAGCAGGGCACTGTGGGACCAAATTCGGGGAACATCACGGTAACGGCAATTGACTCTGTTAAAAAGCAAATAACCGGTACGTTTTCGTTCTTATCCAGGGCCACTGTCTATGATGGTTCGGGCAATGTGCTTTATACAACTGTACATAACATTACTGCCGGCGCATTCACAAGCGTGCCATATACTTTTACCAGTAACTAACCCAATATTTAACATAAGCATCTCTGCATATCAATCACATGAAAAGAGTTTTTACGATAGTATTTTTATCTACCATCATATTCGCGTTTAGCGCCAAAGCACAGGTTAAAAGTTATATTGCATTATACGGGGGCATTTCAAACCCATCGGGCAATTATAAAAGCACCGATTATAACAACAATCAGTCAGGGTTTGCCAAAAAGGGGGTTACCTTTGCGATTGACGGAGCGTATTACATACACAAAAACTTCGGTATCGGCGCTACGATATCTTTCCAGGACCAGGGCAAGCTCAGTTCTAACGACGTATTTGCGCTAGCGCAAGGTTATACCAGTTCATACTCAGCCGACCAGGCAACCACTAATGGCTACGACCGTTTCCACAACTGGAATATTTTAATTGGGCCACAGTATTCGTTTACCTACAAGGGTTTCATACTCGACCTGCGCCCATCAGCCGGCATAGTGGTAGTAACTTCTACTCCCGAAACAAATACTACACTGGTTGGCGTTCCAGAGCAAACGGCGGTTTTTTACCAATACCGCTCGCACGGCACCGTATTTGGATATGGCGG
>JAYUEE010000021.1:0-54157 GCA_043739405.1 Mucilaginibacter sp. | reverse complement strand
TCCGTCTCAAACATTTCCAAACTCAAGGCTGCTTTGCCGGGGTATTTTTCGGCCAGTTTTTTGAAAATGAGGTGTTCAAGCACATGGCAGGTTGAGTCATTATGTTCCTCACCAAAAAACAGCACATTTGCTTTGTCCATGCTCGCGAGAACGCTATCGATAAGTACTAACTTTTGGCTCGCAGTGCTATATATTTTGTAATGCAGGCTTGTAGTTTCCTGGCATATGCCAAAAAACGGCAGAAATAACAATAATAGTATGGTAAAATATCTCATAATAGGGTATTTTGATGGCTGGACAACAATCTAACAGGAAAGCAATATAGCATGTAAGCCATCATTTAACAAATAGTATAATTGTATTTGAAAAGTTTAAAAATAAGGCTACATTTGCACTCTTGTTTTTAAAAACGACGAATACAATAAAATAGCGATGAAAAGAACGTTTCAGCCTTCTCAAAGAAAAAGAAGAAATAAACACGGTTTCCGTGAGCGTATGTCTACTGCAAATGGTAGAAGGATATTAGCAGCCAGAAGAGCAAAGGGCAGAAAAAGATTGTCAGTTTCTGACGAGCGCCAGCACAAAGCTTAAGCTTATTTTCTACTTCCCGAGGCTCTGTGACCGGTTATTTCTTTAACTTGCGGTACAGGCATGAGCAAAATATACACTTTTACAAAAGAAGAACGTTTATGTAACAAAAAGCTGATTGATGAGCTTTTTCATAACGGTTCTTCTTTTTTGTGTTATCCTTTTAAAGTTTCGTGGCTTATAGTGGAGGAGCCTTTGCAGTTTCCGGCGCAGGTTTTATTCTCAGTTTCCAAAAAAAGATATAAACGCGCCGTCGATCGTAACCTCATCAAACGGCGCATTCGCGAAGCCTACCGCCTGTACAAACAGCAATATTTATACACTGGTTTACAAGATGGTGAAAAGAAAATCATCTTTTCTGTCGGGTTTATCGGGAAAGAAATAAGTTCATACGAACTTATTGATAAGAAGATGCTGAAGCTATTAAATGAACTTAGCGGCGTCGTGGGTAAATGAAATTCATAGCTGATATATTAAAAGGTATTGTAGGCGCGGTATTTATCGTGCTTATTAAAATATATCAATATTTTATTTCGCCCTTAACCGGTGCTTCCTGTCGTTATACGCCAACCTGTTCACAGTATGCAGTGGAGGCGATCAAGAAATACGGGGGCTTTAAAGGCGGGTGGCTCACGATAAAACGCATTGCCAGTTGCAACCCCTGGGGAGGCCATGGGCATGATCCCGTACCCTGATTGATATGAGTCTAATACTACAAATAGAAACTGCAACAACAGTATGTTCCGTCGCCCTGGCGGAAGATGGTATCGTGCTGGCCTGTAAAGAGGTGGAGCAACGGAATATTCATGCTGAAAAGATCACAGTATTTATTGATGAGATTCTAAATGCCGTAGGTAAAAGTTATACTGATCTTGATGCTATTGCTGTAAGCAGCGGGCCGGGTTCTTACACTGGATTGCGTATTGGGGTTTCCACGGCCAAAGGTTTGAGTTTCGCAATGGATAAACCCTTGATAGCAATTGAAACACTCGCTGCGATGGCCGACGGATTTAAATTTCTGAATGGAGCAATAGTTGCTGATAATGTATTACTATCCCCGATGATAGATGCCCGGCGCATGGAAGTTTTTACCGCTGTTTTTGACGTTCATGGTAATGTAGTTAGGCCAGTATCTGCCGAAATTATTGACGAAAATAGTTTTAGTGACCTGTTAAAATCACGTCAGGTAGTATTTTTTGGCGATGGGGCCGAGAAATGCAGAGAAGTATTAGCGGTACATGCTAATGCCCGGATAATTAATGGATTTACCAATTCGGCCACATATCTTACCATAAGGGCAGAAGAAAAATACCTTGCAAAGGAATTTGTTGACGTAGCTTATTTTGAGCCTTACTATCTCAAAGATTTTATCGCCGGAAAGAAATCGTCTTAGATTACCAGTTAGTTTTAAACAACCTGTTATACAAGCGTCCCAGGAAGCCTCTTTCGCCGGTATTCATTACACTCGAATTCATTGGATGCTCTACAACAGGGCCAAACTTGTAAGCAAAACCCATAAAAAAGCTGCCCCCTGTAAATGAGCCATTGGTGTAAGATGAATAATTTTTGGAAGCACTTGCCAGCCCGACAGTTTGTATAAGTTTGTCGCTGCCAATAAAAAACTCACCATTATACGATTTGATCATCAATTGCAGGCCCACATTAAGCAGGTTATTATTGTCATACGAAGCCGTTAAACTGGCGTGGTAATTTTGATATTGAAAATGATTGACCAGCCCAGCTATGACACCATTATAAAATAACTCTTTGGAAACTATTACAGTGGGCGAATACTTTACGGTCATGTCTTCATTTACCCAGTAGGATTTGGTCATGCTTAACTCAAATTTTCCGTCTGTGGCTGTTGTGAACGACTGATTAAGCCTATTGTCTTTAAGTATGTTTTTTACGACGTTTAATATATTACCCTCTCTTTTATTGGTCGAGATACCTGTGGCGGTTTCGGTTTCATCAAAACTGGCTATCGAAGATTTATCATACCAATGAATAAACCCCAGGTCCTTAATATTCCCTTGGATGGTAATATTATCTTCAGTCTTGTAGGATGTGCCTATACTTATTTGCGCACCGGGGCTGCGTGTTGTAGGTAAAAAACTTCTGGAATCGAGATTACCGGGACCCTTGCTTAAATAATACTTTCCTCTCAACGAAAAAGTGGCCGCGTCATTGGTATTATCAAAGGTAACATGCGATTCGGCAATATCCAGTTTGTTGTAATTAATCCCCATCAGAAGACCTAATTTAAACCCTATATTAAAGTTTTTTGTTACTTTTTCACGATAGGACATGCCAATCGAATTATATGCCTGGAAATAATAGTGATCGTTAAAAATATTATCGTATATGGTACTGCTGAAAGCTTGGGTGCCGTTAAATACCGCAACTGACTCGTCAGAAAAAGTACCGCGACCTTCTCCTTTTGTTTCTATGAAAAAACCAAATTCGGTATCGCCGTTTACGCTCCCAAATTCTTTAAACATCAGTGCGTATACGCTGCCATTAAAATTAAAACTGTTAAGTTTATTATTACCTATTTGCAAAGCTGAGTTACTGTATTTTCCGCCAAAGGCCCTTGTAATAAGACTCGACTGCACATCGCCGGTAAGGAAACCGTTTAGATTGATGTTGGGTATAAGAAAGTTGAACGCATATTTTTTACTTGTATCTGGTACAAATGCCCGTTGTGACGGATTTTCAAACGAGTCAAAAAGTGAACCTGTATTAATTTGAGAAAACTGTTGCGAAAAACCCCTGGCTGCGAGCAAAAAGAAACAGAAAATGAGTAAAATCTTCTTCATTATATTGTGCAAGGGCGTTATGTTTGTTTTTAAAGTATTCTAAAGATAAACTTCAAAAACTAATTTTATATTAAAAATTAAAAAATTAGAGTTATTGCCTTAAACGGAATTTTGCTGTTTGGGTTGTGTGCGAAAAAAATATTTTTTTCAAAAAGTGCTCTTTAAGGCTGCTGTATCGCTATTTAAACGCATACAAAAATTAGTATAAAAGCTTTTATCTGATGCAGAAAACTGCCACGATGCTCCGTAAAAATTTTTCCAGCCGGGTTCAGATTTGTTAAAATCATTGTAAAAAGTTGGCTTCATATCTTGTTTAAATAACTGCAGCGCATTTTTAAACTGTACAAAGAATGAAACGTTACACATTTCTGCCAATAAATTATTGAATTCATTATAACCATCAGTTTTTATAAGGAATTTCCGGTTTGTATAGCTATCGTTATAGCTTGCAAGTTCCGATGGGCTATTCGCTAGTACCAGGTAATTATCGATAACCTTGAAATAGGGCCTTTTAAAAAGGTAAAAGGCATCGCCCAAAAGCACCTGTGGTAATTTCTCGTAGTTAAACTGGCCGGTATTATCCGAATTCATTTTACTGATATTAACCAGCAGAGCCAGTAACCTTGAACCATCTTTCACCTGGACAATGCCTATTTTTTCGTGATAGTGAGTAGTTACAATAGCAAACTCGTTGCCCAGCGAGCGCGAAAACTCTTTTTGTATAGCGATACCTGTTTCCGACTTTATTTTCTTGAGAACAGCCTTTTCCTCCTTGTCGAAGTCACTCTTCGACTGAAGGGCTAACAAATCGGATTCGAACTTTGTCGGATCTGAAACCGCAAAACCCATGCTGTAAGCCGTTGTTGACGGGAATATCTCCTTCAGGTGATTGGTAACGGGCCGCTGGTGACTAAAAAGGCCCAGGTAACCGCCATCTTGGTTGCTTTGCACCTGGCTGGAACCATTGAACATGATAGCATCACTTTTATAGTTCAAGCTTAGGGCGGCAAAAGCCGGGAATTGCCGGAAGCTTTTAAAAATATCTGTGTTTTTGTTTACGAACACCTGCTCAAATAATGGCGAAAGCGCCTGGTAGTTTACATAAAGGTTCGCCAATGAATTTGACTGCAGCCTGTCCGATAGTAAAACAAACGATTCTTTTTCTCTTTTATAATTGTACCTGGCGCAGTTCGCAATAATGTCTTTTGAAAAGCTGGCCGATAACGAATGATCGTCCCGGTCAATTAAATAAAAGCGCTTCTTCAGATCGTTCAGGTAAATAAGATAGCCCGGCTTGCCCTCAATATCAATGCTCGTAATAAGCATGCCGTTTTTTTGTTGTTTAGAAAGCTGCTCGAGTATATCGCTTTGAAATTCCTTTGAAACCGATGCCGTAAGCAGGAAATCAATTGAGTTTCCCTTTTGGGGATGAAGCGAAATAAACAGGTTTTGCCCTGAAAAATATTTCGCCAACAAAGCGTTTTGAAGCAGGTTTTTACGGATCGCAGCTAGTTGGTCAAGTTTATCGTCGCCCAAAAAATTGCTGAACAGTTTATCACTGGAAAAGATATCGTAAAACTCTTTGTCGTTGTTAAATTCAAATATTAAAGCAGCATCGTTGGGGATAGTACGCATTACCAGGCTCGTATGCTGGGTAGTATTAGACAGGTGCCTGAAATAAACAACCGTAACCAGTACTGTAGCTGCAAGCAATAATATGGTGATGATTATATGTCGTTTCATGTAATAAAATCACACAAAGGTAGATTTTTGGCGCTCAGCCGTAAAGTAATACTTTCAAATGGTAACTTAGCATTTTATAGCCCATGAACCGACAAATTATTATAACTGCAGCTGTTTTGGGGATGTTGGGGGTTATTGCCGGGGCTTTTGCTGCCCACGGTTTAAAACCCAAACTAACACCGCAAAACCTCGAAATTTGGCACACCGCTGTGCAATACCAGTTTTACCACGTTTTTGCCTTACTGTTTTTAGCTACGTTTAGCCGTTTCAGCAATAGCTTAATTAACATTTCCTTTTATTGCTTCACGTTTGGGATCATTTTCTTTTCGGGTTCATTATACCTGTTGGCTTGCCGCGACTTGCTTGGATGGGGATGGTTATCCATTATGGGCCCAATAACGCCCCTTGGTGGCGTATTGTTTATAGCTGGCTGGATTTGTCTTGCCCTGGCCGCTTTCAGAAATAAGTAATGCTTGAATTTGCAGATATACAGCATACCGATAGGGAGACGCTATTTGTTGAGGTTATTTTACCCCTTGCAATAGCTAAAAACTATACCTATCGTGTGCCTTTTCAATTGAACGATGCAGTTGCCATTGGCAAAAGGGTAGTGGTTCAGTTCGGCAAAAGCAAGTTATATACGGCAATTATCCTTTCAATTGGCAACCAGGCGCCCGACAAGTATGAAGCTAAATACCTGCTGGATGTACTGGATGACAGGCCGGTAGTTACCGAAAGGCAGCTCCAGTTCTGGGCATGGTTGGCCGATTACTATTTGTGCAACCTCGGTGAGGTAATGAACGCCGCGTTGCCCTCGGCATTAAAATTGGCCAGCGAAACTAAAATCGAACTGAATAAAGGCTTTGAGTTTGATAAGTCCTTATTGCATGATAAAGAATACCTGATTGTTGATGCACTTGAGATACAGCCCGAATTGACTGTGGGTGACATCGTAAAATTGCTGGGCCAAAAGACGGTGATGCCTATCCTGAAATCGATGTTTGAGAAAAACCTCATCAATATTTCGGAGGAGGTTAGCGATCGGTATAAACCGAGGAAGAAAACCTTTCTTACCTTAAATCCTATTTACCATAACCAGGAAAATCTAAAAGAGTTATTTCCCATTCTTGAAAAGCGCGCACCTAAACAAGCCGACGCTTTGCTTGCCTTTATTAAACTTGCCAGAACGCAAAAGAATATCTCCAAAAATGAATTGATCGAGGAAAGCGGAGCCGGAGATGCCAGCATCAAATCATTAATTGAAAAGGAAATATTCATTGCTGAGGAACGGAATGTTAGCCGGCTTTATTTGGACGATGATGAATTCAGTGCCGACTTTCAACTGAGTGAACAACAGCAAAATACACTTACTGATATAAAGGAACAGTTTAATACAAAAGATGTAATTTTATTACATGGTGTAACCTCTTCCGGAAAGACGCAAATATATATCAGGCTGATTGAGGACATGATAAACGCTGGTAAACAGGTACTTTACCTGCTTCCTGAAATAGCTTTGACCACGCATATCATCGAACGCCTGCGCCGGTATTTTGGCAGCAATATTGGCGTTTATCACTCGCGCTTTAATGACAATGAAAGGGTTGAGGTTTGGCAGAAAGTATTGAACCACGAATATAAGGTAGTGCTTGGCGCAAGATCGTCTGTGTTTTTGCCTTTTGCTGATTTAGGGTTAATAATCGTAGATGAAGAACATGAAACATCCTACAAGCAGTTCGACCCTGCGCCGCGTTACAATGCGCGTGATGCAGCTATTTATCTTGGCGCAATGTACCAGGGTAAAGTGCTTCTGGGTTCGGCAACGCCTTCCTTTGAGTCGTATTATAATGCTCGCATAAATAAATACGGTTTTGCAGAACTAACCGAACGCTTTGGAGGCGTGGAATTGCCGCAAACCGAAGTAGTAAGCATTACGGAGGAAACGAAGAAGAAAACCATGCAGTCGCACTTTACGAGTGTGCTGATGGAGGATATTAAAAAGGCGCTTGCCAATCAGGAGCAGGTTATTTTGTTCCAAAACCGGCGGGGTTATGCGCCTTTACTAATGTGCAAGATTTGCGCCTATACGCCCAAATGTATCAATTGCGATGTTAGCTTAACCTATCATAAAAGCAGCGGCAAGTTGCATTGCCATTATTGCGGTTACAAGGAAGATGCCCCATCCATTTGTCCGGCCTGTGGTTCAACGCATTTAGAGTACAAAGGCTTCGGTACCGAAAAGGTGGAGGACGAGCTCAGTATGTTGTTGCCAGAGGCCAGGATTGCCCGTATGGATATGGATACAACGCGGTCGAGAAACTCTTTGCAAAATATCCTGAATGACCTGGAGGAAAAGAAGATAGACATTTTGGTAGGAACGCAAATGGTGGCCAAAGGGCTCGATTTTGCGGACGTAACAGTTATTGGCGTCATCAATGCGGATAGCCTGCTTAAATATCCTGATTATCGCGCCAACGAACGCAGTTTCCAAATGCTTGCGCAGGTGAGCGGCAGGGCAGGGCGTCGCGGCAAACAAGGTAAAGTGGTGATCCAAACCTACGACCCCAATCATCGTGTTATCAAACAGGTAATAGAGAATGACTATAAAGACTTGTACTTAACCGAGATGGAAGAGCGGCGAAGCTTTAAGTACCCCCCGTTTTATCGCATTATCAATCTCGATATCAAACACAAAAACGCTGAAATATTATATAACCAGGCTGAATACCTGGCGACCGAACTTCGTAAAAGCTTTGGTGATCGCGTAATAGGGCCCGAATTTCCACTCGTCGGCCGTGTACGCAACTACTTTATAAAATCCATTATGCTAAAGTTTGAGCGGGATGCAGTTTCTATCAATCGCGCTAAAGCTATCATCAGGGATACGATAACACAGTTTCAAACGACGAAATTGAGTAAGGGCTCCATAGTACAACCCGACGTCGACCCGATATGACACGATTTTGGGATTTCAAGGATTTGCCAGGATGATTTCTGAACGGTTTAATGATTATATTTAATTATGGAAGTAAATGATATCACCCATAAAATAATAGGGTGTGCGATGAAAGTGCATAATACCTTAGGTAGCGGTTTTCCCGAAGTTATCTATCAACGAGCATTGGCTATTGAACTGACCAATAATGGAATAATGTTTGAACAGGAAAAAGACATGCCAATTAAATACACTGGGCAACAAATAGGCTCGAGACAGGTAGATTTTTTTGTTGAAAATTGTATCATGCTGGAACTTAAAGCTTTTGAAAAAATTGAAGATGTTCATAAAAATCAAGCAATAAATTACCTGGAAGTATATAATATTGCTGATGGTTTACTAATAAATTTTTTTTGGGGGGGGGTAAGTCTGGACTTTAAAAGACTCTACAATAAGAAACTAGTGAACCCTAAGGATAATCCATTAAAATAAAACATGATCCCAAAAATCAATCAAATCCTAAAATCGTGTCTTAATGGCTTATAAATTCATAGACAATTACAGGGAACAGGGCGCTCGCAAGCAGCTGGTAGAAATCATCAAAAAGAAAGGCATTGAGGACGAAGGTGTACTAAAAGCAATCGGAAAGGTTCCGCGCCATTTCTTTTTCGATGAAACCTTCTGGAACCAGGCGTACAGGGACATTGCTTTCCCGATAGGCGAAGGGCAAACTATTTCGCAGCCTTATACTGTTGCTTATCAAACTCAATTGCTGCACATCAAAAAAGGCGATAAAGTGCTTGAAATAGGAACGGGTTCAGGTTACCAGGCTTGTGTTTTGCTCGAACTTGGAGCTAAAGTTTATACCATTGAACGCCAGCAAAAACTTTACGAGCGTACTATACAAGTGCTGCCTCACATGGGGTATAAACCAAAGTTCTTCTTAGGCGATGGCTCAAAAGGTATCAAGGAACATGCACCCTATGATAAGATCATCGTTACCGCAGGTGCACCTACCGTTCCTGAAGAATTATTAAAGCAATTAAAAATTGGGGGCATCCTTGTAATACCGGTGGGAGACGCAGAAACCCAGAAAATGGTGACCATCCTCAAAACTGCCGAGAATGACTTTGAGAAACATGTTTTGGATGCTTTTAGATTTGTGCCGCTAGTAGGTGATAAAGCTTGGTGAGCCCCTTTTGGGGTTGGGGGGCCTTATCTTTTCATCGCTCTATCCATCTCCACCTTCGTATCCCGCTCTTTCAAGGTTTCACGTTTATCAAATGTCTTTTTACCTTGGGCCAGGCCAATCTCCAGTTTAGCAAAGCCGCGCTCGCTTATGAATAGTGCAAGGGGAACAATAGTCAGGCCTTTTTCTTCGCCGCGGGTTTGGAGTTTTTTGAGTTCTTTTTTGTTGAGTAATAATACCCGGTCGCGTTTGGCTTCGTGGTTATAAAATGAGCCATAGGAATATTCGGCAATATGCAGGTTGCGTACATAAAGCTGGTTGTCAATAAAAGTGCAAAAGGCATCGTTCAGGTTGGCTTTACCCTCGCGGATAGATTTTATCTCGGTACCCAGCAGTTTTATACCCGCTGTGTATTTGTCAAGTATACTGTACTCAAAATACGCTTTCTTGTTTTTTATATATAGATTCTCACTCATCCGGCTGCAAATATGCGAAATATCTATTGCGGTTTCACCACCAAAACAGGGATATTAACCTTGTGCCGAACCGAGTTTACCGTGGTGCCGAATATCAGGTCCTTAATGGCTTTATGCCCGTGCGAGCCCATTACCAAAAACTCTATATGCTCATCATTTACAATTTGGGCTATCGATTTTGCCGCTCTTCCGAACCCGATCCGGCTTTCTGCCTTATAGCCCAGTTCCTTCATCGAGGAAACATATTGCTCCAGGTTGTCCACGTCACTCTGGGTCTCGTGATCCATTACATCGGTGCCATAGTATCGCGCACCCGCTGTTTCGACTACATGTATCAGTACATAATGCGCATGCTTTCCGCCTTGCATAATGGCATGCCTGATACTGTCTTTATCGTTTTTAGAGAAATCTATTGTGATGCCAATCTTTTTGTAAGATATGGGTGCAAGATCGGTTATCACAGTAGCTAATCCGTGTGGTACCTGTGATGGCATGTCCTTGTGTTTGAATAGTATCGGCCTCAAAAATACATATATTAATAATGCCGCGATGGCCAATGTTATCGGAACTACCAGCCCATATATCACCACTGCCATATTGGGGTATTGTTTGATCCAGTCCTGTATTTGATCCAATACCAGTTTGCCGTTCAAACCGAGTATCAGTATGGCACAGGCCCAGGCCAGTATTTTGATTTTCGGGCCAATGGCGAAATTGCCCATGCGTTTTCGGTCGGATGTAAAATGGATAAGGGGTATTACGGCAAAACCCAGCTGGAGGCTAAGCACTACCTGGCTTAAAATGATTAGTTTACCCAAACCATCCTCGCCAAAATAAATGATGGTGAACATGGCAGGGACAATAGCCAATAAACGGGTGAGTAAACGGCGCAGCCAGGGTTCAATACGCAGGTTGATATGACCCTCCATAATAATTTGGCCGGCGAGTGTACCGGTAATGGTTGAACTTTGTCCAGAAGCGATCAGGGCAATAGCGAAGAGGGCCGGGGCTAAGTTCCCGAATATATGCCCAAGCAGTTTGTAGGCATCTTTAATTTCGGCAACTTCAAAATACCCGTTCCTGAAAAAAGCACCAGCTGCCAGTATCAATATGGCCGCGTTAACCAAAAATGCCAGGTTAAGCGCGACGGAGGTATCAAATAAATTGAATCGTATAGCTGTTTTGATACCCTCATTTGTCCGGGTGATTTGACGTGTTTGCACCAGTGACGAATGCAGGTACAAATTATGCGGCATCACTGTAGCGCCGATGATCCCGATAGTGATATAAAGCATTTGTTGTGTTACCGCATCCTTTTTAAATAAATTGGTCGGAATAAAACCTTTCGCTATTTCCATCACATCCGGATGCACGATGAACATCTCCACAAAAAATGAAAGCCCGATGATGGCAATCATGGAAATGATAAAGCTCTCCAGTTTTCGCATGCCCCGGTTCATCAGGAAAAGCATCAATACAGTATCTGTTAAGGTAAGAGATACTCCCCAAATCAGCGGTAAATGGAATAACAATTGCAGACCGATGGCCATCCCAATGATTTCGGCAAGGTCACAAGCTATAATGGCAATCTGTGCCAATATATACAGGCAAAAGTTGACGAAACGGGGATAGGCATTTTTTGATGCTTGCGCGAGGTCCAGCCCGCGAACAATCCCTAACCGCGCGCTTAATGATTGTAGTAATAAGGCGATGAGGTTGGATAAAAACAGAACCCATATCAATTTATATCCAAACGCACTGCCGCCTGCTATATCAGTTGCCCAGTTGCCTGGGTCCATATAGCCGACGCTTATAAGGTAAGCCGGCCCTATGAACGCAAGCAGCCTGCGCCAGCCGGTTTTATTTTCGGTACTAATGGAGCTGTGAACGTTGCTTAATGATTGTTGTTTGTGCTCGCTGCTCATAAGGCTATTAACAGGTTATTGGCTACTTCGCGGCTGATATGAACTTTTTTATCGTCAACCTGTAAAGTAACGGAGTGGTCGTACGTATTAATTTCGGTGATTTTTATCTTCTGGCCGATAGTCAGGTACATCTTTTCGAGGTACTGGAGGAATATCGTCGTATGATCACGCACACCGGAGATAGTTCCGGATTTATTAACCTCCATAGACGAAACCGACTTTAGCTCATGCGCTTTAAATTGCCCTTTGCTGTCGGGTATCGGGTCGCCATGCGGGTCATATTTGGGGTTGCCCATAAAGTCGTCCAGGCGGTCAATAAGCTCTTTTGATGCGATGTGCTCCAGTTCCTCTGCCACATCATGTACCTCGTCCCACTTAAAATTGAGCTTCTCCACCAAAAAATATTCCCAAAGCCTGTGTTTGCGAATGATGCTTAGCGCGATTTTTTCACCCGTCGCGTTAAGCGTCACGCCCTGGTATTTGGTATAATTGATCAGCTCTTTATCGGCCAGTTTCTTCAGCATATCCGTTACAGAAGCGGCTTTTGTGTTTAATGCAGCGGCTATCTGGTTGGTGCTGACGCTTTCTGATTGGATAGAAAGGTGGTAAATGGCTTTGAGATAATTCTCCTCAGTGAATGTATTCATTTCAGACAAATCTAATTAAAAATTTAGATTAGTCTAAAAAATATTCATAAAATTTATTCTGTTTAAATAGTTTTATAAGAAATTTTATTCTGTGAACCGGGGAAAAACTATATTTGTACTAACCATGGCTGCTGAACTTGATAAAATAGACCTGCAAATACTCAGAATTTTACAGGAAAACGGAAGGATAACTAACCTCCAGCTTTCAAACGAAATCGGACTTTCTCCCGCACCGACGCTCGAACGCGTTCGTAAACTCGAAAACGCCGAATATATTAAAAGTTACCACGCGCTTGTCGACGAGGAAAAACTCGGATTGGGCATCAAAACCTTTATCCAGGTATCGCTTGATTTTCATAAGAATAATACCATCCAGGTGTTCCTGGATGAGATACAAAAAATAAAGGAAGTAACGGAGTGCCACCACGTAACCGGGCAATGCGACTTTTTGCTGAAGGTTTACGTGAGCAACATTAAAGCCTACGAACAACTCATTATGGAAAAGATAAGCCGCATCCCTGTGGTAAAAACCTTCCAGACCATGATGATCATGTCGACCAGTAAAAAGGAGCCGATAGTGCCGCTGGAGTACTAATTTTTTGATGTGCAGATTTCAGATGTGCGAATGTGCAGATAGAATTTGTAAACGTCAATAACATCTGCACATCTGAAATTTGCACATCTGCACATTCTCAATGTATCTGCCAGTCAATAGGCTCTTTCCCTTCTTTCATTAAAATAGCATTGGTTTTTGAAAAGGGTTTCGAACCAAAAAAACCACGGTCAGCCGAGAAGGGCGAGGGGTGAGGTGATTTAATTATAAAGTGTTTTGTTTGATCGATCAGTTCAGCCTTAGCTTGAGCGAATGCGCCCCACAGGATAAATACTATTCCTTCCTTCTTGTCCGATATAGTTTTGATGACGGTATCGGTAAACTCTTCCCAACCTTGTTTTTGATGTGAGCCGGGCGTATTCGCCCTCACAGTTAAAGAAGCATTAAGCAGCAATACGCCTTGTTCGGCCCATTCGGTCAGATCGCCATGATTAGGAGTGACAAAGCCCGGTATGTCTGTCATCAACTCCTTATAAATATTTTTAAGTGACGGGGGTGAGGTAATACCTTTCTGTACCGAAAATGATAAGCCATGTGCCTGGTGTTCACCATGGTAGGGGTCCTGGCCGAGTATGACCACTTTCAATTCATTAAAAGGCGTTTTTTTGAAGGCGTTGAAGATGTCAGCATTTTTTGGGTAAGTTTTATGACCTGCAGTTTGTTCGCTTTTTAAAAATTCACGGAGTTTCAGCATGTAAGCTTTATCAAATTCCCCATGTAAAACTTTGAGCCAGGATGGCTCCATATCTATCGCCATAAATATTCGTACAGATGTTGGTTAAGAATACAAATAAACGGATATTTGCAATCTATTTTATTGCACACAAGATTATGTCAAATCTAATTCGTTTAATTATTTCCTGCGTTGTCGCAGGCGCTGGAATTGCCCTTTGTGTTTTTGGCTTATGGGGATGGGGAATAACGGTTTTCTTTTTAGGCGGCTTAATTCTGCTTACTTATTTCTTTAATGAGAACATGCTGATTGCCCAATTTTACTTACGCAAAGAAAACACAGATAAAGCCACGCAATGGTTGGATAAGATTACTGATTACGAAAAACAGCTGATAAAAAATCAGCATGGCTACTATAATTTACTTTTAGGCTTAATGGAGTCGCGTAAAGCGCCGATGAAGTCTGAAAAATACTTTAAGAAGGCATTGCAACTGGGTATGAAAATGTCGCACAATGTGGCATTAGCTAAATTGAGCCTGGCAGGTATATCAATGGCAAAACGCAACAAGCGCGAAGCGCAAATGTATTTATCAGAAGCTACAAAGGATGATAAAAATAAGCTGCTGGCCGACCAGATCAAAATGATGAAGGCCCAGATGGCTCAAATGGATAAACAGGTAGTGCGCGGCGGGTACCGCCAGTTCTAAAATAAAATAGGCTTTAAAAGGAAAGCTTTTAAAGCCTATTTTTCTTCAATAGAGCTAAAATAATCCGGTTCAGACGAATGATTTATCCTCGGCGACGTGTGTCTCTCAACAAGCATATCGTCGTCAGAAGGGTTCGCGACCTCCACTATTTTCAGCAAACTTCTTATAAACGACAGGTCGAAAGTGCTCCTGTTTAGCTTGATAAGGTATTCTTTTTCGGTAATTTCTAATATCGAGTTTGTCATCGTATTTGCATAACTTGTGTAATTATAAAGTTATACAGACATTTCGATACAAAAGTTTTATTTGTTTTATGATTTTATTACCAAATTGTTAACAGCAGATGGTTACTAACTCATAGTTGTTAACTCAAGGTACTGCTATCAGGAAATCAAGTATTATTCAAACCATGCCATCACTACTTCCTTCGCAGGCATCGTGATATCAAGTTTTAGCTTTTTGCGCATCCCGCCCAAATCATTGAACACTTTATTGGGGTTGGCGGCCTTTAATTCCTCTATCGTATTAAACCCCATTTTATTTAACACCGGCACCCACTCTGCAGGTACGCCAATGTTAATAAAATCATCCGCGGTAACCACTTTTGCCTTCTTTTCGGCGCGCATTTGCGGGAAGAATAACACCTCCTGTATGGTATGCTGGTTGGTTAAAAGCATCACCAGGCGGTCGATACCTATACCCAAACCCGAAGTTGGCGGCATACCGTATTCCAGGGCACGTAGAAAGTCCTCATCCATGGCCATGGCCTCCTCATCACCGCGACCTGCTAATATCAATTGCTCTTCCAAACGCTGGCGCTGATCGATAGGGTCATTTAATTCCGAATAGGCGTTCGCTATTTCTTTTCCATTCACAAATAACTCAAAACGTTCAACCAGGCCATCTTTGCTGCGGTGCTTTTTGGCAAGCGGTGTCATTTCAATTGGGTAGTCGGTTATATAAGTTGGTTGTATAAGGTTCGATTCAACTTTGGCGCTGAATATCTCATCTATTAGTTTGCCTTTGCCCATGGTAGCGTCAACCTCGATGCCTAACTCTCCGCAAATTTTACGAAGGCCGACTTCATCCATCGCCGAAACATCAATACCAGTATATTTTTGTATGGATTCGTACATAGATAATCTTTCATACGGCCCGGCAAAATTGATCTCGTTAGAACCAACCTGTACTACAGGAATTCCATGAACTCTCCTGGTTACGGCTTCGAGGCAGTTTTCGACCATCTCCATCATCCATATATAGTCCTTGTATGCTACATAGATTTCAACCGAAGTAAACTCAGGATTATGCGTGCGGTCCATGCCCTCATTACGGAACATTTTACCGAATTCATAAACGCCATCAAAGCCTGCTACGATGAGGCGTTTCAGGTACAATTCATTGGCAATACGGAGATAAAGTTCCATATCCAGCGTATTATGATGGGTTTTAAAAGGCCTTGCCGCAGCACCACCATGCACAGGCTGCAGGATAGGTGTTTCAACCTCCATCCAGCCTTGCGAATTAAAGTAATCGCGCATAGAAGTGATTACCTTGGAGCGCTTGATAAATATCTGCTTGTATTCAGGGTTTACCGTAAGGTCGACATATCGTTGGCGGTAGCGAAGCTCGGGGTCGGTAAAACCATCATGTATATTGCCTTCCTCATCACGTTTTACAACAGGAAGCGGCTTTAATGATTTTGAAAGGATAACCAGTTCCTGTACATGAACGGATATTTCGCCTGTTTGGGTGGTAAAAGCATAACCCTTAACACCGATATAATCGCCTATATCCAGTAGTTTTTTAAAGACGGTATTATATAACGTTTTATCCTCATCGGGGCAAATATCGTCGCGTTTGAGGTAGATCTGGATGCGCCCGGTTGAATCCTGTAATTCCGCAAACGAAGCACTGCCCATAATGCGGCGCGTCATAATGCGGCCCGCTAATACAACGTTCCGGTAGGTCTCAGCATTGGCGGTAAAGTTTTCCAATATATCCTGCGCAAATGCGGTTACATTAAAAGCTTCTGCAGGGTATGGGTTGATACCAAGTTCGCGCAATTGCTGTAATGATTCGCGGCGTATAATTTCCTGTTCGGATAAAGTACTCATATCTTTTAGTAAGGATGCAAAAATAGGATTTTATGTGTAATTGTGGGAATAGATTACACGGAGCGAATTGTATTTTAGTGATGATAATAACAAAGAAACAGGAGTGTGCCCGCGGTAAGATTAATCCGCCTCCGCTTCCTGTAAATACATTTCGTCGATATCAGCAGCGTATTTCTTTTCTATCACCTTGCGTTTGGCTTTCATGGTTGGAGTAATCTCTCCATCATCCATGCTGAAAGGTTTACGTTTAACCTTGAAGTTTTTTATGCGCTCAAATTTGGCGAGTTCGTTGGATAAACGTTTGATGTCCTGGCCTATCCATTCAACAATCTCCTTATCCTCGATAAACATTTCAGGCTTTTCGAAAAATTCTTCAGGCAGGTTGAAGGTTTCCTGTAAAGTCTCTTTAGCAGGTACTATAATTGCCGTAATATATTCGCGTTTGTCGCCCACTAAAAACACCTGTTCAATACGCGGACTTTTTAGATAAGTATTTTCCACCGGGGTAGGATATACGTTTTTACCATAGGCATTCACCAGCATATTTTTGAGGCGGTCGGTAATTTGCAGGTTGCCTCTATAGAACCGGCCGATATCGCCTGTATGGAACCAACCGCCCGGATCAATTACGGTTGCCGTTTCCTCAGGTTTGTTCCAATAACCCTTCATCACACAATGCCCGCGAACGATGATTTCACCCTCTTCGGATTGATAATCTTTTTTAAAGGTATCGTGTGTTTGGATGGTATATATCTCTTTGGTGTCCACATTTTGTATGGCGACCTCGATACGCGGAATGATACGACCAACGGTGCCATAAATTACGCGCTCGTTCTCGGTCACAGCCATTACCGGTGAAGTTTCTGTTAAGCCAAAGCCTTCTAATACCTTGATACCCAAATCACCAAAAAATTCTCCAATGTTTTTTGGCAAAGCGCCGCCACCAGATATCAGGAATCTTAAACGACCTCCGGTTCGTTCCTTTATCTTGCTGAAGACTAATTTCTCAGCAATTTTATGCTGGTTACGTAGGATAAGGCCCGGCTTTTTGCCGTCTTCCAAAACAAGCCTGTATTTTTTGCCGATACCCAGTGCCCACAGAAATATTTTAGTTTTTGCGCCGCCTGCCGAAGCGCCGTTTTTCATGGCCCTGTCGTGTATACGTTCCAGCAAACGCGGTACGCAGCACATGACGGTAGGTCGTACCTCCCCCATATTTTTTGAAAGCAGATCCAAACTTTGTGCAAAGGCGATACTGCAACCCTTGAAAAGACAAATATGATAGGTTCCTGTACGTTCGAAAATGTGCGATAAGGGCAAAAAGGATAAAAACCTGTCTGTTTTCTCGAGCACAATAATTTGCTCCAGGCTGGCACGTACATTTTCAGTCAGGTTATGGTGCGTTAACATAACACCTTTTGGAACGCCTGTGGTACCGGAAGTATATATAAGACATGACAGGTCTGATGGTAAGATCGCCTCGCGGGCACTACTGATAGCCGGACGGAGTTGTTCAACTATTTTGCTGCCTTCTTCCAGTACATTTTTTAAACAGGTTATGCCAGGGTATAGTTTAGTTTTTGAACTGTATTTTTCAAAATCGTCAAAAGCAAGAATAATCCGAAGCAGTTCAGGGCAATTGTTGGCTACTTTATAAACTTTTCGCAATAAAAATGGGGTTCCAACCAATATTGTTTTAGCTTGCGAATCGTTTAAGATGTATTCAATTTCCGTTTCGGAAAGAGTAGGATAGATGGAGGTATTTACCGCGCCTATTTGCTGAAGCGCCTGGTCATAATAAACATAATCCGGGCCATTGTCTATGATCAGTGCTAAACGATCACCCTTCTTAATGCCTATCTCCAGCAGCCAGGCAGAGATTGCGTCCGCTTTGTCTATTACTTCTTTATAGGATATTTCAACCCATTCATCTTTAACCTTATGTACAAGAAAAGTATGTGTTTCGGGGTGAATATTGGCTACGCAGTTGCGTATTAAACTTGGTACGGTTGATCGCTCAGCTACAGAATTCATTAAGTTCAATCAGGTTATATATTGGGATTACTCCGATAAATATATAAGGATTACACCGATTTTAAAAATGATTACACTGATTTCACCGGAAGCTATCGGTGGAATCACAAAAAAATAGGTGCAATCAAAAAACTAAACTGAGAAACTCTCGCCGCAACCGCAGGTACGGGTTGCATTTGGATTGTGGAAGTTAAAGCCTTTACCGTTCAGCCCGTCGCTAAAATCAAGCTCGGTGCCGGCAAGGTAAAGAAACGATTTCATATCAAGCGCCAGGCGTATGCCCCTGTCTTCGAAGAATTGATCGCCTTTTTTAATTTCATTATCAAAATCAAGATTGTAGGATAAGCCCGAGCAGCCTCCTCCCTTAACCGAAACACGCAGAAAATACGAGCCATCAAGGCCGGCATCCTGCATCAGGTTGTCTATCTTATATTTTGCTTTATCTGTTATTGTTACCATTTTGTTCAGTACTTAGTATCAAGTCGCTAGTATCACGACCGCATAACTATCCACTTCCTCATAAATTAACACAGCATATTGTATCGTGATACTTGATACTTTATACTTGTTACTAATTAATGATGTGTTTTTGCTGCTTCAATTGGCGCCATACCGTTTTTAACCCGGAAGTCATTGATAGCGGCTTTAATAGCATCCTCTGCTAAAACTGAGCAGTGGATTTTTACCGGTGGCAGTGCCAGTTCTTCAACGATGTCCATGTTGTCAATTTTCATGGCATCATCAATGCTTTTGCCTTTTAGCCATTCGGTAGCTAATGATGATGAAGCAATAGCCGAGCCGCATCCAAATGTTTTGAATTTTGCATCAGTTATCATATTGTTATCATCCACCTGTATCTGCAGGCGCATTACGTCGCCGCACTCAGGTGCTCCAACCAAACCTGTGCCCACTTTGTGGCTGCTTTTGTCCAAAGTGCCCACGTTGCGGGGGTTAGTGTAATGGTCAATTACTTTATCTGAATAAGCCATAGCTTTATATTTTTAGTATTAGTTTTTAAGTTCGAAATCAATTAATGCTCGGCCCACTCAATCGAGTCAAGGTCGATGCCTTCTTTAAACATTTCCCACAGCGGTGATAATTCACGCAAATGGGTAACCGATTTTTTGGTTACTTCAATTGCATAATCCACTTCTTCATCGGTCGTAAAACGTCCTAATCCAAAGCGTATCGAAGAGTGCGCCAAATCATCAGATAAGCCTAAGCTTTTTAAAACATATGACGGTTCCAGCGAAGCCGATGTACAAGCAGAACCCGACGATACAGCCAAATCTTTCATCGCCATCATTAAACCTTCGCCTTCTACGTATTTGAACGATATATTAGCCACATGCGGCAAACGATGTTCAACGTTGCCATTCACATAGCTTTCTTCCAATACTGTTAATGAGTTTTGCAACCTATCACGCATAGCAGATAAACGTTTGGCTTCGCTTTCCATTTCCTGTATGCATATCTCACAAGCTTTGCCAAAACCCACAATACCTGGAACATTTAAGGTACCTGAACGCATACCGCGTTCATGGCCGCCTCCGTCCATTTGTGCAGTAACCTTAACTCTCGGGCCTTTGCGACGTACATACAATGCGCCAACACCTTTAGGGCCGTACATTTTGTGAGCTGTAAAAGCGAGCAGGTCAATTCCGTCAGCAATAACATCAACAGGTATTTTACCAACTGCCTGCGTGGCATCCGTCATAAACAAGGCACCAAACTTATGTGCGATTGCTGCAATTTCTTTGATGGGTTGAATAACCCCGATCTCGTTATTGCCATACATAATAGAAACCAAAATAGTTTCGCTTGTCATGGCTGCTTCCAATTCTTTCAGATCGATCAAACCATCAGCTTTTGGCGATAAATAAGTAACCCTGCCGCCCAGTTTTTCAACGTGTTTGCAGGTGTCCAATACCGCTTTATGTTCAGTAACCATCGTGATAATATGGTTGCCTTTTTCGTGGTACATCTCAAACACGCCTTTGATAGCCAGGTTATCGGCTTCAGTTGCGCCTGATGTGAAGATTATTTCCTTTTCATTTGCACCAATTATTTTGGCTACCTGCTCACGGGCATAATCAACAGCTTCTTCTGCTACCCAGCCAAAAGCGTGGTTCCGGCTTGCTGCATTGCCAAATTTCTGGTTAAAATAGGGCAGCATAGCATCAAGCACCCTTGGATCCATGGGTGTGGTAGCATTATTATCCAGGTATATTGGAAGATTCATCTTGTTTGATTTATTAACAGTACAAAGATAGGTAAAGTTTTTATTTATAATCATTCAAAACAAGGTTAAATAATCAGATAAACGTAATAATTTGCAATATTTGGATATGAGAAAAATCGAGCATATCGGTATTGCGGTCAGTGATATAGCTAAAGCGGGTAAGTTATATGAGAAGTTGTTAAACACATTGATCTACAAAACGGAGGATGTTGAATCAGAGGGCGTTAGGACGGCATTTTTACAATCAGGCCCTAACAAGATCGAGCTGCTCGAAGCAAGTTCACCTGATAGCCCTATTCATAAATATATTGAAAAAAGGGGTGAAGGCATCCATCATATTGCATTCGATGTCGAAGACATTGAAGCCGAAATGGACAGGCTAAAAAAGGAAGGTTTTATACTTTTAAGCGACAAACCTGTGCCTGGTGCCGATAATAAACTGGTTTGTTTTGTACATCCAAAAAGTGCAAACGGCGTACTAATCGAGTTGTGCCAAAACCGTATATAAAAAACAATTATTGTTTCGTAGTTAACTTCCTGATCAGGTTATTCGCATTATCAGCAACAAATACATTCCCGTTGGTTGGGTCAACTGCGACTCCGGTAGGACTGCCAAATGTAGATGCAATAAATAACCCGTTCTGATAACCAAAGGTTCCAGTACCTGCAAAAGTGGTTACGTTCCCCGTTGAACTTATGGCCCTGATAATGTTATTGCTGTGATCGGCGACATATATAATGCCATTAGCGTCAATTGCTACGCCCGCAGGGTAGTTAAAAGTAGCAGTTGACGCAGGGCCATTGGTTTTACCGGTTGCACCGGAACCAGCAACGGTGGTTACGACGCCAGCCGGTGTTATTTTCCTGATTTTCTGGTTAAATTCATCAGCAACATATAGGTTTCCCGTCGCATCAATGGTGATGCCTGCAGGTGTATTAAAACTTGCAGCAGTTCCGGTACCATCGGCTGAGCCGGTTGTTCCACTACCTGCGAAAGTGCTAACGGTGCCATCGGGCGTAATTTTCCGTATCAGATTATTGCCTTGGTCAGACACAAATACATTGCCGCTTGCGTCAACGGCAACGCCAATTACATCATAAAATGTAGCAGTAGCGCCCGGGCCGTTTGTAGCGCCCGCTGCCCTGGTACCTGCCAGCGTTGTCACCACTCCTGCTGCGGTAACTTTACGGATCAGGTTATTGCCCTGGTCGGCTACGTAAACGTTACCATTGGCATCAACGGCAACTGCTGCGGGGTATTCAAATGCAGCCCCTAAGCCAGTTCCATCCTTAAAACCTTTCGTAGGCGTTCCCGCGAGGGTTGATACTACTCCCGCCGGTGTTATTTTACGTATCATATTGTTTCCGGCATCCGCCACATAAATATTGCCGCTTGCATCGCATACAATACCGGTGGGAAGAAAAAAAGTTGCCCCGGGGCCGGTTCCATTTGTCAAACTGGTGGCGTCAACATTGCCTGCAAAAGTAGTGGTAGTACCATATATACCTTGTGGATCGTAAACAGTTCCTGTTGGGGGAGGTGTCGAAGTGCCTTTTTTTGAGCAGCCACTCAAAACAAAAAAGCAGGCAGCAAAGCAAACTATACTAAATCGGGTCAATAATCTTCTCATAAGATGGTTTAATAGGGCAAGTATAATAGTTTTGAATTATATAACGTCAATACGAAGAATAAAAGTATTGTGCTACAAGGCAGAAAGATATATTGCTGTTTTGCAAGCCTTGAATAGTCGATCTGTGTTTTTCTAATCAATTCGTAGTCTTATTTTCTGTTATCGCAGGCAAATCAACATTGGCAAAATCATTGATCCTGCTTAAGTCGAGCACAATGCGCCCTTCTTCATCGCGATCGAATGCTGGCTTGAAACGGGCGCCCCATACAATGTCGTCATGCTGGTACGATGTCCGCGAGTGAACGGTTTGCGAAAAACTATCGTCAAATGCTTTGAGTAACACCGCGAAACTTGCCTGTGTTTTTTCAAGGTCTTCTGGCGTCATATCTTTTAACGGGCTTTGGTCGTTGAGGGGGTGAACCACCGTCCAGTTTAGCGTCAATATGCTCACGGTTTTCCTTTCCAATTCAAGCTGGTAAAATCTTCGCAAAATTTTACCGTTGACATCTTCATTATATGAAAATATTATTTCTATATCCAGATCTATCAAAGTGTTCCGGCGCAGGTTGGCTAGTCTGAACATTAATCCGCGGCAGGTATCAAGATAAGGCGCCACAAGCAAGTTTTTACTGTAAACTATTTTTGCTGATGGCCGCGAGAAGCGCCCATACAGCATGCCCGTTGCCAACGCAAATGCCAGTAAACCCATCATCGATTCCAAAGCCGCCACGCTGTTTGTAGCCATTCCTTTTGGACTGATATGACCGTAACCAACTGTTGAAATGGTTTGGGCGGAAAAGAAAAACGCATCCCAAAAATGCTGATATGTATTTGTTCCTTCGGCCCCGTTGAGATATTGGATGCCTATCGCAAGATAAATAAATGCAAACAACACATTAATAGTGAGATAGCAAACCAGGATAAGCAACCAGAATTTGGTCCAGCTCATCGTTATCAGCTTATGATAATTATCATAAGGGCGAAAGAATGGCAATCCTACGCGTTTGACATTGATGGTGCCATCCTGTTTTATGAGCGGCTGGCTTTTAAGCACCGGCTGATAACCGAAACCCAGGTCGTCTTCAGGATTGAATTTTCTTTTACGGATTGACATGCTTTTATTGATTAAGTAGAATGAGTTAGATTAAGTTGAATAAGTTAATTTGATCGCCTTTAAACTTAATCAACCGCTTAACTTAGTCAACTCAATCAACTAATCTCTCAAATTTATCATTCTGCTTGCTTTTAGAAAAAAGTATTTCCATATTTGTGCCATAGTGATGAACAAAACATTAAACAACAATTGGTGGTGGCCTAACGAGTAATCGTGAGGCAGTCCTGTTTTTGTTTTAAAAGATATATGCAGAGGGTTGCCATTAGGTAACCCTTTTTTTGTACCCGATAATTTATGAAAGCTATACTTAACTATCTATTCGAAAATAAAACGTTCTCCCGCGAACAATCAAAGGAGATACTGACCAATATTGCGAGGGGTGATTATAACAACTCGCAAATGGCGGCATTTATGACGGCCTATTGCATGCGCAGCATTACTGTGGATGAGTTGGAAGGTTTCAGAGATGCGATGCTCGACCTTTGCCTTCCGGCAGATTTGGGAACGAATGAACTCATCGACCTTTGCGGTACCGGCGGCGACGGCAAGGACACCTTCAATATATCAACCCTGGCATCCTTTGTTGTGGCCGGGGCAGGGTATAAGGTGGCCAAACACGGTAATTACGGGGTATCCTCCGGCTGCGGTTCGTCGAATGTGATGGAGTTTTTGGGTTACCAATTTACTAATGATACTGATCGGTTGAAAAAGAGCGTCGATAAAGCCAATATTTGCTTTTTACATGCGCCGCTTTTTCACCCTGCAATGAAGACGGTAGCGCCTATCCGCCGCGAACTGGGTGTAAAAACCTTTTTCAACATGCTTGGGCCGATGGTAAACCCGGCTAAGCCTAAAAATCAATTGGTAGGAGTATTCAATCTCGAACTTGCACGTGTTTATGCTTATCTCTATCAAAAATCGGATATGAAGTATACCATCCTAAACGCATTGGATGGTTATGATGAGGTTTCTCTCACGGGAGATTTTAAAACCTTCTCTGCCGAGGGCGAAAAGATAAATTCGATTGAAGCTCTCGGGTTTGAAAGAATTAGCCCCGACCAAATAACAGGCGGCAGTACAGTTAAGGATTCGGCTGATATTTTTATGAATGTGCTGAACAATGAAGCGACAGCAGCACAAAGCAATGTTGTATTGTGCAATGCGGCGCTTGCGATAAGGACCATTCATCCTGAAAAGACATTCGCCGATTGTTTCTATGAGGCCGATGAATCGTTGTTAAGCAAGAACGCATTGAAAAGCTTTAATAACCTGGTAAACAGCAATTGAGATGAAAATAAAGGTTTGCGGCTTAAAGTATCCTGGTAATATTTCGGACGTTATAACGCTCAAGCCCGATTACGTAGGCTTTATCTGTTACGCCCCTTCGCCCAGGTATGCACCTGAACTCAATTCTGAAATACTGGATACATTACCTGAAACGATTTATAAAACGGCCGTTTTTGTAAATGAAGATGCTGAAACCATCATTAAACTGGTTGATAACTATAACTTTGACGCAATTCAGTTACACGGGAACGAAAGCCCGGAATTTTGCAGGTCATTTAAGGATAAAGTGACCGTGATAAAGGCATTCGGGATTGGTGAGGGCTTTGATTTTGAGCGGTTAAACGAGTTTGACGATAGTGTTGATTATTTCCTGTTCGATACAAAAACGGATAAACACGGTGGTTCAGGATTGACTTTTGATTGGTCGTTATTGGATAATTACAAACTGAATATCCCATTCTTTTTAAGCGGGGGATTGAGCCCTGCGAATTTGACAGAGGTGAAAATGATTAAGCACCCACAATTTTATGGGGTTGATTTGAACAGTAAGTTTGAACTGGAACCCGGACTAAAAGATATTA
This sequence comes from Mucilaginibacter sp., assembly GCA_043739405.1. GTDB lineage: Bacteria > Bacteroidota > Bacteroidia > Sphingobacteriales > Sphingobacteriaceae > Mucilaginibacter. The sequence goes on along the minus strand of JAYUEE010000021.1, from coordinate 28,836 downwards.
CTAAACTGAAAGAAGCATTTGAACTATTAAGATGAAATACGGAGTTAACGAACAAGGCTATTATGGCGATTTTGGCGGGGCATATATCCCGGAAATGCTGTATCCAAATGTTGAGGAATTACGGCAGCAATATGCCAAAATATTAAATGATGCTGATTTTAAAGCCGAATATGACCAACTACTAAAGGATTACGTTGGCCGGCCATCGCCATTGTATCATGCTAAAAGATATTCTGAAAAATATGGTGCCAACATTTTCTTCAAGCGCGAGGATCTGAACCATACCGGTTCGCACAAAATAAATAATGCAATTGGGCAGATATTACTGGCTATTAGATTGGGTAAGAAACGAATTATCGCCGAAACAGGTGCCGGACAGCATGGCGTGGCTACCGCTACAGTTTGTGCCTTAAAAGGTATTGAGTGCGTGGTTTATATGGGCGAAGTGGATATGGAACGACAGGCGCCAAACGTATCACGCATGAAAATGCTTGGTGCAAAGGTTGTTCCGGCAACCTCAGGAAGTAAAACTTTGAAAGATGCGACGAACGAAGCCATGCGCGACTGGATAAACAACCCGGTGGATACGCATTATATTATAGGTTCGGTAGTTGGCCCGTATCCATATCCCGAAATGGTGGCGCAATTTCAATCGATCATATCATTAGAAGCTAAAAAGCAATTATTTGAAAAAGCTGGGAGCGAGTTGCCGCAATATGTAATGGCTTGTGTAGGTGGTGGCAGCAACGCAATGGGTATGTTTTATCATTTTTTAGATGATGAACAGGTGAAACTGATCGCTGTTGAAGCAGCAGGGCAGGGTGTTGATAGTGGTCATTCCGCAGCCACAACATTTTTGGGTAAAGAGGGCGTTTTGCATGGCAGTCGTACCATATTGATGCAAACGGACGATGGGCAGGTAGTGGAGCCTTATTCCATTTCGGCTGGGCTTGATTATCCCGGTATCGGGCCGCAGCATGCTCATTTATATAAGATCAACCGTGCGCAATATGTAAGTGCTACTGATGATGAAGCATTACAGGCAGGTTTGCTGTGCTGCCAGTTAGAGGGCATTATCCCGGCAATTGAAACAGCACATGCTTTGGCATATTTAGAGAAAATGACTTTTAAACCAACCGATAACGTTGTTATCTGCATATCAGGCCGTGGCGATAAGGATTTGGACACATACATTAAATATTTTGGATACTAATATCCTATGAACCGACTAAACAAACTTTTCGAATCAAAAAAGGATAATTTACTATCCATCTACTTTACTGCGGGCTACCCTGAATTGAATACTACCGTTGCTATTGCGGAAGCTTTGGAAAAAGCCGGTGTTGACTTCCTGGAAATAGGTTTTCCATATTCTGACCCCGTTGCTGATGGGCCAACTATTCAGCATAGTTCTGAAAAGGCGCTGGAAAATGGTATGAATTTGAACCTATTGTTCGAGGAACTCAAAGAGCTACGTCAGCGCGTTGATATACCTATATTATTAATGGGTTATTTTAACCCGATGGTACAATACGGCATTGAGCGCTTCTGCAAAAAGGCTGCGGAAGTTGGTGTTGATGGTGTCATTGTACCTGATTTGCCGATGTATGAATACGAAAACATCTATTCAAAGTATTTCATCGATAACGGTCTTAGCAATATCTTCCTGGTAACACCTCAAACCTCTGAAGATCGTATCCACAAAATTGATAAACTGAGCAATAGCTTTATTTACCTGCTGTCTTCCTCATCCATCACAGGTAAAAACCTGCAGGTATCCAACGCTATTGAGGATTATTACAAACGTATTAAGGCTATGGATTTGAAAAATCCGGCTATCATCGGCTTTGGGATATCAAACACTGAGACCTTTAATAAAGCCTGCGAATACGCACAGGGTGCCATAGTAGGCAGCGCTTTTGTGAAATTTTTGGAGACCGAGAATTATTTGGAGAGAATACCGGAGTTTGTGAGGTCGATAAGGCCTTAATTAACATCAGCGCAATGCGCCATCGGATTTTGAGCCCTTACTGTCTTTATGAATGAAAGCAAATTGCTTGCGCCTTCCATCGGATAAAAGAATATTTCTTCCTCCAACCCATTTTCGACGTAAGTTATCTGCCATCTTTTTCTCAGGCTGGCGTAATTAGAAATAGGTTGAACTTGCGTAATACTTTTTAAAGTAATTATCTTCTCTGTTTTCCTGTCGGTTATAAATACAAATGATGCGTCGTAAGAAATATTCAATGGCGCCATATAGATGGTGTAAATACTATAAGGCACCAAAACGATCATCAGTAAGAATATAGTAACAGCCAATATAATTGGTAGGGCGGTCCAACTGAAAATAGCAGCTACTATCATTGGTAAGGCGGTCCAACTGAAGAAGGCAATAACAGGGACTATGGCTATAACTACCTTTTCGGCTATTAAATTGCTTGATAATTGTGTTTTGAACATATATTTCAATCAAATGAACTGATGGAACGAACAATCTTGGCGTCAGGGTTTTTTTGTTGAACTAAATCAGCAAAATCATCCAAATTTGAAAAAGAACCGGGGAAAAATCCGACTTCAGTAATGCCATTATCCCAATATTCTATCTTCCACCTATTTTGGTGATTGAGACTGAAACTCGTGATGGATACCAACGATACCTTTGTTAATTCGATTTTAGTTTCTGAACCCAGGTAACGGAGATATAAAAAGTCCTGGTCGAACTCAATAAGTTTTCTTGGGAAGAAGGCTATCAAACCAATAATAACCACAAGAATGGCCCCGAATAAAAGCATACCTGATGGTAACGAATAAAATATCCAGCCCACAAGTACCAATACAGCTAAAATAGCTGTTATCACTTTGTTAATTAATAAATTACGGGATAACGTCTTCCGGTTCATTTGTAATATAGGTTTCTACCGTAATATTACAGAATTTTTATCACAAGTACATTTCCAGCTCACCTTTGCCTTCGCGTACGATCTCAAACTCTCCGGAGGTGCAATCTACTATCGTTGAAGGGACATTGCCGCCATAACCGCCATCAATCACCAGGTCAACCTTGTCCTCGTATTTTTCATTGATGAGCTCCGGGTCTGTAGAGTATTCAACGATTTCGTCATCATCATGGATAGATGTAGACACAATCGGGTTACCCAGCATTCTTACAATCTCACGGGCAATATCATTATCCGGCACACGAATACCGACAGTTTTCTTGCGCGAGCTTAACAGTTTTGGTACGCTATGGCTTGCGTTAAAAATAAAAGTGAAAGGGCCCGGGAGTGCCTTTTTTAAAACGCGGAAAGTAGCGTTATCAATTGGTTTGATATAATCTGATATGTGACTAAGGTCGTAGCATATGAAAGAAAAATTGGCCTTCTCAGGTTTGATGCGCCTGATCTGGCATATTTTTTCGATCGCCCTGTGATTGGTAATATCGCAGCCCAAACCATAAACGGTATCAGTAGGGTAGATGATGATCCCACCCTTACGTAATACTTCCACTACCTGCTCTATAGCTTTGGGATTGGGATTTTCGGGATAGATTTTGACTAGCATAATTTATAGCGGTACCCTCTAAAAATTTTCGGTTTGAAATTTTTGTGCCATGTTCAAATAAAAGTAGTTTGTTATTAAATGGTTAATATCATCAACTTTTCTAAGCGACTCTTTTTGTATTTCCATTTTTTCATCTGGTGAATATTCGGGGTCATTTTTGAGTTTGTCCGATATGTATTGCTTTAACATGCTGATGTATACCTGTTTTTGTTTAGAGATACTGTAGGTTTTGCTATAATCTTTATTTTCAGAATACAGATAAATGGAATATTCAGCATCTCCCAATGCGCGATTATATTGATGACCAATACTGAAACCTGTAAGGCTTCCATAAATGTAAAGGATATCCCGGTATATTTTACTAATGTTTCTCTCTGTTTTTGGTATTTGTTCCCACCATCTTTGAGTTTTAAAAAATATGCGTATAATTCATAGTACGAGTCTTCGCATGCTTCGCAATTAAAATCATCGCCTCGTTGTTCAGCTAAGGTAATGTCCGGCGCTTTTATTAATTCTTCACTAAATTCGGGCTGAGTTTTTCTTATTTTGCGAAGCTGCCCCTTTGTAAATTTAATCTTGTCGAAAACAACTGTACTAATGTTAATTGTATCGTTGTCACCAGGTAAAACGGTATCTTTTTTAGTGATTATTTTATTTGTATCCGTGTTTTTAACATTATTGAATTTTTGGGATTCTGTATCGCATGCCGATATCAAAAGGAGTAGCGAGAATACGTAAGCTAAGGGTTTCATCTCATATAATTTTGTATAAAAATAACTGAAATACTTTCAGATACGTCTAAAACAAAAAAAGCCATCCGCTAGTTAGCGAATGGCTTCGATATATGTGTGCGAAAAATAATTAAGCTTGTTTAGCCAATTGAATGTTAGCCGATATTTTAACATCCTCACCAACAACTATTGAACCTGCTTCGGTAACGCCGTCCCAGGTAAGGCCAAATTCTTTACGGTTTATCTTTCCTGATACTTCAAAGCCAGCTTTGGTATTACCATAAAAATCGGTTGCAATACCGCCGTGCTCAACCTCTAAGATTGCCGGTTTAGTTATACCTTTTATAGTAAAGTTCCCCGTAACCTTGTAATTATCGTCACCTTCTTTGGTAACCGAAGTTGATTCGAAAGTAATATGCGGATACTGTTCGGCATCAAAAAAATCTGCTGATTTCAGGTGACCATCGCGCTGTTCCTGGTTGGTGTCGATGCTGCTTACATCTAAGCTGAAATTTATCTTAGCGTCGGTAAAATCGTCACCTTCTGTTTCAACAGTTCCTTCAAAATTCTGAAAAGAGCCGGTTACGGTTGAAATTACAAGGTGTTTTACTTTAAACTGTACTTCTGAGTGCATAGGGTCTATGGCCCATTTTGTTGCTGTTTGTGTTTCCATGATCTTTATCTTTAATGATTGTTTTTTTGTAATTATTATCAAAGATACATAATAGATGTTTAAACATCTATTATAATTTATAAGATTACATTATGTCGACAATTCTTATAGATTAACCCTAAACAAGCGGTATTGTTCCAGTTTCTTTAAATAAAAAAAGCCCGCATAAAGCGGGCTCAAATGTTATTGGAGAAAAGCCTAGGCTATAATGCCAAAACTTCTTTAACTCTTTCTGCAGCTTCTTTAAGCAGGATAGCAGAGTAAACTTTAAGTCCGGAGTTATCAATTAATGCTTTGGCTTCCTCTGCATTGGTGCCTTGTAAACGCACGATAATTGGAACACTAATGTTGCCCATATCGTTGTAGGCATCAATCACACCTTGCGCCACACGGTCGCAACGCACTATACCACCGAAAATATTGATGAGGATAGCTTTTACCTTAGGATCTTCCAATATAATGTTGAAAGCGGCCTTTACAGTCTCTGCATTGGCTGTACCACCAACGTCCAGGAAGTTAGCAGGTTCGCCACCGGCTAATTTGATAATATCCATTGTAGCCATGGCTAAACCAGCTCCGTTTACCATACAGCCAACGTTTCCGTCAAGCTTCACATAGTTCAGGTTTGATTTGCTTGCCTCAACTTCCGTAGGGTCCTCTTCAGCTAAGTCGCGTAAAGCGGCAAAATCAGGATGGCGGAACAGACCGTTATCATCCAAATTTACTTTCGCATCAACAGCCAGTATTTTGTTGTCCGAAGTTTTTAAAACAGGATTTATCTCGAATAGAGAGGAGTCAGTAGCATCATAAGCCTTATACAAAGCGGACACAAATTTCACCATGTCCTTAAAGGCATCGCCCGAAAGACCCAGGTTAAAAGCAATTTTACGTGCCTGGAAAGGCTGCAAACCAACTTTTGGATCTATTTCTTCCTTAAATATCAGGTGGGGAGTATGTTCGGCAACATGCTCAATATCCATACCGCCTTCAGTCGAATACATCACAATATTGCGGCCTTTTGCCCTATCGAGCAATACGCTTACATAAAATTCCTTGGTTTCGCTATCACCGGGATAGTAAACATCCTGGGCAACCAATACCTTGCTTACCTTTTTGCCTTCAGGTCCGGTTTGCGGCGTAACCAACTGCATGCCTAATATATTGCCGGCTTTTTCTTTAACCTCGTCCAGGTTTTTTGCGAGTTTAACACCACCGCCTTTACCGCGGCCACCTGCATGTATCTGGGCCTTGATAACCACCCAGCTTGAACCTAAGTCTTCTTTTAATTTTTGAGCAGCTGCAACGGCTTGTTCAACAGTATCGGCAACAATGCCTTCCTGTACTCTGACCCCGAAGCTTTTTAGTATTGCCTTGCCCTGGTATTCGTGAATATTCATATTGTGAGCGTAGAATTTGGGCAAATCTACAATTTTGTTTCACAAAATTTGTTATCAGAGATTGGTGTTTAGCGATTAGTTTAATTTTAATTAAACGATAGGGGGGCTTAAGCAATAATTTAACGCCAATCGCTAATCTCTAATCACTAATTACTAAATTCGCCCATGCTCAAGGCTCACTCTATCTATAAATCATACGGACAGCTTAAAATACTCAAAGGCGTAAATCTTGAAGTAAAAAAAGGCGAAATTGTAACCATTGTTGGAGCATCAGGGGCTGGGAAGAGTTCCTTACTAAACATCCTGGGTACTTTGGATAAACCCGACCAGGGCACTGTTGTGATAGGAGATACGGATGTAAACCGGCTGAATAGTGAAAAACTGAGTTCTTTCAGGAACCTGCAAATTGGCTTTGTGTTTCAGTTTCATCATTTATTGGCGGAGTTTAACGCCATTGAAAATGTGTGTATCCCTGCGTTAATCGCGGGGGAATCGCGAAGCAACGCCGAAAAAAAAGCCATGAAACTGCTGCAAAGGCTTGGCCTGGGTGACAGGTTAACCCATAAGCCAAACCAGCTTTCGGGCGGCGAACAGCAAAGGGTAGCAGTAGCAAGGGCATTGGTGAATAATCCTTCGCTAATTTTCGCGGATGAGCCTTCAGGCAACCTTGATTCAACAAATGCTGATGCATTGCATGTATTATTTAAGGAGCTGCGCGATGAATTTAACCAGACTTTTATAATAGTAACGCACAATGAACACCTGGCCGACCTGTCTGACCGGAAGGTTTTGATGAAAGACGGCCTGATCGTCCAATAGATAATCATGTTTACGCTTATTACAGCTGCCAATACATCATCAGCTTACCAATTGAAAAATTCGCTGAACAACGAAAATATTTTATTGGGGGACTATCTCGAACTCCCTGAGTTTTTGGTTAAATCGGGTAAGATGCTGCGTTTGCCCGACCCTCAAAGCTTCAGTTACACACATCAAGTACTGGCTTTGTGCCTGGATAAAAACATTGATACGGTTTATGCCCTGCGAAAGGCAGAGATTGATTTGTTGCTTGCCTCCAAACAATTGTTTGATGAGTATGGAATTACCATTTTAGCTTCTGATGATAAAATATAGCGACATAGACCCGCGAAAGGATGCTTTTATTTTTGAATTGGATGATGTACTCTATCCTGAAAAAGATTACTTGTACCAAGTTTATTACCTGTTCACGTCATTTCTTGAATATACCGAACTGATTGACGCCAAAGAGGCAACCAGCCTGATGATAGACGCGTACCTATCAGGCGGAAAGGATGTAGTTTTTGATTATTTAAAACAAAAATATAGTCTTGACGAAAAATACAGGTTTAATTTTAATCACTTGAGCAAAACTGCTAAGCTTCCATTAAAACTTTTGTTGTACCCGGACATGCTTAAATTATTGCAGGATATCGTAGTTGACCGGAAAAAGATATTTGTTGTAACCAATGGTAACCCCGAACAGCAACTAAACAAGATAAAACAAATGGACTGGGTAGGGCTCGAACCTTACCTTACCTGCTATTTTGCTAACGAAATCGCACCAAAACCTGAAACTGACTGTATCGATTTGCTTATAAAAGATCGTAATATACAAAGACGAGATATTTTGATGATCGGCAATACCGAGACTGATGTGCGATGCGCTGAGGCATCAGGTGTTGATTTTGTTAAAGTCAGCTCAGATTAAAAGTCCAACTATAACATATTATCGTATATTTCGTTTAAATCAATTATTATTGACCGTTCTGTAATCTCTTATTGATATGAAAAAAATATTTTACTCATTATTCATCCTTTCCGTTATTTTTATTTCCGCTTGTCATAAGGATAAGAAGACGGGGCCTGTAGTTTCTGGACCGGATGTACCTGGCAGTGTCCTTGATAAGGTTAAGGATTCAATATTCCTGTATGCCAGTGAAGATTACCTTTGGCACACCTCGTTACCAAGTTATGTTTCGTTTCAACCCCGATCACAAAAAAGTATTGGCGATGAGCTTAATACAATATCGCAGAAACCTATTAATCCGGCAACCAGCATGCCTTATGAATATTACGCACCTAATGTGGGTGAAGCCAAATATTCATTTATCGATAGCGGCCAGGTTGCAGCTGAGTTAAATGGTAATCGGGGCGATTATGGTTTTGGATTAGAGTGGAACCTGGTAAACGATATAAGGGTAACTTACGTGTACGCAGGCTCTCCGGCTGACCTGAAGGGTTTGAAACGTGGCGACCAGATCGTCAAAATAAATGGAAGAACAGCACTGTCATATGACCATGGACAAGGCTATGGCGACGGGAGCAGCAATAACTTTAATTTCGTGGTGGACGCCTATAGAAACAGTAATATCATTTCCATGACCTTACAAAGGGGAGATGGATCGACATATTCTGTAGCCAATATGAGCGTAGCCAATTACAATGTGAATCCGGTAATAACCTATAAAACCTTTGATGAGGGAGGCGGTAAAATTGTGGGGTATATTGTATTTAATAGCTTTACATCTAAAGCTAATGCAAGTCCCTATTTGAATGAAGCCTTTACTTACTTTGCCAGTCAGAATGTTACTGATTTGGTTGTCGATTTGCGTTATAACGGGGGGGGGTACGTTGAAACTGCCCAATTACTTGATAACCTGATTGTGCCGGCAGCAAAGTCAGGTACACAAATGTATGATACCTATTATAATGACATACTTGCAAGCAACAAAGAGGTATTGTTAAAAAACCAGTGGCGGAAGGATCCTGTTTTTGGCGACTATAACTACGGCCCTGATTTTATTGATTACTCCCCTGCAGGTATTTATAATAATATAAGCTTTGGCAAATTAGGCACATTAAATGTAAGCCGCGTTTTCTTCATCATAACGGGCCATACCGCATCGGCCAGCGAGTTAACCATCAATAATTTACGCCCGGAGATGGATGTGCAGTTTATCGGTGAAACCAGCTATGGTAAACCTGTAGGCTTTTTTGACATTAATATTAATAAATATACCGTATACATCCCTGAGTTTTATACGGTAAACTCAGCTAACCAGGGTGGTTATTATGACGGGTTTACACCCGGCAAAACAGGCTATCCCGGTATAAAGGATTATGATGATTTGACCAAGGATTTTGGCGACCCAACTGAAGGCCTGCTTGCGCACGCCTTGCATTATGTTACTACAGGTACTTATTCGGTAAAAGGACCGGTAATACAAAGTCTTGCCGCTAAACAACAGAATTTATCTTTTGAAGCACGAAACTTTATGGCCAAAAGCCTGGATCAGAAAAAATTTACCGGGATGATCTTGCAGCACAAAAGCTTAAAGCACCAGAAAAACTAAATAACTATATTGATAGAGGAAAGCCGGAGGCAGTTATGCTTTCGGCTTTTTTTTGCTTAATCAGCAAGCTCACGCAAATCCACAGGAACCACTCTTGATACACCCTGTTCAACCATGGTGACGCCATAAATTACATCGGTGCTGGCAATAGTACGCTTATTGTGCGATACGATAATAAACTGCGATTGGCTGGAAAAGTCGCGGATTATATTATTGAACTTGTCGATGTTGGTATCATCCAGCGGGGCATCAACCTCATCAAAAATGCAGAAAGGCGCAGGCTTAAGCAGGTAAAGCGAAAAAAGGATGGCAGTGGCAGTCAGCGTTTTCTCACCACCCGAAAGCTGGTTAATAGATAACGGACGTTTGCCTTTCGGCCGGGCTATAATGTCGATATCTGATTCTAATGGGTTGGCCGGATCGATCAATATCAAATCACATGAATCTTCTTCGTTAAATAAGGACCGGAATACCTTGATAAAGTTTTCTCTTACATCAGTGAAAGCCTTCATGAACTTATCCCGGGCCTTATCGTCAATTTCCTGTATTGTGGTCAACAATGAGGCCTTAGCATCACTCAAATCCTTTTTCTGCGCCTGGATAAATTCATACCTCTGGTTCATTTCGCTGAAGGCTTCAAGTGCCAACGGATTGATCGGTCCAAAATCATCAAGCTGTCTTTTTAGCTTTTCGGTTTTATCACGCAATTCATACTCGTTTTCATTTTCTGGCGGTTCCGCATCCAGTAACTCCTGTATGTCTATATTAAACTCAACCGAAAGGCGCTCTTTTAACGCATTCAACTCCAATTTGAGATTGTTTTTTTGATCTTTTAACTCATTCTCAACGGCTTCAAGCTGCTCTTTCTTGCGCCGCAATGCATTTATTACATTTTCGGTTTCCGTTATCTTTTCGCGCCAGCCGTAATATTCCTGTTCTGCCTGTTGTGTGGCTTTTTCAAGTTCATCTTTTTGCTTATACATTTCAAACAGGTCATCATCCGAATGGTCGGCCTGTTCCAGGTTCTCCGTTATCGCTTGCTTTACTTTTTCCAGTTCAGCGCTATTTTGATTGATGCGGGTTTCCAGGCTTTCTTTTTGCGTTTCCCGGTAGTCCATATCCTTTACCAGCCCCGAAACCTTGTTTTGCTGCTGATGGAACCTTATATTTTCCTGGTTATAAGTGTTGGACTCGACCGTAAACTGCTCGTTAAGCTCATTAAAGGCCTGTTGCTTAACCGTAAGTTGATCGGCAAGTATTTGTTTTTGGGTTTTTAGTTCGGCTATCTCAGGCTCTATCCGGATGATATCTTCTTTTATGGTGTCTATTTTTCGAGCGATGTCTTCTTTCCGGTTACGACTGTTCTCAATAAAAGCTTCATATTGTTCCTGCCTTGTTTTTACGGTAACCAGTTCTGTGTTCAGCCTGTTGAGGTCTTGCTGTTGCTGAGTAATTTGTGGACCCTTATCAGTTGCCTTAAGCGCTGTCAGTTTGCTTTGCAATTCCTCTGCGCGTTTTTTGTATTCGCCGATCTTACTATCAACAGATTTAATTTCTTTGGCGAGATTTTCAAGGTTCTTTGCCCTGCCAATACGCTTGCCCTCAAATAAACCCACGGACCCGCCGGCCATCGTAAACTTGGACTTATTGAATTTGCCACTTTTACCTATAAGCACGACATCATCTGGAAGCGTTGCATTATTCAAATCCTTTTCGGTCGAATCGTTAACCAGGTAAACATTCCTTAATAAGTGATTGCAAAGATTTTGATAACGCGACTCAACTTCAACAACACTCAGCGCAGATATGGCGCCCTCACCCGAACTTACTGACGTGGATGGAGAACTTCTTTCGTAATTGCTCAATACAAAAAACTGCGCCCGTCCCTGTGCCGAATTGCTCAGCAGGTTGATAGCCGCAATGGCCTCGTTATAATCTTCAACCACATAATGGTTCATCAGTGGTTCGAGGTAGTTTTCTATCGCGACACGGTATTCTTCCTTGCAAAATAGAATATCACTGAATAGCGGGGCATTTTTGGCCCAGCCCGATGTCTTTTTTAGGAAACGGATAGATTCAGGGAAGCCCTCCAGGTTATCCACCATGCTTTTGGTGAGATTGTACTCATTCTGCCTGGCGTCCAGTTTGCGGCTGTCCTGTATAATGCTGTTTTTTATTTCTTCTGATTCAGTTTCGGCTGTCTTGATTTGCTCCTGTAGTTTATCTTCAAATTCGGTCAATAACTGTAGCTCTTTCTCCATGGTTTCGGCACGAAACTGTAACTCGGCTACGACCTGGTTAAAGTGCGAAAGTTCGGCTTCTTTATTCGTGGCATCCTCCATATTACGTGCGCTTTCCTGTTCAAGCGCTTGCTGCTGTATCCGGAATATATCGAGTTCCTTTTCGGCATTATATATTCGATTTTGGAGGTTGTTGTTATTGCTGTTTATTTCATTTAGCTCGGTACGGGCCGAATTTTGCTGCACCCTCAGTTCCTCAACTGCTTCTTTTAGTTCCTCAACTAACTTTTGTACAACCTGTAAATTCTCATCTTCCTGTGCTTTTTCCTCGTTTAGCCTTTTGATATTGTAAAATATATGGTTCAACTGGTTGCGATCGCGCTCCAATTCTTCTAATAATCGTGCTTCTTTATCCTGCTGAAATTTGAGGTGTTCGTTCTTTATTTTCTTTTCATTCTCGTAGGCCCTGATTTTTGACACAAACTCATTCGTAGCTCTTTGCTGGGTTGCAAGGTTTTTTTCCTTTACCAGGCTATCAGTTTTTTGTTGTTGCAAGCCGGCCTCGGTACCATCAATTTGAGTTACGATACCAAGCTTTTCATCCCGTTGGATTTGCTCGCGTTCCTCTATCTGTCTTAGTGATTCGCTGAAGGTGACAATTCTGAAGGACGCCAGCAGGATGCTTAAGGTTTTATATTGCTCCTTAATCTTGTAATAACGCTCGGTTTTTTTTGCCTGGTTCTCGAGGGTTTTTAGATTTTTTTCTATTTCTGATAGTAAATCTTCAACCCGTTCCAGGTCAGCTTCGGTATCTTTTAGCTTATTAAAGGTTTGCTTTTTGCGAAGTTTATATTTCGATATCCCCGACGCTTCTTCAAAAAGATTACGGCGCGAACCTTCCTTATTAGCGATGATCTCGTCAATCATTTTCAATTCAATGATAGAGTAGGAGTCGGCGCCAATACCCGTGTCCAGGAAAAGGTCGGTGATATCCTTCAAACGGCATTGAACATCATTCAGCCAATACTCACTTTCGCCCGAACGGTAAAGTTTACGAGTAACCGTAACCTGTGAAAATTCAGTTGGCAATATGTTTTTTGTATTGTCAAAAGAAAGGGAAACTTCGGCGAGGTTTGCTGCTTTACGACCTTTTGTTCCGTTGAAGATAATATTCTCCATTTTTTCGGAACGGAGCATACGGGTGCTTTGCTCGCCAAGTACCCAGCGTATTGCATCAACCACGTTGGATTTGCCACAGCCATTCGGCCCGACGATTGCAGTAACGCCCTCATTAAAGTTGATCGTTACCTTATCACCAAAGCTCTTAAAACCCTTTATCTCTAACTTACTAAGCTGCATTTATCTTTATAGGTAAAAGGTGAAAGGATAAAGGTGAAAGGTAACCGGATCAAACCTTTAACCTTTCGCCTTTAACCTTTATCCTCAAACAAATATTTCTCCCTTTAAATAAGTAACCGCATTACCGCTCATCAATACTCTTTCACCTTTTAATTCGCACCATAATTCGCCTTTTCTTGCGGACAATTGGTAAGCATGAAGTTTGGTTTTGCCCAATTTATCGGCCCAGTAGGGTATCAGGTTGCAATGTGCCGAACCTGTAACCGGATCCTCGGGTATTCCGGCGCCTGGTGCAAAGAAACGCGATACGAAATCCGCTTTATTGCCACGCGCTGTTACGATAAATCCTACTGTATCGAATTTAGAAAGCGCGAAAAAATCGGGGGTTATTTCTAAGATATCTTCTTCGGTCTCGTAAACAACAAAATAATCCCTTGACCGAAGCACAGCCAATGGCTTTTTCTCGCCGCCTAAAGCTTCGATCAATCCGTTCGGGATTTCGATAGCGATTGGGGGCCGCGAAGGGAAGTCCATCTCATATTTATCGCCCTCTCTTCGCACAGTTAACACGCCAGCTTTCACGGTTTCGAAATGAATAGTATCTTTTTTGTAACCCAGTTCTGTAAATATGATATGTGCTGAGGCAAGCGTGGCATGGCCACAAAGATCGATCTCAAATTCAGGGGTAAACCACCTGAGCTTGAAACCATTATCAGATGCGACAAAAAAAGCGGTTTCGGCTAAATTATTCTCGGTGGCGATCTTTTGCATGATTTCATCCGGCAACCATTTATCTAAAGGACAAATAGCGGCTGGATTGCCACCGAATAGACTGTTGGTAAAAGCGTCGGCCTGGTAAATAGGAATGGTCATAGACATCGAAATTTAAACAGCTAATATAAGATTAGCTATCGAATTGCCGTTATACCAAACAACAAAAAAGCCCCCGATTTTTCGGAGGCTTTAAGTTTTTATCCTAAATATGATTTGAGGATTTTGCTTCTTGAAGTATGCCGCAATCGCTGCAACGCTTTGTCCTTTATTTGGCGTACACGCTCACGGGTCAGGTTAAATTTTTCGCCTATTTCTTCTAATGAAAGGGGATGGTTTGTTCCCAGGCCAAAAAACAATACGATAATCTCGCGCTCGCGCTCGGTTAACGTTGAAAGGGAGCGTTTAATTTCTTCAGATAACGACTCATTAATTAAAATAGAGTCGGTATTCGGCTCCTGGTTTTCCAGTACGTCAAGCAGCGTATTCTCTTCACCCTGTACAAATGGAGCATCCATAGATACGTGGCGGCCCGAATTGCTTAAGGTATCAGAGATCTTGTCGACGGTAGTTTCAAGCATGTCAGCAAGTTCTTCCGGAGAAGGTTCACGTTCATATTCCTGCTCCAGCTTCGAAAATGCTTTGCTGATCTTACTTAACGATCCTACCTGGTTCAATGGTAAACGTACAATACGTGATTGCTCGGCTATGGCCTGCAATATCGATTGGCGAATCCACCATACCGCATAGGATATGAATTTGAAGCCTTTGGTCTCATCAAAACGTTTTGCCGCTTTGATGAGGCCCAAATTACCCTCGTTTATTAAGTCGCCAAGCGTAAGGCCCTGGTTTTGATATTGTTTTGCTACCGAAACAACAAAACGAAGATTGGTTTTTGTTAGCCTCTCCAGTGCTGCCTGATCTCCTTCTCGTATTTTTTGAGCTAAAATTACTTCCTCTTCGGCTGTTATCAGGTCAACCTTACCAATTTCGTGAAGATATTTATCAAGTGATTGCGACTCACGGTTGGTAATGGATTGGGTTATTTTGAGTTGTCTCATTTACTTAAATTACCTCGAATTCTTTACTTTAGAATGGAACGTGCAAAGGTACAAAATTGTTATTTAAAAAATACAAGCGATTATATCTTTACATTTAAATTATTTATATTGCCTTTACGGCAATGCTGGGGCATATTTTTAACTTTAATTACAATTCATCCAGCCTGAAAGTTTCC
This sequence comes from Mucilaginibacter sp., assembly GCA_043739405.1. Lineage (GTDB taxonomy): Bacteria > Bacteroidota > Bacteroidia > Sphingobacteriales > Sphingobacteriaceae > Mucilaginibacter. The sequence continues at coordinate 13,493 of JAYUEE010000021.1, read as the reverse complement.
TTCATTCTGATACCTTTTTCCGTCTGTTGCAAAGTGCAGCATTCGTTCACCGGATCGTGCTCAAAGTAAAGAATATATTCGTTTTCAAAAGCCTCTTTTAAAAATATTTTCTTCTCGTTAAGTGTCGTTAATGGGAACATGTCATACGCCATTACATAGGGGATAGGCAAGTGGCCCACAGAGGGCAGTAAATCAGCCATATACAATAACTTCCGGTTTTTATAGCTGATAAGCGGCAGCATCATAGACTCAGTATGCCCCGAAACAAAACGTATGTCAAACCCTTTTGTGAAGTGTACTTGTTCACCGGTTTCAACAAATTTTAACTGCCCGCTTTCCTGAATAGGTAGAATATTTTCCTTAAGAAATGATGCCTTCTCGCGCTCATTTGGATTTGTGGCCCAATCCCAGTGCTTTGGATTACTCCAATAGGTAGCATTTTTAAATGCCGGCATCAGCGACTCACCATCCCTGATCACAGCGCCTCCGACATGGTCAAAATGAAGATGTGTTAAGAAAACGTCGGTTATATCATCCTTATTAAAACCATGTTTTGCTAACGATGAATCAAGGCTAGCATCGCCATGCAGGTAATAATGGCTGAAAAAACGCTCATCCTGTTTATTCCCTAAACCGGTATCTACTAAAATGAGCCGGTTACCATCTTCAACCAAAAGACATCGCAGCGCCCAGGTACACAGGTTGTTTTCATCAGCAGGATTAGTTTTGTTCCATATTGATTTTGGAACAACGCCGAACATAGCTCCGCCGTCTAATTTGAAAAACCCTGTATCGATTGTATAGAGGTTCATGGTTGATGGTTAATAGTTCATAGCTAATTGTGCATGTATTTACTATGCACAATTAACTATGAATCATCTTATAAGTGGATGCACTCGCCGTAGGCTTCGGCGGCGGCTTCCATTACAGCCTCGCTCATAGTTGGGTGCGGATGAACCGATTTAATGATCTCGTGCCCGGTAGCTTCCAGTTTGCGCGCGGTAACTACTTCAGCAATCAATTCGGTAACGTTATAGCCGATCATATGAGCACCTAAGAATTCACCATATTTTGCATCGAATATCAATTTTACAAATCCGTCTTTAGCCCCGGCAGCAGATGCTTTACCTGATGCGGAGTATGGGAATTTGCCAACTTTTATCTCGTAACCAGCTTCTTTAGCTGCCTTTTCGGTATAACCCACCGAAGCCACTTCAGGGCTGCAATAAGTACAACCCGGTATATTGTTATAATTTAAAGGTTCTGGGCTTAATCCCGCAATTTTTTCAACACAAATAATACCTTCTGCAGATGCTACGTGTGCCAATGCCTGTCCTTTTACGATGTCGCCGATAGCGTATACACCCTCCACATTTGTCTTGTAAAAATCATCAACTAACACTTTGCCTTTATCCGTTTTTACACCGTTTTCCTCCAGGCCGATACCCTCAAGGTTGGTACTAATACCAACTGCAGATAATACAATTTCAGCCTCAAGGTCAACTATTCCGGCAGCAGTTTTAACTTTAACTTTACAGGTATCTCCGCTGCTATCAACAGATTCAACTGTTGAACTGGTCATAATAGTAATACCTTGTTTTTTAAGGCTGCGATTTAGTTGTTTTGACACATCCTCGTCTTCCAGCGGAACTACATTATCCATAAATTCAACTACGGTCACTTGTGTGCCAAGTGCATTATAGAAATAGGCAAATTCAATACCGATAGCACCCGAACCAACAACTATCATTGATTTAGGCTGTTTTGGTAATACCATCGCCTGGCGATAGCCTATTACTTTTACACCATCCTGCTTGATATTTGGCAATTCGCGTGAGCGACCGCCTGTGGCTAATATGATGTGTTTAGCTGTGTAGGTTTTAGTTGCACCATCATTGCCTTTTACTTCAACCGTACCCTTTGATTTCAGTTTACCAGCGCCCATCAACACTTCGATCTTGTTCTTTTTCATCAGGAACGCGACACCTTTGCTCATTCCGTCGGCCACGCCGCGGCTCCTTTTAATTACGGATTCAAAATCGACTTCACCGCCCGACACTTTAAGGCCGTAATCGGCAGCATGGTTTATATATTCAAATACCTGTGCACTCTTTAATAATGCTTTGGTTGGTATGCAACCCCAGTTAAGACAGATACCGCCCAATGATTCTTTTTCGACTATTGCGGTTTTCAGCCCAAGCTGCGACGCACGTATTGCTGCCACATATCCGCCCGGGCCCGACCCTATGACAATTAAATCGTAATCCATAGTTTTTATATGATTTTTTTAAAACTCGAAGCCAAAGCTAAGCAAAAAGGGGGGAATAGTGAAACCATCTTAATGTCAGTATATTTTACAAAACACTACATAAATCATAGATTAACTCAGTTTTACTTTATGCTTCAAAACCAGCGTTTTAATGAAAATTTCATTCTTATTTGACATTATTATTACATATTTATACTTAAAATGCGTTAAATGTTGAAAAGAATATAATAAATATTAACACAAAGTTAACATAGCCAATCACGGCAATATTTATCTTTGCACCACATCAGTTCATTCAAATTCATTAAAACAAACGAGTATGAGGAAGTATTTACTTTTATTTCTTTTATTGACCGGCATTTCGTTTTTCGCAAGTAAAAACGCATTTGCACAAGGTGTTACAACCGCGTCTGTCAACGGTACCGTTTCCGATGCCAAGGGAACAGTACCCGGGGCGACAGTCACAGTTACACACATTCCTACAGGAACGGTCTATGCAACCGTAACCCGTGCCGACGGTCGTTACAATTTACCCAACTTAAGAGTTGGCGGCCCTTACACTTTCAAAGTTACCTTTATCGGGTACAAAGACTTTGTGCAGGAAGGCATTACACTTGCGATTGGGCAGGACCAGAAGGTTGACGCCAAAATTGAGGACAACAGTGCGACCCTTAAAGAGGTAGTAATTACAGGCACACAAGGCAAGGTTATTAACTCGTCGCGCACAGGTGCGAAAGAAACCGTAACACGTGCCCAAATAGAGGGCTTACCTACAATTAACCGCTCGTTAAGCGACTTCACCAAACTAACCCCATCGGCCAATGGTTTGAGTTTTGGCGGCCGGAGCAGCCTTTTTAACAACCTAACGGTTGATGGCGCTTTGTTCAACAACTCCTTCGGTCTGGCCAGCACACTGGGCGGGCAAACTAACTCGCAGCCTATTTCACTGGACGCTATTGACCAGATACAGGTTGATATAGCGCCATATGACGTTCGCCAGGGTAATTTTACCGGTGCGGGTATCAACACCGTCGTAAAATCGGGTACCAATACATTTAAAGGTACAGCTTACGACTATATCCGTGGAACTAGTCTTACGGGTTATAATGCAGGTAGTATTAAGGTTCCTAAAACGCCTTTTACTTACAGGCAAACTGGTATAAGCTTCGGTGGACCAATTATCAAGAATAAATTATTCTTCTTCCTTTCGGGTGAAGAGGAACGCATCAGCCAGCCGGCCACTACATATGTTGCTACAGGTTCGGGCGCAAGCGGTTCGGTTTCGCAAGTTAAATCCTCAACGCTTGATTCGCTGTCATCTTTTCTGAAAACAAAATATGGCTACACTGCAGGCCCGTACCAGGGTTATAATTACCAAACATTCAGCAACAAAGTAACCGCCAAAATCGATTGGAACATTGATAAGAACAATACTTTAAGTGCAAAATACTTTTACCTGAAATCATATGGAGATCACCCGGCGAGTAACTCGGGTATTGTGAATAATGGCGTTGGCTTTGGCACAACGCGTGCGCCCGGACCGGCAACCCTGCCTTTTTATGGGTCAGGTTATCGTATTAACAATAACTTTAATATCGGCATTGTCGAGTTGGATACACGTATCAGTTCAAGTATGTCGAACAGACTTACTGTCGGCTATTCGGCTTTGCGCGATTTCCGTGCATCGCTTGGTTCAGGCACTTCATTGCCTTTGGTTGATATTGGCAATGGGGTTTCTGCAGTTAATGGTACAGTTATTACAAAAGCATCAGCAACGGAGACCAGTTTTGGCTATGAACTATTTACAGCTAATAATTTACTTTATACCAACATCGGGCAATTATCCGATGACCTAACTATTTACTCGGGTAAACATGAGTTTACAATTGGAACCAGCGACCAAATACAAAGCTACAAGAACGGCTTCGCGCCCGACTATAATGGCTTATACACTTATAACTCGGATTCTGATTTTATTAATGGCTTGCCAGCCGCTGCATATACCGTAAGATACGGAGCTTCAACCAGCGGGGCGTTTCCATATGCCAAGATCAAAGCAGGAATTTACAGTGTTTATGGGCAGGACAAATTTCACGCAACTGATAATTTGAGGTTGACCTACGGTATCCGGTTTGATTACGACGCTTTCCCAACTACCTTGCCAGTCAACAGTAATGTTCCGGCCTTAACCTTTCAACAGGGTATCCACGTTGACCCTTCGGTATTGCCAAAGAACAGGATACAAATGTCACCGCGCTTTGGGTTTAACTGGGATGTAAATGGTGACCAAAGCACGCAGGTACGTGGTGGTACGGGCTTATTTGCCGGTACTGTACCGTTTGTATGGATATCAAACCAGGCTTCAAATAATGGGGTGCTGTTCGGTTCGTATACTGTTGTTAAGGGTGCTCCCGGAAATACCCCAGCTCAGAATGGTCAATTGATATTCGATCCGAATATCGACGCAAGGCATAAAGGCGGCGGTGCAGCAAATACCTCGTACGAGCTGGACGTAGCAAACCCTAACCTTAAATATCCCAAAATCTGGCGTACAAATTTAGCGGTTGACCATAAATTGCCATGGGGAATTATTGGTACAATTGAAGGAGCGGTGTCAAAGGATATTAATGCGATCTATCATGAGAACCTTGTGCTTTCAGACTACTCAGTTGCTGATGGCGGTATTAGAATATTGCCTGGTCCGGAACACCAGGTGCGATTCAAATCAAAAAATATAACACCGGCGGCGGCAGCGGCTACTGCAGCGAATCCTTCTATCACAGGCTTGTATTACATGAATAATACCAGCAAAGGTTATTCTTATTTCGTTACTGGTCAGTTACAAAAGAGTTTTGCTGGGGGCCTTTATGCTAACATAGCTTATACCCACAGCGGATCAAAAGACGTGAACGACGGCGGATCGACCGCAGGAACGATCTGGAGCTCACGATACGTTGCCGGCAATCCAAACGCCGATGTTTTGTCCAATAGTTCGTTTGTGCAACCAAACCGCGTCATCGCATCTTTAATGTACAAAAAAGACTATTTCGAGCATGCCACAACCTCGTTTGGTTTTGTATTCGAAATGGCCAACAATGGATCGGTATCTTATATCACCAGTGGTGACCCGAATAATGACGGAGCAACGAACGACCTGATGTACATTCCGAGAACTCAGAAAGACATCATCCTGGTAAAAGACTTTGCTCAAGACCCGCGCAGCGCTGACCAGGAATGGGCGCAATTAAACGCATTTATTAACCAGGATGCATACCTCAAAGCTCACCGCGGACAGTTTGCTGAAAGAAACGGTGTGATATTGCCCTATTTCAAACGCCTCGACTTTAAGGCCATCCAGGATTTCTATGTGAATGTTGGCAAAAGCAAAAACACCATCGAGATTTCGCTTGATATCATCAACGTCGGCAACCTGTTGAATAAGACCTGGGGATTATACCAGGATTCGTATAACGGCTTTTTCAGCGGCAGTACGACGGTACTTAGCTATAAGGGATTGGATGCAGCAACGGGAAGGCCAACTTATTCGTTCCCTTATTTGAATAAAACTACTTTGACACCTGTAACTTCATCATTCATTAACGATAGCAGCCAGATATCACGCTGGCAGGCACAGTTGGGTTTGAGGTATATCTTTAATTAATCCATTCAACTTAACAAACAAAAATCCCCATGAAACTCATGGGGATTTTTGTTGCCTAAATTAATTTTGTTAATTATATATGAATGTTCCGTATTCGGAAGTAATAGTAACTTGTTTCTTATCAGCGGCTTCAACCCGGCCTATAATTTGGGCAGCGACTCCAAAATTTTCTGATATCCTGATTAAATCTTCAGCTATTTCAAGTGGTACGTAAAGCTCCATACGGTGACCCATATTGAATACCTTATACATTTCCTGCCAGCTGGTTTGCGATTCTTCCTGTATCAGTTTAAATAAAGGCGGAACCGGGAACAGGTTGTTTTTGATGATATGCAGGTTATTAATAAAATGAAGCACCTTAGTTTGGGCACCGCCGCTGCAATGCACCATGCCATGTATTTGTTTCCTGTACCCGGAAAGCATGGCCTTAATTATAGGGGCATAAGTACGGGTAGGAGATAAAACCAATTTTCCAGCATCAACAACTTCGCCGTTGCCGATAGCTATTTTATCTGTGAGGTTTTTGCTGCCCGAGAATACCAGGTCATAAGGAACACCATGGTCATAACTTTCGGGATACTTTTCTGCTATACTTTTATTGAAAACATCATGCCGGGCGGAGGTTAAGCCGTTTGAACCCATGCCGCCATTATATTCTGTCTCGTAATTGGCTTTGCCATAGGATGCCAGTCCTACTATTACATCGCCGGGCTGAATGCGGTCGTTTGAGATCACATCTTCCCGCTTCATGCGGCAGGTTACTGTTGAATCTACTATAATGGTACGCACCAGGTCGCCAACATCGGCAGTTTCGCCGCCTGTTGAATATATACCAATCCCTGCGCCGCGTAACTCAGCTAATATCTCTTCGGTTCCATTGATGATGGCTGCTATGACTTCGCCGGTGATTAGGTTTTTGTTCCGGCCAATAGTTGATGACAGCAGGATATTGTCCGTGGCGCCCACGCAAAGCAGGTCGTCCAAATTCATAATGATAGCATCCTGTGCTATGCCCCGCCATACGGAAATGTCGCCTGTTTCTTTCCAGTAACTATAAGCCAGGGACGATTTAGTACCGGCGCCGTCGGCATGCATGATATTGCACCAGGCAGGGTCGTTGTTTAATATATCAGGGATTATTTTGCAAAAGGCCTTTGGAAAAATACCCTTATCAATGTTTTTAATAGCATTATGAACATCATCCTTAGAGGCCGATACACCCCTCTGATCATATCGTTGCGAAGAAATCATGGGCAAATATAGTGCTTAATAATAGTTTAAAAACTGCAAATGCATTACTTTTGGCAATCTCATTTGCCTTTTTATGTCTAACACTATTTTGTCTAAAATACGTATTCACTTAAAAAACACTTTCGACCGCTTAAATAACCAGCAGCTAAAACGAAATGTACTCCAGGCCATACCTTTCTGGATAGCTTCGGTAATTACAGGCCTGGTAGCCGTTGTGTACGCCCGGTTATTTTTTTATGCGGAAATTATCACGGATAAAGTTTTTCACTGGCATACCTGGTTGTTATTTATTTTGACACCGGTTTGTTTTATAGCTGCCTGGTGGATAGTCAAACGGTTTGCACCATATGCGCGGGGTAGCGGTATCCCGCAAGTTGCTGCCGCCATTGAAATAACTGGCCCACGTACCGAGGATAAGGTAAATAAGCTGTTAAGCATCAAAGTAATTGTTGTAAAGATACTTTCGAGTTTAGTAATGGCAATTGGAGGCGGGGCAATAGGCAGGGAAGGGCCAACTATACAAATTGCGGCTTCTATATTCAGAAAAGTCAACCAGGTTTTGCCTGCATGGTGGCCCAAAGTAGCCAAAAGGAATATGATCATTACCGGCGCAGCAGCGGGATTAGCAGCGGCATTTAATACGCCTTTGGGCGGAATTGTTTTTGCGATCGAAGAGTTGACCAAAACGCATTTTAGTTATTTCAAAACTGCCATTTTTTCGTCCGTTATTATTGCCGGATTAACCGCGCAGGGAATATTAGGACCATATCTTTATCTCGGTTACCCGAAAATTGATCACCTTTCCAGTTTTATTTTCTTAAGTGTGATTTTGGTAGCCGTTATAACAGGGCTATTTGGTAGTGGTATGTCAAAGGCTATCCTGGCGTTAATGCGATGGAAGGCAAAACTCGATTTTACTTATAAACATGTCATATATATACTTTGCTGTGCCTTAATTATGGCAGGGCTTGCTTACTTTCTTGATTTTGGGGTATTGGGTTCTGGCAAGGATGTTATGCAAAGGACGTTGTTTACGTCAGATAAATATTCAGTATGGTATACACCCCTATTAAAAATGATAGGACCAATGCTTTCATTTACTACAGGTGGGGCCGGAGGTGTATTTGCACCTGCATTGGGTGCTGGTGCCAGTATAGGTTCGCTGGTGTCGGGATGGTTCCATTTATCTGAGACTAATACCAACCTGCTCGTATTGGCCGGTATGTGCGGATTTTTAACGGGCGTTACCCGGTCACCGTTTACCTCAGCAGTCCTGGTACTTGAAATGACTGACAGGAATAACGTTATATTCCATCTTATTTTAGCGGGCATGGTTGCCAGCCTTGCTGCGATGCTTGTCGACAAGCATTCCTTTTACGATCACCTTAAACTGCAGTATATACTCGATCTGAAAAAAGAGGAAGAAAATGAAAAAGCAGCTAGTGTACCACCAGAAATATTAAATACGAATAGCAACCCTGCATCGTAAGGTTGCTATTCGCTCAATTAATTACTTAATAAACAACAACTCGCGGAATTTAGGCAACGGCCAAAGCGAGTCATCTATCAATTGCTCCAGTTTGTCAACGTGGTATCTTATAGGTACAAAGAATGCTTTTACTTTTTCATCGTAAGCAATAGCTTTTTCGCGAATATCTTCGATTCCATTAGCCTGCTTGCGTTCGGCAACCATATAGCCTACATTTGATTTGATGAAGTTAACATGCTCTGATATTTTAGTAATAATATCCATTTGCGCTGCATAAGTTGAACTATCCAACCCTAAGTCTTTCAATCCCTTTACGTTATTAACTAAGTTGCTTTGATAAGCTACTGCAGTAGGTATAATTACATTGGTAACCAACTCGCCGATCACACGTGCCTCTATCTGTAATTTCTTGTAATAGCTTTCCAATAGTATTTCGTGCCTCGCATGGGCTTCACGCAAGCTAAAAACGCTGGTGTCTTCAAATAAGATATTTGACTTTTCGGTTAAGAGCGCGTCAAGTGCCTTTGGTGTGGTTTTGTAGTTGGCCAAACCCCGCTCTTCAGCCTCTTTTTCCCACTCAGCACTATAACCATTACCCTCAAATCGGATATTTTTTGATTCCTTGATGTATTTTTTGATTACCATCAATAAGGCCACATCCTTCTTTTCGCCTTTTCGAAGCAATCTGTCGACATCATATTTGAATTTTTTAAGCTGTTCAGCAACTATCATATTTAATATAGTCATCGGGTAGGCTGAATTGGCAGATGAGCCCACGGCCCTGAATTCAAATTTATTACCTGTAAAAGCAAATGGCGAAGTACGGTTACGATCGGTATTGTCTTTTAATATCTGTGGTATTTTTGGGATACCTTGCCAAAGGAGTGCATCATCTTTGATTTTCTTGCTAATCCGCGAGGTTTCAATTTCGTCCAATACATCGCTCAGTTGGCTACCGAGGAAGATAGAGATGATAGCCGGTGGCGCTTCGTTGGCACCTAAACGGTGATCATTATTAACGGATGCGATAGATGCCCTCAACAGGTCAGCATGTTCGTACACTGCCTTGATTGTATTCACAAAGAAGGTAAGGAACATCAGGTTGTTCTTCGGTGTTTTTCCGGGTGATAACAAATTCCTACCTGTATTGGTAATCATCGACCAATTGTTGTGCTTGCCCGAGCCATTAATACCGGCATAAGGCTTCTCATGTAACAGCACTTTAAAGTTATGCCGCTTAGCAACCCTGTCCATCAGGTCCATCAGCAATTGATTATGATCGATCGCCAGGTTTATCTCTTCATATATAGGGGCACATTCAAATTGCGATGGTGCAACTTCATTATGACGCGTCTTTAATGGTATACCTAATTGTAGTGCATCAGTTTCAAGGTCCTGCATATAAGCATATACACGCTCAGGTATGGAACCAAAGTAATGATCCTCTAATTGCTGGTTTTTAGCCGACATATGGCCAAAAAGCGTGCGGCCTGTAAGATAAAGGTCCGGGCGTGCATTAAATAAGGCGATATCAACCAGGAAATATTCCTGCTCGATACCCAAAGAGGCGTTAACTTTCTCAATACTCCTGTCAAAATAGTGGCAAACGTCAACAGCCGCCTTATCTAGGGCTATTAAGGCTCTTAACAAAGGGACTTTGTAGTCAAGCGCTTCGCCGGTATACGAAACAAAGACCGTAGGTATACAAAGCGTGCGCCCCATAATAAAGGCAGGGGAGGATGGATCCCATGCAGTATATCCCCTGGCTTCAAAAGTATTACGTAACCCTCCGCTCGGGAAGCTGGATGCATCAGGTTCCTGTTGGGCCAGGGCATCGCCTGAAAACGTCTCTATAGCGCCGCCGTCTTCAGTCGGTTCAAAAAAAGCGTCATGTTTCTCAGCTGTTGAGCCGGTAAGTGGTTGAAACCAGTGTGTATAATGGGTAGCATTTTTACTAATGGCCCACGATTTCATTGCCGACGCAACCTGCTCAGCCATATCACGGGGTATGGGCTCATTTTTTTCAACTGAATTGATAATTACCTGGTAAGCTTCTTTTGAAAGATATTCTTTCATTTTATGCCTATCAAAAACATTGGCATTAAAATAATCAGAGATTTTGTTTGAAGGCTGCTTTACTTCTGGTATTGATCTGTTAAGCACAGCCTGCAGAGCCTGAAATCTAAAATTTGACATATATATAGTATTTGAGAAACGGTTTACTTCAAATGTATAATTATCCTAAAAAATACAACGCAATATTTAATTAAAATATAATATTTCTTTTAAATGCGGCCGAAACTAACCGCTTTATCACATTATTCACCAGAAAAGTGCTGTAACTTCATTTGTTGAGGGTATAAATTGACTTCTTTGGCTGAGAATTACATAAATCTTAAAAAAAATACCACTATTTCGAAATAATGATAAGAAAAGGTGAAGTTTATAAGCACTTATATAATTATTTGCAGCAATGGGAAATTTACGATTGAAAATAACGTAAAATTAACATTGAAATTTATGTAATTTTTGCAATTTTCACAATTCTTTCAATTTTTATGTAATTTTTACTATTTAAAATTTGTTTTTTTATAAAAACATCCATAAATTCATAAAAAAATTAATAAAATCGCATTGTTAATTAATAAAACAGTCAATTCTATTAATAAAAATATAGTGATTTGAGTAAAAAAGGTCTTTTTATATAGCAAACTATAATCGTTCATATCAATCAAACTAAATTAAACAAAAAATGAAAGTAAAATTTACGAAAATCGACTTGCTCAGTTCGCTCCGAGGACTGACGCGTGAGAAGTGGGCGCTCGGAGCGACCATTATGTCGGGGAAGTTAATCGGATTAGGTCTGGTATTAATAGCTATGATGACAATACCAGGTTTGTTGCCATCTGCTGCCCATGCTGCAACTGCTGCAAAAGCAGATACATCTGCTATTGAAAAATCCATACTCACACAAACCAAATCGGCGATGGATTCGATCAACACCGTATGGACATTGGTTGCTGCGTTCCTGGTATTCGCTATGCAGGCCGGTTTCGTAATGCTCGAAGTTGGATTTGCACGCAAACGCGAAACGGTAAACGTTTTGATGGAGTGTATTTTTGATACCTGTCTTTGCGGTATCTTGTTTTATGCTTGCGGTTATGCGTTTATGTTTAGTTATGGTAACGGGTTTATCGGTTATCACTGGTTTTTCCTCCAGAATACTCCGGACACCTACCTGGCTACCGGCGTTCCGGTAATTGCACACTGGATATTCCAGTACGCTTTTGCTGATACTTGCTCTACTGTAGTTTCGGGCGCAATGATTGGTCGTACTGGCTTCCGTGGCGATATCCTTTACAGTATAGGTATCACTGGTTTCATCTATCCTATCATAGGCCACTGGGCCTGGGGACCTGATGGCTGGTTAGCGTTAATGGGCACAAAAGGTAATTTCTTTGAATCATTAGGCCAGGGTTTCCGCGATTTTGCAGGCTCTACCGTGGTACATACTATAGGTGGTATCGCCTCGCTCGCAGGAGCAGTTGTGTTAGGGCCACGGATAGGACGAATTTTCGCGCGGGACGGCGGCGGTATGCCACCGGGACATAATTTACCTATGGCTGCTGTCGGCGGATTTGTGCTATGGTTTGGCTGGTACGGCTTTAATCCAGGCAGTACGCTTTCAGCAATGGATGCTATCGGTATAGGCCGTGTGGCTACCAACACTACATTGGCAGCTTGCGGTGGCGGATTTACCGCGATGCTTGCAGCTTTATGGTGGGGTTCAACCAAGGGGAAATTCGATTTAGGCTTCACCGTAAATGGTTTCCTTGCCGGTTTGGTTGCTATTACCTGCCCTTGCTACTGGGTTAGCCCGCTGGGTGCAACCCTGTTAGGTGGTGTTGCCGGCTTCGTTGTATTCGGTGGTGTTAAATTACTTGAATACATGCGTATTGACGATCCAATCGGAGCTGTTCCGGTACACGGAATGTGCGGTATATGGGGAACGCTTTCATTAGGGCTGTTTGCAACAGGTCAATTTGGCGCAACAGGCCCATACGGTGCCGATAACTCTGCGGGAGTCGTTGTTAAGGGTTTGTTTTACGGAGGCGATTTCAGTGTATTAAAAGCACAGGCTATAGGTACATTTACCATTGCAATAGCTGTATTTGTGGTAACCTGGACTATGATGAAACTGATTATGTTCCTGCCTCATCCATGGAAACTACGTGTTGAAGGTCATGGCGAAACAGGCCCAGGTGGTTTGGATATGTTCGACCACGGCGCTGAAGCTTACGATTTGGAAGATGGTGATGTAAGCCTGAAAGGACTTTTTGAAACTTCGAAAGTTCCGGCGTAAGTAGTCTATAAAATATTTTCCTGCACGGTTGGTGTTCTTAACCAACAACCTCTTAACCCAACCGTGCAGGATTTTAATACCCTATCAAATCTTTTAAATAAAACATTTGAGCATTGTTTTAATGCTGTGTGGGGACTTTATGTTTAAATTTTGCCGAAGTCGTTCGACTTATACTATGAATAATCAATCAAACTATTTTATATCAATCAAACAACTCAAACTAGTAATCATGAAAAAAGTACTTTTACTCTTATCTCTATTTATCATTGCCATTCTTTCTGCCAATGCAGCTACTATGCCAGTAGATACAGGCAAAGTAGGAACAGGCGCTGATCCGAAAGACCCGCCTCTTATTTTTTCAGGGTCTGTGGACACTTATTGGAAATATGATTTTTCGGGACATGGCAACATCCCGACCAGTTTTGCATCTGACCAAAACTCCGTATCGATCGGTATGGTT